>CAMUYA010000005.1 GCA_947164865.1 uncultured Lachnospiraceae bacterium
AGCTGCTCGAAATACTTCTTACCTACTTCCATTACGACATCAGAGAACATCTGGATGAAACGTCTGTAAGAGTCATAAACAAAACGCTCAAAAGCGGGATCGGGGTTTCCTGCGATCATAGCTGCAACAACTTCATCATTAAGTCCGAGGTTGAGGATGGTATCCATCATACCGGGCATTGATGCTCTTGCACCTGAACGAACGGAAACAAGAAGAGGATTCTTGAGATCGCCAAACTTCTTACCGTTAAGCTCCTCCATCTTTTTAACATACTCCATGGTCTGAGCCATGATCTCGTCGTTGATCTTACGACCGTCTTCGTAATACTGAGTACAAGCCTCAGTTGTGATAGTAAAGCCCTGGGGAACAGGAAGACCGATGCCTGTCATCTCGGCAAGGTTAGCACCCTTACCACCGAGAAGATTACGCATGGTCATGTCGCCTTCGCTAAACATGTAAACCCACTTCTTTGCCATTTGCGTTTTTCCTCCTAAACAAAACATAAATTATTCGTGATCAAGCGCTACCCTTTTTTGAGCGCACATATCTATATTATCATAGGACTTTAAAAACGCAAGAAAAATCTTTCATAATTTTTCTTGCGTTTTCCTTTGATTTTTATGCCATTTTACTTAAAGATTTATTTAACCTTGATTTTTATATTTCCGCTGGATGTTTCAGCGTGAAGAGTGCCGTTCTTTTCTCCCGCATCGTCGCCCGGAAGCGTAACGATACCCGAGCTGCTGTGTGCAGTTATTTCCTTATTGGTAAGAAGCTCTGCACTTATGAGGCCCGAAGAAGCATTAAGCTCCAATACCGCTGCATCACATCCCGTAAGATGGATGTTTCCGGATGAAGTCTTTGCGTTAAGCTCTCCTCCCACCACTACATCATCAAACTTTGTTCCTCCGGATGTGCGGGTACTGATGAGGTTCTTTGCGATCTGCGCTTTCTCTACAGAAGTGTTTCCGCTGTTTCCGTCTATCTTGACATTTTCAGCCTTGATATTGTTAAAGATTATATTTCCGCTTGTATTCTTGGCATTAAGCTCTGATGTATTAAGATTGGTCACCTTGATATTTCCGCTTGTGGCTTCGATCCTGGTATTGGAGGCATTTACATCCTCGCAGTTCACATTACCGCTCTTTGCGCTGAGATCGAGATTTCCTTTTACATCCGAGCTGAACTTAATATTTCCGCTTGTCTGGCTGACATATGCGGTATCAAACAAAAATCCATTCTCAACCACAGCATTTCCCGAATTGCCTTCGGTATAAAAATCTGCGTATTCATTCCCGGGAAGATATACATCCACTTTGGGGTTAGAGAATGAAAAGATCATTAAATTCCATGTTCTCTCATCCCTGACGGTAACCTTCAATGTATCGTTGTCCACACCTGCGGTATACTCAAATCCCTTGGGAACCGAAATATCCACTCGGGCCTTCCCGTCTGTAGCGTGGTGGTATTCCACATTACAGCTGTCAGATTCTACCCTGATATTCTTAAAGCTCTCCGAAATATTAAATGTCTCTTCCATCTGTTCCTCCTCGGTGGTCATGTTCTCGATGTTAAACGCGGAGGTTGCAAGTGCTGCCGCACCGATCCCGATTCCGCCTACCATGAGTCCCCCTGCTACTATAAGTGCTATATATTTTCCTTTCATCTTTCCTCTCCTTTTATATAACCGGCTGTTCCTTATTATCGCCTGTGGTTACTGTTTTGTCTTCGATCTTCGCTGCCGGTTCCTCTTCCTTATCGCCCGCGGTTTTCAATCCGGACTCATTTTTGCTTTCATTTCTTCTGTCCGCCTCCGCATCTCTCTTATTGCGTACAAATAGGGATTTGATCCCGGTGATTATGCTCTTACTGAGCTTAAGCATACCTTTTGCTATTATATTGCACAGGAAAAAGAATGGGATCGATACTCCTGCGCAGAAAAGGCCTGCACCTAAAAGAAGGAATCCATATTGTCCCAATCCTTTTGCAAATGCGGCGATTCCCATAACCACTCCGCAGATACCGCCGAGCACCAGACACAGATCGATAATGTAAAAACAAATGATCAGTATCCAGAAAACAAAATAAAATGTAAGTGCCAGTACAGCAGCAGTGATGCCAAGAGCCAGCCCCACCGGGAACCAAATGGGTGAGCCTGCCGCTATCAGTGCGATCTCCCAGCCTTTAAGCTTTCTCTCGGGTTTGATCTTCTTTACTTTCTCGCTGACGATCTTCTTAAGAGGTATATCCTCGAGGATCCTGTCGGATATCTCTTTGACTTCTCCCAGGCCAGCGACAGCTTCGTCTTCCGACAATCCGTCTTCTACACGATCATCCACCATCTCAGAATAAAAATCAAGCGATCTTTTTAATTCTTCATCGGGAAGTCCCGCAAGCCTTTCCTTCAGGGCATTCAAAAGCTGTTCTTTATTCATCTTCTCTGCCCTCCTTTGTAACGAATTTATAGATCATCATGATCTCTTTCCACTCCTCTTTAAATGCTTCGATCCTGTCAAGCCCCGCCTGAGTGATGTGATAGTACTTTCTGAGCCTGCCGTTATGCTCGGCACTTCTTACCGTAAGGAGCTCACCGCTCTCAAGCCGCCTCAGGATCGGATACAGTGTCGACTCTGATATTTCAACATAAGGACTGATGTCTTTAATTATCTGATATCCATAGGAATCCTCATTCTTGATAGCTGCAAGGACACATACATCAAGCAGTCCCCGCTTTAACTGTATTTCCATCTTCTATCCTCCCATTTCGCATCCGTTTGTATTCACCTTTTCACAGCATACCTCCTTTCGCGTTATACTATACTACGCATAGTATAATATGTCAAGTAGTATTATGCTAAAAATAGTATTTTCTTCGATACATATTTTCTTTGATTGTCGATAGGAACTGTGCTATGATGTCAAGGTCGAATATCTTCTTGTGATAAGGAGGCTCCTGATGGGAGTTAAAGTCGGGGTGGTCCTTGCCGGCGGAATGGCAAAGGGCGCATACGAAGTAGGAGTTTTAAAAGCTATAACTAATTTCATTCCCAAGGAAGCGATCACTTCCATGAGCTGCGCTTCCATCGGAGTGCTTAACGGCTATGCCTTTGAGCAGGGAAAGCTTGCCGAGGCAGAGGAATTGTGGAAAGAGCTGTGCATCGATGACAATCGTCTGTTTATCAGTCAGATATTAAGAAGCTGCATCATACAGGAGGATATTAAAAAGATCTACGACCCCTCGAAAGGCTTTGACATGAATTTCTATATATCTCTCCTCGACTATACTCATATGAAGCTTGTTTACAAGAATCTGAGAAAGGAAGAGCCGGAAAAGATCGGCCCCTATCTTAAAGCAAGCGTAAGCATGCCCATTTATAACACCTCAGTCAAGATCGACAAAACCAGATACTACGACGGAGCCATAATCGACAACATCCCGGTTTATCCTCTTATGGCGAAGAAACTCGATTACATTATCTGCGTTTATTTCGATACCTACAGTTATCGCTTTGAAAGCCGGAATTTTGACAGCAAGATAATCCACCTCACATTCCCGGATGACGCATTTGTAAAGCACTCTCTCATTTTTAAGAAGGAAAACATCCACAACATGATCGTCCGCGGCTATGACAGGACGAATTATCTGTTTAAAAAAATAATAGGAAATGATTACACGGATATAGAATCTATCCGTCATGAAATAATAAACCGTGATGATGACATCCGGATACGTATCACCGGTGAAGTCCTCACCACGGGCTTTAACAAATTCTCACAGAAAATCCTGAGAAAAGATATAAGATAAGCTATCCTCTTTTTGCGAAGAACTCGCTCAGCTTTTCAAGTAGTTCCGGCTTTGTAACGTTCTTTAGGAAATATCCCTCAGGCTTTAATGCCACTACCTGCATAACGCTCTCTTTATCACCCTTTCCGGTAAGAAATATTACCGGAATATTTTTTGTCTCTTCATCCGCACGGAGCATGCTGAGCACCTGGGGGCCGGTGGTAACAGGCATCTCGTGGTCGAGAAGGATAAGATCGACCTTATTTCCCGCCAGCCATTTGATGGCCTGCAGACCGGAATTTGCCATCGATACTTTGTATTCATCGCGAAGCCACTCTCTTATAAGGCTTAGATATGTGGCATCGTCATCAACAACAAGGATTCTCTTTTTGAACTCTCCCTCTTTTATCTTTCCGAATACTTCCGTCACGGTCCGGATGTATGATTCATTGTCGAGGGGGCGATGGAACACTTTATAGAGATACTCTCCGGGAAGATTATCCGTTGCGATCCTGGCATCTTCCGCGTCACCGATAAGGATAAGCTGCCTGTCGTTCTCAATATCCATCAGCTTATCGCAAAGGAACCTTGTTACTTCACCGGCGATCCTTTCTCCCGATTCCAGATAGTATGTAAGGAGTGAGTATTTATTCCAGTTATTATTGATGTCATTAACCGTAGCAGGCACGAAATTTGCCTCTATTCCCGCATCATTCAGTTTCTTTACAAGCACGCGGATAATGAATGTTTCCTTTAATCCGAGGACCATTACTTTATGCTCGATCATAGCCTTCTCCAGTCCAATCACATGATTTACATAAGTACTCCAATCAAATCTATTATACAAAAAAAATCCTGCTTCGCAAATAGAAATTACTATTTTTGCAAAGCAGGATATTATTTGTTTTAATGCATTACAAAGATGCGATATCCACCAGCTCCAGTTTTTCCTGGGCCATCGCATTTTCAAGTGCGCGAGCCAGTGCATTTGCAGTATCCATGGCAGTTATGCAATAGACTCCTGTTTCGATGGCATTTCGTCTGATGATGAATCCGTCTCTTGTTTTATCGCGTCCCTGAGTAGGAGTGTCTATAACAAGATCTATCCTGTGGCCGAGAATAAGGTCCATTACCGTAGGACTTTCCTGGTGGATCTTGTTGACTTTTCTCGCCTTTATACCGGCCTCGTTAAGAGCGGCTGCGGTGGATCTGGTGGCATAGATGATATATCCCAGTTTTTCAAATCTTTTTGCCACCTTGATGGCTTCTCCCTTGTCCGCATCCTTTACGGTGATTATCATCTGTTTATGCTTGGGAAGCTGCACTCCGGCTCCAAGGAATGCTTTATAAAGCGCTTCGTCAAAATTCTTTGATATTCCGAGGCATTCTCCGGTGGACTTCATCTCGGGGCCTAAGCTTATCTCCGCACCTCTTATCTTCTCAAAAGAGAATACCGGCATCTTAATTGCGTAATAATCGGCCTCAGGCTGAAGACCGGGCTTATATCCAAGCTCCTTTATCGTCTTTCCGATGATCACTTCCGTAGCAAGATCAACGATGGGGATTCCCGTCACCTTGCTGATATAGGGAACGGTCCTTGAGGATCTGGGGTTGACCTCTATAACGTACACATCCTCATCTATAGCGATAAACTGGATGTTTATCATACCCTTTACGTGTAGTGCTTTTGCCAGACGCCTCGTGTATTCCGCGATCTTATCCTTGATAAGCCTTCCGATAGTGGGAGCGGGATAAACCGAGATAGAATCTCCTGAGTGGATTCCTGTCCTTTCGATATGTTCCATGATCCCCGGTATCAGTATGTCCGTTCCGTCACATACCGCATCAACTTCGATCTCCTTACCCTGCAGGTACTTATCTACCAGGATAGGATGATCCTGCGCTATGCGGTTAATGATCTCCATGAACTCTTCTATTTCCTGATCGTTTGTGGCTATCTGCATTCCCTGCCCGCCAAGCACGTAGGAAGGGCGTACCAATACAGGATATCCCAGCCTGTTAGCCACTTCCTTGGCTTCTTCGGCTGTGTAAACAGTGCCTCCCGCGGCGCGAGGTATACCGGTCTCCTGCAATATCTTGTCGAAGAGTTCTCTGTCCTCTGCAGCGTCCACATCCTCGGCTTTGGTTCCAAGGATGGGAACACCTATTCTCATAAGATGCTCCGTCAGCTTTATGGCAGTCTGTCCGCCAAACTGTACAACCGCTCCGTCGGGCTTTTCGATGTCAACGATAGCTTCAACATCCTCATTGGTAAGCGGCTCAAAGTAGAGCTTGTCCGCAATGTCAAAGTCGGTGGATACGGTCTCCGGATTGTTGTTGATGATTATGGTTTCATATCCGGCTTTAGCAAATGCCCATGTGGCATGTACCGAGCAGTAATCGAACTCTATTCCCTGTCCGATTCTTATAGGTCCGGAACCGAGTACGAGTACTTTTTTCTTTCCCTCGGTCTTTCTGGCTTCGTTCTCTCCGCCGTATACGGAATAATAATAAGGGGTGGCCGCATCAAATTCCGCAGCGCAGGTATCAACTATCTTGTAGACCGGAGTGATGCCTTTTTCTCTTCTGAGAGAAAGGATCTCCTCTTCCTTTTTGCCGGTAAAACGCGCGATCACATTATCGGGGAATTCCAGTCTTTTTGCTTCTTTCAGAAGTTCTTCGCTCAGCTCTTTGCCGGATGTTTTGACTTCCTCGAGAGCGTACTCTGTTTTTACGATCCTGTTTATCTTATCTATGAACCATTCGTCTATCATGGTGATCTCGTGAATGGTCTTATAGTCGATTCCTTTTCTGAGAGCCTCGGCAATTACCCAGATACGCATATCATCGACTGTCTTAAGTCTCTCTTTGAGTTCCTCCGCATCAAGGGATGAAAAGTCATAGCTTCTTAAGCAGTCCACATGCTGTTCAAGGGATCTGATTGCTTTCATCAGCGCTCCCTCAAAATTATTGCAGATACTCATTACCTCACCGGTCGCCTTCATCTGTGTGGTGAGGCTTCTCTTCGCGGTGATGAATTTATCGAAGGGAAGGCGCGGCATCTTTACGACGCAGTAATCAAGCGCAGGCTCAAAAGATGCGTATGTCTTTTTGGTGATCGCATTTTTGATCTCATCGAGAGTAAAGCCAAGAGCGATCTTGGCGGCAACCTTTGCGATAGGATATCCCGTTGCCTTTGAGGCAAGTGCCGACGAGCGTGACACTCTGGGGTTAACTTCTATTACACAGTACTCAAAGCTGGTGGGATGAAGGGCAAACTGTACGTTGCATCCGCCGGTTATCTTGAGCTCAGATATTATCTTGAGAGCAGAAGTGCGGAGCATCTGATACTCTTTGTCCGAAAGTGTCTGCGAGGGAGCCACAACTATTGAATCTCCCGTATGCACTCCGACAGGATCGATATTTTCCATGTTGCAGACGGTGATAACGTTTCCTGCACTGTCGCGCATCACCTCATATTCGATCTCTTTCCAGCCTGCAATGCAGCGCTCAACAAGCACTTCTCCCACTCTGGAAAGTCTGAGTCCGTTTTCGAGTATCTCTTCAAGCTCTGTCTGATTATGGGCTATTCCTCCTCCCGATCCGCCCAGTGTATATGCGGGCCTTAATACAACGGGATAGCCTATGCTGTTGGTGAATCTGATCCCGTCCTCCACGCTCTTAACAACAAGCGAAGCAGCCACAGGCTCACCTATGCGCTCCATCAGGTCTTTGAATTCCTGACGTCCTTCGGCGTTTCTGATGGTCTCTGCAGTGGTTCCCAGAAGGGTTACATTATGCTCTTTGAGGAATCCCGATTCCTCAAGTTCCATTCCAAGGTTTAGACCTGCCTGGCCTCCCAGTGTGGGAAGGATGGAATCCGGTTTTTCTTTTTCGATTATCTGCTCCAGCACAGGCACCGTGAGGGGCTCTATATAAACCTTGTCCGCTATATTTTTGTCCGTCATAATGGTGGCGGGATTGGAGTTAACGAGGATGACCTCCACGCCTTCCTCCTTAAGAGAGCGGCAGGCCTGAGTTCCTGCGTAGTCAAATTCCGCCGCCTGTCCGATCACTATCGGACCGGAACCTATTACCATTACGCGTTTTACATTTTCATTCTTAGGCATAATTATCTGTCCTTCATCATCTTTATAAATCTGTCAAACAGGTATCCGGAATCCTGCGGGCCGGGGCAGGCCTCGGGGTGGAACTGTACGGTAAATATGTTCTTTCCCGTGTACTTAAGCCCCTCATTGGTCCCATCATTGACATTTATGAATGCCGGAACCGCTGTTTTCTCATCCAGCTTATCTGTATCAACCACATATCCGTGATTCTGAGAGGATATATACACTCTTCCGGTTGCCAGATCCTTTACCGGGTGGTTTCCTCCGCGGTGCCCGTATTTCAGCTTATGAGTATCCGCTCCTGTCGCAAGTGCCATCAGCTGATGTCCAAGGCATATGGCAAATATCGGAATGTCACTGTCATAGAGTTTCTTAATCTCATCTATGATGGGTCCGCAGTCCTTCGGATCTCCCGGTCCGTTTGAAAGCATGATCCCGTCGGGCTTATCCGCCAGTATCTCCTCTGCCTTCGTGAGTGCGGGATATATCGTAACGTCGCATCCTCTGGCCGCAAGGGAAGCTGCTATGTTTTTCTTGGCGCCGAAGTCAAAGAGCGCCACTTTGAGGCCTGCTCCGTTAAGCTCGGTCACAAGGGATGGTCTCTTTTCTCTCTCCCCCTTCTCAAAAGCCTCTTTGTCAAATATCGAAAGCCCGGAAACCGGACCGTTCTCGGAAAGGTCCCTTGATCCTTTCACTGTATATTTTTCCGGGCAGGTGACCTTTTCCACCACTTTGCCGGTGGTATATGTCTTCATTTTCGGAATCAGCTCATCGATGTTGAAATATTCATTCGTGGTAATGCAGCCGTTCATGGTTCCTTTCTCTCTAAGGATCCTGGTCAGCTGTCTTGTGTCGATGCCTGCGATCCCGGGAATCCCCTGCTCTTCCATAAACTGCTGAAGCGTGCAGTCACATCTGAAGTTGCTGGGATGTTCCGCAACTTCTCTCACTATAAATCCGTCGGGCCATGCCTGTCTTGATTCCATATCTTCATAGCATACACCGTAATTGCCTATGAGCGGATATGTCATGCACACAGCCTGTCCTGCGTAGGAAGGGTCGGTCAGCACTTCAAGGTAGCCTGCCATCGAAGTGTTGAACACAATCTCGCTGATCACTTCTTTTACCGCGCCGAAGTGAGTTCCTTCAAACACAGTTCCGTCTTCCAGTATCAAATAAGCCTTCATTATGATCTCCTAAAAAATCGCCGATTAAACGCACCTCCCCCTTGGTCCTACTCCTTCGTAGAGAAGCCGATAATCGGCGGTATTTACATTATATTTATCTTACAGGAAGTACTTCACACCCGCTTCAAAGATCTTCAGATCCTGCTCGCCGTAAATGTTGATCGCAACCCCTTTGCCACGACGCTCTGCATGCGCCATCTTTCCGAAGCACCTTCCGTCGGGAGAGGTGATTCCCTCGATAGCACAGTACGATCCGTTCACATTCCACTCTTCATCCATGGAAACATTTCCGTCAAAGTCGGCATACTGAGTAGCAACCTGCCCATTCTCAAACAGCTTCTTTATCACATCCTGAGGTGCTACGAATCTTCCCTCACCATGCGATGCAGGGCTGCAGTAAGTTGCACCGGGCTCTGCAAGTGCAAGCCAAGGGCTCTTGTTGGAAACAACCTTGGTATAAACCATTTTAGATATATGACGGCTTATGGTATTAAACGTGAGCGTAGCAGACTCCGCGTTCTGCCCTGTTATCTTTCCGTTGGGGACAAGTCCCAGCTTGATAAGAGCCTGGAATCCGTTACAGATTCCAAGAGCAAGCCCGTCTCTTTCATTGAGAAGCCTTGTAACAGCATCCTTGAGCTTTTCATTCTGGAATGCTGTGGCAAAGAACTTCGCACTTCCGTCAGGCTCATCACCTGCGGAGAATCCGCCGGGGAACATGATTATCTGCGCATTATCGATCGCTTTTACATATTCATCAACAGATTCCGTTATCTGCGATCCCGTCATATTGCGGAATACCTTTGTTACCACATTTGCACCCGCGTTTTCAAATGCTCTGGCGGAATCATACTCACAGTTTGTTCCCGGGAATACAGGGATGAATACCGTAGGTTTAGCCACCTTATTCTTGCATACATAGATGCTGTCCGCCTTGTAAACAGGGCTCTGCACAGCCTCCTTCGACTTGGAAGCCTTGGTGGGAAATACCTTTTCAAGGGTACCGGTCCATACTTCCTCGGCACCTCTTAATGTTATCTTCTCATCCCTGAATACAAACTCAGGCTCTGTCGTTACCGTTCCCACAACGTCATATTCGATATCCGAAAGACCTTCGAGTCTGTCTGCGGGAATCTCAGCCAGAATATTTCCCAGTCCGTTCTCAAAGAGTTCCTCAAGATCAAGCCCGGCATCAAACTTCACACCGAATCCGTTTCCGAATGCCATCTTTGCAGCGGCTGCAGCAATACCCTTGCTGTCCAAAGCATAAGCTGCCTTTATTATTCCCTTCCCGCTTATCTCATGGATCTTGGCATAAAGCTCGGATACAGCTTCATACATGGGAATATCAAAATCATCCTTTTCAATTCTGAAAAGTACCAGCTTATCTCCCGCCTCCTTAAGCTCGGGTGTGATGATATCTTTGTCTTTTGCAATATCTACCGCAAAGGATACAAGTGTCGGAGGAACATCTATATCGTTGAAGGTTCCGGACATGGAATCCTTTCCTCCGATGGAAGGAAGCCCGAATCCGATCTGGGCATCATAAGCCCCCAGAAGCGCTGCAAAAGGCTGGCTCCAGCGTTCGGGATCCGATGTCATCCTGCGGAAGTACTCCTGGAACGTAAATCTTATCCTGGAAGCGTCTCCTCCGCTTGCCACGATCCTTGCCATTGATTCGGTCACAGCATAGATCGCACCGTGATAAGGGCTCCAGCTTGAAAGATATGGATCGAAACCATAGCTCATCATGGTGACGGTGTCGGTGGTCCCTTCAAGTGTGGGAAGCTTTGCTACCATCGACTGAGTCTCTGTCAGCTGATACTTGCCACCGTAGGGCATAAGCACGCTGCCCGCTCCGATGGATGAGTCAAACATCTCCACAAGGCCCTTCTGAGAGCATACGTTAAGGTCGCGCAGAGTGGCGAGAAACGCCTGTTCAAAGCTTTCCTTTGTAACCGCATCCGCTACCGCGGGGATTGAGATCTTTTCGAAATAATTATCTTCCTCCGAAGGGATATCCACTTTAACGGATGTCTCCTGATGGGCACCGTTGGTATCGAGGAATGATCTCTTAAGATTAACGATGGGCTCTCCTCTCCAGTTGAGCACCAGCCTTGGCTCCTCCGTAACTGTTGCCACGGCGGTAGCTTCCAGGTTCTCCTCATCCGCATATTTAAGGAATGCATCTACATTGGCGGGGTCGACTACCACTGCCATTCTCTCCTGTGATTCGGAGATGGCAAGCTCGGTTCCGTCAAGTCCCGCATATTTCTTGGGTACTTTATCAAGGTCGACCACAAGACCGTCAGCAAGCTCACCGATGGCTACGGAAACTCCGCCCGCACCGAAATCGTTGCACTTCTTTATTAGCTTTGTGACCTCGGCCCTTCTGAAGAGCCTCTGGATCTTTCTCTCTGTGGGCGCGTTACCCTTCTGTACTTCGGCACCGCAGGTCTCGATGGAGCTGGTGGTATGCACTTTGGATGATCCGGTTGCGCCTCCGCATCCGTCACGTCCCGTTCTTCCGCCGAGCAGGATGATGATATCGCCGGGATCGGATGTCTCGCGGATAACGTTCCTTCTGGGAGCTGCTCCCATTACCGCACCGATCTCCATACGCTTTGCAACATAATCAGGATGATATACTTCCTTGACATAACCGGTCGCCAGACCGATCTGGTTTCCGTATGATGAATATCCGCTGGCTGCGGTCTTAACAAGCTTTTTCTGGGAAAGCTTTCCCTTTAATGTCTGTGATACCGGAACTGTAGGATCTGCCGCACCGGTGACACGCATAGCCTGATATACATATCCTCTTCCCGAAAGGGGATCTCTTATCGCACCGCCAAGGCAGGTTGCAGCGCCTCCGAAAGGCTCGATCTCCGTAGGGTGATTGTGTGTCTCGTTCTTAAAAAATACGAGCCACTCTTCGGTCTCTCTTCTGTCGCCGTAGTCCATCTCGACAGGAACCACGATGGAGCAGGCATTTATCTCATCCGATTCTTCCTGATCCTCAAGCTTTCCGTCTTTCTTAAGCTTCTTGGCAGCTATGGTGCCGAGGTCCATAAGGCATGAAAACTTATCATCCCTGCCTGCAAAAAGCTCTTCCCTTGTATCGAGATAGCTCTGGTATGTAGTCTCGATGGGTGAACGGTAATATCCCTCTCCGAACTCAACATCCTTAAGCTCTGTGGAGAAGGTGGTGTGGCGGCAATGATCGGACCAGTATGTGTCAAGAACACGGATCTCAGTCATGGAAGGATCGCGGTTCTCGTCATTTTTGAAATAATTCTGAATATGCTGGAAATCCCTGAAGGTCATGGCCAGACCGAGGGAATCGTAGAGCTCTTTAAGATCCCTCTCGTCAAGATCCTTAAATCCGTCAAAGATCTTAACGCTTGCGGGTTCATCATATACTGTGATCAGAGTATCGGGCTTTTCAAGACCGGTCTCTCTTGAATCCACGGGGTTAATGCAGTATCCCTTTATGCGGTCGAATTCCTCTTCCGTAATACTTCCTGTTATCATATAGGTAACAGCCGTGCGAATGACGGGGTTTTCGCTTTCATTAAGGAACTGAACGCACTGAACGGCTGAATCGGCTCTCTGGTCGAACTGACCCGGAAGGAATTCTACTGAAAAGACTCTGCTCCCTGCCGGGATATCTATTGTTTCCATATATAGATCGTCTACAGGCGGTTCGGAAAAAACTGTCCTGCAGGCTTTCTCAAAAGTGGCATCGGAGATATTCTCCACATCATAACGGATGAATATCCTTACCTCTTCCACGTTTATTCCAAGATAATTCTTAAGCTCCTCATGAAGCTCGTTTGCCTTTACCGCGAAAGGCTTTTTCTTTTCGACGTATACTCGTCTTACATTTCCCATTGAAACTTTTCTCCTATGAAAAATCTTCCTGTTCCGTGTTTTACTTACTTATGTAAACTTTGCATTTATGTTATGTAAATCATGCCCTTGTGTTATGTAAATCAAATCTCATATTCTACAAAGGCTCCCTTTAAAAGGGAGCCTTGCAGTCTTTATATCATTATTGCTGTGCAACGTCTTTCATTGAGAAACTGATGCGTCCCATCTTGTCTTTGCCGAGGCATACGACCGTAACGATATCGCCGAGTGTGAGGTAATCCTCAACATGCTCTACTCTCTCTCGTGCGATCTTGGAAATGTGAACCATTCCTTCCTTGCCGGGAGCAAACTCGATGAATGCACCGAACTCTTTGATGGAAACAACCTTACCCTTGAAGATCTGGCCTTCTTCGAAGTCGGTGACGATAATCTTGATCATCTCGATAGCCTTGTCCATTGCTTCCTTATCGGTTCCGCATACGGATACGCGTCCGTCATCATCGATATCGATCTTAACGCCTGTACGGGCAATGATCTCGTTGATGGTCTTTCCTCTCTGGCCAACAACATCACCGATCTTCTCGGGATCGATCTGAATAGAAACGATCTTAGGTGCCCACTCGTTAACGGTAGGTCTGGGAGCAGCGATAGCGGGCTTCATGCAATTATCCATGATAAAGAGTCTTGCCTCGCGGCATCTTGCGATAGCTCCTTCTACGATGGGTCTGGTAAGACCGTGGATCTTGATATCCATCTGGATAGCTGTGATGCCGTCTGTGGTACCGGTTACCTTGAAGTCCATATCTCCGAAGAAGTCCTCAAGGCCCTGGATATCTGTAAGGAGAACGAAATCATCATCTGTATCTCCGGTAACAAGTCCGCAGCTGATTCCGGCTACCATCTTCTTGATGGGAACGCCTGCTGCCATAAGTGACATACATGATGCACATGTGGAAGCCATTGATGTGGATCCGTTGGACTCGAAAGTCTCGGATACGGCACGGATAGCATAAGGGAACTCTTCAACACTGGGAAGAACGGGGATAAGGGCACGCTCCGCAAGAGCTCCGTGTCCGATCTCACGACGTCCCGGTCCGCGGCTGGGCTTTGTCTCGCCTACGGAGTATGAAGGGAAATTGTAATGATGGATGTATCTCTTCTCGGTCACGTTGTCGTCAAGTCCGTCAACCTTCTGCATCTCGGAAAGAGGTGCAAGGGTAACAACGTCACAGATCTGAGTCTGTCCACGGGTAAACATTGAAGAACCGTGAACTCTGGGGATGATATCAACCTCAGCAGCGAGAGGACGGATCTGGGTGATCTCTCTTCCGTCGGGGCGCTTGTGATCTTTGAGGATCATCTTGCGGACGGTCTTCTTCTCGTACTGATAAATAGCCTCACCGAGGATTGCAAGCCACTCTTCGTTGTCTGCAAATGCTTCCTCGAGCTTAGCGGTGATATTTCTGATGTTCTCTTCGCGAACCTGCTTCTCGTCGGTAAATACCGCTACTTCCATCTCTGAAGGAGGAACGATCTCCTTGATGGCCTCGAAAAGCTCTGCGGGAACTGCGCAGCTTGTGTACTCATGCTTTTTCTTTCCGCACTCTGCTACGATCTTGTCGATGAAAGCGATGATAGTCTGGTTAACATCATGAGCCTTGTAGATAGCCTCGATCATATTAGCTTCGGGAATCTCGTTAGCTCCTGCCTCGATCATGATAACCTTCTGCTTGGTGGATGCAACAGTAAGCTTAAGGTCTCCGCTTGCCCACTGCTCCTGAGAAGGGTTGATGATGAATTCACCGTTAATCATTCCCACCTGAGTCATTGCGCAAGGTCCGTCAAACGGGATGTCTGAGATGCAGGTGGAGATTGATGCGCCGAGCATAGCTACGAGCTCGGGGCGGTTAGCGGGATCAACGCTCATTACCATCGTGTTGAGGGTAACATCATTGCGGTAATCCTTAGGGAAAAGAGGACGCATGGGGCGGTCGATAACGCGGCTTGTAAGGATTGCATTCTCGCTTGCCTTGCCCTCTCTCTTGTTGAAGCCTCCGGGAATTTTTCCAACGGCATACATCTTTTCCTCATACTCTACAGAGAGAGGGAAAAAGTCTATTCCGTCACGGGGCTTTTCTGATGCCGTAGCGGTACAGAGAACGGTGGTATCGCCGTAGTGCATGAATGCACATCCGTTCGCCTGCTTGCCCACACGGTCGATATCGACCTTGAGGGTACGTCCGGCAAGTTCCATTTCGTAAGTCTTGTAAGACATACTGCTCCTTTCTGCTGCTTTGCAGCATATAAAATGTATATCGGAGCGGAAGACTGCCGAAACTACTGAAAACAGCGGATCAAAGTTCAAATAAATGCTGCGGTTTTCAGCGGTCTCGGAAATGACTTCCGCCCAAGTTACCGATTTATGATTATATCATATTTTGCGGAGATTTCCAAGCATTATTATATATGCGGCTTGCCACAGTATTTAAAATACAGCCTGCGACAGCGCAAAGAATCTCTTGCGGCATAACAATAGCGGAGCCACCTGTGTGACCCCGCCATGATAATTACAATTATTTACGAAGACCAAGCTTCTCGATAAGAGCACGATATCTCTCGATATCCTTCTTCTGAAGATAGCTTAAGAGTCCTCTTCTCTGACCGATCATCTTGAGCATTCCGCGGCGTGAGTGATGATCCTTGGGATTCTCCTTAAGGTGCTCGGTGAGTTCCTTGATCCTTGCGGTAAGAACTGCTACCTGTACCTCGGGTGAACCTGTGTCGCCGGGAGTTCTTGCAAACTCGTTCATGATCGCTGTCTTTTTCTCTTTGGTAATCATTTCTTTTTCCTCCTGAATTCTCTGTTAACCGCCATTTACTAAGATAAGGTTGGAGTTTCCTGTATCCGAGTGAAGGCTGAACACACAATGGGTATATTACCACATGCCGGGTACGTTGTAAACACTTTTTGATCAAAAAAAGCAATTCGTCAGTGTTTCTCTTTATGATTTACACAAGTGTTGTTGGAGTAAACCTGAATATTATGCTATAATCTGAGGTGATCGGTTTATCATATCCGTTTGTACAAGTGGATTGGAGGGTAACATCATGAAGTTTAACAGATTTCATAGTATCTTTAGTAAACTGTCTCTGGTTTTGTGTCTGTCACTGATCCTGTCATCGATGATATATATCCCGTCGGTTGCGGATCCCGATCCGGGGCCTCAGTGGAGAGTTATATGGAAAAATGGCGATGGGACTGATCTGTATGATACAGGCAATATCTCTGACGCAGCATATAATGAATTAAAAGATCCCACCACATCTGCCCCGATTTATCCCGGAGATGTAGCTCCCACAAAACCTTCCGATGCCCAATACAGCTATACCTTCAGCGGATGGAAAGATCTGGATCCCGACGATATTGTGGAAGTACCCGGGCTTACTACGATCACTATCTTCCCGTCATTTAATTCGTCCCTCCGCTCCTATACCGTCACATTCAGTAATTATAACGAAGAGACCCTGCAATCCTCTGTGTATGAATACGGCTCTACCCCGGCCTATAACGGTTCGTTGCCTGAAAGACCCTCTGACGATGAATACATATATACGTTTACCGGCTGGGATCCTTCAATAACAGCAGTATCAGGTGATACAACCTACACTGCGGTTTTTTCCCGGGAAGCAAAAAACAATCCTGCGCCGGATCCCGATCCGGGGCCTCAGTGGAGAGTTATATGGAAAAACGGCGATGGGACCGATCTGTATGATACAGGCAATATCTCTGACACGGCATATGACGAATTAAGAGATCCCACCACATCTGCCCCGGTTTATCCCGGAGATGTTACTCCCACAAAACCTTCCGATGCCCAATACAGCTATACCTTCAGCGGATGGAAAGATCTGGATCCCGACGATATTGTGGAAGTACCCGGGCTTACTACGATCACTATCTTCCCGTCATTTAATTCGTCCCTCCGCTCCTATACCGTCACATTCAGTAATTATAACGAAGAGACCCTGCAATCCTCTGTGTATGAATACGGCTCTACCCCGGCCTATAACGGTTCGTTGCCTGAAAGACCCTCTGACGATGAATACATATATACGTTTACCGGCTGGGATCCTTCAATAACAGCAGTATCAGGTGATACAACCTACACTGCGGTTTTTTCCCGGGAAGCAAAAAACAATCCTGCGCCGGATCCCGATCCGGAGCCTCAGTGGAGAGTCATCTGGAAAAATGACGATGGGACTGATCTGTATGATACAGGCAATATCTCTGACGCAGCATATAATGAATTAAAAGATCCCACCACACATGCCCTTCTTTATCCCGGAGATGTAGCTCCCACAAAGCCTTCAAACGCCAAATATAACTATACATTCAGCGGATGGAAGGATCCGAGTGTTGACGATACAGTGGAGGTTTCCGGGCTTACTACGATCACTGTTTCCCCATCATTTAATGAGTCCCTCCGCTCCTATACCATCACATTCAATAATTATAATGGAGAGACCTTACAGTCCTCAGCATTTGAATACGGCTCTACCCCCACCTATAACGGTTCAACGCCTGAAAAACCCTCTGACGATGGATACATATATTCCTTTTCAGGTTGGAGTTCTTCAATAACTGCCGTATCAGGTGATGCGACCTACACTGCCGTTTTTTCCCGGGAATCAAGATCTGTTCCCATGCCCGATACTATGCCGGACGATACTATGCCGGATGTTGCTCCGATTCCCGATCCGGAACCCGCACCGGCTTATACTATAACATTTGTAAATTATGACACGACTACACTTCAATCTTTCACGGTAACAAGCGGCCGAATTCCTTCCTACGTAGGGCCTACACCGATAAGAGAGGCTGATAATTTTTATACCTATAAGTTTGCCGGGTGGTCTCCCGAGTTCGCCGGGACTTATGCTGATACAACTTATACTGCTCAATATACTGCAAAGAAACGACTATATACTATCAACTTTGTTGATAGCGACGGAAATAATCTTCAGACCGACACTCTCGGCTATGACGAAACACCATCGTACCGCGGGAGTACCCCCACAAAGAAAGAAGATGATAAGTATACTTATGAGTTTTTCTGGTCTCCCGCTGTCTCTAAAGTAACCGGTGACACAACCTACACCGTAAGTTTCAAAAAAACAGAGAAAAAATATAAAATCACATTTGTTAACGAAGACGGAACAGTACTGCAATCTTCGGATTACAAATATGGTGATACTCCGAAGTATACCGGACAAGAACCGTCAAAGGATGAAACTGCGGAATATATCTACGAATTCGCTAACTGGAGTCCAAATATAACTCAGGTTACAAAGGATGCTACATATACTGCAGTTTTCAAGTCCACGGATAAGCTGTATACTATAACCTTTATGGGTGAACAGGATGGAAATGAAGTTGTTTATACCATAAAGTGTAAATATGGTGAGACTCCTGTATATCCCGATGACGAGAATAAATTAAGCACCAGGGATGAAGAAGGTAACGAGCTCAACTTCAATTATTGGGCCCCTGAGATTCTTCCCGTCACCGGTGAAACTGTTTACCATGCAGTATACAAAGGAAAAGACGGCTGCTACATCGCAACATCTGTCTATGGTTCCTATGATACCCCTGAAGTTTGGACACTCCGCCGTTTTAGAGATGGAGTTCTGGATAAAACATGGTATGGGCGTGCATTTATCAAGACATATTACTTCATTAGTCCCAAACTTATACGCATATTTGGAAAAAATGAAGCTTTTCATAACTATTGGGAACCCAGGCTGAGCCGTTTTGTAGATTATCTTAACAATAACGGTTTTGAGGATACCCCTTACACAGATAATTCGTATGAAGACTCCGGCTCGGGTGTAGGCATTCTGGATATGTTCAGAGTCATATTCGGCATCACCTTGCCGTTCTGAATATATAGTCTATGCACGATGTATCTTCAAAGCGCAGATATGGCCCATAGGCAGGTATAGTGCATGCCATGACCTTTACAGAACCCGGTACTATGATCTGATATCCTTTGGAAGACATCATCACCGAAGGCATTTTTGAAAGTGCGGTGTGGGATATATACTTGGCCTTGTTTGTTATATCATCCCAAACGGAAGGCTCATCACCCCTGGCACTTAAGTTTTCCTTCTTTGACCAGTCGAAGTATTCCCACCATATGTCGGCATTTCCGTGGTATTGTCTTGCACATGCCGGGTTTTCCGAAAGAAGGATATCTCCCTTTTGAGAGATAAACGATACAGCCCCTGTTTTCTTGTCGATCCTCACAGTCAGCTTCTCAAGTCTTATTTCGACTGCATCTCTTACATTTGCGCAGAGCCATTTGACCGACGGATTCATTTTTATTTCATCGGGAAGGCTTCGTTTTTTGTCGGGATCCCCCTTGGAAAACAGTATCCGGACTGTTTCATCGGCAATGGGGATAATGTTCAGCGTTCCGTACCCTGTTACTGCCTCAACTTTGTCTTTATCCTTATTTACCCACCTTACGGCATTATCTATTCTGGCATGTCCGATGGGTTTTAACGAGGTGGTCTCAGGCATGCTCCCAAACTCGGATATGGGAGTTTTGCTGTCAGTACCCTTCTTATCCGCATTATTATCCGCATCGTGTTTTCCCGCATTGTCATATAGCAAGGGCTTTATCACCCCAACCTTTACCACTACTGTATGGGGAACGTTTTTTTCTGCGTTCGGTTTTTCCGCTTTAACCACTATCTTTTTCGGGCCATATCTGTCCCTCAGCTTCCGGTCAAAGTCACCCTCCCTGGCCTGCTCACTTGCGACCTCTTCCCTGGTTTTAAACTCTTCTTCAATAACACGAGGCTTTATATGATAGGTATCTTCCGCAAAAGTGATGTTTTCTCTCTCCGCCGGTATCGGATCCGCAATAAGCCCGCTCAGATCGTTAAGGTAGAATACCTTTAACTCATGGAGTGCCCTGGTAGCCGCAACATACAAGAGCCTGGCATAACCGTCTTCTTTGGGATATGCCCTGTCGGAAGCATCGAATATAATAACGGCATCAAACTCAAGGCCCTTTGAATACTCTATGGGGATGACATACACACCGTTAGAAAACTCAGTGTCCTCTCCGGAGAAGTATTTGACATCCTCACAATCACGCATATATTCATATACATCTGCAGCTTCCCGGGTATCCTTGCATATCACAGCGATCGTTTCGTACTGTTTCCCGCGCATGGACCGGATGCATTCCAGAACGGCTTTCTTATGTGATACCGTATCGGTGGCTTTTATGCACTTAACATCATCACCGTGGCGTATTATGGGTTCTACCGGGTATATGGGGAATGATGCATGCTTTAATACATCCGTAGCGAAATGGGATATCTCAACAGTATTTCTGTAGCTTTTGCGAAGCAGCCCGAAATAATCGTACCGGTCGGGAAGCATAACTTTTTTAAGTTCTTCCCAATCCTGAAGGCCGCAGTCAAAATTGATGTTCTGCGAGACATCCCCCATTATCGTGAACGTGCACTTGCTCATGCAGTATTTGAGCGAATGATAGATCGTCATCCCGAAGTCCTGCGCTTCGTCTATTACGACATGACTCGCCTCCTGAATGACCTCGCTCTCCTTGATCCTTTTATAGATGTAGGCAAGAGATGCAAGATCATAAAGATCCGGAGCATTTTTTTCGTAAATGATCCCCGGGTTATCCTTAAGCTCCTTGTTTACAAATTCCTCATATATATCGAATACGGAGCCTTTCCAGATGAATCTGTTGAAGTAATTCGAATACTTTCTTAAGAGCTTTTTCTGCTCCTCATTGCTGTAAGTATAGCCGTTTCCGTAGAGTTCGGCTTCCACCTTGCTTTCCATCAGATCGTTGAGGCGTTCGAATCTTCTTACCATAGACCAGTCAGGATAATCGGTAAGTACTTTTTCGATTTCCGATCTGCTCATCAAAAGATGTCCTGTCTTTTCCATGAGCATATCTTCTCTCGGTATATGCTCCCACTCGATTTTTTTACAGAAAGCACGTAATCTTTCAAACCATTCACCGGTCCCTTTTATGCCGATGCTCTTTTCTTTTTTGTCAAACTTGCGGACCCGGTATTTCTTTCGGTCCCAATCCTCATAAAGGAGCCTTGTAAACAGCTCTTCCATTGTCATCTGACGGACCCCGTACACATCAAGATCAGGGAGGACGCCGGTTATATAGTTCAGCAGTACCTTGTTGCTGCCCACAATATAGAAACCGTCGGGTTTGAACTCCGTATCGTAATTGTACAGGATGTATGAGATACGGTGCATGGCGACCGTAGTCTTTCCGGATCCCGCACTTCCCTGTATAAGCACATTGTGTTTGGGATTCATACGTATAACTTCATTCTGTTCCTGCTGAATGGTGGCGATTATCTCGCTTAAGACATTTCTTTTGCTTTTGGACAGGTACTTGGTGAGCAGATCGTCATTTGCAACCACATCGGAGTCGTAATAATCCTTTATTATGCCGTCCTCTATCTCGTAGGTGCGCTTTCTTTTGAGGTCCACCCTGTATATTCCTTCCCGGGGGACCTTGTAACTGCAGTTTCCAAGGCTGCTGTCATAGTACACGGAAGATATGGGGGCTCTCCAGCTTACCACTTCGGGTTCCGACGGGTTTTTTGCTATATCTGCCTTCCCGATGTAGAGGGTTTCCCGCTTGCCATTCTCGTCATCTTCAATATCTATTCTTCCGAAGAATGGTTTTGTGCAGGCTCTTTCCGCCCGTCTGATGTCATTTCTGACCTCCTGAAATCTGGCGTCGGTATTGAACCATTGTGCCAGACCTTCCTTGTCCTCGGCATCATAGACTTCCCGAAGAGATTTCATTTCTTCCTGCAGATTCTCTGCATACTGTTTGATGCTTCTGAGTTTTTCCTCAGCGATCCCGGTGACTTGTTCAAGCTTTTTTTCTTCGTCTTCCCGGGTTGTTCCGTAGAAAGTTCCGGTTAACTTTTTTTCACTCATCTTAGTCTCCTGCTTGCTGTCGGATTCAAGCCGACTTCGTTTTCCTGCCACATACATCACTGGCATCCGGTTCCTGTTTAGTGCCTCTACATATTAGCAAAAATTCCAAAAAAGGTATAGACTTGTTTTTCGGATTATGGTATCATGCAAAATGAAGTGTACGAAAAAACCGATGCCATCCAAAGCATCGGTTTTTCTTTTATCTTCATTCCTTTCTCTTTGATTCATTGTTTCTCCTCCTGAATATAGCATACATCAGGTCTTTGCGAATGGCCTTACACACTATATATGCTTCAGCGGATAAAAAGGTGACATATAAAATATTTTTTTATATAATAAAAATACGATCAAACTATCGGGAGGAAAATGACATGGAATATCATGAAAGAAAGCGCTGGCTGTTCTTCGGACTGCCTTTTACATTTACGAAATATCATATCCGTGAAGATATGATCACTATCAATACAGGTTTCTTTAAGTCAACCGAGAATGATTGCTATATGTATAAAGTTCAGGATGTCAGGCTGACCCGTACTCTGGGCGAGAAAATGGTCGGAGTCGGAACCATAACCTGCTTTACAGGCGATTCCACCGATCCCACACTTGTACTAAAGCATGTTAAAAAATCAAAGGAGATCAAGGAGTTCATCCTTCACGCTTCGGAGGAAGCAAGGCTCAAGAGAAGAACCGTCAACATGCTGGACATCGGAAGCGGAGAAATGTCCGACATCAATGATTTCAACTGATCCGGCATATCAGTTTATTACAAGGCCCGGTTTATTCGGGCCTTCTTCTGTCTTTTCCTGCTTGTTCATAGTATTCTTTCTTTACTTCATACATCTTTTTATCGGCAATAAGAGAAAGATCACCTATATCTTTTCCGGGGTAATCGGCGGATGACACACATCCTCTCGATATACTGAGGCTGAGACTGTTATTCTCCGACCACTTTTCCATCAGAGAATCATGTCTGGAGCAAAGTGCACGCAATTCATCCGGCCCCGCATGTATCATCGCGACAAATTCATCTCCGCCTATCCTGTAGACGACTCCCTGTTCGCCAAAAGCGCCCTCTATGCTCCGGGCTGCTCCGATCAGGAGCTTGTCTCCGCAATCGTGACCGAAGGAATCGTTTGTATCCTTCAGGCCGTTAACATCAAGTGATATATACACAAAATCTCCGGGAAGCGCCTCACCTGAGGTTTTCTTTACATCTTCCTCATATACGAGCCGGTTTCTGCACCCTGTAAGCACATCTATACGAGCCTTTATCTCCTCGTCCACCAGGCGCTCCGCAAGTTTTAATCTGAGATATTGGAAGCTGATCCCGAGAGCATACTGGAAAATGAAGAAAACAAAAATATTGATTATAACAGCCGAGATCCCATTTGTTCTTACAAACACGACAAGAAATGCTATATCCGCCAGAGTCACTATTGCCGCATATATAAATGGGTGAAGATATATGCTCAGAGGGATCATCAACGAAAAGGTCATAAAAACAACAGGATCCGTCGCATTGAGAATAAAAGCATCGGAATAAGTAATGGCCAGAGCCCATGCAAAAAAGCCGAGGCTGTATATCGGATTCACGATATTCAGCACTTTATATCTGTTTGACAGGTCCTTATTTACAAACAGATCTACACAAATGTAGATTAAGGCAAACGATAAAAGCGTGATATAAAGGCATCTGTAACGCCACAAATACTCTCCGTAATGCCCGCTGTTTATAAATGAGTATACTATCATCATCACCTCAAGAAAGGCTATGATGCTTATGGCAATCTTCGACATCCTCTGACTTGAGCGGTATACTGCCTGTAATACTCTTCTGTCTTTGTTTTCATTTCCGCTGCTCATTATCTTCCAGCCCGCTTTCAGATCAATAATACTGTTTCAGCTTTTCCCAGATCTTTCCCAGATCCAGTTTTTCTCCTGTTCTGTCCTCGTAAATCTCTTCGATGGATCTTCCCTGATCGTCGGGATCCAGGTTGACGTCCTTTGCGTGTTCGTACCACCGGCTTTCCCTGGGAACATATTCGAATGCGATATTATGCTGCATCCACTCATAAGCCATATCGTCAGGTGTTCTGTACGACTGTCTGTCACGTCCGAGTACCGGATGCACATCTATCAGCGCCTGACAGATGATCTTCATATCGCTCTCTACGGTGACCCGATAGGAATCATAGATAGTCCAGCTCTCCCCGTTAAAATAGGCATTAAAGCTCATTCCGCCGTATGTGAAGGAATAATTCTTTCCCGCTCCGTCCGTATCATAAAGACCGATATCCGCAGTACTTGCTAAGATACCCCCGGTCCCGGCGGAACCGGTATCTGCCCCCGGATTTTGGGTTGATCCTTCCGCTGCCCCGGTTGCTTCCTGTCCGGTCTGCGTCATACTACCTATCTTCTCACTGATCTCGGAAATCTTATCTCCGGCCTTTGATACAGCATCCTCGATATCATCTGTTTTGATGGCAGCCGTGATCAGCTTCGTCTTGACATCTGCCGAAAGCCCTGTCCCGATGCCGGTCCTGATGCATACTATGAGCACTCCGAGTATGGCAAAACATATTATATAGAATAAAACAAAATATCCGACTCTTTTCTTTTCCATAACAAAAATATACTATATTCCTTTGAAGAAAAATGCAAATCCGAGCCGTTTATCGGAATCGATAAGGAATTCCGGATGTACTCTCGCTCCCCAGCTGTCGTCTCCGCCTACGCCCATCTGCGCCATTGCAGCGCGCACATAGGTGTAATGTACCGGAGGAAGCTCGTTGGGATGCATTGCATTTTCAAGCTCATGAGGTGAATAAGGAAGGGCCGAAAAGCTCATACTTTCACCTTTAAGTCCGCTGAATATGAGGCCTCTGCCTTTTTCATCCGTAACCTTTGCATATCTCACATCGGTGTGGTTTCCGCACTCCTGTGGGATCATATAGGCGGACATCTGATCCTTTACAAGGCCTTCATAGAGTCCCAGCCTTGCGCCCTCCTGTCTGTCACTGTAGCACTCCTCAGGGCCTCGTCCATACCACTTTATGCGGTCATACCCGGCATCCAGCTTAAACATCACACCAAACTCCGGCATATCTCCCAGTCCCTTAACGGGATCATAGGATAGACACACCTTAACCGCACCGTTTCCGTACACGGTGTATTTAAGCTCCACAAAGGCCTCCGGAGTGGTTGCCAGTTTAATATCATAGGTCACTTCAACGCTGTCTGCATTTTCCTTTACGGAAGGATTTCTGCTGCCCCGGTCGGGCTGCCCGTTTCTCTGATACATACTGGCGATCTTCCACTGCGCATATCTCATCTGCATGCCGTTTCCGGTATCGTTGTCGATGGGTGCCCTCCAGAAGTTTGGCCTCGGAGCTGCTTTTAAAAGTTCCTTATCGCCGTATGTATATGACTGGAGTCCCGCTTCGCCGTAATTGAATATCGCGGTAAAATGCTCACCTTTTACGCCGAGATTATACTCCGAATATACTATCTGCAATGTATCGGGCCTGCTTACGGAAACGCCCTTTCCGCTTATGACTTCGCTTGTGACTCCCTCAATGTAGGCGGGAGCTTTCCTTCCGGGGAATACTGCCTCTCCGAATGCAACCTCATGGCCTCTCTCTGTCCATACAAGGCTCTCCTTGATCCTAACAGCAGCCTGAACCGTGTATTCTCCTTCCCCTTCGGGGATGTTCATAACTTCGTCGTATCTAACTGTTTCGCCGGGAGCCGCAACGATCTCAACCTTTCTGTCGGCAACCCTCACACCGTCCTTAAGAAGCGATACAACACATTCGTACCCGGAAGCATCGGTAAAAAGGGATTCGTTCTTAAGGATAAGGTTTACATAACTCAAGCTGCCGGAACCCGCGGTACCCGCTGCCTTGGTTACTTTATCGGTAAAATCAAAGTCTATATCAAAGTCACGATAATTATACTTAACCTCCTGCATCTTAGGTGAAGGAAGCCTGCTGCCGCCGTATACGATACCGTTTCCGCTGAACTGATAGTCCGACGGTCTGTCATCAAAGTCTCCGCCGTATTTCTGATATTTCACACCGTAGCGGTCGGTGGCATTGAGGGACTGATCGATATAATCCCATATAAACCCGCCCTGGAACTGCGGTTCGCTTTTTGCAAGATCGGTGTATTTAAACATTCCTCCGCAGGAATTGCCCATGGCATGCATGTACTCGCACATGATAAAAGGCTTACTGCGGTCTTTTTCGAGGAATGCTTCCACGCCCTTCACAGGTGTATACATCTGGCTTTCCACATCGCTTATCCCATCCACGTGGCGGTCGTTGAACACACCCTCATAGTGTACTATCCTGGTGGAGTCCACACTTCTGAAGTAATCGGCCATTGCCTTTATGTTGGTGCCGCCGAATGACTCATTGCCGCATGACCAGAGAAGTATTGCGGGATGGTTTTTGTCCCTTTCATACATTCTCTGAGCACGGTCAAGCACCATGCCCTTCCATATGGGGTTATCTCCGGGAACGGCTTTTTCAAAAGGCTTTCCGCCAAAGAGGATCGGAGTCCAGATCCCGTGAGTCTCAAGGTCGGTCTCATCTATCATATACAGGCCGAGCCTGTCACAGAGCTCGTAAATAGGCGAGTTGTCCGGATAGTGGCATGTACGGATAGCGTTGATATTATGGCGTTTCATGGTGGTGATATCGGTCCAGAGCTCGTCAAGATCGGGAACTCTTCCGGAGATACCGCTGAATTCATGGCGGTTAACGCCCTTGAAGATGATCCTCTTTCCGTTTAGATACATCACTCCGTCTTTGATACCGAACTTTCTGAAGCCGAAATGTGTCGATACCCCTGCAAGCCTTACTTCGTACAGATTAGGGATCTCTGCGCTCCAAAGAAGCGGATCCGTCACCTCTGTCTCAAATACATTTTCTCCCTCTTTAAGCTCCGCTTTTACGGAATAGATGGTCTCGCCATTTTCATCCGCACTGAAATATGCGGGGTACTTATCCGAAGGAAGGCCCATGTCCGTTCTTCCGAGCTTAATAAGCCTTAGCTCGCCCGACAGACTTCCAGTGGCAAACGCCGTAACTGTTACCTTTCCCTTTTTAAGATCATCCGAAAGATCGCATACAACTTTAATGTCGTTTATAAAAGCGCGGGAGTATCTGTACAGATTGACATCCCTGAAAATACCCGAAAACCTGAAGAAATCCTGATCCTCGCACCAGCTTGATGCGCTCCACTTAAATACCGCAAGAGCGATGCGGTTTACTCCCTCTTTTACAAAGCCGCTTATGTCAAACTCGGCCGGAAGGAAGGATCCCTCGCTGTATCCTGCATATTCTCCGTTGACCCAGAGCGCAAATGCGCTCTCCACTCCTTCAAAAGAAAGAATAAAAGTCTCTTCGGGAGTAATGCTGTTTATCTCGATCAGGTTTACATAACTTCCGACAGGATTAAACTGCGAAGGAACCTCCCCGGGCTCGCACTGCTCGTGTCCATCCCATGGATACTGCACGTTCACATACTGGGGCTTGTCGTATCCTTCAAGCTGTATATGTGCGGGTACTCTGATATCATCCCATCCGCTTATGTCGTAGTCCTCGGAATGGAATCCGCCGGGTACTTCCTCGGGGTTCTTGGAATATTTGAATTTCCACAGCCCGTTCAGAGAAATCTTTTCTGATCCGGCAAGTGAGCCGTCCACCTTGTGATCGGAGTGAGGAGGCATTTTGTTTTCCGAATAAAATTCCGGATCTGCAAGCTTATTTAAATCAAACATAAGTATCTTCCTTCGCTTATTAATCTACATCAATTAATCCAAATCAATTACATCTCTAATACTAACACGATCACTTTCTATGATTCAGACCTCTTCAAGCGCAGCTGCTATGTCTGCGATAAGGTCGTTCTTATCCTCGAGGCCGCAGGACATTCTTACAAGCCCTGCAGGTATTCCCGCCGCCTTAAGCTGCTCGTCCGTCATCTGGCGGTGTGTGGATGTAGCGGGATTAAGGCAGCATGTTCTTGCATCCGCCACATGAGTCTCTATAGCTGCCAGCTTGAGTGATTTCATGAATTTCTCCGCTGCGGCTCTTCCTCCCTTTATCTCGAAGGACACAACGCCGCATCCTCCGTTAGGAAGATACTTCTGAGCCACCTCGTAATAGGGATCGCTCTTTAATCCCGAATAGTTGACTTTTTCTATTTTAGGATGCTTCTCCAGGAACTCGGCAACCGCCTGGCCGTTCTCCACATGTCTGGGCATGCGCACATGAAGTGACTCAAGACCGAGATTGAGGATAAATGCATTCTGAGGTGACTGAATGCTTCCGAAATCCCTCATAAGCTGAGCTGTGGCCTTGGTAATGAAAGCTCCTTCTTTTCCGAACTTCTCGGCGTAGGTTATTCCGTGATAGGATTCATCGGGAGTGCAAAGGCCGGGGAACTTGTCGGCATGAGCCATCCAGTCGAATTTACCGGAATCAACAATTGCTCCGCCCACCGCTGCTCCATGTCCGTCCATGTATTTGGTGGTCGAATGAGTGACAATATCTGCGCCCCACTCTATAGGCCTGCAGTTAACAGGGGTGGGGAATGTGTTGTCCACGATAAGGGGAACGCCGTGAGCGTGTGCTGCCTTTGCGAACTTCTCTATATCCAGTACGGTAAGAGCAGGATTTGCAATAGTCTCGCCAAACATTGCTCTGGTATTATCCTTAAATGCGGCGTTCAGCTCCTCATCCGAGGCTGTCGGGCTGACAAATGTAACCTCAATTCCCATCTTTGCCATCGTTACCGCGATAAGGTTAAAGGTTCCGCCGTAGATGGATGAAGATGCCACGATATGACTTCCGCACTCACAGATATTGAATAACGCAAAGAAGTTGGCAGCCTGTCCGGAAGAGGTGAGCATCGCTGCGGTTCCTCCCTCGAGCTCCGCGATCTTGGCAGCTACCATGTCGTTGGTAGGATTTTGAAGCCTGGTATAAAAATATCCGCTTGCTTCCAGATCAAAAAGCTTCCCCATGTCCTCGCTGGTGTCATACTTAAAAGTAGTGGACTGGATGATAGGTATCTGTCTGGGTTCGCCGTTTTTGGGCGTATACCCTCCCTGCACACATTTAGTATTGATTGACCGGTTTTTCATTTTGATTTCTGACTCCCTTTTACCTTTTATTTTTCTGTTTTTTCACTCTTTTGTCCTGCCCTGCGCTCTTTGGCTTTGGCATTCAGGGCCGGTTATTATCTCCCCATCTCGATGCTGTCGGCACCGCTGCTCTTCAGATTGTCGGCTATATTCCTTCCGTCCGCCTTTGCGATCAGCTCATCGCGGCTCTTTTTTGCAGCCGTTTCCTTGGAATATGCGCTGGGGCCGCCCACGCAGCCGCCTTCGCAGATCATTCCCTCGATGAAATTCTCGGGAAGCTTCCCTGCTTTCATCAGAAGAAGTGCCTTCTTGCACTCCATAAATCCGTCTGCCTTATATACACCCGGACATTCATCACAGCCCATCTCATTCATGCTCTCAAGGACTGCCGCTGTCACGCCGCCGGAATTTCCGAATCTTTTGCCGTATACGGATGCCTGCTGATCAAACTTATCATCACAGGGCTCGAGTCTCAGGTCTTTTGCCCGGAGGATGGCTCTTATCTCGCTGTAGGTGAGCACGTAATCGGCATTTCCTTCGATCTTTTCGTCAACCACTTCGGATTTCTTGGCGATGCATGGGCCGATGAACACAACTACAGCTCCCGGGTTATCCCTCTTTATCATTCTGGACATGGCACACATGGGGCTTACAGTATTCGATATCATCCCTTCCAGATCCGGGAAATGTTTTTTCACAAAATTGACGAATGCGGGGCAGCAGCTGGTGGTCTTCTTTTCGCCGTTCTTAACCGCCTCCAACCATTCCTTTGCCTCGGCATAGGCAGTCATGTCGGCGCCGAGACCCACCTCATAAAAGCCGTCAAATCCAAGGGCTTTCATTGCTTTGTCCCAGCTTGCAAATCCCCTGTCGGGACCAAACATCCCTTCCGATGCGGGTGCTACGATGGCATATACCTTTTTGTCCGACTTAAGCGCCTCAATAACGTCGACAATAAATGTCTTGGAACCGATGGCTCCGAAGGGACAGCTGTGAATACACTTTCCGCATCTGATGCACTTTGTCTCATCTATAACGGAGATTCCATCCTCATCATAGCTGATGGCTCCCACAGGGCAGCTGTTCTTGCAAGGTCTGACAAGATGGGCTATTGCATTGTAGGGGCAGCTTTCCGCGCATCTTCCGCACTCTTTGCACTTTTGCGCATCGATATGGGAGCGATGGCGCCCCGGCTCTACCGCACCAAATTTGCAGGCATTGACACAAGCCTTGCCCATGCAGTTCTGACAGTTCTCGGTGACTGTGTAGCTCGAGATCGGGCAGTCCTCGCATGCCGAGCGGATGACCTGAATGATATTATCGGAATTGCCCATAAGAGTGCGCCCTATGGCAAGCTCTATTCTCTCCCTTGCTATCTCGCGCTCTCGATAGATGCAGCATCTGTACTGAGGCTTGGGACCGGGATGAAGCTTGTAGGGAAGCTCTCCCTTTTTTTCCTCAAGCTCACCTGCAAATGCAAGTTTGGCCACCTCGTATAATATTTCATGTTTTACTTTAATAACATTTTCATCAGCGAACATCGATTACTCCTGTCTTTTCAAGAAATCCTTTTACCTTTTCCCTGTAAAATGCTTCATCGGTAACAACGCTCATGGCATGCTCAGCACCCGGGATGATATAGAGCTCACTGTAACCCTTGTTTGCTTCATGCATTTCCTTTGCGTGTTCGCATGGTATGAGTGAATCCGAATCCCCGTGGAAAAAGCATATCGGGATCTCATTTTCTTTTATATATCTGATAGGACTAACCTGTTTATAAAAATACCCGTAAAAAATCCTTGAAACCAGAGAAGCGGTGGATGCAAAAAACTTCGGAAGATGAAGATTTTTGCTCACCAGATGCTCGTACAACTTCATCAGATCGTTATATCCACAGTCACTGACTATAAAGTCCACCTTGGGCGAATACTGAAGTGCATTGTTGGAGAGCGCCGATCCCATGGATTCGCCGTGAAGACCGAGAACAATATCGTTCCCGAAGCGCTCGTACACATGCTTTATGACCTCCATCAGATCGCGGCTTTCCTTAAAGCCCATGGTGCATGCCACTCTAACATTATCGCCGTGCCCCCTGTCATCATAGAGCATGGCATTGAATCCAAGGTCGTGGAACAGATGCAGATACTTGACGCTTCCGAGCCTGCATCCACTGTATCCGTGAGAAATGATAACATATTTATTTGATACTTCTTCTGCGGGGACATAGAGCATATGGAGCTCATAGCCATCGAAGGAATTAAGGGTATATTCCTCTTTCTTAAGCTCATCAAAATTCTTCCACATCCCCTTTTCTTTTTCATATTTGATCTCATCGGGGATCGTGATCCTGTGGGGCCACGCCACCATGCGCGCCAGCAGCACGGATGCAACAACAAGAAAAACAAGAAGCAGCGCAAGAATTATGATCAGTACCAGTATAGGAACAGGCATCGGATGATCCTTTCTCTGTGACAGTGTAAAATGAAACTAAAATGTGGTATGATACAAAGGTCAAATAAAAACCATAATGACACAAAACCACGGATAATATTATACTACATTTATAGCCCTTATGGAAACAAAATAACTCGGCACAGTATAAATGATCACACCATAGGAAATGTTTTTTATATACGCATATCGGAGGAAGAAAATGGGCGTTTTATCAGAATTAAAACCGGAAAGACTTTTTTACTATTTTGAGGAGCTTACAAAGATCCCACACGGCTCATACAATGTGGACAGGATCAGCGATTATATTGCGGCATTCGGGCGTGATCACGACCTTGAAACCTATCAGGATGAGCTTAAAAATGTCGTCATCATAAAAGAAGCTTCCGAAGGGTACGAGGATGAGCCTCCGCTTATAATCCAGGGACATATGGACATGGTGGCAGTAAGCGTACCCGGGCTTGATATCGATATGAAGACCGATTCTCTTAAAGTTGCCATCGATAAAGATGAGGATTATATATACGCCGAGGGCACTTCCCTTGGAGGAGATGACGGAATAGCCGTCGCTACCGCACTTGCCCTTCTTGAAGATGACACTCTTAAGCATCCCCGCCTCGAAGTGGTTATCACCACTAACGAGGAGACAGGAATGGAGGGAGCCCGCGGAATAGACCTTTCAATGCTCAGCGGAAACAGGCTGTTAAACCTTGATTCCGAGGATGAAGGGATCTTCCTCACAAGCTGCGCCGGGGGACTTCGCATAAATGCCGATATCCCGGTCAAAGAGGAAGCTTCTGCAGAAAAGTTTCATGTCTATGAAGTAGAGATAGGCGGGCTTCTCGGCGGTCACTCCGGCGAAGAGATCATAAAGGGCCGTGCAAATTCAAACAAATTGGCGGCAAGGCTTTTGTTCGGTTATTCGAAATACTCCGGCGAAGAGGTTTACATAACTCACATTGATGGTGGCCTTGCAGACAACGCTATACCCCGGGTCACAAAGATCGGGGTAGCTGCCAAAAACAGTGAAAGATTTGAAGTATTCATCAAGGAATTTGAATCATATGTCAAGGATGAATATCATAAAAAAGATCCCGATCTTTATGTAAGAATTAACGGGAAGAATAATGAGCCTTCAGAAGCGGGAGTAATATATGATGTTACGGATGCGGTAAAGTTTTTATTCACTGTTCCGAACGGCGTTCAGACTATGAGTTCCGATATAGAAGGTCTTGTTGAAACTTCTCTCAATCTCGGAATAGTTTCGCTTAACTGCGACGATAAGACTGCACCCGCTATACATGCAACATTCTCTGTTAGGAGCAGCATCGAGAGCGCAAAGTTTGAGCTCGCCGACAGAGTGATCTGCCTTGCGGAAAGCTTTGGCGGAAAGGCTGTGATCTCCGGCAACTATCCCGGATGGGCTTACCGCGCCGACTCACCTCTTCGCGATAAGATGTGTGCACTCTACGAAGAAATGTACGGTAAAAAGCCTGTCCTCAAAGCTATTCATGCCGGCCTTGAATGCGGTCTTCTCAGCGACAAGATAACAGATCTCGACTGCGTTTCCATCGGACCTGATATGAAGGATATCCATACCACCGAAGAAAAGCTCTATATTTCCTCATCTAGGCGCGTGTATGAATTCGTGCGAGCGCTTATAGAGCTGAAGGACTGATACAAAAATGAAGGCGTGACTTTTGTCACGCCTTCAGCATTTTAATCTTCATAAAAACTGTATTTATTTTCGGGATCGGCTTTAGCCTTGTACATTGCGATGTCCGCTTTTTTGAAAAGCTTGGAGTAATCTTTTTCCGAACCGTTATATATTGCAATACCTATACTGACTCCGATCAGCCGGTCGTTGGGAAGCGATACATTTTCCGTCGTCCTTCTGATAATACTTTCAGCGGTTGTTTTTGCGGTATTTATGTCATCGGTATCTTTTAAAAATGCTATAAATTCATCTCCTCCGAAGCGTCCGACGATTTCAGTCCCCGTGAAAAGACCGGACAGGACCTTTCCAAGCTGACCGATAATTTCATCCCCGACATCATGACCAAATGTGTCATTGATCAATTTAAACTTATCTATATCGAGCATAAAAAGGATACCTTTATTCTTTGATTCATCTGCAAGGAATCCGTTTATCTCTCTGGTTAAAGCACTTTTATTCTTAAGTCCCGTGAGTTCGTCCGTGTCCTTTTGGATATTGATCTTTCTTGTAAGAACGAACTCTTTGATCCGGATCGAATTTGAGATTATATTCAGGAACACTCCGACTATTGAGAAAGAGATCACATTTATCATATCGATCCGCCATATATCATAGGGTTTTACGGCATGCATCCAGATCAGGAAAACAGCATCCGCCGCAAATAACTCAATTGCCATGAAATATGGCTTGTCGATCATAAACATCGGCGCAATAAGCAGAAACACTATAAATGTTGTGGCAGGGGTACCCGGTTTGTTTGCCGTTAAAAAACATCCGAACAGAAACAGCACAGACATCGACAGGTATATCATAAACTGTGCGATAAGCGAGTCCTTTTTCAGAAAGAAGAAAGAAATGGCCGCCACCACGGAATACACAAGAGCCGACAGATATATCACCCTGTTCATTCCCATAAGATCGCTGATCAGGGAGCTGATAAAGAGTCCGCTAAAAACAGCGACCATAAGAAAATGCAATACGTGCCAGACCTTGAAATTAGACACGTATGCATCTTTTTTTAGTACTCTGTATTCTTCTTTTTCTATTCCGCAATAGAAGAAATAATTCCTAATAAGCCTTAATATCTTCATCTGTAAATGTTATTCTCTTCCGGTCTATTGTCTGTCAAAATAAGACTTTCCGCCGCTTGGCAGGAAGTATGTTCTTATAAATCCATCTGTAGAGACCACCACGAATTCGTTTGTATCTTCCACATAGAAGACATAATCTCCGTCTTCTTTTTCTGTTTTTGTCAGTACATCTGGATTGTAGATGACTGCTGATGCAGCTGCCTCATACTCCTCGGGTGAATCAAAGCCCATCTCAATACCATGCTTCTCATAGTGTTGTTTGAGAAGCTTCTCATTCCGGAAGTGAAACTGAACCTGCTCTTCCTCTGGCTTTTCATCAGCTTCCTCCGCTGCAGCAGGCTCATCCTGCTTTTCCTCCTGCCTCTGGTTTCCACTCGAAGTATCATTTTCATCGGGGTCATCAGAACTTTCCTCTGTGGTTTCCTCAACTTCTTCGTTAGGAGCAATCCCAAAGATCTCTTCAACCGTTCTTTCTACCGGTTCATTGACGGTTTCTTCGGAAGCATCCGGAAGCGAATAATCATATTGTCCCGAACCTGTGCTTCCGCCAAAATCTATATCTTCCAAAAAAGAACAGCCCGTAAGAGAAAGCATCAATACAAGCATTGCCGGCATCAATATTCTTTTAAGTGTTTTTAATAATCTTATCTGTTTCATTCAACTCATCTTCCCACAGATAAAGCGATCTGGCCGATTCTATTTATAAACATCATCTATCACGTTATTCTTGACCATATTTCTCATGGCCCAGTAGTGCGGTCCGCTCCTCCAGCCCTGATCTATAGAGCCTTCTCCAACGTAAACTATCTGCGCATTGGGATAGAGCTGGGTAAGCTCAACATACTCATTATAAGGAATATATGTATGCTCCATCCATAGTCTCTGAAGATGAGGCAGATTTCTCATATACTGTATGCTGCTCACGGAATTATAGCTTATGTTCAGATCCTCCAGTTCGGTAAGATACTGCATAAAGCTGAAGTCCGATACATTATTCGCAAAGAATTCCAGATATCTCAAATGCGGTACATACTGAAGCTCCGAAAGGTCTGTAAGATGGTACTTTCTCTCGCCTTCAACCGCCTTCACATTATCCACAAGTATAAGTACCTTAAGGTTTGGCATGTACCTTAAAAATGTAAGATCCGATACATAATTATGTCCAAGATCGAGCGCAACCAGATCGGTGCAATACTTAAGATAGTATGCCTCCTCATTCTGCATAAAGAATGTATCCGCGCATATCTTAAGGCTTGAAAATGCCACCACATCGGTCCTTACTCTCCAGTGGGACATCACGATCTCCCAGATGATGCGGATATCGGGATGCGTATCCTGTAGATTGGCATATCCGTCGTTATCGAGGCCACAGTCTATCATATATATGCGCTGCAGATTCGGAAGTGCCGCAAACACTTCATCCATATCCACGTTTCTCACATCTATTCCCGAAATATCGGCGACTTCGCTCTGTGGATCCACACCTGCATCCATGAGCCAGCCCACCATCTCAGGCACTTTTTTGTACTCGCCTGCGGCAAACTCTATCCTGCGGATGCCGTTTCTCTCCTCGTACACATCCTCATGAAGCTGTGCCCAGACATACCCGTCTTCGAGTGGTCTTTCAGGAACCCACTCCTCGTGCTTTACCGGCGCAGGAAGAGCCGTAGCTGCTGCTTTTTCATCGGGGATGCTCTCTCCTTCCGTCACAGCCCCATCTTCCTTAACCTCATAAGTCTGAATTGAGCTTTCTTCATTCCCGCTTGCCTGTTCCTTTGCGGCATCACCGCCTGAAAGCGAAGCCCCGCTTGGGCCTCCGCATCCGGCGATTACAAAAGCACCGGTCAGCAGAGCAAGCGCGGCACTCTCGATTATTCCTTTTTTAGTTATCCTCTCCGCGTTCTTCTTCATAAGGCTCTCTCACATATTCCTTAAAACGCTCCTCACATGCTCCGTATAGAGCATAGTTCTTCCTGGCCTGATTAAGACTCACCTTGTTTGCTCCCGTTTTGTCAGGATAACGGATCTGTGAAGGATCGTTCTCCCAGAAGCACACAGGACATATTTCAAATGAAGAATCTTCCGGATCGAGAGTCCTGCATCCACAGCAGGGGCACACCCCGTAATCTTCATGAGCCTCTGTCTGTCCTTGAATAACATCATTATCTTTTGATCCGTCGATATCCATTAATGCGTTATCGTTCATATTATTCCTTACCGTCCCAGCAATATGTGCAAAGCTTGCAGGGCTCAAGACCGGTAGCTTCAATCATATCATCGAGTCTGTTAAAGCGAAGTGATGTGAATTTGAGTTCCTTGCAGATTTCGTCCTCCATCGCCTTATACTTCTCCGACTCGGGATTTGCATATTCCTGAAGTATCTCTTCGGTCACATTCCCGTTTTCGAGCCTTTCGATGACGCGTCTTGCGATAAGATCCATCTCTGAAGTCGATCTTGAGAAGTTGAGATACTTGCATCCATAGAGAAGCGGCGGGCATGCGGGACGGATATGTACTTCCTTCGCACCGTTTTCGTACAGATACTCGGTGGTCTCACGGAGCTGTGTGCCTCTTACTATGGAATCGTCTATAAGCAGGATGCTCTTTCCGTTTATGAGCTCGTTTACCGCAAGCATCTTCATCTTGGCGATAAGATTACGTCTGCTCTGTATGGTGGGCATAAACGAGCGGGGCCAGGTGGGCGTGTATTTGATGAAAGGCCTCGAGAAAGGTATTCCCGATTCATTTGCATATCCCACGGCATGTGCGGTTCCGGAATCGGGCACGCCTGCCACGATATCGGGCTTAACCTTATCTCGCTTTGCCATCTTGGCACCGCATCTGTAGCGCATTTCCTCAACATTAAGTCCCTCGTAGCTGCTTGCGGGGTATCCGTAGTAGATCCAGAGGAAGGTGCATATCTTCATGTCACTTCCCGGGTTCGAGAGTGTCACACAGTTCTTTTCGGTGATGACAACTATCTCTCCGGGGCCGAGTTCCTTGTGGTCGTGATAACCGAGATTCTTGTATGCAAAATTCTCAAATGACACGCAGAAGCCTTCCGGTTTACGGCCTATCTCCACCGGTGTTCTTCCGAGCTTGTCTCTTGCGGCGTATATTCCGGCCTGATTGAGCAGAAGGAGTGACATGGATCCGTCCACTACTTCCTGCACAAATCTGATACCCTCGATAAGGTTTGCCTTGGTATTTATAAGAGCGGCAACCAGCTCGGTGGCATTTACTTCTCCCGAACTCATCTCCTGAAAGTGAACATGCCCCTGATCGAAAAGCATCTGTATCAGTTCCTCGGAATTGTTGATCTTTCCGACAGTCGTAAGAGCATACGTTCCGTGATGAGAACGTATCATCAGAGGCTGTGCCTCATAGTCGGAAATGCATCCTATCCCGTAATATCCGGACATCTCCTTTACTTCTTTTTCGAATTTGGTCCTGAAGGGAGCATTCTCAATATTGTGTATTGCACGGTCAAACCCGTTTTTTCCGTATACCGTAATGCCTCCGCGGCGTGTTCCGAGATGTGAATGATAATCTATTCCGAAGAACAGATCAAATACACAATCCTCTTTTGACGCCACTCCGAAAAATCCACCCATTTTTGCCTAAGTCCTTTCAGTAGTATATTCCTTTTACTCATCCGCGCGGCTTCTTATCCTTCACGCGTGATAGAGGTATTAAACGTTTATCTCGGCTTTCATGCCCAAATCTTCTTTGTTTGCTTCAAGTATAGGTCTGATCACATTCCCAAGGAATGCGTCTACCTGTTCGGGCGCACGTCCCACATATCTGGAAAGTTCCATGGTGGAAGCCTTGAGTTCATCCAGAGTAAGCCCGAATGCGGGATCTGCCGCAATGAGCTCAAGCAGATTGTTGTCCGCACCATTCTCCTTTACATTCTTTCCTGCTTCCATGGAAAGCGTCCTTATCTTTTCGTGAAGCTCCTGACGGTTTCCGCCGTTCTTTACGGCATCCATCATGATATTCTCGGTAGCCATGAAAGGAAGCTCCGCCAGCATATGTTTTTCGATCACCTTAGGATAGACCACAAGCCCGTCCACCACATTAAGGCAAAGATCAAGCACACCATCGGTAGCAAGGAATCCCTCGGGGATCGAAAGCCTCTTGTTTGCGGAGTCGTCAAGCGTCCTCTCAAACCACTGGGTAGCGGATGTGATGGCAGGATTAAGTGCATCGATCATCACATATCTGGAAAGCGATGCTATCCTCTCACTTCTCATGGGATTTCTCTTGTAAGCCATCGCGGATGATCCGATCTGAGTCTTCTCGAAGGGTTCCTCCACTTCCTTTAAGTGCTGAAGAAGCCTTATATCATTGCTCATCTTGTGAGCGGAAGCCGCAATGCCCGCAAGCACATTTGCTACCCTTGTATCAACCTTTCTGGAATAGGTCTGTCCCGATACGGGATAGCACTCCTTAAATCCCATCTTCTTTGCTATCATGGGATCGATCTTGTCGATGGTATCGTGATCGCCGTTAAAAAGCTCAAGGAATGAAGCCTGTGTTCCGGTGGTTCCCTTTGAGCCGAGAAGCTTCATGGAACCCAGCACATGATCAAGATCCTCGAGATCAAGCGAAAATTCCTGAAGCCACAGCGTAGCTCTCTTTCCCACTGTAGTGGGCTGAGCGGGCTGAAAATGTGTAAACGCAAGGGTGGGCTGCTTTTTGTATTTATCTGCAAAATCTGCCAGCTCCTTCATCACATTGAGCAGCTTTTTACGGATAAGCTTAAGGCCCTCCGTCATAATGATTATGTCTGTATTATCGCCGACATAGCATGATGTGGCACCTAAATGTATAATGCCTGCTGCCTTGGGGCACTGCTGTCCGTAAGCATAAACATGACTCATTACATCATGGCGCACCACCTTTTCACGTTCCCTTGCCACATCATAGTTGATATCCTCGGAGTGGGCTTTAAGCTCATCTATCATCTCCTGAGTGATAACAGGCTTTCCGTCCTTTGAAAGCCCCAGCTCCATCTCGACTTCCGCAAGAGCGATCCATAGCTTACGCCATGTACGGAACTTCATATCCTGTGAAAAAATGTATTGCATTTCTTTGCTCGCATAACGCTCGGAAAGCGGGCTTGTGTAGATATCTGTTGGCATATCGGTTCCTTTCTATTTCAGCTTGCTTCCGGTAAGCAGCTCATATCCTTTGTGATATATGTCGATCGTTTTCTGTACAACATCCTCGGGAAGAGTCCAGTTATGTCCCTCGTTGGACTTGAGCCAGTCTCTTGCAAATTGCTTATCAAATGAGGGCTGTGAGTGACCCGGCTCATATCCTTCCGCTGGCCAGAAACGGGAGCTGTCGGGGGTGAGCATCTCATCACCCAGCACTATGTTTCCGTTCTCGTCCAGACCAAACTCAAACTTGGTATCTGCAATGATTATCCCCTTAGTAAGAGCATAATCGGCGCATTTCTTATAGAGAGCAATGGTGTAATCACGAAGCTTGGAAGCGTATTCCTCTCCCTTTCCGGGGAAGCGCTTTTCGAGATATTCCACACTCTGCTCGTATGAAATGTTCTCGTCATGATCGCCGATCTCCGCTTTTGTTGAAGGAGTGTAAATAGGCTCGGGGAGTTTATCGGATTCCTTTAATCCTTCCGGAAGTGTGATCCCACACACTGTGCCGTCCTTCTGATAGCTGGCCCATCCGCTTCCTGTGATGTAGCCTCTTACGATACACTCTACCGGAAGCATGGTGAGCTTTCTGCAAAGCATGCTTCTTCCCTCGAATTTATCATTTCTGAATCCTTCGGGCATATCATTTACATCCACCGAGATCATATGATTGGGTATGATGTCCTTAGTCATATCAAACCAGAAGCGTGACATCTGGGTAAGAACCTTTCCCTTGTCGGTGACAGTGTTTCCCAGGATCACGTCAAAACAGCTTATCCTGTCCGTAGCGACCATGATAAGTGTATCGCCGTTATCGTAGATCTCTCTGACTTTTCCTTCTTTTACAGGCTTCATTTCTGCAGTGCTCATTGGATTTCCTCCGTTTATTCTTTATTGTCCAGCAATTCTATTATCTCTTTTGCATATTCGGGATATATCTTTGCGATATCCTGTATCTCGGCTTTGGCTTCCTCCGCCAGTTTTTTATTATAATCCATCTGCTCTCTCACACGCTGGCGTCTGATTATCAGCTCGTGACGAAGCTCCACCATCTCCTTATTGTCAAGCAGTGCCGGTATCTGCATCAGCCACCTGTCGGGATATTTGATCCTTAAAGCCGAGAGTGCGGCTATCAGCTGTCTGCCGCATTGCTCAGTCTGGGCCTGTGCCTCCGTGAATCTTCTTCGTTCTTCCTTTTCGTGCTGATATGCTTTCCAGAGCTTGTCAAGCTTTTCTCCGCTCTCAACATGATACTTGAGATACAGAAACTCCAGAAGTTTTCGATTGTTGACATATCTTATCTTTACCGTGTTCTGGAGCTGAATCAGCTTGTTTATCTCGGAATCTATCCGTGAAAGCTCCTTGTTTGTATCCATATACCTGACTGCCGCCACGGTACATGCTATGGCTGCTCCCGCGGTGGCCAGTATATATCCGATAAACACATCCAGTCCTACCACAAACTGGAAAAAGACAAGCAGTAGCATACAAAAAACATATGCCGCAATAAAGATCACAACCATTCCCTTGTAATTGTTAAGGGAAGTCTCTCCCTCGTTCTTGCGGAAAATCCTGGCCTGACGTTCCCCGTCCAGCCTGCGCAGATCTCGCTTTACCGCTGCTGCATATTTCTCGCTCTCGCGGATCTTTTTTATTCCTTCCTCCACCTCATGCTCGCGGTCCTTGAGTGTGTAATAATCGATATCGCTCATTTTGAACTTGCGTTCGCCGAACTTTCTGATCTCGCTGTCATAGCCGGACAGAGCGTGTGCATACCCGACTATCTCCTTTTTTTTGAGTTCGGGAAGAGCATCGATCTCCTCCATATCCGTCAGATAGTCGGTCACGAGGCTGTATTCGTCGGCAAGAAGCTCAACTTCTCTCGAGCATTCCTCCATCTGATCGAGGCAGTCCATAAAGTACCGGCTCCGCTCCTGCGGGTCGGCAAAGTTGACCAGTATCCTGTCGGAGTGTTCAAGATCCTTCCTTCTGTCATCAGTATTATCTTTTTTAAAAAATGAAAATATTTTTTTAAAAATATTCATGCCTGTACTGTTTTATCCGGTGATCTTATTAAGAGCAGCCAATCTAGCCTCCGACGTTCTCGCGGTATCCGTTTTTAAGGCCTTCAAGTATGGCCGTATTCTCAGCTACATATTTGTATTCTTCCCCGGTCCCTATGGCAGAGCTTCTGAGCTCCAGTCTGTTTGCTTCCGCGCTCTGATTCCACTCCCTTGTAAGGCTCTCTATGGTCTTTTCGAGAAGAAGCGTCTCGTCATAGGAATCCGGTATTCCGGATGCAAACGAAACATAGTCCTTGTCGTTCATTCCCATTCTCTTGGCTGCAAGATACGCCGAATAATGCTGCTTGTCACCGCTCACCTTAAAGGCGTCGTTAAACGAGTCCGCCGCTCTCTCATAGAGCATAAGCCCGGTGTAGGCCACTCCCAGATTGTGGTATATGGCCGCGAGTACATTGCCTGCAGGAAGCTTTTCGTTATCGTTTCTGCTCATCAGATCCCACTTTTCAAGCAGTGCCCTGTAGCCTCTGACTGCAGATGAATACTTCTTTTTTCGTACAAGATAATCTATCTGGCTCTTATGCCTTTCGATTGAAGAGAGTCCTGCGCCGCGTTTAAGTGTTTTTCTGACGGAATCTATGTATACGGTATCCTGAAGCCCCGTATATTCCATGATAAGACACACAAATGTTGATAGAGACCCATGCCTTGCTATAATGGAATTCATCTCCCGGGCCAGGTCCTCCAGGCCGAGTTCCTTATCCACCCAGTCAACGAGCCTTCCGTTCATGAGAGTGCCGTCGAGCAAAAGAGCGTTCTCTCCAAGCAGATAACAAAGCTCCTCGATGCAGTATACCCTGGCATCGAGCCCCGGTATGGTATATGGACTTTTTGCATAATTCCCTAAGGCTAAGCTGATACGCATTATAGTCTTTGCCTGCTCTAATCGGCCGGTATCTCCTCTCTCCATACTCTGCCGGTGGAAGGTCTGAATTCTCCGAATCCGAGATCCTCCGTCTCGGTTATGAGAGTACTCTCATTCTCCATGTAAAGTGATGTCCTGAATCTGGCGATCCTTCCCGAAAAATCATCAAAGGTTATCCTCGCCACCCTTTCTCCACCGCCGGTAAGCGATGTAAGGATCAGCTCTATATGATCGCCTTCCTGAATATAGTATTCAAAGCTCTTCTTCGCATCGTACCAGCTGGTACCCGCATCCAGGATGGCGTAATATCTTTCATCTCCCTGGCTGAATACTTTCATGCCCACATTACAGCTCAGCTTATCGTTTCCCAGGAAAAGATATTTCTTTGAAACATCATCGCCGGCCATCCGGTCAAGAATGCCATAACATGCTCCCTTGCTGAAAAGGTTGCTTCCCTGGAACACCCTGTAATTATCTGTCAGGTATTTCCTCGACATCCGCATCCACGATTCGTCGAATCCGTCTCCCACAAGATAAACGCTCACGGTATTGCCCGATTCGCAGAAATCCTTTGCAAATTCGAGAAAAGCTCTGTCTCTTCCGGCAAGTTCCTCCTCGCTTTCGGGAAATCCCGAATACCGGGCCGTTTCGTACCTGCTCTCAGAAATATACACCACCACGGGATCGGTGCGGAAATTAGACTCCATCCTGTACGCATTTATCATGCCTGCCGTACACTCAAAAAGAACGCTTCCGTTTCTCCAGATATCCTCGCTCTGACGTATCAAAAAATGATAAAAGCTTTCGGAGTGACTCTGAAAAAAGATCTTTTCGGCTTTCAGACCGATGGATTTAACAGCCTGCCTGCACACTTCAATGCTGTCATAAGACATATTGTCGGCGGTAAAAAGCACACCTGCGATCTTCTCGGAAAAAACGGTGGTCACCAGCGACATACATCTTTTGATGAACAGCGCCAGCAGTGACTCCGGCTGATAAGGGACCTTGTCCACGATAACGGCATCGCCCTTCTTTGCAAGGCTTAAGAGATTGTCTATCAGAATGCCGTCACTTTCCTCGGATGCATACCTTACAGCCTCTTTGCCGTAGAACCACTGGTTTACACCCTCTCTCTTGCAAAGGACCGTGGGGATGTTGTATTCCTCGGCGCCGGTGATCAGAGATACAGTCTCTATCTCGTCATTCCCGCTGCGATAACTGATCTGGCAGCACGAATCTCCGACATTGAATCCCACATATATTTTTTTTGAGCTTGCGCCAGATAATCCGGGTAGTCGTATCATTGTAAAACCTTGGTCAGATGAGCTTGAAAAGCTCTCCGCTGATAAATTCTTTTCTGTAATACTCTTTCAGGAGACGTTCAAAATTTTCATAATCTCCCGCTTCATTGCTCATGATCAGATCATTGATCATGTCATATTTACTGTCATTCCTTCCGGGCGCTCTTCCGGCGATGCTGATGTCACCGCTGTCCAGAAGAGGAGCGTCTTCGTCGTCACCTTCCGTGATGTAATACTTGAGGGTCTCTCCCGAAAAGAGTATGAAATCCTTAAAGCACATTCCCGCACATGCTTCGCGCATGGGTCCTTCGGCATATTGTCCGTTCTTCCCGTCCTCGCTGATCATGTAATGTATCCTCGGAGGATTGCCCGGCTCGCTTGCGCAGTCCACGATCGTACGATCCTTGAGCTCCCCCGTCACTCTCTCGAGCTTCTTTTTTAGGATCGGATCGTCAAAGGCTTCTGTCCTTAAAAACTTTCTGTAAAATCCCAGATAGATCCTCTCATCGATCTCGTCGCGCAAAAACTCCACAACCAATCCGGTGAGCGTCTCGTTAAGTTCCGAGGGATTATCCGCATAATACTTAAGGAACGCAAGCTTTACGGGCTGAGATATCTGTTTCCCGTGCATATAGAAATCCGCTATATCTCTCATGAGAGCGGAGCTTATCACTCCATTGCCCGTCAGATAATTGTATGAAGCAACATAAATCACTGCCAGCGATGTGTCGTTATCGGGATTGGCCGCCACGTATTCTCTGGAGATGTCGCTTATCTCCGGAACATACGTAAATGTGTACATGTGCTGGATCAGAATGTGCTTATCGATGGCTCCGGTGGGCATTTCGTACTTGCAAAGAGCCCTTCTGATCTCGATCATTTCCCTGATAAGGCCTCTATAATTCTGCGCGAGATAAGCCGTGATCAGAGTCCCGGGATTGCCCTTTCTGAACACGTACATGGCACACTGTGTGATAAGGGGATCCTTCTTTGCAGGTGCTGTGGTTTCTCTGGGGAGCAGCTCCCTTTCAAGGAACTTTTTGATATTATCTTCTCCGGCAAAGTATGGGCCGTATCTTTCGATCCAGTTTACAGCCGTTTCGGCCTGGCCGATCCTCGAAAGGAACGGGAGCATTGTGCATCTTTGACGCGCGGTCAGCATGTCCTTGTCAAGCATGCGGTAGATCTTTTCGGCCATCTCGTTATTCTCGCGGATCATGTAATACTCAAAACACTCCACGAGCATCTTCTGTCTGACTTCCGGGCGGATTATTTTTGATGTGGCAAGCTGCATGAACCTGTCCACATTCTCCCTTGTCACGGTCACGGAATTATTTCCGCTTCCGAGCAGATAGAGATTCAGCCTCTCATTGTCCCACACCAGCTCGGTGATTGAATTGAGATATCTTGCCACGGGCAGCATATCCTCGAGACTGCATTTGACAGAATCGATGTACCTGTTTCCCTGTTTATCCTCCAGCACTATAAGCGACGCTCCGAAGGAGGTGATATAAGCCTCTCCTTCTTTGAGCTCATATTCAAGGGGCTCAAGGCAGCCCTTCTGATATACAAATACTCTTCCGCTCTTTTTGCTGTCACATGTCAGATGCTTGGAAAAAACTATCTTTGCAAACCCGATGGCCTGCTGTCTGCTGAGCAGTTCCGGGCGCAGTACTTCTTCGTAAACCACCGCAAGATGCCTGCTAATCCGGCTCTTTGCGATCTGTCCCACCGCAAAGAAATCCATATTCTGCAGGCTGTTTTCATAAAGATCCCTGAACTCCTCTTTATGCCTGATCAGATAGTAATAATAATATGCAAGCCGCTCTTCACTCAGATTATTCCTGTATCCGAAATACATAAGCACAACAAGCGGTATATCTTCATCAGCCTCGATATCTATCGACTGGATGAACTCCTCATAGAGATTGGTGATCTTGAGCTCTTTCTCGATGGCAAGCCGGTACCATTTTGCGGCTCTCGGCACCCGTATATTATGTCTTACGAGGAAACTGCACAGAGTCCCCAGCACTCTGTTATCGGGTTTTATCTCGTACAGGCACTCAAGTGTCCTGAGGTTCACATATCTGAAATCCGATTCGCCTGCATAAAGGTCGATGATGTACTCTATGCTTCTCGGATTAAACGCATTGTTTTTGACACCGAAATAAATGGTCTGCACGGCATGTGATGTCAGTTTTTTAAGGATCGCGGGGTTTTCGTTGATTATCTTTACCCCTTCAAAATATAGAGCTACGCTTCTGCATCCCCTGTCGTAAAGGTTTTCGAGAAGTGCCCACTTTGTGTATGAATTTGCAGCGTAACTTGTGGGCAGACTTATGGCTATTATTCCCATCTGCCAGCTGTCGGGATATTTGCGGTAAAGTGTTTCCACTTTTCCGGCAGCCATTTTGACAAATTCCCTCTCCGGCTTTACGTTAGCGGCGACAAGCCAGTGATACGCATATGCCTCGTATGTTTCAAGCTGGGAAAGATTGCCCTCTTTCTGTTCGTGCTCTATCATCTCGGCAGCCTGATCCACAAGCCAGCTTGCCTCGTTATTGCGATTCTCAAGGCACAGGAGCCTGGCCTTAAATAGCTTTACAAATACGGCATTACCCTTTAGCTCTGCCAGCTGTTCCACATTGGAAGCAGACTCCCTGAACCACTCCTCATCGCTTATGAGTCCGAGTCCATGCTTGATATAATCGTCGGTTAGCTTGGCGGTAAGGCGCATCTTTGAGCGGTTCATCTTGGCGGAAATGATCTCCGTCCTTCCCCTTATCACCACCGGGATCTCGAGCACGGTAAAGTTGGTCCTGAGTATGAGTTTTCCCTCATGCCGGCCCTTTCCGCATTTTGAAAGATCGAAGAACAATTTGATATTGCATATATTACCGATAAAATCATCGTCTGTAAGGCGATCCATTTCGGTGAACATGAAATCCGAATCCGTCTCGACCGAGATATCCGTATATCCCCAGCCGTTTCTTACAATCTCGACCTCGCGCTCGATCACTTTTTCCGAAAGCTCGCCGGCCGTGATGGCTGTATCGAACACTTTTCTGTTTCCGGAGAATGTTACCACATTCTTCCTTCCGGTTGAGATCAAAAACTCTTCGAGATTCTGCTCGTTTCCGGGGCTGGTTGAAAGCGCTTCGTAAATACTTATAAACTGCTCATCGCTTCCCAAAAGTATCTTGGAAAAGCCCGGATCATAGAAAAGACCCACCGCCTCTTTCCAATCCGTCTTGGCGAGATTGGTAAATGAGAAAAGATTCTTTATGGGTCCTCTGCCGGAAGAAAGCTCTCCCGGTTCAACCTTCACGATAAAAGGGATCGTGTATTCTCCGTAGCTGCTCACGATCCCGAAAAATCCTTCTATTATGTCTCCCGGGCCGGAGAGATCGCCGTGAAAATGATATGCGACCTCTGTGCTGTTCCCGGTAAGCTCGGTATTAAGGCACTCCATCCTTGTGTCGGATGAGAAAACTACCCCCTCTACCCTTCCTCCGTTGGACGAAGTGATATTGAACGTTCCCTCATAATCGCAATCACAAGAAACCCCGATTTCGACCCTGGCGGTCGAAAAATCGAGGTGACCCTGCGCCGGTATGTAGTTTCCGTTTAATACTCTGCTGACAATATCGCGCATTTTGGACCTTATTTGATAATGTGTATCCATCCTTTGGGAGCTTCGAGGCGTCCCATCTGAATTCCGGTGAGGGTATCATACAGCTTCTTCGTAACAGGTCCCATCTCTGTCATACCGCTGGGAAGGCAGATCTCTTTTCCGTGATCCACGATCTTTCCGACGGGAGAGATTACTGCTGCGGTGCCGCAAAGGCCTGCTTCCGCAAAATCCTTGACCTCATCAAAGAATACTTCTCTCTCTTCAACATTGAGTCCCAGATACTCTTTTGCAACATATACAAGGCTTCTTCTGGTGATGGAAGGGAGGATACTGTCGGACTTGGGAGTGACAACACTGCCATCCTTTGTTACAAACAGGAAGTTTGCTCCGCCTGTTTCCTCAACCTTTGTCCTTGTTCCGGGATCCAGATACATATTCTCGTCATAGCCTTCCTTATGCGCCGTAACTATGGCATGAAGACTCATCGCATAATTCAGTCCCGCCTTTATATGACCGGTCCCGTGCGGTGCGGCACGGTCGAAGTCGCTGACCTTGATGGTGAGAGGCTTTGCTCCGCCCTTGAAATAAGGTCCGACCGGTGTGGTAAAGATCCTGAACATATACTCATCAGCGGGCTTAACGCCGATAACGGGATTGGTTCCCATCATGTAAGGTCTGATATAAAGTGTCGCGCCGCTTCCGTAAGGAGGAACAACATTCTCGTTTGCTTCCACGACCTTTGTGACCGCCTCGACAAATCTTCCTTCGGGAAGAGTGGGCATCTCAAGACGCGCTGCGGAATTATTCATTCTCTCAGCGTTGAGATCGGGGCGGAATGTTACGATATGACCGTCTTCGGTAGTGTATGCCTTAAGGCCTTCAAATACGGTCTGTGCATACTGAAAGACTCCCGCACACTCGTTAAGGACTATGTTTGCGTCCTCGGTGATCTTTCCCTCGTCCCATGCGCCGTTTTTGTATACCGACACATAGCGGTAATCGGTGGGCACATAACCAAATCCGAGGTTACTCCAGTCAATGTTTTTCTTTTCCATCAGATGTTCCTTCTTTCTGTACTTGATTATTTATATTTAGGCCTGTTTTTTTTTTGCCTGTCGGCAGATGCTTCTATTTGCGCCTGTATTCCGTGAAATAATACGAGAGATCAAAGTATATCTGCTCATCGCTCTCTGTCACCTTCTCCCATTCCCCGCTCCCGATAAAATCAGGAAAATATGAATCCGCATCATAGGCGTAGTCGATCTCGGTAACAAGCGCTCTGTCACAATATGGGAGGAGCTGGGAATAAATACTTTCACCGCCTATGATGAATATGTCATCGGAATCATATTCCTTCGTCTTTTCAAGAAATTCCTCCACGGAATGGACGACTTCCGCTCCTTTTATCTTCAGGTTGGGATCGCCCGAAAAAACAATGTTGGTCCGGTTTGGAAGAGGCAGTCCCTGCGGAAATGTGGCAAGAGTCTTTCTTCCGAGCACCACCACTTTTCCGGTAGTCATTTCGCGAAACCTTTTATGATCTTTGGGTATCCTTACCAGCAGATCCCCGTTTTTTCCTATCCCACGGTTTTTGTCTATAGCTGTGATGATCGTCATTAAGTATTCCTCGATGCTTTTTCCTTACGAGATGCTGTCGGTACTCAAGGTATCCGCGCATGCCAAAGGACACCATGCGCGGCGCCGATGCTTCGCATACCCGGCTTAGCGCTTCGGCTTTCTACCGCAGCTTTTCTTTTCGGTGCAGAATCCCGACACTTCGCATTTGGGCATGAAATAATTATCTACAAGATATGCCCACTCCTGCGAGTATGCCCTGAGGGCTTCGCAGATATCCCGCATGAGCTCTCTGTATTCCCAGAAGGCTCTGGTGCACATTCTCTGATGCGACATCTCAACAAGATTTCTGAGGTTTCTCTTATCGACAATCTTGGTCTCCATTCCAAGGGGCAGGAGCATTGCCGCATCCTCCCTGGGAATTCCCATTTCTTCCTCAAGTTTTTTACAGGAAGATGCGATATTTCCCATCATCTCGTCGTAAAGTGCCTTAGCCTCGGGATTCTTCTCTATTGTGTGTGGAGTGACGTATCCAAAATCCTCATACTTGATATATCTGGTGCTCGCCTGCAGTCTGGTGGGGGCGCCGCCGATATGGGTGTACCACTCTCTGATCACCCGGGCTGAATATCCGTCAAGAATAAGCTCGACATTCACGTATTCCATTACTCTTCCATGACCGGAATTAAGGCAGTCAAGACCTCTTTTGTAGTTCTTCTCCTTATCCGTGATATCCGCACCCCAGCACACTCCCGCGCGCTGCCCCATCAGTGTGATGGGATTCTTTGATGTTTCCTCGATTATGATGACTTTAGACATTGGCTGATATCCTACCTGAATTAATTTTCAAATTTATCGCAGAGCGAATTGATCTGATCGGCGAACTTTCCAAGCTCCTTGTTAGGTCTTCCGTCCAGCTTTTTGATGAGTGCGACAAGCCTCTGGCCGGCGGAAACAAGACGGGCATAAACACCGCTTGCGATATGGGTCTTCTTCTCCAGCTTGACGGGCATAGCTTCGTAGGTGAAGCGGTTTGCCGCGATGTCAAACACCGATCCGCTGTAGGGAGCGTATGCCCTCTGACCGTATTCTATCTTGAGTGTCTCGGCAAACTGAGTGGTGACTCCATCCTCACCGTGAACTATAAATACCTTCTTGGGCTTTTCCTCAAAGGCGCTGATCCAGTCGATAAGCCCCTGTTTGTCGGCATGTCCCGAAAGGCCTGCCACCTGCCTTATCTGTGCGTTGACGCTGATGGTCTCGCCAAAGAGCTTTACTTCCTTGGCTCCCTCGATGATAGCACGTCCCAGAGTACCATTTGCCTGATATCCTACAAATAGTATGGTGCATTCCTTGCGCCACAGATTGTGCTTTAAATGATGCCTTATACGGCCGGCTTCGCACATTCCCGATGCGGAAATGATCACCTTCGGAGTGTCGATAAAGTTGATCTCTTTTGACTCTTCGCTGGTGATGGTGAGCTTAAGGCCTCCGAATGAAAGGGGATTTATATTATCCTTTATGAGCTCAAGCGCCTCACCGTCAAAGCACTCCGCCCTGTTATCCTGGAAGATCTCCGTCGCTTCCACTGCCATGGGGCTGTCAACATATACAGGAAAATGATCGTGGCCTTTAATGAGCTTTTCGACTTTGATCTTTCTGATGAAGTATAAAAGCTCCTGTGTGCGGCCAACGGCAAATGAAGGGATCACTACATTTCCGCCCCTGTCAAAGGTCTCCTGTATGACCTTTGCTATCTCTGTGACGTAATCCGGCTTGTCAAGGCTGTGAAGCCTGTCGCCGTAGGTGGATTCCATCACCACAAAGTCCGCCTCTGCGGTCATCTGGGGATCTCTCAGAAGAGGCTGGTGCTTGTTTCCTATATCTCCCGAAAATACTATCTTTTTGGTGGTATCACCCTCTGTGAGCCACACCTCTATGGATGCAGACCCCAGCAGATGTCCGATATCGGTAAAGCGGATCTTTACGCCGTCGCATACCTCCACCTCACTGCCGTAATGGCAGGGCACAAGCCTTTTGATCGCACCCTCTGCGTCTTCCAGAGTGTAGAGAGGTTCGACGGAAGCGTTTTCTTCGCTTCTCTTTGCTTTTCTCATTTTCCACTCCGCTTCCTGCATCTGAATGTGCGCACAGTCGCGAAGCATTATGCTGCACAGATCGCAGGTGGCATCCGTGGCAAAGATCTGCCCTCTGAAGCCCTTTGCGTAGAGAAGAGGCAGAAGCCCCGAATGGTCTACATGTGCATGTGTAAGAAAAACGTAATCGATCTGTGATTCGTGTACCGGAAGGGGCGCATTCTCAAATGTCTGTACTCCCTGCTGCATTCCGTAATCCACGAGAATGTGCTTGTCTCCCACTTCAAGATAGTGGCAGCTTCCCGTAACCTGATGGTCCGCTCCGATAAAAATCAGTTTCATCGCTTTACCCCGTTAACGATTTTTTATTGATAATATGGGGGTTAGCAAACACCCTTTGGGTATTATTCCCCATACTTTGTTAGTATACCATAAATCGCTGATTATTAACAGAAAAGATTTAGAAGTTTGAGAACTTTCTATAAGACAAAAAAGGTCCCCGAAGGCGCTTTTTTGTGCCTTCGGGGACCGTCGTCAGGGTCGTTCATTATGCTGCTGCCGGCCGATGATCAGGCATTAGCCCAGGTAACTCCGTAAAGAGATACCATCATCTTCCTGATCTCCTCTTTCATGACCTTGCAGGCCTCAAATTCGGTCTTAACGTGGATGAGGCCGATCTTTTTATTTCTGTCGCAGAAATATACATCCCAGCCGTTCCCGCTCTTTTCGAGACATATTCTCTTATTGTGCTTTCCGTCTAGTTTATAAAGCTTTTTGGGAACAAGATGTTCCTTGAAAAAGTTGTTTAATTCCTTTGTTGTCATAGTTTTCCTCCCTTATATCGAACCCCGGCCCCGTTAAAAAAAGCTTCGTCGCTTTAATAACTCTTTGATGTAGTTTTTAATACTACATTCAATATACCATTCCAAAATGGTGATGGCAAGGGGTATGAGAGAAATTTAAGACATTTTTTATTTATTCCTGTAGATATTGTAGCCCCTTACGCTTCCAATGATCTCAAGACCCTTTTCTTTTGCCGCCAGATCGCACCGCGAGCCGCCGTAAGTGATGATCCGCCCGGGCTTCAGGCTGTCAAAGCCGGAAAGCACATATTCTTCCTCACAGTAGCTGACGGATATCCCCTCCGGAAGTGCGTACAGCAGCTCAATTCCGTCAAATCCCGCTCCGGGAGCCCTTTCGACATCCTCATCGGGAACCAGCACCGTATTATTCCATCCCGTTCCTTTCTCCAGCAGGATGACATCTTTTAATCCGCTCTTTAACTCCGCAAATTCCGCCCTGTGAGAGCGGTCGCAAAAAGGTGCGGTGTAGGCGCTTCCTTTTATGACAAACAGAAGCACAAAAGCCGTCAAAAAAGCAGCGATATGGAATATTCTCTTTTTGGAAAAGGCGGCGATCACTACAAGATCAAGCACTATAAATACTACCAGATGCCTGTCTCCCGCAAAGAGATTGTACATGATAAGTATCGCAAAAAATGTTGATATCTGAGTTCCCAACAGGATTCCGGTCATTATAGCCTCAGGCTTTTTGCTCTTCTCTTTTTTCACCCCGGTGAGTAAAAACACAAATTCAACAAGTATGAGCAGGCTCATGATCAGAAAAGCTATCCAAAGTCCGCTCTGCGCATTCTTTGTAAAGACCGTTCTTCCGATATCGAAAAAAAGCTGGGCTGCCGTCCGGATAAACCTGTCCTTCATCTCCCGGAGCACAAGCCTCGGACCGTGCGTAACAGCTTTTCCGAGCCAGTCTGCATATATCCCGTCGAAGTAATCAGCCTTGAAATACTTTCCGATCATCGCGTACAGCACTGCTCCGCCTGCAGCGGAAAGAATGAAAAAGAGAGCAGATCTCTTTCTGTGCACAAAGCCCGCATACCACTGAAAAGCCGCAAAGAGAATAAAATACGGCCTTAACGATATCAGATATATAAGCAAGGCGCTCATAAGTATCTGATTTATCAGACTGTGATCATTTATCTCGCGCAAAGCAAGAGCGAAGAAAATCAGCGTCAGCGATAAGATCAGGACCTCCGACATATACGAAAGTACATATCTCCAGAGCGGAAGGAAAAAGCAGAGCCCCACCGACAGCAAAAGGGATCTTTTAATATCTGCCCCCATGCTCTTGGCAACAAAAAAAAATGCCGCCGAGAGCAGAGCGATATTCAATACGATCGGCGCCCACATAGCCCCGCCGGTCAGCTTCAGGGCAAATGCAAAAGGGTAGAGTACCAGCGGTCCCCACGCGGCAAATCCGCCATGCAGAGCAGCGCTTTCGTTAAAGCCCCATATTCCCTGAGGCATGCCAAACTTTGCCACAGCCTGCGCCTGCTTAAAATAAAACAGCTCATCATTCCAGCCCGAATAAGGAGCCCAGACATCAAATATCGTCTTTCCGCTTACAGCCGTCATGATAATACAGGCAATAAGCGGCAGGGCAGCGGGGATGATAAGCGCAAGTATTTTGTTTTTATCTTTAGATGAATTCTTAGTCATATACTTACATTTTCGGGACAGATTATTTACAGATGCTATTCTATCACATCATATTCCCATAATCCATACACTTGATTTCCCTGCCTAACCCGCACCGCGGGTGAGCGGCTCCTCGCTTTCTTGCATATGCGACATATGCGATAGACGGGGGCGCACGATGTCCGGTGGACATCGGCCCTGCGCGGACCGGAGCGAAGCGGAGACCTAACCCGCACCGCGGGTGAGCGGCTCCTCTTCGCTCCATAAAAAAGCAGACACACCTTAATGGTGTGTCTGTTTTTTATAAAGAGCGATAGACGGGGCTCGAACCCGCGGTCTCCACCTTGGCAAGGTGGCGCTTTACCAACTAAGCTACTATCGCATACCGTTTTTCAACGGACAAATGATATTCTACTATGTCATTTGTCCGTTGTCAACAGTTATTTTAATCTTTTTTCGACCCTTTTTTTATCGGATCGTTATTCGGTGTAAAAACTGATCTCATCGCCCTCTATATTGAACGTAGCGGGGTCAGCCAGGTAATAGTCTCCGTAGATATCATCGATGCAGAAGGCATAGAGATAATCTCCGTCCTCCATCACATCATAATATATCTCTACGGGTCCCGATACGGTATATTCTCCGCCGATATACTCGTATTCTTCGTCTCCTTCGATCTCAAAGGCGAAATAGCGGGGAACTATGACATCTCCGCTCTGAAGCTTATATATCTCCCTTGCGGCATATCCGTTCTCGTCTATACCTTCCCAGGTTCCCTCCACGGTCACCTCTCCGGTCTGCATATTCTGCATCAGTCTGAGATTCGTTTCCTCTCCGTTTACCGTAACGGGTGAGGAATAAATGATCGCATCATCCGTCACATCAGCGATATAGATAGCAAGATTCTGTCCGTCGGGAAGCGAGAGCCAGTACCCGTCAAAGGCATCATAGAAATATCCCGTATCCCAGTCACCGTTAATATCATAGGTCTGACCAAGCTCTATAAGCCCGTCTCCTTCGGGAGTATATTCATATACGAGAGCATAAATATCAGCTGCGGCATTTATACCGTTTGTATCAAGCTTAAAGCTGTATACACCCTCATCATCTATAGCGGGTTCACTCACAAAGGTGATGACAGGGCTTTCTCCGGTCTCTTCACCGGATATCACAGCGCCGCTTCCCTGATAACCTTCGGTCTTGTTCCCGATAAAATCGCTGTAACTTTGGCTTACGGAAATATCGTTAAAGATATCGAGTTCTTCCGATCCCTGTATGCTTAGCGGATAATAAATGGTAAGCCCGCCGGCATTTCTGTGTACGGATCCCGTTACCGAGTACACTACTGCGTTACCGAGTGCAGAGATAACATCATCGGCTCCCTGTGCATATGAAGCACAGTTGGAGACTATCGCACCCAGATCCACCATATTTGTATATCCGTCGACTTTATTATTACCTCCGAAGTTCTCCGCACTTTCAAAGCCTCTGATGATCGACGCCTTGGAAGCCTCGTCACCCGATGCCGCACAAAGCTCCCCGGCAAAAGAGTCGAGACTCGAAATAAGATCTCCGATCCTTGACAGGTCGATTACCGAAAGTGTTGTCAGATCGTCATCGTTATCAGCCGCACATGCCTGAAGAAAGCTGTCACATACCACCTTTCCGAGGGCTGCTCCGTCTGCTCCCGGATACTCCGAAAGGAACGATCCGATAGTGGAATAATCCCATCCCGAACCCGGTTCCGTCTCTTCGGATCCATACATGTAAAGAGCGTAGGGCTCCAGAATATTGGCAGTTTCTATCGTGCCCATGAGGCATGCATCGAACCCGATGAAGTCAAACTTCTGTGATATATCCGCAGCTCCCAGGGCATTGCTGATCTCCCTCAGGCTGAGCATGTCGCAGTCGTTGAGCTCATCGACGCACACACCCGAAATACTTCCTCCGCCATGATCCCAGAAGATCAGTCCGTTATGCTCGGAGGCATAATTCGTAAGACCCCATGATACAAAGTCGGTAAGAGTCTCTTCCGCTCCCATGGCTTCAAGCGATCCTTCATCCACCAGCTCCATGCTGCCGCTTTGGATCAAGTATCTCTGGAGCGAATCCGGATCAACGATATCGTTGTACCACTGATAAGTTCCGCCGGTCTGAACCACGAAACGGACATCCTCGCTGCCCTGAGCGTCCAGCATCTCCTGCAGATCGCCTGTTCCCATTCCGCCTTCCGATTCCAGATCTGTTCCGCACAGATACACGAATACTGTCCAGCTTCCGTCCGCGCTTAGATTTCCGACGTCTCCGTAGTCATGTTCGGTCTCCTGCGGAGCGTCGTAATCCTCTTCATAATCTTCCTCATATTCTCCGAGGTCGTAATCGTCCTCGTAATCATCCGGATAATCTTCCCAGTCATCCGAACATGCCGTCAATCCAAAAAAAAGCGTCAGAGCAGTCAGCCCCGCAATTACTTTTTTGGTATAGTCTTTTATCATAAGAAACCCGCTTTCTTATGCATCCATCAGAGGCTGAATCCCTGAGGAAGAGGAATAGTAAACATGTAGATCAGGCCTGCGAGAAGGAATACAACAGAAACAAGGAATACGATCTTTCTGTTGGGAAGGTTCTTGAATATTCCGATAATGCCAAGAAGGAAAAGTACGAGTGAGTAGATTACCTGTACAAGTCCGAAACGGTCGCCGTTTGAGTTGTCTTCCTGACCCTGTGCAAGATACTCCTCTGCCTCAGCCAGCACTTCCTGTGCCTCAGCATAATATGAATCCATATATCCCTCTTTATCAAAAGGACTTGCCCACTCTTCCTGATTGAGTGCCCATTCAATAGCATCGGCAAATTCATCGCTGCAGCTGTCATAGATCAGAGTCTGGATCTTGGCATTTATAAGATCTGACTTATCCTGATCACCTTCCATCTCTGCGATCTCAACCTCAGTCATATAGTCCACTATGCTGTTCCATACCATAAGATCCTGCATATACTGCTGTGAAGCCTCATTCCACATGGAGTTTCCCTCAGCGGAAATATTGTTGCTGGTGGTATAGTTTGTTGCCTGATTTCCTCCGTGAAGTGATCCGATCCATGTTGCCCATGCGGTAAGTACTGCAGTCACGCCCAGAAAGATCGCGATCAGCGTCTCAAGTCTGCCCTCGTTGAGCCAGGGAAGGAATCCCTTCTTCTCGGTAGTTACGTTTTCTTTCTTTTCAACATCATTTGCCATTGTTTTTCTCTCCTGTCATTTTATTTTCAAGCATTTTTTCTATATGTGCTATTTGCATCTGCATCTGTGCAAGTCTGGATTCCAGCGCTGCGGTATCGGTAACTTCTGCCGGGGTATCGGCACCCTCTGCCGCATTTTCTTTTTTCTCCTCATTCCCCTGCTTTTTTGCCTTATCTCTTTCAAGAGTCAGCTGTTCCTGAACCTCGCTGATGGAGTTGACTACTATTCCCACAACAACATTCATAACAACAAAGGAGCTGATAAGTACGAAAGGAACAAAATACAGCCATGCCCAGCTGAAAACTTCCATCACGGGTCTGGAAATACCCATTGACCAGCTTTCCAATGTCATTACCTGGAACAGTGTATAAAGGCTCTTTCCTATACTTCCGAACCACTCGGGGAATGCCTCTCCGAAAAGGCTGGTTCCGATAAGCGCAAAAATATAGTAAATAAGCAAAAGAAGAACCGCAGTCCAGCTTATGCCGGGGATAGACTTTCCTATCGCTCCTATGATCATACGGAGCTTGTCAAGCCTTGATACCATTCTCATGGCACGAAGACCCTTAAGAGCCTTGAATGTTCTGAATATCCTGAATATCCTGAACACTCTGAGCACCTTGAGGAATGCAAGTCCCGAGAATACGGAGCAGACAACTATAATAAGATCAAACCAGTTCCAGCCGTCCGTAAAGAATCGAAAGCCGTAAGCAATAAGCTTCAGAAGTATCTCGAGAATAAATATCCCCAGACAGATGTAATCCAGTACTACAAGCAAAGGTCCTATTGCGGCATTAATGGTAGCAGAAGTCTGCAATCCCATTATCACAGCGTTTATCGCGATCACAATAAGGATCGCATTCTGAAACCATGAACTTTCAACAAGTGTTTTTATTTTTTTCATACCTTAAAGACCCATCTCCTGTATTTCTTTAAGGACAGCCTCAACCTGCTGCTCGCAAAGCTTGCTGTTCTTTCCGCCGAGGGAGCCGAGATTTGCCCATCCGTTTGATACGATTCCCAGCGCCACGTTTTTGGCAACATTTTCTGCACCTGCAGCTTCTGCCTTCTGGATGTTCCACTTGGTTCCCCTCTTACCGTTTCCCGCCATAAATGCCGGAAGGATCTGAACCTGATTCTGTCTGTCCACTTCCGGGAAGCAGATGATATGCGTCATCATATGACTTACCCACATGGGTTTTCCGGGAGTAAACTCGTGATCCTTTATTGCCTCGTAGAGTTCTTCGGGAGTGTACTCCTTCTGTGTTACAAATTTTTTGATCTTAATCCCAAATGCCATAATAACTATCCTCCATATTTTTTATTAGGCCAATCCTGTATATTTTAGTACGTTAAACCAAAAAAGTAAAGCACCCGATTTTAATCGGGTGCTTTTTATCGGAATTTTATATAAGAACCGTATCATGCTCCTTTTTCATCCATCTGCGAAGTGTACAGATGATAATACAATCCGTGCTTTGCCAGAAGCTCCTCATGAGTTCCGGTCTCAACTATTCCGCCGTCATCTATGTACATTATGACATCGCAGTTCTTGATGGTGGAAAGTCTGTGGGCAATAATAAATGTTGTTCTTCCCTTCATCATGTTGTTGAGTCCCGTCTGAAGCGCACGCTCCGTCTGGACATCGATACTGGATGTAGCCTCATCGAGCACAAGGATCTTGGGATCCGAGATAAGCGTTCTCGCAAACGAGATAAGCTGCTTCTGCCCCTGGGAAAGGGTGGTTCCGCGCTCTCTTACCTCGCTCTGATATCCGTCCTCCATGGCGCTGATAAAAGCATCTGCGCACACGATCTTACTTGCGGCTCTTATCTCATCCATGGTCGCATCCAGCTTGCCGTAACGGATATTGTCCTCTATAGTTCCGGAGAAGATAAAGCTGTCCTGCAGCATTATTCCCATCTGTGAACGAAGCGAGTGCAGAGTCACCTTCGATATATCCTGTCCGTCTATGAGGACCTGACCTCCACCCACATTATAAAACCGGGATACGAGGCTGACTATCGTGCTCTTTCCGGCTCCGGTCGGTCCCACCAGCGCTACACTCTGGCCGGGCTTGACCTTAAAAGAAACATTCTTGAGCACGGGCTTGCCTTCCTCGTAGGAAAAGTCTACATTCTTAAATTCAACCTCTCCCTTTATCTCCGGCATCTCGGTGGCATCCGGTGCATCATCAACCGTGACGGGCTCATCCAGAGTCTGGAATATTCTCTCAAGATAAGCGATATTGTTGATGAAATTGTTGAAAATATTACCGAGGTTCATTATGGGCTGCCAGAATCTTGAAGCGTAGCTTGATATCGCAACGATGACTCCGACGCTCTTCATTCCGCCTTCCGCAGTGCTGAACACCACCATACCGAAGAGGAATATTGCAGCCCTTACAAGCACGGAAATGGTATCTATTCCCGGCCATACAAGGTTGTTGTATCTTACGGCGGTCATCCATGTGTTACGGCAATCGGATGAAAGTCCCGCAAACACCTGCGCGTTGTAATCCTCTCTTGCAAAGATCTGGGTGATCCTGGCTCCTACGATATTCTCCTGCAGATATGCGTTGAGGTTGGAATTCTTGTTGGAAACCGCCTGCCACGCCTTGCGCTGCTTGTTCTTGATCCACAGCATGAACACCGCCAGTACGGGCACGCCGCAGAGCACCACAAGAGCAAGCTGCACATCCACCGAGAACATGAACGCAACAATAAATATCAGGTTGAATATCTCGAGTATAACATTGATGAGACCGTTGGAGAGCATGTCCGAAACAGAGTTGACATAGTTGACCACTCTGATAAGGATCTTTCCGTGAGGTCTGTCATCATAATACTGGAAAGGAAGCTTCTGAAGATGTGCGAAGAGATCCTTTCTGATATCATAAATGATTCCCTGGCTGACTTTGATCATTATCCTCGAGCGGATAGTTGTAAGGATGATGCTTATAACGATCGTCCCCACAAGCATGATCGCAAGCTCTATAAGATACCTCGTGTCGGTGTTCGGTATGGCCACATCAAGCGCTTCCTGGTTGATCCTTGGTGCTATAAGCCCAATGGCGCCGCCAAGGGCTGAGATGATAAGTGCAAATACCATCTTGCCGGCATATTTTTTCATATAGACCGAAGCCCTTAACAAATGTTTAAAGTTAAAGGGTTCATCGAGTCTCTCGTCCTGTCTGAAAGTATTCCTTGCCATATGCTTACGCCTCCCCCGTCTGGAGCTTAACAAGCTCGCAATAATAGCCGCCTTTTGCTATAAGCTCCTCGTGAGATCCCTCTTCCGTGATCTCACCGTGCTGAAGGATTATGATCTTATCCGCAAACTTCGTGGTTGATATTCTCTGCGCAATGATAATCTTTGTGCAGGGGAATTCGAGATGCCTTAGGCTGTCCTGTATCTGCTTTTCGGTCTCCATATCCACTGCGGAAGTTGTATCGTCGAGTATGAGGATCGAAGGCTCTATCGCAAGAGCGCGGGCAAGTGATATTCTCTGCTTCTGTCCGCCCGAGAGGCCAACGCCTCTTTCTCCGACAATGGTATCGTATCCCTCAGGCATTTTAGCGATAAACTCCGATGCCGCGGAATATCTTGCAAATTTAACCACCTGCTCGGCTGTGATATGCGGATCGCCGTATGCGATATTTCCCTCTATGGTATCCGAATAAAGAAGCACATCCTGTGTGGCAAGTCCGATGTTCTTCCTAAGCTGTTCAAGCTTATAGCGATTAATGTTCACTCCGTCAATAAGTATCTCTCCTCCCGTAGGCTCATAGAACCTGGGGATGAGATGTATAAGCGAAGTCTTTCCGCATCCGGTCTCTCCCATGATAGCCACGGTCTCTCCGGGCTTAGCCGTAAACGATATATTTTTCAAAACGGGCAGATTTCCGTCCGAATACATGAAGCTGACATTTTTAAACTCAACTTCCCCCTTAAAGCTTCCGGGGTGATCGATGGCATCGGGAGCATCCACTATCTCGGGCTCGGAGTAATAGATCTCCATAACCTTGTCCGCCGCCGCCGAAAAGCGCTGGAATTCGTTCATGATATTTCCGAGCATTCTCATGGGGTTCTGGATGGCCCAGATAAGGCCCGAAAATGCCACAAACTGTCCCATTGTCAGCTGGACATTGTCCGGATGTCCGATACTGTATATGAGGAAAAGGCCGCCTATCACAAGAAGTGCGATGGACATGGCACTTGCCATACCTTCGATTGCGGGATAAAACTTTACCCACACAAGAGCAGTCTCGCAGTTGGTGTCACGATAACTCGTGTTTGCCTTATCGAACTTATCCTTCTCGTACTCCTCCCTTGCGAATGCCTTCACCACGCGGTTTCCGGAAATATTCTCCTGGGCATAGGTGTTCATCTCCGCAAGCTTTTCGCGGAGCTTCGCATGCATGGGACGCACCTTGGAGCGGAACATATAGATCACCGCAAAGATAAAAGGTGAGAGAACCATAATACACAGAGCAAGCTTCCAGTTCATCACAAAGAAATAAACCATTGCCGATGTGTAGAGCGCAAACGACTCGATTATCACACGGATGACCCATGCCACCATATGTCTTACCGCATCAAGATCGCCGGTCACCCTTGTCATAAGGTCACCGGTGCGGTAAGTGCTGTAGAATTTCATATCCTGACGCTGGATCTTGTTGTACAGGAAATTACGTACACGATAGAGTACGGATTGTGAGACATGCTCATACGCCATACAGTCGAGATATACCACGACCGTACGGAATATGGTCGCTCCCACCATTATTCCAAGAAGAATAAAAAAGAAGTTTCTGTTATTGGCCCAGTTGTATGCCGCATCGGCTCCAGTAAGAAAGTTGTCCACAAGTCTGCTGGAAATAAACGGAACAGTCAGCTGAAGCACGTTGTAGACTATCGTTCCGAGAAGAGCCAGCATGAAAATGAATCTCTTCCCTTCCATGTTCTCCCAGAGCCACTGAAGTTTCGTTTTCGGAAATCTCTTACTCATGATCTGTTTCCTTTAAGGAGCCTTTACAGCCCTATTTATCCTCGTCAAGCTTGAGAACGCTCATGAATGCGGCCTGCGGGATCTCTACATTTCCTATCTGGCGCATTCGCTTTTTACCTTCTTTCTGCTTTTCGAGCAGTTTCTTTTTACGTGTGATATCACCGCCGTAGCACTTAGCAAGCACATCCTTGCGCATTGCCTTGACAGTCTCTCTTGCCACGATCCTTCCGCCCACAGCGGCCTGGATCGGTATTTCAAAAAGATGTCTCGGAATCTCTTCCTTTAATCTCTCGCACATCCTTCTTCCTCGCTCGTATGCGGAATCCGCATGAACGATAAACGAAAGTGCATCCACTTCCTCACGGTTCACAAGGATGTCGAGCTTAACAAGGGATGATTTCTCGTATCCCTTCATATCGTAATCGAAGGATGCGTATCCTCTCGATCTGGACTTAAGAGCATCAAAGAAATCATAGATGATCTCGTTGAGAGGAAGCTCATATTTTATCAGGGCACGGTTTGCTTCGATATATTCCATCGATACGTACTTACCGCGTCTTTCCTGACAAAGTTCCATAATGGATCCCACAAACTCCTTGGTGACCATTATCTCGGCATTGACGATGGGCTCCTCCATGTAATCTATCTCCGAAGGATCGGGAAGATTGGAGGGATTTGTGAGCTCTATCATCTCTCCGTCGGTTTTATATACCTTATATACAACGCCCGGAGCGGTGGTCACCAGGTCGAGATTGTACTCTCTTTCCAGTCTCTCCTGAATGATCTCAAGATGGAGAAGACCGAGAAAACCGCATCTGAAACCGAAGCCCAACGCTATCGATGTCTCCGGCTCATAAGTCAGCGAAGCATCGTTGAGCTGAAGCTTTTCAAGCGCATCCCTGAGATCCGGATACTTCGCTCCGTCTGCGGGATAAAGGCCGCAATAAACCATTGACTGAACTTTTTTATATCCCGGAAGAGGCTGAGGGCAGGGATTATCATCATCCGTAACAGTATCTCCGACGGTAGTCTCTTTAAGATTCTTGATGGATGCGGTGATATAACCTACCATTCCTGCTGACAGCTCATCGCAGGGGATAAACTGACCTGCGCCGAAATATCCCACCTCCACCACATCTTCGACAGCGCCCGTTGCCATCATGCGGATCCTGGTGCCGCGCTTTACGGTGCCCTCTTTAATGCGGCAGAACACTATGACTCCCTTGTATGAATCGTAGAGAGAATCAAAGATAAGTGCCTGAAGAGGTCCGTTCGGGTCCCCTTTCGGAGCGGGGATCTTGTGCACGATAGCCTCGAGCACATCCTCTATCCCGATGCCGTTTTTGGCCGAAATGAGTGGCGCATCCTGAGCTTCTATTCCGATCACATCCTCGATCTCTTCTATAACCCTCTGAGGCTCCGCACTGGGCAGATCGATCTTGTTGATCACCGGGAATACGTCCAGATCATGATCGAGCGCCAGGTAGACATTGGCAAGTGTCTGTGCCTCAATTCCCTGAGCCGCATCTACGACGAGTATCGCTCCGTCGCAAGCTGCAAGCGAACGGCTGACTTCATAGTTGAAGTCAACATGGCCCGGGGTATCGATAAGGTTAAGAATATACTCTTCCCCGTCCTTTGCTTTATAGACCGTACGGACAGCCTGGGATTTGATGGTGATCCCGCGTTCCCTCTCAAGGTCCATATTGTCGAGCACCTGCTCCTGCATCTCACGGCTTGTGAGAAGCCCCGTCTTTTCGATGATCCTGTCGGCCAGTGTCGACTTTCCGTGATCGATATGTGCTACTATACAAAAATTTCTTATCTTACTCTGATCCATACTTAAATATCACTTTGAATTCTATCAACAGTTAATTTATCTGCTTATTATTTTTCGACTTTTTCCGTTATCATTTTTTGTCTTTATTACGATGGTTTTTTTCGGATGATCCGGCCCGTTTAAAGGGATTTTTCCACTTCTTCCGCATACCTTACGGTCTCCATCGCATCGCGGCAATACTTGTCGGCGCCTATCCTGTCGGCATACTCCTGAGTCATTACCGCACCGCCTACCGTCACCTTTGCCCATGGAGCCTGCTCCCTTAAGAGCCTGATAGTCTCTTCCATTGCGGGAACGGTGGTGGTCATCAGAGCGGAAAGCCCGACTATGGGAGCATGGAGCTCCACAACCTTGTCGACCACGGTCTGCTCCGGCACGTCTTTTCCGAGATCATGCACGTCAAATCCATAGTTTTCAAGTATAAGCTTTACGATATTCTTACCTATATCGTGAATGTCGCCGTGAACTGTGGCTATTACGAAAGAACACCTCTTGGGGCCTCCTCCGTCTGCGCTCTTTGCCATTTCTTTTTTTATCTCCTCAAAGGCTTCCTTTGAGGCTTCGGCAGCCATCAGAAGCTGGGGAAGGTACACCTTTTTCTCCTCAAAATCCTTTCCCACTATATCGAGGGCGGGGATAACCTCCTGCTGAACGATATCGAGGGGCGCGGTTTCCTTTAAGAGCTCTCTCGTGATGTTGCCGGCCTGTTCCTTAAGTCCTCTGATAATGGCATTCTGAAGAGGAGACACAGCCGGCTTTCCGCCCGAGCCCTGAGGAGATCCGGCCCCCTGCGTACCGGACGCAGCACCGGCGCTCTGACTTCCCGCGGGGACCTGTGCCGGCAGATTCTGAGCGTATTCTATATACTCCGTACAGTTTGCATCAAGGTCATGAAGTGCCTTGAAAGCATGGTATACATTCATCATCTCGTAGGAGTAGGGATTCATGATCGCGGCTGAAAGCCCCTGCTCCAAAGTGAGTGCAAAGAATGTTGAGGTGATGATGTTTCTGGAGGGAAGTCCGAATGATACATTCGATACTCCGAGGGAAGTATTCACTCCCAGCCCGTGGCGGATCTCATGCACCGCTTCGATAGTTGCAAGTGCAGCTTTCGTATCCGCGCTTATGGTCATGGCCAGGGGATCAAATATAAGGTTCTTTTTCGCTATTCCGTATTCCGAAGCTTTCCTGATTATCTTCTCGGCTATTCTTACTCTCTCCTGCGCGCTCTCGGGTATTCCGCCTTCATCAAGAGTAAGTGCAACCACAAATCCGCCGTATTTGGCAACAAGCGGAAATACCGCTTCCATAACTTCTTCTTTGCCGTTTACGGAATTGACCATAGCCTTTCCGTTGTAGCAGCGAAGTCCTCTTTCCATAGCTACGGGGTCGGAAGTATCAAGCTGAAGCGGAAGGTCCGTTACCGCCTGAAGTTCTTTTGCCACACGCTCTATCATCGCCGGCTCGTCTATCTCCGGCAGGCCGACGTTAACATCGAGCACCTGCACTCCCGCATCTGCCTGCTTTAATCCTTCTCCAAGGATATAATCTATATCGCTTTCCCGCAGAGCCTGCTGGAAGCGCTTTTTTCCGGTAGGATTGATCCTCTCTCCGATAAGAATGGGTGAGGGACCGAACTCCACCACGTGGGTATAGGATGAGATAAGCGATCTGTTTTTATCGGTCACGGGAACAGGCTTAAGAGCAGCGGCTTTTTCCGCAACCGCCTTGATATAATCCGGCGTGGTACCGCAGCATCCTCCGGCTATTCTCACGCCCTTTTCCAAAAGCTTTTTGATGGCTTCGGAAAACTCGGGAGGATACACATCATAAACCGTCTTACCGCCTTCATCGCGGGGAAGTCCTGCATTGGGTTTGATAAGAACCGGCACGGAGGCATACTCCAGATATTCCTCCATCACCCCGATGAGCTGATCGGGGCCCAGAGAACAGTTTGCTCCTATGGCATCTGCGTGCATTCCTTCCAGCATGGCCACCATGGCCGCGGGTGATGCACCCGTCATCAGTTTTCCGTCACTCCCGTATGCATTGGATACAAATACCGGAAGATCGCAGTTTTCTTTTACAGCCAAAAGCGCAGCCTTCGTGTCGTAGCTGTCGTTCATAGTTTCTATAAACACAAGGTCCGCACCGGCTGCAGCTCCTGTTCTGACCGTTTTTGCGTATGCACTTACCGCATCTTCGAACTCATAATCTCCGTAGGGCTTAAGCAGCCTTCCCAGAGGTCCTATATCAAGAGCTATGAACTTTTCCTGCTTTCCGGAGCTTTCCGCTTTTGCCCTGCGGGCATTATCGAAGGCTGCATTAATAAGCTGCGTAAGTTCCTCATCGTCAAATTTAAGACAGTTTGCACCGAAGGTGTTTGCCAGCACGACATTGCTTCCCGCATCAAAATATGACCTCTGGATGCGGATTATCTCCTCCGGGTGAGTAACATTCCACCGCTCGGGAAGCTCTCCGGGTTTAAGTCCCGCTTCCTGAAGCAGGGTTCCCATTCCCCCGTCGAGTATTATGAAGTTGTCATGCATAAAATCCAGTATGTTCATATATCATCTCACCGGCGACCCGGGTGCGAGCCGCGCTTTGAATAATTGACCGTAAAGGACGGTGTGGATCAACCGATCCCTATAATAGCAGTTACCGATTTGGACGGGGACATCATATATGACGCGTTGAGCGTTATTCCCAGCCTTTTTTCGGCTTCAAGCAGTTTTAACAGGTCGGGCTGTACCGTTATGGGAAGATCTCCGTATCCCGGAGAATATCTGGGATGAGCCTTCAGTCCCATATCTTCGCAAGCTTTGTTCACTTCATCATTGAAAGTGTCAACAAGCGTCTCTACGCGTTCCGCTCCCATTCCCTGCAGCAGAAGTCCCGTTGCCGGCTCAGTCCTTTCATATCTTCTTATAAGCCTGTCGATACCGGCTCCGACGGTGGCTGCAAGGATTATCACACCCTCGCAGTTTTCGAGATTCTTTTTAAGATCGTCCGAATGCTGCTCAAAAGGGAGAACCGGATAGCCCTCATCATCTCTGCCAAGTTTGGCACAGACATATGAAAGCCTGTAGATAAACTGTCCTTTTGCAAGCTCTATCACCTCATCGAGCCTCCTGGCCAGCTCTTCGTCTGTCGGTACCTCGCAGAAGGAATCATCCTTTTTTCCTTTTCCCTGTGCCCGAAGAACTGCTGCCGGAAACCCGGCGTAGCGAAGGATCTCGGAACGGTTCAGCTCCGGCTTATCATATTCATTGTAGATCGGAATGATCTTCTCATTACCGGTAAGAGAGCCGGCTTTGAGCCTTTCAAGAAATTCTTTCATATTCACCCTGCACCTTAAGTAATCTATTCAAAGTCAAAAACATTTGGGGCTGATGTAAAATCATATCTTTCTATTCCGTTATCATCACACCATGCAGCAAGGTCTTTGGAGGTGTATTCATCCTCAGTCATAAGCCATTCCGGAGCATCGAAAAGCATGATGCGGGGGGATACAAATTCATAGAATCTTTCCGGGAGAGAATTGTTTCCGTGGTGGCCGGCCTGTACAAACTCCGACTTTAGCTTGTCTCCGTGGCCCTGTATCAAGCCGTCTCCCAGGGCATCGGTGTGGAAATCCCCCAGAAAAAGCAGGCTGTCCTTTTCGCCGCTCACCTTGAACACCATCGAAATATCGTTTGCGGGATCCATGTTTTCGTCAAGGCAGATAAGAAGCAGATCATCGAATGTGCTCAGGATCTCTATCTTAAGACCGTCTATATCGAGCACTTCCTCTCTCCCGGGATGAACTATCCTTTCATCGCCTTCCGTGAGATCCATGAAAGCCTTGTATGGCTCCGGATCGTCCCATTCCCGTAAAAGCTGCATGTACATATCCCGATCGATGGCCGGAGTGTAAACCTTTTTTATTTCTATATTACCGGGATCGGCATATATCTCGTTGAAAGCTTCAACATGGTCGTCATGAAAATGTGTGATAAACCATGCATCCACCTTTCCGCCGCTTTTTCTGATCTCGTTTCTCACCTTCCTTGCATTCTGTGCGGTTCCGCCGTCTATTACTATCAGCGTTCCGTCATTGTTATTCTCAAGAATATAGAAAGTACCCTGTTTTCCCGAATCATCCGAAAACTGCTTCAGGCTCCAGGGGGCTGTGCTTTTTTTTCTGTATCCCAGCCCTATTATGACAAAAACGATCATAAACACGGCAGCGAATGCAAAAAATACTATTTTAAAGATGTTTTTCTTGTTAATTTCCATTATCTTCCAAAATCTTTTCCGAGGATATTCGAAAGGTTAGCAAGGATAGCTTTGGCAACATCCGGCTTGTTCATCGAATATACGTGAACATTTGTGATACCGTTTGCGTAAAGATCTATTATCTGATCGGTTGCATACGCAATCCCGGCCTGCTTCATTGCTTCCGGATCGCTCCCGAAATAGTCCACAATGCTCTTAAATCGCCTGGGCATAAAGGATCCCGACAGCTTGATCGCGCGTTCAACCTGATTGGCATTGGTGATGGGCATTATGCCGGGAAGAACGGGCACGGTAACGCCTGCCTCACGCAGTTTATACAGGAAATTAAAGAACAGATCATTGTCGAATACCATCTGTGTGGTGAGAAAATCCGCTCCCGCATCGACCTTTTCTTTGAGGTGTAAAATATCTTCTTTCTGATTCGGGCTGTCGGGATGAACCTCGGGGTAGCAGGCCGCACCTATGCAGAAATCCGCATCACTCTCTTTCAGTTCTCTTACAAGCTCTACCGCATGACGGTAATCCCATGTCGAAGGATCCGTGGCCTCAAGCTCGGGAGTGAGATCCCCTCTGAGCGCCATGACATTCCTTATGCCGGCTGCCTTCATATCCTCAATGCGCTCCCGCACCGTCGCCTTGCTTGAAGAAACGCATGTAAGATGCGCAAGGGTGGGGACGCCATAGTTTTCGCTGATATTCTTTGCTATATCCAGAGTGTACTTACTGGTACCTCCGCCCGCTCCGTAGGTTACGCTCATAAAGGCCGGCTTGCATGATGCGATCTCCTCTGTTGCGTTCTTTACGCTCTCGAAGCTGCTTTCCTTCTTGGGAGGAAACACCTCGAATGAGAGAGACATATTATTTTTGCTGAGAATATCGATTATTTTCATTTTTTATTCCTGCTGTGATTTTTGTATTAATTGATTAAAAAAAAGCACCTGTATGACGGGTACAGGTACTTTTTTGCTCATTTATCGTTAATGATCAAGCCATTGCGTTGACAGCCTTGGTTATGCGAGACACCTTGCGGGCAACGTTGTTCTTGTGATAAACGCCCTTGGAACCTGCCATCTCTATAGTCTTGGTCGCAGAAACAAGCTGCTCTTTCGCTGCGTTCTTATCTCCGGACTCAATAGCTGCATAAACCTTCTTGATCGCAGTCTTTACTGCAGATTTCTCGGCCTTGTTCTTCTCGGCGTTACGACGGCTGACAAGAATTCTCTTCTTTGCAGATTTGATATTTGCCATTATTTACACCTCCTTCAACTGATTATAGGTAGATGTGTTGAAACCCAGTTCACCTTCCCCAGAAGCTTCGGATCATCCGAAACCCTTGAGGAAAGCGAACTTGACACGGGAGCTTCCACGCACACTACATAAATTTACAGCTTTGAAACGGAAATGTCAATATTAAATTCCCAAAATACTTAAATATCGGCAATATCGGCAGTAATGCTCCACCCTATGGATTTTATTTGTATATTATGCCCAGAGCTACATCATCTACTGTCTCTTTGTCCACGAACTGCTCCGCCACCTTAAGGGCAAAGTCTATGGATACCCCCATACCTCTTCCCGTGATCACATTGTCGGACTTCTCCACGGGATTCTGAGTGACAACAGCTCCTTCCAGATGACTCTCAAACGTCGGATAACTGCAGGCCACTCTGCCGTTAAGGATGCCTCTGTGGCCAAGTATCCTCGGTGCAGCACAGATGGCTGCCACGTATTTATCAGTCCTGTAAAACTCATCAACCTTCTCAAGCAGCGGTTCACAGGCTTCGAGATTATCCGTTCCCTTTTTACCGCCCGGAAGGACTATCATATCGATATTCCCAAAGTCCACTTCGCCGAATGCTTTGTCGGCGATCACGGGAATTCCGTGTGAACCCATCACATTTTTATCATCCGTGATCGAAACCGTTGTCACACCGATCCCGCATCTGCGGCAAATATCAACAACTGTCAGTCCTTCTATCTCTTCAAAGCCTTCTGCTAACATCACTGCGATCTCAGACATGTATTATCCTCCTTGGGGCTTTCTTTTTTTCTTATTTTATATTATACTTTCAAGTGGTGATGTAACGCAACATCATTATTATTTTTGGGAAAAAGAAGCATTATCAATGGAAATCGAACGTAAATTTTTAGTAAAAAAAATACCTGCCGACCTGGACAATTACCCATCCAAGAGGATCGAGCAGGCGTACCTTAACATTAACCCCGTCATCCGCATACGCCGCGAGGATGACGATTACTACATGACCTATAAGGGATCGGGAATGATGGCCCGTGAGGAGATCAGCATGCCCCTCACCAAAGAAGCATATTATCATCTTCTCCTAAAAGCGGACGGAAATGTTATCTGTAAAAGACGTTATATCATTCCTCTCGAGCACCCTCAGGTCATCGAAGGCGCACCGAAGCCCCCCGACGGATACAGCCTTATCATAGAGCTGGACGTGTTTGATGAACCGTTCTCTCCCCTGGTAATGGCAGAAGTTGAATTCGGAAGCACCGATGCCGCCGACATTTTCCTTCCTCCCGACTGGTTCGGAGACGAGGTTACCTACATAAAGGAATTCCACAATTCGAACATGGCAATGGCGGATGTCTATAAAGACGATCCGGAATGATCAGAGATTTCAAAACCATCGGGTTTATCCGATGGTTTTTTTATTACAGAAAGTCGCTCTGCATTCCGGATGATAGATTTATATAAAACAAAAAAGGCCAAAAGCATGATGCTTTCGGTCCAAAACAGTGAGACACGCGGGAATCGAACCCGCGACAACTTGATTAAAAGTCAAGTGCTCTACCGACTGAGCTAGTGTCCCAAATATGAAAACGGAGGTCGAAACCTTCCAAAAACAGGGCTAGGCGGATTCGAACCGCCGAATGCAGCAGTCAAAGTGCTGTGCCTTACCGCTTGGCGATAGCCCTATATGGGCCCGGCGAATCTGATAAACTCCCTAATTGCGGAGCTCCTGCCCGAGAGGGTGGGTAGAGGGATTCGAACCCTCGACCTTCAGAACCACAATCTGACGCGCTAACCAGCTGTGCTATACCCACCAAGTAGCAATCTTCATCACGTACTTTGTGATGAAGATGAAATCACGTTATGTCCTAAGACGTGATTTCATACGAAGTATTGCGCAATTCGCTGCGTACTTTGCGGCGAATTGTTTCCGCTATGCGATCAACATTGCGTCTTTTGCAATGTTGATGGGAAGCGCGATGCCTCAACGCGCTTTCCATACGGAGCGAAGCGAAGTATCGCGCAAGTCGTTGCGTCCTTTGCGACGACTTGTTTCCGCTATGCGATCTTCATCATGTCCTGCGAAGTATCGCGCAATTCGCCGCGTTCTTCGCAGCGAATTGTAAAATGTGCCCGAAGGGATTCGAACCCCCGACCCACGGCTTAGAAGGCCGTTGCTCTATCCAGCTGAGCTACGGACACTTAATAGCGATCAACATTGCGTCTTATGCAATGTTGATGGGAAGCGCGATGCCTCAACGCGCTTTCCATACGGAGCGAAGCGAAGTATCGCGCAAGTCGTTGCGTCCTTTGCGACGACTTGGAAGCGATCAGCTTCGTGTACTTTACGAAGCTGATGAAATCACGTTACGTCCTAAGACGTGATTTCATACGAAGTATCGCGCAAGATGCGATGTACTTTATCGCATCTTGTAGTAGTGAAGCGACCTCTCAACTCACTCCTTAACATACCCAAACATTTTATCCAATTAACCGCCTGCTGTCAACAAAAATTTTACGATATCTTATCCTTTTTATTTTTGCTGCCCTTAAACATCCCCCAAATGCTCCACACTGCATATCCTCCCACAGCCAGCACCCCAAACCAGAAAGTGGCGAGACAAGCCTTTATATATCTTGACGGTGCTCTGTACCAATATGCAAATCCCGCAAGCACCTCCCCCGGATAACTCTTTTGGCCGATAGCGGGATTATGTATCTCATTTAACATCTTGCTGCCACCCGACGAAACATACGCATTTACAGGCGCATCATTACCTTCCGCCCGCGCTGTGAAATGATACGTCTTGCCCGGCTCGAGCTTCCAGTCCGCCCGGATGAGATAATAATTGTATCCTTTCAAGGAGCCTATCGGTGTTGCCAGCGTATAAACAAGCGAACTTCCGTCATATACCTCATAAACGTAATCCCCCTTGCTGCTTTCACTCTGCAATCCGACGCATATCCCTGTCAGTTCTCTGAACGAAGGGACAAAATCAAACTCCAGTATCTCTCCGTCCTCCATCTGTACTATTTCATAACCGGCTGTCGATTCCTTGTTGGATAATTCATCATATTCTCTTGATATCAGAGTTAAAGCTATCGCTGCCGCCGCAATGACCAAAGAGACACATCCGGGTATCACGAAGCTTTTTAAGCCTTTTCGAAGCTTTTTTTCGCCGCTCACACTGTCAAGCATCAATGCTATCCCGGCGGTAAACATTATGCTTAACGTGCGGAAAGTAAAAATATGATGATAATATGCGTGATCTGCGAGCACCGCATACCACACCGCAGGAGAGAGCGCCACCATGGAAAGAGCTATTGCTCTTGTGCTTTTCTCATATCCCTTTCTTATTCCCGAAACGATCCACCACACAAGCCAGGCTGCAAGTATCACCGCAAACAGCTCGTATGAATAGTGCTTCCAGTTCTGATACCATCCGAACACTTTATCCTTGAAGGTAAGAAGCTCTCCCATCCTGAGGGAAGCCTGGCTGAAGGCATCCGAAAACAGATTCTGACCTAAAATGGCAGATCCTATGATCCACTTGCATAACCACAGTCCGAAATATCCCGCGATCCAACCCCCTGCCGCTTTCAGTACATTCACAAAGCCCTTTTTTCCGACGTATTCCCCATCCTTTTCAAACAGAATGATCGTCAGCATTGGAAGCGCCCAGGTATAAAGCGGATATGTAAGGAAATCAAGATATACCGTAACAGCTCCAATGATCAGGAAAAAGTAGATGATCCTGTCATTTCTGCTCAGATAATCCCGGTTTTTAAAATATATCAGTATAGCAAGCTGTGCGATATGGAACACCCACGTATACTGAAAGCATATCCCTATCAGCATCGGCGATATCAGTATCACCGATGTAAGATACATAAGAGCCTTTCCCATCCCGCCGTTTTTGTAGAACACGCAGGCCACCAGCGCAGCAAGTGCAAATACCAGAAATGAATTGAGTATCTGCATCTTTTCATAATCAAACAATATCATGATGGGGCGGAGTATGGATACATAACCGTGCCAATACCTCGTGTACGAGGGGACCATGGCCTTTTTCAATGCTTCCGGAAAGTGCATACCTTCTCTTCTCTCGAAGGCCGTCTGCAGGACCACTCTCATGGTACTGTTATCAAAAACAAGAGGAGTGTAATTCTTCTGATAAGGTGCAAAATAATCAGCCTCGGCGCTTCCTATGAGGGGAAACTGCGGGCACCAGCCTTCTTTTTCGATAAAGTCAAAAGAATGAGCATAGTTCTTTTCGCTCACCGGCAGCATAAAGGCCAAAGTGTTCATCAATGTAAAAAACAGGGTACATATGATGATTATTGATAGTATTCTTATTAATGGTGTCAGTATTTTTTTCATATTTTTCCCGATCCGATCTCGATACTCTATATTATAGCATAGTCATTGAAACGTTTCATTTTAAATCTGCAGCATTTGCATTTTCCGATCCTCTCTTCTTGACTGGATCTTTTACTTGGTATTATTCTATCTGATATGAGCAGAGCGTTAAAATATCTGTTATTTTACAAAAAAAGATTGATCTCGGGCTATACCGTAAAGATACTCGGAACGGTCGTGGAGCTCTTTATCCCCTGGATAATGGCCAAGATTCTCGACGAGGTTGTCCCGGCCGTTAAAGCTTCAGGCAATTATGTCCCCCTTGTATTCTGGGGAGGGCTTATGGTTCTTGTTGCCCTTTTGGCGCGGTTTATGAATATGTTCGCAAACCGCCGCGCGGCATGGACCTCAAAGGAAGCGATCAAGACCTTAAGAGATGACCTCTTTGAAAAGATAATGAGCCTTTCGGGCAAGCAGACTGACAGCTTCGGGATCCCGTCTCTCGTCTCGAGGCTCACAAGCGATGTCTATAATATCCATGGCTTCTTTAATATCATACAGCGCATCGGAGTAAGAGCTCCTCTTATCATTGCCGGCGGCCTTGTCATCTCCGCCACCCTTGATCCCGTACTTACGCTCACTCTCGTTGCCACTCTTCCCTTTGTGTTTATCATAGTATTTACCATTTCAAGAAAGGGCGTTCCTCTATATACCGCAGTGCAGTCATCCGTCGACGAGATGGTGCGAGTCATAAGAGAAGATATTTCGGGCGTGCGCGTCATTAAGGCTCTGTCCAAGGAAGATTATGAAAAGGAGCGCTTTGAAGGTGCAAACAGCGCCACAGTCAAAAACGAGTTAAGAGCCGCCGGCGTTATGGCAGCGTCCGGTCCTTTTATCAGTCTCAGCCTTAACCTCGGACTCGTACTCGTCATCATAGTCGGTGCGTTCCGCATCAATTCCGGCGCTTCGCTCCCCGGCGTGATAGTGGCCTTTCTCACCTACTTTACCATGATCCTCAATGCTGTTATCACCGTTAACCGCATTTTTGTGGACTACTCCAAAGCATCTGCTTCGGCTGCGCGCGTGTGGGATGTAATGGACTCGGAAAGCGATCTTAAGATCACGCCTACAGCGGATGGATCGAAAGCATCCGATCATCTCATAGAGTTTAGGAATGTATCATTTACCTACGGGGATCAAAAAGATGTCTCCGATGAGAAGCTGGTCCTCAAAAACATAAGCTTCACGGTCGACAAAAACGAATCTCTGGGAATAATCGGCGCAACAGGCTCAGGCAAGTCCACGATTCTCAGCCTGCTGATGCGCTATTACGATACCACCTGCGGCGACATTTTTGTCGAAGGCAGAAATATCAAGGAATATGAGCCCGGCGAACTGAGAAGCAAGTTCGGCGCCGCCTTTCAGAATGATGTGATCTTCGCGGACACTGTCGAGGAAAATATCAGCTTTGGCAGAGACCTTTCGCACGAAGAAGTGGAAAAAGCCTCGAAAGCGGCACAGGCCTATGATTTTATCATGGGTAAGGAAGGCGGATTTGAGCACGAAGCATCCATAAAGGGCGGCGACTTTTCCGGCGGCCAGAAACAGAGGATGTTTATTGCCAGAGCGCTTGCCGGAAAACCTGAAATACTGATCCTGGATGATTCATCCTCCGCCCTCGACTATAAGACAGATGCAAAAGTGCGAAAGGCCATCTCCTCCGAATACTCGAATTCGGTGCTGATAAGTGTGGCACAGCGCATCAGCTCCGTCATGAAAATGGATAAAATAATCGTACTTGATGACGGAAAAATGATAGGCTGCGGGAAGCATGAAGAGCTGATGGAAAACTGTGATGTCTATAAAGAGATCGCACAGTCACAGCTCGGAAGCCTGGCATGACAGCAGCATCCATTTCACAGAAACAAGCACTCCTCTACAGGAGCTTTTGATAAGGTAACCGATCAAAATGGCAGAAGACAAAAAACCGGTAATCGTAGGAAGAGGAAAAGCAGTGGAGCACGCAAAGGATCCCAAGGCCGCACTGCGCTTTTTGTGGAGCTATCTGAGCAGATTCAAGCTCCTTTTGCTTTTTGCGCTCTTTCTCACCCTGGCTTCAAATACATTGGCTCTTGTGGGCCCCGAGCTTTCGGGAAAGGCGATAGACGCCCTCAAAGGAAAGGGCATGGTAGATTTTGAGACAGCCTTTCGTTACGCTGCGATCATGGCAGTCTTCTTTGTTGTGTCCGCGGCACTCTCCTATGGGCTTTCGCTCCTTATGAGAAGTATCACCCAGAAGATAATCCGCAAGATGCGTCAGGATGTATTCGACAAACTGATGACTCTTCCCGTTTCCTACTTCGATACTCATATGGCGGGAGATATCATCAGCCGTATCTCCTATGACATAGACGTGATAAACACTTCACTCTCAACCGATGTGGTGCAGATACTCGCCAGCACCGTTACCATCGTCGGATCTTTCATCATGATGGTCAAGATATCACCCATACTTGTGCTGGTAATGTGCGTCACCATTCCCGCATCATTTCTTTACACCAAAAAGATGACCGGCATCACCAGACCTAAATTTTCCCTCAGGTCAAAGAGGCTGGGCGAGATGAACGGTTTTGTGGAAGAGACTGTGGGAGCGCAGAAAGTGATACAGGGCTATGCAGGTGAGCCGGTGTATGTAAAACGCTTCGGAAACATCAACCGTATCGCTGCCGATGCTTATTATGATGCCGATTACATGAACGCAACCATAGGTCCCACTGTCAATATGGTAAACAACCTCTCACTCTGCCTGGTCACTATTTTCGGCGCTCTTCTCTATATTCTGGGAAGAATGACTCTGGGCAGCGTATCATCTTTCGTATTATACTCGAGAAAATTTTCGGGGCCTATCAATGAGGCGGCCAATATCATAGGAGAACTCCAGTCGGCTCTCGCTGCAGCAGAGCGTGTTAACCGCATTCTGTCCGAGGATGTGGAACCGCCCGATATTGATGATGCTTATGAACTGCAGGATGTAAAGGGGGATGTGGAAGTAAAGAAAGTGGATTTTGGCTACTCTCCCGAAAAGCTTATCCTCAAAGATTTCTCATTAAAGGCTGACGCAGGGAAGCTCATCGCGGTTGTAGGCCCCACCGGAGCGGGAAAAACAACCCTCATCAATCTGCTTATGAGATTCTATGATCCCGCAAGCGGGGAGATCCGAGTGGACGGGTATGAGAATAAAGAATTAACGAGAAGATCCCTCAGACGCTCTTATGCGATGGTATTGCAGGATACATGGGTCTTCGGCGGAACGATCTTCGACAATATCGCATATTGCAAAAAGGATGCCACTATGGAGGAAGTTGTGGCCGCAGCTAAGGCCGCCCATATTCACTCCTTCATAATGCACCAGCCCGAGGGCTATAATACAGTCCTTACAGAGGACGGCGTAAATATCTCAAAGGGTCAGAAACAGCTTCTTACCATCGCCCGCGCGATGCTGCTTGATGCCAGGATGCTGATACTTGACGAGGCCACTTCTAATGTCGATACGCGCACGGAAATGCATATACAGAGCGCCATGGAAAAGCTGATGAAGGGGAAGACCTGCTTTATCATCGCACACAGGCTCTCCACAATAGAGCATGCTGATGAGATAATCGTCGTGGATGACGGAAGGATAAAAGAACGCGGAAGCCATTCAGAGCTGATGGCGAAGCGCGGGGCATATTACAGCCTGTACGCCGCTCAGATAGAATAGAGAAGATCAAGCATCGCGCATAGAACAACCGTACTGCTCCCTAAGAATACAGAAAGCTGCCGACTCATCCGGCAGCTTTTATTTCTATGATCTTTCTTGTAAGAAACACGATCAGTTTTTCAAATCCGACACTTAATAGCACTATGATCACTGTCCATGCCAGAAGGTCGTCAGTCGCAAGATATATCTTCGATAAATATAACTGCCTTCCGATGGAGCCGTGAGGCGTTCCTATGACTTCCGCTGCTATCCCCGCTTTCCATGCTATCCCTGCCGTCAGCGAAAGTGTCGATACCAGCTGATCCGTTATATTCGGAAAGAATATGTATGCCAGCTGCCTTGGATATGAAAGCTTTTCCATATTTGCAAGGTCGGTCAGTGCGGGATCCAGCCCTTCCATGGCAGTTAGAGTGTTTTGGTAAACGATAGGAAGCACGATCAGGAATGATATAAATATCGAGAGATTGGCGGGCGAGAGCCATATAAGGCATATCACCACAAAGGAAGCCACCGGTACCGATTTGATGGTGGCCATCCAAGGCCACAGGATGATCTTCAGAGCTTTAATTCTGTAAGCAAGGCAGGCAAACAGGATCCCCAGTATCAGACCGGCAATAAATCCTCCAAAGATATGAGCCAGGCTGAAAAAAACAGAGGTCCAGAACTCACTGCCCTTCCAGATGGTAAGAAGGCGCAAAAAAACTTCCCAGGGGCCAACAAGAAGGATCCTGCTGTTTACTATGATCGACACCAGCTGCCATACAAGCAGAGCACCGGCCACAGCTGCGATCTTAAGCAGCAGCATCTTTCTCTTTTTATTCTTTTGATCCCTGTCTGTTATTTTGCCTTGCAAGTTCGGACCTCATATAAATACAGGCTTATTCCGTATTATTCTGTGTAATAGAAATCATCCGCAGGAAGGCTTCCCCCCACGCTTGCGGGATTCTGCTCAAACAGCACTCCGAGATATCCGCTGAGAGTTTCCTTCATTTCATTTCCGGATTTAAAAGATAGATTGCATCCCGGAAGTGCCTTCTTTGCGATAGCCGCTTTGGCTACGATTCCATACTTTTCGATCAGCGCGGCTGCTGCTTCCGCATCGGTATTGGCAAATTCTATTGATGCCTCGTAATCCTTCAGGAAATCCCCGATGATCTGCGGATGCTCATCGGCAAATTCCTTTCTGACTACAACTACGCCGGTAATAATGCTGCATCCGTTATCCAGCGAATCCCACTCACTGTTAAGATCAAGTGCCACACGGAGTCCCTCAACCTGGGCGCAGGCGGCGGTAACAAAGGGCTGGGGAAGAACAGCCACGGCATTCTCATCCGCATTTATGTACGAGAGAGCTTCCGTGGTATCTGCGCACCATGTGACGCTCAGATCTTTATCAAAATCAAGGCCGCTCTGAGAAACAAGGTATCTTACAGTGTATTCCGGAACCGCACCCTGACCTGTCATATATACAGTCTTTCCCGAAAGGTCGGATATGCTGTTAATGCTCTCTCCTCTTTCCACAACATTCAAAACGCCGAGATTGCAGGTAGCAAGCACTTCGATGCCGCCCTCTGTCTTGTTGTAGATAACGGATGCCAGATTGGAAGGAATGCAGGCTATGTCAAGCTCTCCCTTGGTGAGCGGTGCCACAAATGCGGATGCATCCGTCATCAGCTCCGAAAACTTATAATTAACAGTGGTATTTCCATTCTCGGCATCATCCATGATCTTTACCATGCTCATGGCAGTGGGGCCGCTCATGGCGCCGACTCTTACCTCAGTCTCATCTGTTTCTTCCTCTGCGGGCTCAACATCTTCCGGTTCCTCTGCGGCAGGCTCTTCGATGACAGGCTCGGCCTCTGCGGTCTCTTCCTTGCTGCTATCATCTACGGTTTCAGTGCTCTCTGTCTGAAGTGTTTCTTCAGCAGCCGGTTTATCTCCGGCACATGCCGTCAATCCACACAGGGCAAGTGAAAGCACAAGTGCAACGATTCGTTTTTTCATTTTTTTATCTCCTTTTGACAATGCGTGATATGCCATGCAATTTGTCTTTTGAAATTATATTACCGCAGTTTTTTTATTGCAATATATTATCACTTAATGATAAATCTTCTCTTGCCTGCCATCTTAGCCTCATACAGCACTTTATCCGAAAGTGAATACATTTTTTTGAAGCTTATATCGCCTTCTATTTCGCCTGTAGTGACTGCTCCCATCGACAGGCTTGTGATCCCCGCATAGCCGAGATCCGCAAGCTTTTTCTCAAAATTATCCACAAATTTCTGCAGATGACCGGCCACTTCTTCCTTGTCCGTTTCGCCTCTCATGAAACCGCAGAACTCATCTCCGCCAAGCCTTGCGCTGTACAGATCATCTTCGGGATACTCTTTCAATATGCCGGCAAGAGCTATGAGAACCGCATCTCCGCATTGATGCCCATTCTTATCGTTAACCTGTTTAAAATTATCCATATCGATCATAACGAAAGTTCCGGACTTGCCTTCATATAGGTCAAGCTCCACCAGCTCCTGAAAATGATTGCGGTTGTAGAGACCTGTAAGCGAATCTCTTATAGCAAGCTCCTTGATCTTCTCCATCGATTTGTAATGTTCCGTATTGTCTATCACCCATAGCATGTAACCCTGGACATAATTTATCTCTGTCAGGGGTTCAAGCACAAAATCAAATATCATTCCGTCCACATCCATCGTCCGTATCTTGTTGTTAAAAACCGGTCCCAGCATCGCATGCCTGCGAAGATCCCTGTTTACGGGAAGAAGCCCGAAAACCTTTCCGATCTGAGCATTCTGATACTGGACGATATAATTGGAATCCACAACCAGTATTCCTTCGCGGCTGTGATCAAGGGCATTGGTTCCCGCAAGCACGACAGAATCAAGGAATCCAAGCCTGTTAAGGCAAAGATACATGCAGAATACCGCACCGATGATACCCAGTGCAGGTATCTCGTACCCTCCGGTCAGTCCCAAAAGCTTTATCACATAAGGAAGCCAGCATAAGATCAGCGATATAAGCACATACAAAAGCCTCTTTTTTTCGATGGGTGAAGCCTTTCTCAATTTGTTAAGACAGGCCACCAGTATGAATATTGATATAAGCAGTATATATATGATCGAAATATAGAATCCCGGGCCGTAAACGAGCTCAGGCCTGCTGAAGGGGCCGTCAAAATTAACCCCGATCTCCTTGTAAAAGAAGTGTGTCTTCCTTGTCTTTGCAAGCATATAAAGGAATATGAGCGAAGCTATAGATAAAAGTGCAAATATAAAGCTCGGATACTTTTTCGAAGTAAGCACGCTGACGAAATAGAGAACCGCAAGAAACAGGGTATATTCGCCAAAATACTCCACCAGACATGCAAAATGAACACCTTCGACCGTATCGGACATGATCTCAAGTATGAAGCCTATGGTATATGTGAGCGCACCAAACTCCATGAAAAGCACGGATATCTGCCCTTTTGAGGGCTTATTGAATATCGTGAGCATTGTTATGGCCAGCACCAGCACAAGACCCACCACATGAACACCAAGATACAGCGACCATGGAGTGACCATTCCTTCCACAAACGCCTTGATGGCGGCAAGCACAAGGAAATGCATTGGATAGAAAAGATAGAAGAAATATCTGCCCCCGAAATTGCTCCCCTTCTTCCCGTTGTAGCAGTACAAAAGAGGCAGCGCCAGCATAAAGCCGAGAAGGTAGAACTTATCCCACCATACCCAGTCATACTTTGAAAAATGAAGATACCCGTTCAGGATTATAGCGGTCACAAGGAAAATAACCGTTATCAGGTCTGCTATTATAAACCACTTTACCTTCTGCCCGAACGTCTTTCCGTAATAGAATGCCAGAATGAACAGGATGGGAGTTATGATCCATCCTCCGACGGTTGCGGAGATAATAAACAAAAGTATTGCAAGTATCACCTTGGCGGGCTTTTTCAGCTTTTTGCTCTCAAGCACCGTGAGCATGAGAAGCCCCAGCAACAGGTCAAAAATGATATTCTGTCGGTAATCATATTCCTCATGGAAAAAGATATAAAAGGGAATGATGGCCACGGCGGCGAATGTGGCCATTCGATAGATATAACGCTTAAGGTCGGAGGTCTTTCTGAAGCCTTCCGCTATAAAAAAGCACATGATCGGAATGGTAAGCCTTCCGCATACATGGAGAAACTGCCCCAAAGGAGAGTAAAAGTCAACAAATCCCCAAGCGGTATGGTCGATCACCATCGAAATGATAGCTATTATCTTAAGTTGTGTACGGTTTAAGCTGAGTTTTTTCATGGTCTTATAATATCACTTTACTGTCAGTCCAACAATCCGTGGTGCTTAACATAGCCGTCTCCAAGCTGTCCATTCCTGTCCATCTGTTTCATTCCTTCCACGGCCTGACTCCAGTCTTCATCCTTCTCCACAAGAGCCGTAAATCCACCCTGAACCATCTGCATAAGATGGGATCTTACCCCTATCAGTCTGTCCTTTAAGGCAGCAATCTCTTCATCAGAGCGTAAATCTGCCTGATCTGCAGCTATCATTTCTATAGTTGGCATGTCAAGTGCCACAAGTGTTTCATAGAATTTCCTGTCAATATATGGAACCGTGTTCTTTTTATCAACCACCATCCCACGTAACTTATCCCTTAGTTCTGCCACATCGTTTCTCATAAGTGTCCCAAATGACAGATCATTATCCACTCCCTTTAAAGATGTTACAGTTATCTCTCCGGGTACAGAGTCATCAAAGAACACATTGTAATTACCCTCATGCCTGTCGATCTGACCACATATCTGGTCAAAGATCTGTAATGTTGTAAGTTGCTTTACTACCTCCGGCGAATACTTCAGCGTGAGGTGATAATGCTCACAGTACTCTTTTAGATCTTGAAGACTTTTTGTTTCAACACCCTCCATCTCATTGGCTCTGCTTAATTCAGTACCACTTATCATCAGGATTGATCTTGAACCGGCTACTAAGTCACTTATTCCCAGCTTTTCAGCCAGACGGCTGGTGGAGACATTGCGGTCTGAGATATATGATCCCGGAGCGATACCTGCAGAATCACTCGCAACTTTATATTCATTCTCCTTTTTATAATAGAATTCCACAAAATCCGCAAAGGTCTCGATATCCGAAGAGATCAGATCCTGAAGAGGCTGCACATATGTCCTGATATCTAAACTGATCCGGCCTAACAAAGCTTCTCTTACATTTCTCTTGACAGTCTTCTTATAGTCTTCCTCACTGACACCTTCTTCCCACTCATATTTACGATTTAACATCTGTCCGTAACCATCTATGAGCAGACTGAGTGCGCTCTCGGTTGATTTTTGCTCGGTTTTTAACAGCTCACCAATCCCATCTGCCATCCTGACCCTTTTTTCATCGTTGCCAACCCTGAAACCTGTCAGCATTGAAGCGATATCCCCCCTCCTTGTAGAAATCTTTTCTGCCATCTTCACATAGGATGTGCTTCCATCCTCAGATGATACTCTGTATATGAAGGAAGTTCCTGCTCCTACAATGGATACATTAGGATCGTCAGCTTTCACCCGTATCGCTCTGGCATTATACATAACCTGTGCCCACGTGGCGCCGGCCGGGAGACTGTCAACTCCAAGCTCTCTGGATGTCATATTTTCCAGCATGGTTTTCTCATAAAAGCTTTTTTCTATGATCTGACTTACGAGTTCCATGCGCCTTTTTCCGATGGCACTATGCCCCTTTAAAAAACCCGACCGGATGTTATCCTGATATTTTAAGCATCTGTCTATTACCGTCTGATATGCAGTCTCTACCGCTTCTTTTTCTGCATCAAACATTTTCAAGTCTGCGATTTTCCGGGAGATCACACTATTAAGAGAGGTGATGGCTTCTTTTACCGCCAGCATTGCCGGAGAATCCTTGTGAGTTATCAGACCATACTTCACCTCCGACTCAAGCAGCTCACGCTCTGCCGCCTCCAGGTTGAAATGCTCCTGCCTCATAAGGCTGTCCTCAACCGTTGGCGCAACAAATGCGCTTTCGTCATCTACCGATAAAAGGACGTTCGTCCATGTTCCCGTTGTATTAGTAAATTCTCCTCTTGTGATCCTTTCCTCTGCTTCAAGGAAGACCTGTTGCTCATCCAATAGCCTCTCAAGTAATGGTTTCACTTCTTGATACCCCGGTTCTTGCTCTCCCGTCATTTTTTGGACAAATCCGGTTCTATCGACATACTCCTTCAGGGCCTTACCGGCACTGACATATTTCTCCCTTATAGCCTGAGCTACCGTCTTCTGTTCCTCCGGATCTGATGGAATCTGCCCCTTTAACAGACTCACAAGCTCATTAACTGAAGTCAGGATGGATTCCTGATCACATGTCACCGCAAATGCGCGCAGATCCTCTGCCAGGCTCTCATGCTTTTCTATTCTTTTATATTCCTTATCCTCCGCTAAATATCCTTTTTCCAGCTCTTTCGCGCTTTTTCCCTTTCCGAACTTTAAAACCGGACGCTTTTCCACGGCAGTAAAATACGCCATCGAGGCAGGATCGTCTGCCATTGCTTCTCTGAGCCTTTTATATTTTATATCCTCTTTATCCGAGCTCAAAAGAAGTGCATAATAGGGTGATTGCAGGATAGTAAGCCTGTTTTCATAATCCTCCCGGATATCCTGTAAGGTCATGATTCTTGATTTTAGCTTTGTAATCCTTGCATCCGGTAACCCATTATCCAGAATGCCAACGATCTTCCAGGCATCGGACATGGCACAGAGCTTCTTATATACATTCTTTTCACTGATTTTACGAAGGAATTCCTGATCATCCTTATAATCGAAGTCCGACATATCCAGTGACAGTATCCGTTCAGCCATTTCCCCGGCTGCCTGTTTTTGTTTACTGACGTCCTCCGAAAAAATATCTGCAAGCACGGAAAACCGATCATGATCTTGTGTCTCTGAATACAGTAAAGCACTCCAATCCTGTAAAAAGGCCACGTCTTCCTCTGCCACTTCAATTTCAGGTGTTTCTTCCAGAAATGCGTTTTTTGCTTTCTCTCTGGATTCAAGTTCCCTGTGGGTAACACCGCTGGCAACGGTCTGTGTCTTGGCCTTTTCCATATAGGCAGACTTCCGCTTTGATTTATGTGAGTCTATTACATCAGCTTTATAAAATGCTTCGCCGCGTGAATCATTATAAGATTCTTCCAGAGTTTTCCTGTCAGGGATCTTGTAATCTCTGATCCAAGTCGACATACCGGCATTAGTCTTCATGCTGTCTATAAGCCGCGACTGTGATACCAGAGTATCCTCCATCCCGACCAGAGCCTGTGCGTCAAACAGTTTCTTTTCTTCCGCGTGTTCGGTTCTGACTGTCAGCTTTTCGGAAACCTGTTCCATATGTCTTTCCTGGCACATATACTCCTCCTGTAATTAAGCAAAAACCTTCTTTATCTACACTTAGATGGCTTTGTATCCTACCATCATGTTGCCTGCGGGGATAAGTTCTTTACCGGTTAATTTACTTACTATGGATTCAATATTCTGATCGGCAGTGCAAAAAACAAGCGTTTTATCACCCAGATTCTTTAATGTGACCATATTCCGGAACAGCTCCAGAATAAATGCAAAATCCTTGGGATTACCGCTTATATTGGCCAGGTATTTAATAACAAATTCATCTCCCATCAGCTCTGCTATTAATACAGCTGATACATTCCTTTTTTCCGGTGTCTTATAAACGATAATACTGTGTTGCAGTTCCGATAGAGACTCAATCATTTCAGCCGCCGCAGAACAGCCCGCACTGATCAGAGCATTTTTCAATTTGTTGATCTCGGCTTTATTAAGACTTTTCAACAGGCTTACGCGTTTTTTATCGGCCTCTGCATGCTTCACCTGTGAAAACAGCTTCTGTGCCATTTTCGATTCAAGCAATTCTTCAAGAGAAATCCGATAAAAACCACAATCCTCACAGATAACAAAACCCTTTTTCTTAAAGAATGCGTTTGACTCATCGCCCGAAACAAAGCTCACCCACACACCGGCAGCTCCCGATTCCCGAGCTGATGTGATCATTTTATCCAGCATTTCATCGGCTATACCCCGTCTGCGGAATTGTTCCTCCACATACAGATTCTCGATAATGAGTAAATTCCCTTCACTCGAAAACTCTGCCACTCCTGCTGCCGTATCATCCTCGATAGCCCCGATATATATGTGGTCGTCCGTCAGCCTGTCATTTCTCATAAGATGGGAAAAATAACCTATATTCTTTTCGCCTATCCCGGTCAAGATCATATCCAATCCTCCATTTTTATTATAAGACCAAAAAAACCGAGGTTGCAACCTAAAGTAAGACTATTAATCCTCAAAATAACAGCCTTGATACAAAGAGCCAAATAGATGTATTATTGATATATGTTTTTTATAAAAACACTCTACAGATATGAGAAAAAGGAGACATTTCCGGATTGGCAGCAGAGGAAAAAGGGATGAACATTATACATATCACGGATCCCGATGATCCCGGTCTGGAGCTTTTTACCGGACTGTCAGAGACAAAACTATACCACTATAATGAGCCCGGTGAAGGCATATTCATAGCCGAGAGTGCCTATGTGATCCTGCGGGCGCTTGAGGCCGGATACTCTCCCATTTCGATACTCGTTGAGAAAGCTCGTATGGAGGCGGAGGCAGAGCCTGTATTTCAGATGATACGGGAAATGTACGGCAATGACTATGCAGAGGAAATCCCCGTATATACCGCAGACAGCGATATCCTGTCGGGCCTTACCGGCTACTCTCTGGTAAGAGGCCTCTGGGCTGCTTTTAAGAGAAAGGCGGTACCGGAGCTTTCCGAATTCTGTAATGGAAAAAACTCTCTCACCGTGCTCTATGATGTGGTAAACCCTACCAACGTGGGAGCCATAATAAGAAGCGCGGCTGCTCTCGGTATGGAGGGAGCGGTACTTACCCACGCATCCGTTGACCCCCTCACAAGGCGGTCATCCAGAGTCAGCATGGGCACTGTATTTCAGCTCCCCTGGACCAGGATCTCCAAAGAGGGTTCGGCGGGGACAAGGCTGATACGGGATCTGAAGGACCTGGGCTACAAAACCGTGGCCATGGCACTTACCGATGATTCCGTATGCCCGGATGACAAAGAAATGCTGGCAAGCGAAAAGCTGGCCATTGTCATGGGGACCGAGGGTGACGGTCTGCCAAAGGAAGTAATCTCGGAATGCGACTATCGCGTGAAGATCCCGATGATGCACGGCGTGGATTCCCTTAATGTGGCTGCCGCAAGCGCTGTGATATTCTGGGAAATATGCAAAAAGAGACAGTAAACTCTATCTGCTTATACTATCTTTTAAGGAAAAAAAACATGCAAAAGAACTCTCAAATAGTTATCGTCGAGGACGACAGAGATCTGTGCTCCGGCTTATGCAAGGCACTTAAGGATGAGTCAAGAAGCATTGTTTCCTGCGAAAACCTGAAAAGTGCCAGAGAACAGATATTTTTGACCAATCCGGCACTTATCCTGCTTGATATAAATCTTCCGGACGGAAATGGACTTGATCTGGTAAAAGAAATAAGAGAAAAAAAACTCTCCTATCCGATAATCCTCCTGTCTGCCAACGACACAGACGCGGATGTGGTAAGGGGACTCGAGCTCGGAGCCGACGATTACGTTACAAAGCCCTTCTCGCTTAGCGTATTAAGAGCCAGAGTTAATACTCAGCTCAGGAAGAAGGAATCTTTCACCGAGAGTGAAGTTGTCAATGTCGACAATTACTCCTTCGATTTTGAGCGTATGATATTTACGGCCGGTGGCGAGGAAATCGTTTTGAGCAAGACAGAACAGCGCCTTTTAAAACTGCTTATTTTTAACCGGGGTATTACGCTTTCCAGGGACGATCTGATCGACAGACTCTGGACGGACGGAGCCGAATATGTGGACGAAAACGCTCTCTCTGTGGCGATAAAGAGACTTCGCGATAAGCTGAATGCTAAAGATTATATCAAGACGGTATACGGACTTGGATATATGTGGGTAAAGAATAATGAATGAATGGATATTGATCCCTGCCTGCATTGTTTCGATCGGTGCACTGGTGTTTTCAATCTATAACAGCTATAAGAACAGAAAGATACTCGATAATGTGGAGATGATGCTGGACGAAGCTATCAAGGGCGAGTTCCGCGAAGAACATTTTTCCGAAGACAGAGTATCAAGGATAGAATCCCGGTTGGCAGATTATCTGGGCTCATCAGCGCTCTCTGCGGAAAACGTCCGCAAGGACCGTGATAAGATCAAAACTCTCATAGCTGATATCTCCCACCAGACAAAAACACCCATCACTAATCTGCTTCTCCACAGTGAGCTTTTGCATGAAACAGAATTGTCGACAGACCAGCGCGAAAGCCTCGATGCAATAGAGAATGAAGCAGAAAAGCTAAGGTTCCTTGTAGATGCGCTTGTGAAGCTCTCACGCCTTGAAAACGGGATCCTGACAGTTGAATCCAGGGCCGACGATACCGGAAGGCTTATGAGAGATATAGACTCTGCCATGCGTAAAAAAGCCGAATCAAAAGGTTTAAGTTTTACCGTCACAAACGAAAGTATGACAGCCTCTTTCGATTATAAATGGACCCTGGAAGCTTTGAGCAACATTGTTGACAATGCCATTAAATATACCGAAAAAGGCGGCATATCAATCACTCTTAAGTCTACCGAGATGTTTGCCTGCATAAGTGTTAAGGATACGGGTATAGGAATCGCGGAGGAGGATATTCCAAGGATCTTTTCAAGGTTTGGAAGGCTTGAGGCCTCCCGCGAAAAAGAAGGCGTAGGCATAGGCCTGTACCTGGCAAGGGAGATCATCTCCAAAGAAGGAGGCTATATTAAAGTTAATTCCGTGCAGGGAGAAGGATCGGAATTCCTTATTTATCTTAAGAAATAAAAAACGGTTTACAGGGGATCTAAATCTTTCAAAACTGTAAGAATTTATTTTAAAACTGAAAGAATCTGGAAAGAATCAGGTGCAATAATCAGTGTGTAGAAGGAAAAAACTTCTGCACACTTTTTTTACCCAATAGGAAATTGCTACGCATTTTCCTCCTAACTAAATATAAAGACAATGATCAATGAAAAGCGAGGTTATAAAATGAGTATCCTGGAAGCAAAGAATCTGGTAAAGGTATACGGGCAGGGCGAAAACGCCGTTCACGCTCTTGCCGGCGTAAATCTTATGGTCGATAAAGGAGAATTTCTGGCAATAGTCGGAACATCCGGCAGCGGAAAATCCACTCTCCTTCATATGCTCGGCGGCCTGGACAGGCCCACATCCGGAGAAGTCATCGTGGACGGACATCTTATTTCGAAGCTTAAGGATGATGAGCTGACAATATTCAGAAGAAGAAAGATCGGATTTGTTTTCCAGGCATTTAATCTGGTACCCGTGTTAAACGTTTATGAGAATATCGTGCTTCCCCTTGAACTTGACGGAGAAAAGGTTGATAAGGAATTTGTAAATGAAATAATCGATACACTGATGCTTACCTCAAAAAAGGAGGTGCTGCCCAATCAGCTATCCGGCGGTCAGCAGCAGCGAGTTGCGATAGCAAGAGCACTGGCTTTCAGGCCGGCCATCATTTTAGCCGACGAACCGACGGGTAATCTTGATTCAAAGACGGGACAGGATGTTTTGAGTCTTTTGAAGGTTTCCGCAGAAAAGTACGGACAGACCATCGTAATGATCACGCATAATGATGAGATCGCCCAGCTTGCAGATCGCGTGATCAGGATCGAAGACGGACACATAGTGTCCGAGTCCGAAAGGAGATAGAGAGCCATGAAGGTTAATAACAGAAAATGTATATCAAAAATGGCAACCAGGCTTCTCTTTTCAAACAAAAGAAGGAATCTGATAACTGTAATTGCCATTATACTGACTGCCGTATTATTTACTTCTCTCTTTACCATTATGCTTTCCATCAATGCGTCTTACGAGACCAGCACCTTCAGACAGCTTGGCGGATATCCCCACGGAACCTTTAAGGATGTTACTGAGGAGCAGGAAGAAAGACTTATTGCAAACAAAAAGATCAAAGCATACGGAGAGAGAATTATCATCGGTACAATCTCCGATGAACCCTTCAGAAATAAGACTGCAGAAATCAGCTTCATGGATGATAATACTGCCAAATGGTCCTATATTGATCTTAAAGAGGGACATATGCCCACAGAAAAAAATGAAGTTGTGATGGACACAGAATCCATAAAACTTCTAGGTTTCGAGCCGGTGATCGGAGAAAGTATCGACCTTACTTTTGATCTATTCGGGGTTCCCGAGGAAACAGGTGATTACTCTGCCTCATTTATCTTAACCGGTTATTGGGATTATGATACCATGTGCCCGGCTCATTTCATCAATGTGTCAAAGGATTTTGCCCTTGAAACATCGAAAATAATTGAAGAGATGGGGTACAAGCCCGCTTTGACAGACCTTGATGTGATGCTATCATCATCTCTAAACGTTGAAAGCAGGATGTTGTCCGTTATTGAAGAGTGCGGATACACCTACGGAGAAAACAGCGATTCGGACGGTATAAAAATGGGCGTTAATCCCGGATACACAATGAGTGGGATTGATGGAAGCAACCTGTTAGAAACGGCTGTTCCGTTGGGGGTATTTTTGCTTCTTGTTATTTTTACGGGATATTTGATAATATACAATGTTTTTCAGATTTCCGTCTCCAATGATATCAGATTTTACGGACTTCTTAAGACTATAGGAACCACTCAAAGGCAGGTTAAGAGGATCATCCGCCTGCAGGCTCTTTTTCTTTGCCTTATCGGTATTCCTGTAGGACTTATTCTTGGATACATACTTGGAACGGTGCTGACTCCCGCAGTTTTGGCAACATCCAGTTTTTCACAGAACTCCCTCACCATCAGTACTTCACCTGTCATTTTTATCGCGGCAGCTTTCTTTGAACTCATCACTGTTTTAATGTCTATAAGCAAGCCCGGAAGGATGGCCGGAAAGGTTTCTCCCATCGAAGCATTAAGGTTTAATGAGGGTGCAGTCTGTGGTAAAAAGAAAAAGGCTACAAGAGGCGCAAAGCCCTGGCAGATGGCCTTTGCAAATACTGAGCGTAATAAAAAGAAAACTGTTCTTGTCTTTATATCACTGGCTCTTTCAATGGTTATACTCAATGCGGTAAGTTTGTTCGTGGGAGGTTTTGATTCTGAAAAATGGCTTGACGCAACCACATCCTCAGATTTCCTTGTGGCAAAGTACCCCTATTTTCAATTCAGGGGTGCCTGGACTGATTCCATAACCGAAGAAGCTATCAGGTATTTACAGGATAATGTTGAGATACAGGACGGAGGGGCCGCATATGAGGCGACTGCGGATGTGTATTCCCTTATGGAGGTTGGGGAAGATGAGTATGATGAATATCAGGAAATGCACATAGGGGATATTCCCTATATTCTGGAAAACGGAAAGCCCTGCAAAAGCGGTTATATTCAGGGAATGGACGATTATCTTTTAGATAAACTGACAGTTTATGAGGGAGATATTTCACTTTTAAAAGAAAAAGGAAGCAGATATATTGCCTTGATCACTCATAGGGATGAAAACGGGTATTATGTCACTGATGTAACAAGATATAAAATAGGTGACAAGGTTACTATTGCCAAATCTACAGGGATAAGCTTTATTGATACAAGAACAGGTAAGGCGCCGACCGATGCGGCATATGAACAGTCTGAGTTTCTGAAGGGGACATATACAGGCGTGTCTGAATATGAATACACTGTATGCGCATATGTATCTGTTCCACAGGGAATCAGCCTTAGAAAGGAAGCCTTCGGTTTCAATGCAATACTTAGCTCGGACTCATTGAAACAGGATTTCGGAGAAAGCGTGGTGCCTGTATTCTATGCCTTTGATACTGCTTCACCGGCTGATGAAGAAAAAGCGGAAAGTTTCATTCACAGTTTCTGTGAAGAGAATTCAGATATCAGTTATGAGAGTAAGGCTGTTCTTCGGGCAGAGTTTGATACCTTTAAGAGGATGTTTACACTTTTGGGCGGAGTGCTCTGCCTGATCATCGGCTTTGTGGGAATCCTCAACTTCTTTAACACCATAATGGCCGGTATTATTGCGAGAAAGAACGAGATCGCAATTCTGCAGGCCATAGGGATGACCGGAAAGCAGGTAAAGTCGATGCTTATGACCGAGGGAATGATATATACAGTCGGATCGGGACTTCTGGCCCTTGTTTTATCGCTCCTTTTTGTCCCCATAGTAAACAGCGCATCAACCAGTTTCTTCTGGTTTTATTCCGGCCATTTTACCATCACACCTGTTTTGCTGATGCTGCCTTTTATGGTGCTGCTCGGCGTAATGGTACCGCTCCTCTCCTACAGTGGCTTCTCCAAGGCAAGCGTCGTGGAGCGGATACGCGAGATCGGATAGATCTCCGATCCCTCCCTTGTGATAGGTGCAGAGTTGCATGTTTAATTGAAAAATACGTGTATTTGTTGTACTATATTATTGCATAGACATTTGTTTTTGCATTTAGGATTGTTAAGCTTCATTTTTCTTACCAAGGAGACTAACTATATGCTTTATCCGTTTATGACACTTGATGATGAAACAGAGATTGTACACTCTGAACCGATAATTGTAGATGGAAAAGAACAGGTAAAAGTAGTAATAGAAAAGCCTGTGGAGGGTGGATTCCATTCAGCAGTATGCATGCTTCCTCAATATGATTGGGAAAAAGTAGAAGGGTTTACTGATGATGAGATTAAAGGATTTCAAACTCTTCTGGAGAGTCTTTCACATGTAATTATTGAGTTAGCCAGAGATGGAGGATTTGAACGTGCCGCAGGTTTTTAAGATTGGTGGATACATAGTATATTTCTGGGTAAATGAGAATGATCCGCTCGAACCTATTCATGTTCATGTAGCTGAGGGAAAGCCTGCAAAGAATGGTACCAAGATATGGCTTACCAAGGCCGGTGGATGTATTTTACAAAACAATAATTCAAATCGCATATACGAAAACAGCCCTGCTCGTAATAGAGCAGGGCTGCGTTCGTATAAGTGCGGATGAAGGGACTCGAATTTTTTCAGAATCTCACAAACCCAGTAAGAAAGGTTCTGACGCCGTCCCCCTACGAGGGAACCCCATAGGGAACCCCTCGCAATAGGAATCTTGTTTTTCTACATGATTCATTTTTTTATTACTTGAACTATGTGATCCGAGTAGCCCATCAAGTCAGTACGTTCAGCGGTTGCAATGAGATATTGAATCCACTCAGCGAAGGATTTATCTGACATCGAATTAACATACTTACTGATAATCTGCGACATACCATCTTGCGCAAATCTGCATACTTTCTGAACATTGTTCTCTATGCAAATTGAGTCTATCAATTCGTCTACTACACCGATTGTATCAAGAAGCCTTGAAGATCCTGTATTATCTGTCACCAACGCTTTTTCGCGATCATAACCTATCGTGGTTATTTCACCTGCCGGATCTTCAGACATGAATATCTCATGAATAAGCGGCGCATCCTGAAGACAAAAGGCTATAAATACCGGCGCTCCGGGTTTGGCAATCCTAAGAGCTTCTTTGCATGCCTGTTTTCTTTCGTTAAAGTCTTTCAGACTGTATATCGGCCCCATAAGCAGGACAAGATCATATGCATCATCTTTTAAGAAAGACAGATCCCTTGCATTTCCTTCAAACACCCGGATGTTGTCCTTCCCTGCGAATTTCTGTTTCATCTGCTTAACATATTCCGGTGTAAGTTCTACAGCATCAACTTTATATCCTTCTTCAGCCAATGCCTTTGTATAAGTTCCGCCACCGGCACCTATATCAGCAATAACAGCCCCATCCTTGAGAAATTTATGTAAGTAATGCATTGTGATAATAAATTCTGTCTCATTGGCTTTTGTATAAGACAATCTTTTTCCTTCCGGAAATCCGGAATATTGTTCTATCACTTTTTTCTCTTGTGAAGTTAATTCCTTGCTCACGGCCTAAATCCTCCATTTTTAGGTCTATTCATTTCTTAATACTCCATAACATCAATTTTCTTTTGCAGTACTCCGGCGTAATCATGTGCGGTTTTGCCTACATTTTCGGGATTGACCTGATAGTGGATGTTATATAGGATCCCGCTTTCTCCGGTTCTGTCAGGTAAATGGTTTTCATCGATATGAAGGCCGATCACCTCAAGGCAAAGCATTGCATGGTCATCACCGGGAACTATTTCCTTTTCCCATTTGAGCTTACATTCAAGATTCATGAAGCATTCCTGTACCAGTGGTGCATTAACCCAAGATGCCTTTTCTACAGTAAGCCCGGATGCTGTGATCTCGTCTTCCTCATACTGATTGTTCTTGATGGTGCTCATACAAGCGGCATGATATTCTGCCGACATGAAATTGATAACGGCTTCTTTGGTTTCAGAGATACTCGTGTATAAGTGGCCGTTTTTATTGACGCTGGCAAGGATAGCATAAAACCCATTACCATGATCTGCGCTTGTAAATGTAGCCCAGGACTGCATGCAGGCATTAGGCTGACCGTTTGCCTTATATGTTGTTACAAGAAATAACGGAGATGGTACTGTAACAACAAATTCTTTCCACGAAAATCCGAAGTTACGGGAAAAATCCCCAAATGTTCCTTTCATCTGTTCCGGCATTTCTTTGTATGAATATTTCATCTTCGTACCTCACTCATCTAACATCAGTTTGCCGGCTTTAGCTTTTTTCTGAAGCCGTTCCATTTGTTCCTTTTCAATTTGCTGAATACTTTTCTCCGGTGTTGGCAAATCTTCGGGCATAGTTCCACCAATCTTTTCTATTGCCTTTCGAACCTCTCGCCCGACAGCGTAATGGGTTTGCGTTGCCTTATCAGCACCTTGAATGTTGTCTTTCCGCAGTTTTTCCTCTGTTTGGGATATACGGAAGAGATTTGCTATCAGTTCGGTGCTTCCCATGTAGTCAAGGATTTTCTGGTTGATCGTCAATCCCTTCTTGTTATGGATATCGTCGACATCCAGTCCGCCGTAGAGTCCCATGTATCCGGCATTCTGAAAGATGGCAAATTCTTCATTGGTGATAACTCCGGCATCATGAGCAGTTTCAGCAAGAAGCTGATTCCATTGTTTAATATCTCCGCGGACAACGAGCCTTCTGCGGTCCTCGTCCAATTGATTAAAGTGATCTGCCAGTTCTTGCCTGTATGTCTGGATTGCAAAATATGTCTGCCCCAAGGCAATCACTTCCTTACGGGGATCACCGTTCTGAACAATAAGGTAACAAGCATATCTTGTGAGTTCATAATCAACCTTTTCTCGTGGAGCTACACCGCCTACTACCAAATTCCCGACCTCGGGAAATTGGTCTAAAATACTGTGTCCGGCGTTTTCACACGCAATCATTGCTCGCTTTATCACCTTATGAAAATTATCCCATTTTGCGTATTCTAAAACAGGCGCAAGCTCTCTGGCGCTCCAATATTCACTACCATCATCGCGAATATGTTTGATATCTTCAAATCTTTTATATTCTTTTCCTTTAAGAGACGGCATATTCTTGTCCACCTTTCAGAACTGATGTTCGAAATTATTTTATCATACTTTTTTGATTATTGCACTAGGAAATTTACTGATGAGCTATCGGTGCATAGATATAATGAAAAAAAACTAAGCATCTCTGCTTAGTCTTCATGTATTGCGGATGAAGGGTGAGGCGGAAATAGAAAATGGTCCGGTGGACCATTTTCCCGCCGAACCGACCGACGAAGGCGCTCTGCGCCGAGGAGACCTCGGACCCGTGGTCCGAGTGGCTCGTCGGCGCTAACACAAAATGGGATAGGCTAAAAGCCTATCCCATTTTATGTTAGTGCGGATGAAGGGACTCGAACTTTTTTTCTACCCAAGAAATCCAGTAAAGAAGGAGGATGCAACGTCAACACTTCTTGGGTACCTTGGTGGGTACCTCAGTTTAGCGCCTTGAGAACTTGCTGCTGAGCAGCTTCAACTTCTTCAATTTTTATAGCCCCGATAAGTGACCGTTCTTTCGCAAAATCTATAGAAGTAAATACAGATGCTAAATACTCTGCATTTGACGGAGCTGTTCCTATCCATGCTTTTACAATTGTTTCCGGGGAAAGATCAGCCAACTTTTCACGCAGGGTTTCAGCATCTACAGTTGATATTTTTTCAAAGTCTTCGATAAGTCCCATTTCTTTTCCTCCGATCGTTAATCTATAAACATCACAGCCATCACTTAATCCGTCATAAACAAATCCGTTCTTTTCGGCAATATGCTTGCTAACAGCTTGATAGGGATCACACTCAATTACTGCGTTTTTCCCTTCTCTCTTTGCCTTACTTATCAAGAGTTCTGTCAGTCTTGAAGCATATCCCTTGCCCCATTCTTGCTTGTTAAGCAGCCATCCCAGTTCAACAGAAATCTCATCGTAATCATGATAGATTACATAGCCTATATATTTTCCGTTATCGTTTTCAGCTGCATAAATCAATGGAGGATCTGAAAGAGCTGCGCTATGAAGGAATTCTCTTGTCTTATTAATATCAAAGACCGGCTCTATATATTTCATTACATCCGGATCCGACAATGTTCCATATAGGTTCATCAGATCCGATTCATCAAACAATCTAATATTCATGTTCTCATCCTGACACTGCCGTTTCCTTTCTATAACCGCTTGAACAGAACGGAAACATCATCCTTACTTAATCCGCATTTCCCATAGAAAACTTCATTAGGTTCTATAGACATTAACTGCACTACAGAAATTCCTTTTTTTTTTAATTCATTTTCCAGTTCATTTATCAGATTCCTGCCAATCCCATGTCTCTTATACTGAGGAACTACAAAGAGTTCTGACACATAAAAGAAATCCTCATCTGCATACGGATCCACATATCCAAGAAGTCCACCTATTATCGCGTCTCCCTCTTCTACAACTATCCCGATGGATTCGAAGTTGCCCAATATAGCTTGTACTCTTCGAGCGGCTCGGTTCGGACTCCACTTTTCGTTCCAGGGTTCTTCCGAATATGCTTCAGACATTGCCCTTGCCAATTCCTCTATATCGGTTTCTTTATAAACCCTATATTGCATTCCTAATAGTCTCCCTATCCATGTATAGTAAATTTCCTGCGTTTTTTCGAGTTGATTATAATACATGCTGAATTATTTCTTGTATTCATACATGACGACGTCAGCAGATGCGCTTATTCCTCCTGCCTTCTCATAACATCTGCAAGCAGACAGGTTGCCGGTGTTTGTCATCAAAAACATTTTGCGGCAGCCCAGGCTTTTTGAATGCGCATGCACAAATCTGACCAATTCCGTTCCGTAACCAAGATTCTGATAACCAGCCATAATATCTATTGCGTGCAAATAAAAAGTCTTTCGTCCATCGGGTTCATTTAATACATAACCGTATGCAAATCCAATTGCTTTTTTGTCATCTACGGCAACATAACCATATGCGTTCTTTTCATCCAAAAACGCCTTCAGCACTGTTTCATCGTATTTTGTGTTCATATCATCAACAAAGTCCAGCAGCAGTGCGAGATTTGATTCCGCTAACAGTTCACACTTCATATCATCCGACCTCAAACTCCGATTCTTCCTCAGTTACCCTGAAATTTAATTTCTCTACAAACATGCAAATGGAAGTAAATCTTTTATTTCCACCTTTACGAGATTGTTCTCATAATCATTAAGAATAACCTTAATATCTGGGCAATACTCAATAAGCATTTGCCGGCAATTTCCGCATGGTGCGATAACTTTATTAGGGAAATCTTTATGAACCGCCACAATAGTGTCAAATTCACGTTCACCCGCAGATATAGCAATTCCCATGGTGATATACTCAGCACAAGAACCATGTATTCCGTCACAGTTCACGCCTGTATATACATTGCCGTTTTTGCACTTGATTGCCGCGCCAACCGTATGATTGTATTTTTCACCATCATAGTTGCTTTCCAACCTATAAAGTGCCTGCTTTATCAATTCTTTGTCTTCTTCAGTTATTTCATAAAAAGTCATAATTACCTCTATAGCAATATATTCTCTGTGTTATTTTAAATGAACAATCCAGTCTTCGCCTTCAATAGTATATTGAAACTCATTCATATTAGGGTCATTCATAATTTTCATAAGATCGTGAAAGTCCTCTACAACATTTACATCAGCAAGTTTATCGATATCAATCCACTCCATTTCTCCCTCATCAGAAGAAACAACTGTCCCAGTGAATTCAGTAGCTTTGAAAAGAAGAACTATATAACGCCCTTTCTCAATCGGAAATTGTTTAATACCAACCAAGCGAGGATTAAGGATATCCAGTCCGGTCTCTTCTTTCATTTCTCTTTTTACTGCATCTACAAAGGATTCCCCGGGCTCAACATGGCCGCCTGGGAAAGTGTATCCTTTCCAATCATCTTTAACCCTGTTCTGTAACAACAGCATTTTTCCGTCCTGTAAAAGACACAAAACGGTCAGTTCAACGTTTTCCGTACGATGTCCCATATTATTATGCAACTCCTTCAAAATACGAAGTACTGTCTCTTTGCCAGTTCTATCGCATCATCTATCATTTCATTTCCTGCTAAATCTGAATAGCCTAGATACTCTTTAATTCTGCACGCCGGTACCAGTTCTCTTCCGTAGCGCTTTCCCGTATCCGGATCTGCATGACTATCATGAATAGCTTTTATCTTCGCTATCATTCTCACTTGAGCATACTCTGCAGAATTATCATCTACCAATAAATATCCTAAGTAATGGATATCCTCCAGTTCAACATTCAATTCTTCGACATATTCACGTTTCAATGTCTCCTCAAAAGTTTCAGCATTTTCAGGTTTACCCCCGGTCAGTTTATATTTACCATCCTCTATCCTTAAAATGACTCTATTGTCATCCGAAAAAGCAATCCCATAAACTTGTTTTACGGGAAGTTTTTCAGGCACTAAACCCTTAACCCATGTGAACTTAACCATAACCCCATCCTTGTGAAAACCCATATCCCGACATACTTGAAATTAACGTTTTCTATATACCAGATATCCCTGCTCAAATAATTCCGATATTGAAAACTCTCTTTGAGACACCTTGCCTGTGCTTCTGGTCGAATCAATGATTCTAACACGACTTTTTTCTTCGTCTGTAAATTCCTTAAATAACATGACATGCGAGGTTATCGCAAATACATCTCCCTGTCTGATGTCCTTTATATCTACTAAATCCGCAATTTCAGGAATATCTCTGGCTCGTATTTTCTTTGGTAAATTCCAACATACTGTAACTAAACCCGAACAGTCTACACCTACACATTCATGACTTCCAAATCGCGATGTATCTTCCGGCACATTCCCGGCGAACTTACCTTCTGCAATTCCAAGATCAAAATCTTCTAATGACGACGCATTTCCCCACCCATAGGGAATTCCTATATTAAGCTGTCCCGGCTTCCACCATCCACAATCGAATTCTTCACCCTCCCAGGTTATATCCGGCGTATCAACATATCTTCCATTACCGTCGATACCATGCATTACATTTTTCTCCGATGCATACCACTCATGCTCCGCATATTGCATCGCCTTTTCTATAACTGCATTTCCAAATACATTCTCCACAATAGAATCATCCATTTCCCTAATACTTTGATTAATCATACATCAGTTTGGTCAAGTCGCCAAAGCATCTATTACATTCCCCGTTATTATACCAAACCAATGGATACACAAAAAGATATTCTTAGTGGAATTTCCCATTTTCAGGATAAACATTTCCGCATATTTTTTCAGAGCGTTTACGGATTAGCGCAAATATGTCCCACATATTTATTGAGTGGATAAGGAAACATTTTCTTGTTTGCGCGGAAGCGGGTTAGCCATCGGCAAGGGCGGAGCCCTTTTGAGATGCCCGTCACGGCGAGTGACCGCTAACCGCGCAGGTTGGGGCCCCGGGTTTGTCGCCTGCGACAAACCAATACGGGGTATTTCCTTGACGCGACAAGGTTTCGCACTAAGTAAAAACACCGCAAGGAACAAGAAAGGAAGTAGAAAATGGATTATAGACAGACAAATCATAACGGCAGAGTCAGCGCTAAAACAGGAACTGTTTACAACAGGAAGCATAATGATCGGAGCTTTGATGTAAAGCGGGCGGATAATGTTCATCCGGACAAAGTCGCTCAGAATATAATCATCCATTATGATGCAATGAATCACCCCGAGATTGTTGATATCAGTGATCCACATCATAAATCCATCGATGAGCATGAGCACGATATCTATACTGAACTATTCGCTGAGAGTCTCAGCAAACAACATGCCCGCAATGAGGCTGCGAGGCACCCGGAAAGGAACAAATCCATTGATGATCTTCTGGATAGCAAAAACACCTGTCCCGAAGAGACCATCTTTCAAATAGGATCCGTTGAGGATGGACATCCACCTGTAGAAACCCTTATGGCTGTATTTGAGGACTATCAGAAAGAAATGATAGAGAAGTACGGGGATAACCTGCACTTCCTTGATGCTGTCCTTCACATGGATGAAGCAGTCCCGCACCTGCACATCAGAAAAGTATGGACTTATCACGGAAAGGATGGACTTGATATCTCGCAGAACAAAGCACTTACTGAAATGGGCTTCGAGCGTCCGGATCTGTTTAAGCCTGTAAACAAATGGAACAATGCAAAGATATCCTTCTCTGAGTGGGAACGGAAAATGAAGCTTAAAATCTGCGATGATCATGATTTATCAGTGCATCGGCTACCGAAATCACCCGGGAAAGCAACTTTAGAAAAAGAGGAAGCGATAGCAAAAAAACTACAGGAGCAGATAGACTCTTTATCAGCGGAGCTTGTAACGGAGAAGGAAAAAAACAAGGAATACTCCGATACCAATTTCTTCGGTAGACCACGATCCATTTCAGTCACCCCGGCAGACCTACGCCGCTGGCAGGCTTCCGTTGTAACAAAGGAAGAAAACGAGCGGATGCAGGAGTATTTTAAGGAACAGCAAAAGCTTTTAGATGCCCGTGAGCGAGATCTTGAACGCCGGGGCAGGGATTTAGCCAATGGCCGTCTTTCATTTGAATGTGAGTTAAATAAGCGTGTTGAGGAGGGTATTCGAAAGAAACTACCGGATGCTGTAAAAGAAGTACAATATGATATCCGGATAAAACAGCGGGAATTGGCTGAACTTCAGTCCAAGCTACGAACCCGTAGTCAACAACTTGACGAAACCGAAAAGGAGCTGAACAAGCGGCAAAAAGAATTGTCTGAAAAAGCGGATGCTCTAGAAAAGCGGAAAGAGTCTATGGATACAGAGATAAAAAGATCTGTCGCAACTATCATCAGGGATGCTTTTCAGGAATGGTTTAAGAAGCTAAAGGAGTCATTTCTCAAACATTTCCGTGGTAAACATCAAGAAGAAGTGTTATCCGTCGTTAAGGAGATGCCGATAGACCAGGAGACCGCCGGCAGGCTCTTTAAGTATGGTTTCTCCAATGCGGAGTGCTACACTGTTGGTGAGATTATAGAAAGGGCACAAGACGAAGATATAAGGGATGCTCTTTATGAAGCCGGTGCCAGTTACCGTAGTATCCGCAGTTCCGATGTTGATGCTGTAAAGCAGGCAATTGATAAAGGCGAACCGTTAGAAGATGTTATCAATAAAATAGCTTCCGAAGTCACTCGCACAATTGCGAAAAGCCGATAAAAAGGGGGAGACGTCATTTTGGCGTCACCCCTTTTGAAATGTGACGTCTAATTGACGCCAAGTCTAATTGCAAAAAAAATATAAATATTTTTACGGATTATCCCATATCCTGTCCCACATAGTATTTGAAAGGAAGAATCAAAACACTACGGATTTTCGGGAAAGGAGGATTGAACCTATGGTATTACCGCCGTCAACAAGCTCAGACTCTTCTGGTTATATCAACGAAATACGGAATATACAATCTCAGATAAACCACTTGCTTGAAATGCAAAAGAAGGGTATTGTAGAAAGTGTTGACGTTGTAATACAAGAGTTGACAAAGAAGGAGTTTAAACTAAAAGAACAAGAAGTATTAAAAGTCCATACCAACGCAATTACAGAAATCAAGGTGTTGAAGCGGGGACAGGAAGTAAGACGCTGGCAGACAAGGTGCAAGGATTTCAGGCCAAGATGCTCCAGTTATGAGTCTTTAATAGATAAACTCTATGAGTACTACTTCGGGAAAAGCGTTTATACCGATTATTCTTTCAAGGTGATATTTGAAGCAGCCTTAGAGGAAAAGATACGAACGGAAAGACCGAAGGAGAAAACCATAAGGGATTATCACAGCTCATACAAAGTGTTCATAAGCGAGGAATTTGGTGCAAAGGATATCCGCCTTATAAAACCGTCGGAAGTTAAGGAGTATATTCAGAAGGTTTCTTCCGAACTGGCTCCGACAAAGAAACGCTTCTACAAGTTCAAGGGAATACTTAATCTTGCATTCGCTTATGCTTGTGATCCTGAAAGACGCTATATTGATGTAAACCCTGTTCCGATGAAGAACGCTGTGTATGCCAAAAACCTTACGCCTACAAGCAACAAGCCTGAAGATAAGGCATTTCAGCCCCATGAAGTGGAAATGATCAGGGACTACCTTTGGAAGCGGGTAAATGAATTGCGTTATGATGTAAATGGTTATGCAATTCTTTTTTCATCAGAGACCGGTGTTAGAGAGGGCGAGATACCTTCTCTTAAATGGTCGGATGTTAAGAGTAACGCCATTCACATACATTCTCAGCAAAATGATGAGATCAGGGATGGAAAAAAGGTCTATTATTACAACCCTACTACAAAAAATGAGAAGGGGGTCAGCCATAATGGACGTTTTATTCCGCTTACTAACCGCGTCAGAGAAATACTTGATGAATTGAAGGCTAAGCAAGAATTACTCGGAATCAGTTCAGAATGGGTATTTTGCAAGGAGGATGGATCTTGGACAACGACAATTGCTTATTATGAATCTCTTTATAAGGTTACGCATAAGCTCGGACTTAAGCTCAGCAATAATCATGCTTTTCGCATGGCGCTTAATTCCTATGTGTATGTGCCTATGGGATTACCGGCAACAGAAAGAGCGAAACTTCTGGGTCATTCGGTTGACACCAACTTGAAGCATTACACGTTTGCCAGAACGGATGATTATATCGACGAATTGTGCGATAAGATCAACGCTTTTGACAGCAAAACAAGAGATCTCACCATAGAAGATAAGGTGGGTACCTCGGGGTACCCCAAAATCGTCTCATTTTCTGCAAAAGAAAAAAGCCCGGAGACGTCCAAATCTCGGGCTTTCATCTAAAAAAATCTAAATGCGGATGAAGGGACTCGAACCCACACGCTTGCGCACAAGAACCTAAATCTTGCATGTCTACCAATTCCATCACATCCGCAAAACAAGGGTATTGTACAGCATTTTACGGATTTAGTCAAACACTAATACGCAGGATTAAATACTACATGATCAACACTTTGGGTCTGTACGATGCTTAATGCGTCCGGCAATCGCGGAAACCGTTTTCAAAAAATTGTTGAAACTTTGTTAAATGCGTAGTAGTATTAGATTATAGTGTAATATCACATATCGTGTTCGATCACATGTCCAAACTATCTGAATAACTCACTAACCGCACATTTTTAGAGGAATACTTTATGAGAAAAGCAGGCATACTCTTACCCATCTTCAGTCTCCCCTCCCCTTACGGGATCGGCACATTCGGAAAGGCAGCATACGATTTTATCGACTTTTTAAAGGAAGCCGGCCAGTCGCTCTGGCAGATCCTTCCGCTTGGCCCCACAGGGTATGGAGATTCTCCCTACCAGTCATTTTCATCATTTGCGGGTAATCCGTATTTTATCGATCTGGAGACACTTATCGACGAAGGTCTTCTCACCAAAGCGGAATGCGAACTTCCCGATTTTGGCGAAAACCCTCTTGATATAGACTACGAAAAACTCTATTTCGGGCGCTTTAAACTCTATCGCAAAGCATACGACAGAGCAAAGAAAAAAGGGCTCCTCGAAGATAAAAAGTACAGATCCTTCATTAGAAAGAATTCCTACTGGCTTCCCGATTACGCCCTCTATATGGCTGTAAAGGATTCCTTCGGCGGGATCAACTTTATGGAGTGGGACGAGGATATCAGACGCCGCGATAAAAAAGCGATTGCTTCCTACAAAACAAAGCTTGCGGACGAGATCGCATGCTACGAATTCCAGCAATATCTCTTCTCTGCCCAGTGGAATAAGCTAAAAAAATATGCTAACAAAAACGGTATCGAGATTATCGGCGACATTCCTATCTATGTTGCCTTTGACAGTGCGGATACCTGGGCAAATCCCGATCTGTTTGAGCTGGACGAAAAGGGCTTCCCCACCGCAGTAGCTGGCTGCCCTCCCGATTGCTTTACCGCCGACGGTCAGCTTTGGGGTAATCCTCTTTACAAGTGGAAAGAGCACAAAGCTACCGGCTACAAATGGTGGCTTGATCGTATGAAGAAATGCTTTGAGCTCTATGATATCGTGCGTATAGATCACTTCCGCGGATTCGATGAGTACTGGGCAGTTCCCTACGGCGACAAGACAGCGGTCGGCGGAAAATGGCTTAAAGGTCCCGGTTACTCACTCTTTGCAGCCATCAATAAAGAATTTGGTTCCGGCAGGATCATAGCCGAGGATCTGGGCTTTATCACCGACAGCGTAAGAAACCTTATTGCCCGCTGCGGTTACCCCGGAATGAAGATCCTGCAGTTTGCCTTTGATGCCGGCGGAGACAGCGAGCATCTTCCCCACTACTGCTACCGCAACTATGTGGTTTATACAGGCACCCATGACAACTTTACCTTAAAGGCGTGGATCGACCAGCTTGGAAAAGAAGATGTGAAATTTGCAAAGAAATACCTTAACGTCAAGAAGCGCAAGGATCTGCAGGAGGCATACCTGCGCGCGGCACACCAGACTGCTGCCGAAAGCTGTGTCATTCCGATACAGGATTATATGTTCCTCGGAAACGAGGCAAGAATAAATGCGCCCTCGACCCTTGGTATCAACTGGCGCTGGCGCATGAGTGAAAAGGACTTTACTAAAGACCTTGCGAAATACATAAAGAGATTTGCAAAGATATACGGGCGAATCCCCGCAGATCCCAAAAAGAAATAAATCTAAGACGATACAAGCTTCCTCAGTCTGCTGAGTTCCAGTGCTTTTGCCACACGGTGTAGCATAACCTCAGCGACAAAGGGCTTGGTGATAAAATCGATCGCTCCCAGCGAAAATCCTTTGACTTCGTAATCGGGATCGTTGTCGGCGGTCAAGAGTATCACGGGAATATCCTTCCAGTTATTTGATGCGTTCAGCTTCTCCATCACTTCAAACCCATCCATATCGGGCATGTGAAGGTCAAGCAGGATCAGATCGGGAGTATGGTCTACCAGATAGGCAAGGCACTCCTCTCCGCTCAGAACGCATTTGACGGAATATTCCCGTGTTATTATTTTCTCCGCGATCTTTAAGTTGATCTCGGCATCATCCACAACAAGTATAAGTGTTTCCTTTTCCATCCTTCTTATTCCCCGCTGTTCTCTTCCATGACTGATTTCTCGTCGTCAGTCGTACCGCCCTGCTGAGAAAACTTCTCGTCATATATTCTGAAAAACCCTGCTTCTATCCGCTGATCCCGCGGAAGGCTCACTGTTTCCCACAACTCTTCGTTAAGGTTTTTGATAAGACCGGATATAAATGCATTATATTCCTCTTCAAAAGCCTTCTGCCTTCGCTCCTCTACGATAGCTATCTTGTTCAGATCAGTCTGCTCTCTGTCCATAGGGCTCACGCATTTAAAAATATGATACCCCGAGTCGTTGATGACAACGTCGCTTATCTCGCCGGTCTCAAGCTCAAATGCTGCGTTCTCTGTCGCCGCGTCCATGGTATTTCTCCTGACGGACAGATTGATATTCTCTTCCTCGCTGTATTCCGCTGCAAGGGCTTCAAAGTCTTCCCCGCTCCGGGCCCTGTCGCGCACCAGGCAGGCGATATCGTAACGACGCTTTTTTTCTTCGGTATCATAGCTTACAAAGTTCCCGCTACCGTCGATAACACCGGTGGAAATATATATATGCAAAAGGGTGACCGTCCTTGCCTCATCATCGCTTATCTCAGGATTTGCTTCATCTATCATCTTGTCAATGACAAGCTCCGACAGTGCGTACTCCCTGTACATCTCGGTCAGCTTTTCGATGTCGGTTCCGAGGAATTCTATCTGACCTTCGGAAAGGCTGTTATAGTAATCCTCCGCGCACTGCCTGACCATTTCAGACTGCTCTTCAGTAAGCTCCACACCTTTGCTCTGAGCCATCAGGTACATGGTCTTAACCTGCGCGATCCTGGCCAGAACGGTGTCCTTTACATTATCCTCAAGGGAGACTCCGTCAAGGCTCGCATCCCATATTCCGCTTCCGTATACCGTCTCGTACTGATTCTGGATATCCGTAAGATACACCATTATCTCGGACAGTGTGCAGCTCTGATCGGCTATATGAAACACCTCATCCTTGGCAAATCCTGTCGTGAGAATAACTTTTGTTCCGCAGCCGGATAACAGAAAGCAGCAGATCACCGCCGCCAAAGAGATAAAAACATAAGCCTTGCATCTGTGTATATGACTTGCAATACTCTTAAAAAAGCTCATAATATCAAGCGTCTTCTTCGTCACCTTCCGCGGTTTTTAAAGTATCGGCCACGGCATCAAGCCTGTCGATCAGCTCCTGAGATCTGTTTACCGTATCATTAAGCGAGTCGGCCGCATCGGAGAACCCGTGATCGTTATCATCATCCGAAGCATCCAGCACCATATTTGTAAAATGGCCTTCTACAAGCTTGGACAGGGTATCTCTTCCTTTGGAGCTTCCGAGCAGTTCCTCGGAAAGCTGCGCAAGTTCTTTATCGCTTGCTCCCTCCACCATGTTTCCGAGCACGGAGTGATCAAGTGCGCCTGCAAGCGCCCTGAATTCCGAAACCTTTGCCAGCTCCTGCGAGCTGAGCTCCGATGTCTTTCCGCTTTCGGTGATCTTGGATATCTCCTCGCCCAGCGCATCGGAAAATTTGGAGTCATTACCTACTCCCTTTTTCTCCATCTCTGTTTTAAGAGCCCGGAGTTCCTCGGTGATCCTGCCTGTTTTAGTTGATGATAAAACCGCTCCGACCGAAGAATCGGTCATTGCGGAATTGTACATATATGCTATATCGTTTACATTCATGATGTGACCTCTTTTGGCTTCATGCCATCATTACAAATATAACACAAATATACCCCGTCGGCAAATGACGGGGTATATCTTTAGCATGTTCTTTCTTTTAGTTCTGCGGATCAGCAATGCCTTTAATCATTCCGGGCAATGTTTTTAACCGTCTCTCCCACAAGGGATCCGTTCTTTTCATCTATCCTTATGGTATCACCTTCTCCCGCTTCGTCGGAAAGGATAAGCTTTGCGGCCATGGTCTCAACATTTTTCTGAACATATCTCTTAAGAGGTCTTGCTCCGTAGACGGGATCGTAAGCTTCATCCGCTATAAAGGATTTGGCTGCATCTGTCAGTTCGATCCTGATATACTTTTCCTCAAGTCTCTTGTTGATATCCTTAACGATCAGCTCGATGATGCCGGAAAGGTTTTCTCTGGTGAGCGGTTTGAACATTATGGTCTCATCAAGACGGTTAAGAAATTCCGGTCTGAAATGTGCTCTCAGATCCTCCATTACCATGCTTTCGGCTTCGGGCTTTATCTCGCCCTTTTCATCGATGCCTTCAAGCAGATACTGCGCTCCTATATTGGATGTCATAATAAGGATCGTGTTCTTAAAGTCGACTGTCCTTCCCTGGGAATCTGTGATCCTTCCGTCATCCATCACCTGCAAAAGCACGTTGAAAACATCGGGATGAGCTTTTTCTATCTCATCAAAAAGCACTACGCTGTAGGGCTTTCTGCGCACAGCCTCGGTGAGCTGTCCGCCCTCTTCATATCCCACATATCCCGGAGGCGCTCCGATAAGTCTCGATACCGAGAACTTCTCCATATACTCCGACATGTCGATCCTTACGATATTATTCTCATCATCAAAGAGTGATGCAGCAAGTGATTTGGCAAGCTCTGTCTTTCCCACACCGGTAGGACCCAGGAACAGGAACGATCCAATGGGTTTTCTGGGATCCTTTATGCCTGCCTTTGAGCGCAGGATAGCCTCACTCACACGGGTAACGGCCTCGTCCTGTCCCATGACACGCTTATGAAGTTCATCGTCCAGATGAAGTGTCTTGCTTCTTTCACTTTCCGTAAGTTTTGTAACCGGAATGCCTGTCCAGCGCGATATGATCCTTGCGATCTCATCTTCCTCAACGCGCTCGTGCACAAGCTTTTCTCCGCCGGTCTTCTCCTGACGTTCCTCCTCTGCCTCGAGCTCCTTCTGAAGGGACGGAAGCTTTGAATACTGGAGTTCGGATGCCTTCTCGTAATCGCCGTCCCGCTGCGCTATCGCAATGCTGTCCTTTACTTCCTCTATTTCCTTTCTGATATCGGACAGCTTCTTGGCTGCACCCTTTTCGTTATCCCACTGAGCTTTCTGTCCCGCAAAGGTTTCCTTGAGCTCGGAGAGTTCCTTCTGAAGGGCTGCGAGTCTGTCGCGGCTTAACTGATCGTCCTCCTTTTTGAGGGCTGTTTCCTCTATCTCAAGTTGCATGATGTGACGATTCATCTCATCAAGCTCGGCGGGCATGGAATCCATCTCGGTCTTTATAAGCGCACAGGCCTCGTCCACAAGGTCGATCGCCTTGTCGGGAAGGAACCTGTCGGAGATATATCTGTTCGACAAAACTGCTGCCGATACGAGTGCGCTGTCCACTATCTTTACTCCGTGGTAGGTTTCATATCTTTCCTTCAGTCCGCGCAGGATCGATATCGTGTCCTCCACGGTGGGCTCATCCACCATTACAGGCTGGAAACGTCTTTCGAGCGCGGCATCCTTCTCGATGTACATCCTGTATTCATCGAGGGTGGTGGCACCGATGCAGTGCAGCTCGCCTCTGGCAAGCATGGGTTTTAACATGTTTCCGGCATCGAGGGCGCCATCAGTCTTTCCCGCACCCACTATGGTATGCAGCTCATCGATGAACAGAATGATCTGTCCGTTACTTTTTCTTACCTCTTCGAGAACAGCTTTTAACCTTTCCTCAAATTCTCCGCGGTACTTTGCACCGGCCACAAGCGCTCCCATGTCCAGGGCAAATATCTTTTTCTCTTTAAGATTATTCGGAACATCTCCCCTTACGATCCTCTGGGCAAGTCCCTCTACCACCGCCGTTTTACCGACTCCGGGCTCACCGATGAGCACGGGGTTGTTCTTGGTCTTTCTGGAAAGGATCCTTACCACGTTTCGTATCTCGCTGTCACGGCCGATGACCGGATCGAGCTTTTGCATGCGGGCTTTTTCCACCAGATCCTGACCGTATTTTTCAAGTGTGTCGTAAGTTGATTCCGGATTATCGCTCACCACTTTCTGATTTCCGCGTACTGTTGAAAGTGTCTGCAGGAATCTCTCAACAGTGATCCCGTATTCCTTAAATATGGCCTTTATCTCGGGGTTGGGATTTCTCAGCATGGAAAGGAAGAGATGCTCCACCGACACATACTCATCACCCATAGCGTGAGCTTCATCCTCGGCGCTTACCAGCACCTTATTGAGTGCCTGGCCGATCCTCAGGTCGCCTCCGCTCACCTTTACCCTCTTTTCGATCCCGCTTATAACACGGTCTGTAAAATGCTGTGCATCGATCTCCATCTTTTCGATGAGCTTGCGGATAAGACTGTCATCTATCGTAAGAAGCGACAGCAAAAGGTGTTCCTGTTCTATTTCCTGATTTCCGTATTCGTATGCGATCTTCTCAAGATTGTTGACCGCCTCAACGGATTTCTGTGTAAATTTGTTGATGTTCATAATGTTTTCCTCCCTTGATTCTATGATCTTCCTCTCATTTCTGTTCTACTACAACTATAACACCGATATTCAAAATATCAATCCCTCAATCATTAAAAAATTATAAAATATATGATACCATGAGCAAGTAGCAATTTCCTTGCATGCAAGGAAATTAGCGGATTGCGAATGGTTGTAGGATTGCGAAAGTTTCGAAGAAACGAAGCAATCCGTGGTATCATGCCTGGGTCAATCATTTGACTCAAGCATGAATTATGCTTGATATTAGTAAATCTTATCTCCGATGTCAAAATATTCTGACAAAAATTATCTACATATATTGACACCTTTTGTTTTGTAATGTTATACTACGCTTGTAATTCGAAGTGGACGCATTGATTCACATATTTTTGTAAGTCTTTAGCCCTTCCTGATGATTTACAAAAATATGTGAATTTTTGTATCTGTTCGGATTATGATAACGCAAATTGGGCATATGCCCGCAGACCACCAAGGAGGCACCAAGCACATGAACAAGGGAACTGTTAAATGGTTTAACGCTCAGAAGGGTTATGGTTTCATCACTAATGAAGCTGACGGAAAGGATGTATTTGTACACTTCTCCGGCATCAATTCCGATGGATACAAGACTCTTGACGAAGGCGCAAATGTTACTTTTGACATCGAAGTTGACGATGCAAAGGGCAAGGAGCGCGCTGTGAACGTTACCGTTGTTAAATAAACAATTTATCAGCAATCCTAAAAACGGAGCAGATCATCTGCTCCGTTTTTTTGTATACCAATATTTATGTCTGTTTATATATGCTTTTGCTTGTTTTATGTCGGTTTACTCCTGAATGATTCTTTCTATCTCAAGCCAAATTTCATCTCTTCCCTGCTTGGTCTCGGCGGAAAAAGGTATGATCCTTGTTTCCTTTCCGCATTCCAGCGTAGTCCTTATGAGTTTAAGCTGTTTGTCGATCTGACTTCTTTTTATCTTATCCAGTTTGGTCGCTATGATCACGGGATCAAAGCCCTGGGATCCGATCCACTCATACATCAGCTTATCGTTAGCCGACGGCTCATGCCTTATATCGATAAGGAGAAACACCTGCTTTAACATCTCTGAGGTGTGGAGATATCTTTCGATCATCTTTCCCCAGGACTCACGTATCTCCTTTGAAGCACTGGCATATCCGTACCCCGGCAGATCCACCAGATACAGATTCTTATTCACGTTATAGAAATTGATCGTCTGAGTTTTACCGGGCTGCGAGCTGGTGCGGGCCAAGGCCTTCCTCTGCACAAGAGCATTTAACAGAGAGGATTTCCCGACATTACTTTTTCCCGCAAAAGCAACTTCCGGAAAAAGATTTTCCGGAAGTTTACTCTTAACACCACATACGGTTTCCAATTCAACTGATCTGATTACCATACCGATCCTGCTTTTGCTGATAAGATCTAACTTCAGCTCGATTTCTTGTTCTCAAAATCCTCGATAAGGAATACCTCGGGATCCTTGCCATCTTCTATCGCTTCCCTGGTGACGCGGCAACTCTTTATGTTGTCGTTTGAAGGAATCTCGTACATCACGTTCATCATGGATTTTTCCATAATGGTGCGAAGGCCTCTGGCCCCGGTCTTCTTCTCGAATGCTTTTTCGGCGATAAGCTCGATGGCATCATCATCAAACGAAAGATCGACTCCGTCCATCTCAAAGAGCTTTTTGTACTGCTTTACAAGAGCATTCTTGGGCTCGCACAGGATACGCACAAGCGCTTCCTTGTCGAGTCCCTGCAGTGACACATTGATGGGCACACGGCCGATAAACTCGGGTATAAGTCCGAACTTGATAAGATCCTGCGTGGTCACTTCCTTGAGGATCTCGTCAAACTCCTTGGTGTTCTTTTTGGTTATCTCGGTGTTGAAACCGATAGCCTTTCTGTCAAGACGCGCCTCAATTATCTTTTCAAGGCCGTCAAAAGCGCCTCCGCAGATAAAGAGGATATTTGTGGTATCGATCTGGATAAGCTCCTGATGAGGGTGCTTGCGGCCTCCCTGGGGCGGAACGCTGGCAACCGTTCCCTCGATTATCTTGAGGAGTGCCTGCTGAACGCCTTCTCCCGATACATCCCTGGTGATCGATACATTCTCGCTCTTTTTTGTGATCTTGTCGACTTCATCGATATAAATGATACCGTACTGCGCACGCTCCACATCATAGTCCGCAGCCTGGATCAGCTTGAGCAGAATGTTCTCAACATCCTCTCCGACATAACCTGCTTCGGTAAGTGTAGTCGCATCCGCGATGGCAAAGGGCACATTGATGATCTTTGCCAGAGTCTGGGCAAGATATGTCTTTCCCGATCCTGTGGGGCCGATCATCAGGATGTTGCTCTTTTGAAGCTCCACATCATCGATGTTCTTCTTGTACTTTACGCGCTTGTAGTGATTGTAAACCGCTACCGAAAGCACCTTTTTAGCTTCATCCTGGCCGATAACATACTCATCGAGAAATTCTCTTATCTGCTTGGGTTTAAGGAGCTTGATATCGCCCTTGTATTCCTGTTTGGGAATTCCCTCATCTTCGAGTTCGTCTTCGATAATATCCCTGCATATGTCCACACACTCGTCACAGATGTATATTCCGGCAGGTCCGGATATAAGTTTTCTAGCTTGTCTTTGGGTCTTTCCGCAGAAGGAGCATCTCACTCCGTCCGAGCCGGGTCCCATCTTTCTTCCAGCCATTTTTTATCCTCTGATCACTTCTTCTCTTCGCCTGCGTCGTGAAGAGCGATGACCTTGTCAACAAGGCCGTACTCACATGCTTCATCAGCGCTGAGCCAGTTGTCACGGTCGGTATCCTCGCATACCTGCTCGTAAGGCTTTCCGGTATTCTCCGCAAGAATCCTGTTAAGCTTTTCCTTTGTACGGAGTATGTGCTTTGCGGCGATCTCGATCTCTGTTGCCTGTCCCTGAGCTCCGCCGAGGGGCTGATGGATCATGATCTCTGCATTTGGAAGAGCGTATCTCTTGCCCTTTGCACCACCCGAAAGGAGAAATGCTCCCATGCTTGCAGCCATTCCGATGCATACAGTGGATACGTCGCACTTGATGTACTGCATGGTGTCATATATTGCCATTCCGGCGGTAACGCTTCCTCCGGGGCTGTTGATATAAAGGTGGATATCCTTCTCGGGATCCTCTGCCTCAAGGAAAAGGAGCTGAGCCACAACGATGCTTGCCGATGTGTCGTTGACTTCTTCTCCAAGGAAGATGATCCTGTCCTTTAACAGTCTCGAATAAATATCATATGAGCGCTCGCCCTTACTTGTCTGTTCAATGACATAAGGAATTAAACTCATTTTTAAACCTCCCGTTAATTACTTCTTGATCTCTTTTGCGTTGTCAGCTGCGAACTCGAGAGCTTTCTTCACAAGAATATCCTTCTCGATCTGCTTTCTTCCTTCATCGCCGACCATATCTTTTACCTTATCAAGCTCAAGTGCATAAGCCTCTGCCATAGTCTTAAGCTCTGCCTCGTAGTCTTCCTCTGTTACGGTAATGTTCTCTGCCTTTGCGATCTCCTCGAGAACAAGTCTGGACTGGATCCTTGAAAGCGCCTGAGGCTTAACCTGCTCCATAAACTTCTCGTTGTCCATACCGGAGAACTGCATATACTGCTGAAGAGTGAGTCCCTGAGCCTGCATTCTCTGAGCGAACTCGTTGATCATGTTCTTCTGCTCTGTCTGAAGCATGGCATCGGGAATATCCATCTTGGAATCCTCGATGATCTTGTCAATGACCGCATCCTGCTTTGCAGCCTTTGCGTCCGAAAGCTTCTTTACTTCAAGATCGGCCTTTACGCTCTCCTTGTACTCTGCAAGAGTATCAAACTCCGATACCTCGGAAGCGAACTCATCATTAAGCTCGGGAAGTTCCTTCTCCTTGATGGATTTAACAGTGCACTTGAACACTGCAGGCTTTCCTGCAAGGCTCTTTTCCTGATACTCCTCGGGGAAAGTAACATTAACGTCCGTCTCTTTTCCGATCTCAGCGCCGATAAGAGCATCCTCGAATCCGGGGATAAACGCACCTGAGCCGATGGTGAGAGGATAATCCGTTCCCTTTCCGCCCTCAAATGCAACGCCGTCTACAAATCCTTCAAAATCGATAACTGTCTGATCGCCTGATTTAACGGGGCGGTCTGTCACTTCGATAGTGCGGGCATTCTTTTCCTGCTCTCTTACGATAGCGGCTTCAACTTCCTCATCACTTACGGTGACATCGGCTGCTTCAACCTCTACTCCCTTATACTTTCCGAGGGTTACGGGAGGTCTCAAAGCTACGGTTGCGGTAAATACAAGAGGCTCACCCTTACCCATGGAAACAACTTCAATATCGGGCTGGGATACGATCTCCTCCTCGCACTCGTCGTATGCCTTCTCATAAGCTTCGGGAATGCAGATATTTGCGGCATCATCATAAAAGATCTCGGGGCCGTACATTTTCTCGATTATTGCACGGGGAGCCTTTCCCTTACGGAATCCCTGAACATTTATCCTGCCCTTGTTCTTCTGATATGCTCCGTTCATAGCCTTCTCAAATACATCGGCCTCCACGGTAATTGTAAGTTTTGCCATGCTTCCTTCTAATTTTTCTAACTGTACGCTCATTTTGCGTTCATCCTCCTTAAGTACGGCTTTTAAGTATTATGAAATGTATTTCCATAAAGCCACAATCCTAATGATTGTAGCATATAAAGGGCTTTCACGCAAGGAATTTTGAGTTTAACCGGGTTACTGCTTATTTGTTTGAGAAATACTTCATACAATCACTGCACAAACACTTTCACGTTCTTCTGTCAATGTGTTAATATGGACATAGTTGCTTTACATATTCGTTCCTCTCCGGGGGAGAGGAGCCCATCCGCAATACGAGGAAACGTCCATGTCGGTAAATGATACCAAAATAGGCGGAGTTTCGCCCTCGGAAGTTCCGAGCCATTTTAAGCTGAGCAAGCTCTCTCTCACATTTGGAATAATGTCGCTTCTGCTTTTGCCGGTATTCGCCCTTCCCGGCCTTATCATAGGGCTTATGGCCTCTGCAAAAGAAAAGCCGGCACGCAGGTTTTACGTACCGGGCATTGTTACAAGCATTGTGTCTATAGCACTTGTGATACTCGTATTTGTGCTGGTAAGGCTTCTGCTTGCTATATTCGGTCTGTCTTTTTCCGACTTTAAGGACATTGACTACTGTATGCAGGTGATAGCTGATTTCTATGTTTCCCACACCTGATAAATCTCTTTGCATTGGGAAGGGTATCCACATGCCTTGCAGGAAAGGATCGTCCCTGATGATGACATTTTGAACTCTTTTCCGTACATATGCCATCCTAAGGGATCGGATCGGCTGATTTGTATATTATTCTGGTGCGGTCTGCGGATTCTTCACGCGATACTTCGGTCAATCCCACCGGGCTTTCTCCGCCGAGTATTTGCGAAAGTTCCTCGGCCTTTTCGTCGGCATCAAGCCCTCCGCGTGTTATCACCATCAGATTCTCCGACTTTCCGTCAGAGTAGCCTTCGGCCAATGTTCCAAGATTGCTGTCAAATACCACTGCCACGCGGCTGCATTTTGAAAGAAGCAAAGTATCCTCCGGGCTGCAATTCCATGTTCCGTCAGGTATGATGTATACACAGTCTGTACTTTCCGGAACGTCCTCTGTCTCCTGACCTCCGCTGTAAAGATACCACGGCGTTCTTCCGATATGTCCGACGATCATAAAGCAGGCAGCAAACACCCCGGCTGTGACAATCCCGGCTTTTTCTGCTTTAACCGTTATGTCAGCCAGCGATCCGGGCGCCGTTATCATGAGCAGGACGATAAACGGATAAATACACATCACATATCTGTCCGTCAAAAAAGGCACCATCTGCGGTACAGCAAGCACATACACAAGGCACGGAACGGCGATCATCAGATTCTTACGTATATACTCGCCGGTTTCACGGGACACTTTCTTTTCTTTAACGATCATCAGCACTATCGTTACGGCAACAACGGCAAACAAAGCTATAAGTGCCCATGTTCCCAACCCTATCGTATCCCGGGTCAGGTATTTGAGCATCACCCCCGTTTTGCCCCAGTCATATCCTTTCCCCGAAAGTGCAGAGAGCGATTCCCTTCCCCGGTACCCGTAAAAAACGTGTTTGATCGAAAAAGGCCATAGGATAACACCCACTGCTCCGGTAACTGCCAAGGTAACAAAATACCTCAGTAGTTCCTTCCATCTTTTGTCAAGGGCCATACAGATCATAACAACCAGAGCCGTTGTCGCAGCAAATATCACATAATAATAATGAGTGAGATATCCCAAAAGCAGGAATAGAACAATTAATACCCGCTTCTTTCCTTTCAACTGCCAGTCAGCTTTAAAAAGCTCCAGATGCGCATATGCCGTTCCGAGCACCATAACGGTCAGCAGTGCATACATCCGGATAAATACAGCGGCGGAAACAGCTCCGATACTCAATCCGTACACACTTGCCACAATGAGTCCGACCGCTTTTCCCCCAAAATGTCTGCTTACCAGTCTGTACAACAAAAACACGGCTGCAAGAATTGCCGCCGCGTTAACGGCTATACCAAACCATTTGGAAAAAACCCCCACCGCAAAGGAACATACCGAATGCAGCAAAATATAGAATAACGGCGGATGTACATCCCCTCTCTGGTTGTAATATACTGAAGCATAATTGAACCTGTTACTGTCCGATACAGAAAGGTAGTCCCTGTATGTCTGCCCGCTCATCCATGTGGTCGTATATACATCATTGCTGTTTTCACGCGCAATGGCATAGGCTGAATATATTTCGGTATCCTTTATTCTCCACCCGCTGTTTTTGATCATCTTAAGATCTTTTGCTATATTGCGGATAAGATCAAGTGGGTTTTCTCCCGCACCGTATTCCTTCATCCAGTCCTTTACGGAATATTCCTGCTCACCAAAATGCATAAAGGGCAGATACTCACTGTTTGCCAGGCCATACGAATACAATTCATCCACATGATAGCCTTCCTTCCGGCTCCCCCAGAAGATAATATTGCCAAGTACCAGCAGCATCAGTGCGATCAGTATTACCCCATATATCCGCTCAGATGTTTTCGCTTTCATCTGTTTATTAATCTCGCCTTTCATAACAGAATCATACACCGCCAATCCCATTAATAAACCGCCGGAGCGTCATTGGCAACCGCCCATGCAAAATAAAGCGTAAGCAGGATCATCGCGCCTCCGATCGCAAGCATAACGGCTCCTGCAATGATAAGGGCTATCCTGAATTTCTTTTTGATTATAATGCCTGCTGCCAGAAGTGCCGCTCCGACAACCGCCAGAATAATAAATGGTACCATACCTGTCGACTCTCCTTTTTTATTCCTTGTAATCCTTAAGTGCTTTGTTAAGATCCTTTGCTTCCTTGTTGGCCAGAAGGATATAAATAAGCGCTGTAAAAGCGTATACAATCCCTACACTTCCCGCAACCCACAGGAGGCCTTTAAGCGAAAAATCAAACCACCCGAACTTTGTGCCTCCGATAAAAACTATGGCGCACAATGCAACGAAATGACCTGCGAAAATAAGTATATTTACGCCTCTTTTCATCGGCTTCTTCGGATTTATGGAAAATACCCCCGCAGTCACCAGCGCAGTCAGGGCCGATATGACAAAGATCTTCCAGATGCTGTCTGCGGCCATCGTGTCATCTCCTATGGAAAAAAGTCCCACGACCAGCATGATCCCGCTGTTTATCGTTATAAAAAATGAAATGAATTTCTTAATGAATTCCGGCATTTCACACCTGCTTTCCTATTCCGAGCTTGCGCTTCAGAGCGGGGACATAGCTTCGCGAAATAATGATACTCTCCCCGTTTTTGAGCTTTGCCTCCAGCCTCCCGTTAAACTCGGGGAACAGCCGCTCTATCTTTTTTATGTTGACAACAGCGTTTTTCGAAACCCGGATAAATGATGTACTCTCATATTCTTCCTCGATCTCAAAAAGCTTCTTTTTCACCTCATAGCATTTGTCTTTGGTGTAAAGATATACTCTGTTGTCCACCGCATCAAAATAGTAAACCTCAGCTATCGGGATCATAACAATGCTTTCACCGGTATACCCCGCGATATTATCTTTTTCTTCGCCCTCTTTGAGCCGCTTTATGAGGCTCAGGGTATCGCCGGAGAGTTCCTTTACTTTAACGATTATCTCGTCTTCCTCATCCGGCCCCGGGGTCAGTATCGTAATCTTCATGGATTATCTGTCTTTCCTTTTGCCAACCTTAAGAATAAGTGCTGAGAGTATGCAGAATAAAATTCCTACAAGAATCAGTATACCTATTTTCCCTCCTCCGGACAATTCCTTTTCGAATATTGTCAGCGAAGTACCCATTGAGGCATCAACTCCCTCTCTGATCTCTCCCGGCAGTCCCGCAAAGAATTCATCTTCCGTTCCTTTGAGCATCACTTCCCTAAAAACGGAGGTTCCGTAAATAAAGGGGAAGCATTTTAACACTCTCACGATATTTTCGTTAAGGTTGCCCACAGCCAGATATATCCCTCCGAAAAATCCCGAAAGGGTGCCTATTATGATCCCTACAGCTCCCCATGCGCTTTCGCTCTTTCCAAGTGTGGCAAAAAAGAACATGATCGAAGAATAAACAAATGAGTTTACACATATCAAAAGGAGTATCTGCAGATGTTCAGCTGCGGAAAAGAGCTCAAATCCCTTGATAAGCCCTATTATCTCGGTGATGACAAGAGTCACGATCCCCATTATCACGCTTGCAAACCATGCGCCGAAAACAAAGGCAAGCACTATATAATTTCTGTTTATCGGCATTACAAGGATTGAGTTAAGTTTATTATCTTTCCTGTCTTTTATCATATTTGCGTAAAATGCATGGGTTATGCTCGCCGCGCTGATAGTGAGAATGCCGGCAACCGTCCATAGGTACACTATCTGCTTTACCGCCTGCGCATCTTCAGCGGCATTTCTTCCGGGAACCGTCTTAAGAGGCTCAAGAATAGAGTTCTCCGCCACATTTCCAAGGAAAAACACTGTCAGCACGATCACGATTATTACCGATAAAAACGAGAAAAACACTGCGGAATAATCCCTGAAATATATCTTAAGATTTCTTTTATTCAATGCCCAAAACTGTCTCATATCGTCTCCTTCTCCTTACCTGTAACATTTAAAAATACATCATCCATGTTTCCCTGGATCACTTCAAAACCGTTTATACTGTCACCTAAAACATTTATTATCCCGACCGCATCAAGAGAATTGGTAAGATACAGCCTTGCCCCGTAGGTGGTTTGTTTAACCGCTTCTTCGGGGGTTCCGCATCCACCCGCGGCAGACAGGCTTTGCAGATTACCTTTATCTGTTATCCTATTGAGCCTTCCGATCATTTCGGCTGCTTTTTCCGGGTCAAAGTAGAGCCTCAGCTTGTCTTTAGCGTACTTTTCCTTCAGTTCAAAGGGAGTTCCTTCAGCAAGTATTTTCCCTTTGTCAAGGATGATGATCTTGTCCGCAGCGGCAGCTTCCTCCATATAGTGGGTTGTGAGAAATACCGTCATATCTTCGGATGATCTGAGCGATTTTACTGCCTCCCACACATCAGCCCTTGTGGCAGGATCAAGCCCCGTCGTCGGCTCGTCCAGAAAAAGTATCTTGGGGGAATTCATAAGTGCCAGTGCGATCTCGCATCTTCTTTTCTGCCCGCCGGATAAAAGACCGTATCTCTTATTGATGATAGGTCCCAGTTTCAGCAGATCTCCAAGCTCGGAAAGCCTCTTTTTGATTTCCGCTTTGGATAGGCCTCTTATTTCCGAGCGAAGGATCAGGTTTTCCTTAACGGTCAGTATCTCGTCAAGTACATTGGACTGATATACCACTCCGATGGATCTTCTGATATCCATATCCTGCCTGCCGAGCATGTATCCGCAGATCAATGCTTCTCCATCATCCGGAGTGAGGATGGTCGACAGCATGTTAATGGAGGTGGACTTTCCCGCCCCGTTTTCTCCCAGAAAGCCGATCATGGATCCGCTTTCAACATCAAATGTGATGCCATCCACCGCAGTGAATTTACCATATCTTTTTGTGAGTCCTTTTACTTCAAGTGTTTTCATGATTCTGTCTCCTCTTTCTTGTCTCCGCTTAATACCTTTAAAGGAATTTGCTCTGCTTTTTCTATACAATAAAAAAACTGCTTCCTTTTGGAAACAGTTTATAAAGTAAGTTGTATTTTTTGGCATGTAAGTTGCATTGGGACTATGTCATTTTCGCCGATCTTTTCCGGTTTCCCTATAGTATCTTTCCTTATCCTGATACATCATTTTCTCGGCGGATTTAACAATTTCCTTGAAATCACATCCCATTCCGATGTCATGACCTACGGCAGCGATCCGGTCGTTATAGTAAACTTCCGATTTAAGCCTTGTCATGCAGTATTCAAAATCTTCTCTGTCCACATTTTCCGCTATGCATACAAACTCATCACCGCTTATTCTGCATGCGGTACCCAGTTTAACGGTTTTTTTGAGGATATCCGCAACCCTTATGATGAGCTCGTCTCCCGCTTTATGTCCCAACTTATCATTAACAGCCTTTAGGGAATTAATATCAACGAAAGCCACACCAACCGGGGCTTCCTTTGAAAGGCCATCAATTATCTCTGTATACCCTCTTCTGTTACGCAGACCTGTAAGCTGATCAGTAATGGAAATGTTACTGTACATCATAGCTGAAGCATGGGTTTCCGCTATGATCCTGTTCTGAATAACCACATATACTACGGCCAGAGACAAAGCCGTGCCGGCATACCCATATCTGACACTCGAACTGAGCTTGAGAAAAACTGTTGCAACTGCCGGTACCAGTACTATAAGCACAATAAAAACAGGGCTCTTTATCCTGAAATCCTTAAATCTTACAATATAAAGAATTACCATCAGCAGGAAGCACAGCGCCGGTATGAGTCCGAAAAAGCGATCCAGCGGTCCCGGCACAACATATCCGTCTATGATATCGATCAGTTTTCCCGTGATAATACCTACAGTATTAAAGACAAAATCGATAATACACAGTATCGTAACAATGTATGAGATTATCTTTTTAAAGTTCTTTCTGCTTTCCGAGATCAGGTCATTCAGGTAAAACGAATAGACGATCACTATTACATCCAGAATGGCTGTCGCAAGATAATTAAGTATCAAAAGCAGTATCGAGTACTCCGGCTTTCCTTCAAAAAAACAGATACCCGTCTCAGCGATCAAGCCGCCGATCGACAGCCAGATACAGCCGCCGAAAAATCTGGAGGATCTCAGCGCCGATTTCGGACCCTGAAGTAATCCGACAGCTATTATCAGTATATAAAATACAGAAGTAATATTGGCAGCTATTAGTATGGTATTCATGCATTCCCCCGGGTTCAAATGTTGATATGATCATTATATGCAACAAAGAAAAGCTCACTCTGCCTGCGAAATGTGCTTTTTATTATATCATATTCTCGATAATGACAAAAAAAATTTTTCTCCGTCCCGGAAGCAAAAAGAATCCGGGATATTATGCCGACAGATCTCTTCTGTTGTAGTGAATAAATGTAAATACCACACATATCACAGTCAGGCAGGCTCCGAAGCATAGGGCCTTTACGGATAGATCCGTACCGGAAAAGATATCGGATGCGTTTGAGTATGAGAATGGCCCGATAAACAGGTAATCTTTCAGATCAGGCACCACTCTGCCCATCAGATCGTATGCATAGAAGATAAGTGCCAACCCGAGAGCCGCACCGATCCTGGTCTTTGAAGACATGGATGAAAGTGCGAAGCATACTCCCGCGATCTCTATATCCATCACAAACTGCATTGCCATATAGGTGATGAACTCTTTGCCCGGGATCTCCTCACCGAGCAGTGTAAATCCCAATGCATACAGTGCAGTACATATAAGCGTAAAAAACGCGATCATGCACAGAATGCAGAGTGATTTTGCGAGCACGATCTTTTTTCTCGATACCGGAAATGAGTACAGAAACTCACCGGTGTGGAGTTCCTCTTCCTTGGAAAGCATTCCCGCCGCTGTCAGAGCAGCAAACATGCTGCCGCCCAGCCCGTGAACTGTCCCAACCTCTGTAGCGAAATATCCTTTTATGGTGGCGATACTCAGCGTGCTCATTCCAAATGCATCCGAGAACATCCCCATATTCGAGAAAGCATCCGCCATGCCTTTTATCTCACCCTCCATACTGCTGTAGAGAAGCAGACAGGCAAGGCCGATCCCGCCGACTGCCAGGCTCCATATCAGAAGACTCTTACAATTCATCTTCAGTTCTTTCAAAAATATTCTGATCATATTTCCACCTCGTCTTCGTAGAATTTCAAAAATGCATCATCATCGATATTGGGGCTGTCAAGCATTGTCAGCCTTCCGTCCCGCATGATAGCCGCGCTCTTACAGTATTTGTTGACCTCCGATAATACATGGGTGGACAGAAGGCAGGTGGCGCCCTTATCCACATATTCACCTATCAGTTCGAAAAAGCTCCTCTGCATTAACGGGTCAAGCCCGCCGGTGGGCTCATCGAATATAAAAAGCTTTGGTCTGTGCTGCATTGCACATACTATGCTTACTTTTTTCTTGTTGCCGTAAGAAAGCTCACGGATCTTTTTATTCGTGTTCACTTTGAGTCTTTCGCAAAGCTTTTCCGCCTCGTCCCGGCAGTATTTTCCTCTTATTTCGGCAGCATAAGCTATGACCTCCGACACCTTCATCGAATCATAAAACCATGCCTCGGAGGGCATATAACCGACTTCCGTAAGGATCTTTTCCCTGTCGCGCACGCTGTCCATCCCAAGGATCTTTATGCTGCCCTTGTTGAATCTCAGAAATCCCATCATGGATCTGATCGTGGTTGATTTGCCGGCACCGTTGGGTCCCAGAAATCCAAAGATATCTCCCTCTTTCACTTTAAGCGATACATCCGTAACCCCACGGTTCTTTCCGTAGCTTTTGGTAAGATGATCTATCTCTATTACGTAATCCATACGCACCTCCTTGTCTCTGTATCAACATATATCAGAAATAAAAAATGGGAACAATATCTGTTCCCGTAAGATGCATATTTTAACCGCTATCATTCACTTTTTATGTTCGGCCTGAAATAGTTTAAGATCGTCATTAAGCTTCTTATCATCTATTTTTCTCTTTGTTTTATATATTAAGAATACACACAGATACAGCACCGGAACATAGGCTGCAAACCCGATATAAACTCCCGTCTTTCCGTCAAACCATTTTCCTATAAATGAAACTGCGGTATAGAGCGCGGTACAAACCACCAGCCCCAGGATCTCCCGGCCTTTCAGTTTCTCAGCCTCATCAAGATTCCCAAACAGATAAACCTGAATATAGCATATGATGTAGCAGCACAGGATCATCTCCGCCATATGGAAAATATTTGCGTCATATATTCCGCAGGCTATCCTGTATACGCAATAATAAAAAAGTATGGCGAAAAAATACAGGCATGCCTTGAATTCTATTCCTATCTCTCTGGTCAGATAAGCTTCCCACAGCGATTTTCTCTTTTTGTTTTTCATCTTATCTGTCCCCTTTCAAAAGTCTTCTGAAATCCGACGCATATCTCCTTGAAATGATGATATGCTCACCGCCCTCCATCGTTGCGTCTATCCTGTTTGAAGAAAGGCTTTTAAGGGCTGTGACCCTTCCCACATTGATGATCATGGATTTGCTGCACCTGAAAAAGGATTCATCCTGATTCCCGGCTAGAAAGGTATTGAGCGATCCATCGATGCGGACCACCTTATCTACGGTGTATACAAATACCTTATCATCCACCGATTCCAGATATAATATATCATCCTTTGAAAAGAATACTTCGCCCTCGTCGGTCTTGCCCCTCAGCCTGTTATCTTCTTCGTTTATGATGGATATTATCTTTCCTATGGGAGGTGTAAGATCCCTGTAGCGTATAACTACACTCTCTTCACCCTCCGTTATCTGCTTGATATCAACCTTCATCCTTTGGCTCCGATGGTCAAATTCTTGTTTTTAGAATTATACCATAATGATTCATAAAGTGTGTTATACTTTGAAGAATGAGTAAGATATATTTTGCGCCGATGGAAGGGATCACCACCCCGGCATACAGAAAAGTCCATAAAAAATACTACAAAGGAATAGACAGATATTTCTCCCCATTTATTGTGGTGACAAGCACCCACAATCTGAAAAAACGTGAGACCAGAGAGTATATCCCTTTTGAAGAAAACATGACACCTCAGATACTGACAGCTGCCGGTGCCGACTTTGCCTGGGCAGCGAAAATGCTGAAAGGATTGGGTTACGATGAGGTTAACCTTAATCTCGGATGTCCCGCCGCAACCGTGGTAACCAAGGGAAAGGGTGCCGGGCTTCTCAGGAACAAGGAAAACCTTCGCAGATTCTTTGAAGATGTTTTTTCCGAAAATGACTTACCTGATATATCCATAAAAACAAGGTGCGGATTCTGGAGTCATGATGAAGCGGAGGAACTGGCAGAAGTATTCACAGACTATCCCTTCAAGGAGATCATTCTCCATCCCAGAGTGCGCGAAGAGTTCTATCAGGGAAAGCCCGATCCGAAGTCTTTCAGGATCATCAAAAGCAAAGCAAAATGCCCTGTTATTTATAATGGGGACGTCTTTGATGTATCTTCACTGCGCGATCATTTGAAAAGTGATGACGGTGTAATGCTGGGCAGGGGACTTCTCAGAAACCCCATGCTTGCAGAATCAAAAGACTTTGATACTGCTGATGAGAGGCTGGAAGGTTTTCTTGACGAACTATATGAGGAATATATCAAGATAATGAGTGGTGAACGGGATGTGCTGTTTAAGCTAAAGGAGCTCTGGACATACCTGATCACCGGCTTTCCCCGCAGAGATGATGACTATAAGCGGCTGATGAAAGCATCCACCGGAGCCGAGTATAAGGCGGCTGTAAGACAGATTATTTCCACTGATATCTGCTAAGATCGACCTTTCCGTCTTTAACCTCAATTCCTTCTGCTTCCAGCAGTTTTGCCTGTGCTCCGGATCCACCGAATGCAAATTCTCCCGCCAATTCTCCTTTTGCATTAACAACGCGGAAACAGGGAATACCCTCCGGGTCGGGATTTTTATGAAGCGCATTTCCTACCGCTCTGGCCATCTTCCTGTCCCCTGCGATTTCCGCAACCTGGGAATATGTAGCAACATGACCGTAGGGTATCTTTTTTACCGCGTCGTATATTCTCTTTGAGGGACAATCGCTGATAAGATCATAGCTCTCGGCGATCATCCGCTTTATATCTTCATCCGGAATGCTGCCATCAAGAATGATCGTATTCCAGTGATCCTTATTCTGGTGATATCCGGGAATGACCGCTTTATAGATCTGTCTCCAGAAAAAGGCCTTCTCAGGGTCAACTTTTACATTCAGATTAATATGACCTTCTCTTTCATAGGTCCACAGGAAGGCTTTCTTATTTCCGCCAAACCGTACCAATTGCCAGTTCTGATCATGGAACGGTGCATCCTGATAAGTATCGGGAAACGAAAGTCCATATTCCAATGCGTCTTCTCTTGTCTTCATAATAAACCCTGTCCTGTCAGCGCCGGTATTCAGGATGCCACAGAAGCAAATCTCCATTATTATCAGCAGTACTCTGCTTTATATATTATCATATATCTACACGCTGTGATACTGTGAAAAGCACACAGACTTAAGTTTCATGCGGTAATAAAAAATACCTATTATTTTTCCGGGATTACTTGTGATAAAATATAAAAAGCGTTTACACCGGAAAGGACTTGGAAATGATCTCCAGAGATGATGCATTTACACTGTTAAAAAAATACAACAAAGATCCATTTCATATTCAGCACGCCCTTACTGTCGAGGCTGTTATGAAATGGTATGCAAAAGAGCTTGGCTACGCCGATGAATCTGAATACTGGGGAGTGGTGGGTCTGTTACACGATATAGACTTTGAACTCTACCCCGACGAGCACTGCCTCAAAGCCCCCGAACTTTTAAAAGACGGCGGAGTCAGTGATGACATCATCCATGCCGTTTGCTCACACGGCTACGGGATAACAGTTGGAAACGGTACTACCATAGATGTCGAGCCTACGCGTGAAATGGAAAAAGTCCTCTTTGCAG
>CAMUYA010000006.1 GCA_947164865.1 uncultured Lachnospiraceae bacterium
ATCACATGGACTATAAAGGGTAATATTACTCAAGATGCAGGGAGCGGTAAATTTCTGCCCGGAAACATTATTCTAGTCGGAAATAGTAAACAGGTACTTACTCTGAAGTCAAACAGTGTTATTGATGCAATAACTCCGACCAATCAGAGTGTCAAGATAGTAGGATGCTTAAACGGACCAAAACTGAACGGAAACCTGAGCCCTGAAATCGAAACCGACCTAACAACATCGGGCTTAGAACTGAACGGTTATACATTAACACTTCCTCATGGATTAATTAATACCGGTACAATATCCTTGGGAACAAATGGAACACTTGTGGTAAATGGAAACATGACAGCAAGTGGAAGCGTGTCATGTGTTCAAGGAAATCTGACAGTAAATGGAAATTATACGCAGAGTGCGAAGGATTTGTATTTGAATTCATCCAGAGTTACAATCACAGGAAACGCAGAATTTATTGGAAACGGATATTTTAATCATGCTGCTTCATGGAATGGTAACCCTTCAAATGTTTCTGTGGATGGAAATCTTAGTTACTCAACAACGAGCGATTCTTCGGCAAATGGCTCAATCACATGGACTATAAAGGGTAATATTACTCAAGATGCAGGGAGCGGTAAATTTCAACCCGGAAACATTATCCTGAACGGATCCGATGAACAAGTACTGACTTTGCAGTCCAACAGTAATATCGATTTACTGTCTTCAAAGAGTAAAAAAGTAAAAGTAATAGGATATTTAAATGAAACTTCTTTAGCCAGCGACATAGATATTAATCTTGAAGATGTTCTTAAGACAAATGGTTTATATGCGGAAGGACATAATCTTACTCTTTCTAAAGGAATAGAGTCTACAGGTATGATAAGTCCGGGAGGAGGATCTATAACAGTCAATGGAGATGTAAATACTTCAGGACAACTCTGCGGAACTGCAGGCGGTGAATTGACGATAAATGGTAATCTAACCCAGAGCGGAAGCTATATCCGCCTGGAGAAACTGAAGCTTAATGTAACAGGCAATGTAGAATTTACAGACAGAGGATACATTTATGGACCTGAAAAAACCTCTGTTGCATATGTTGGCGGAGAATTAATCTATAATTCTCTTGAAAACTCCAGTACCAATGATGCTCTTTGGATTGTGGCAGGTAATATGGAACAAAAAAGTGGTACGGGCAAATTGCATTTCAGATATCTCTACCTGCCTACTATAGGGTCTTCGGCAGCTTTTACAAATGGCAGCGCAGATACTATAGAAATAGAGGCACAGAAATCCAAATATTCTTTAAAACCAGATAACTGCTACACTACTCTAAGTGCAATAAGTGTGGTTACCTTCGATGCTAATGGCGGAACGAGTGAAATTGCAAATAAAAATGTAAGATCCACTGCAGCATATGGAGATCTTCCGACACCTACCAAAGCAAGCCATATCTTCGATGGATGGTTTACCGAAAAAGAAAATGGTGAGCAGATTACCGCGGAAACTATAGTAACTGCAGTAGAGGATTCTACTCTTTATGCACATTGGACTCCTTATTATACGGTAACTTTTGATGCCAATGGGGGAAATGTTGATCCTTCAAGTGTAATAGTTGTAGCAGGGCAGGGTATTGCGGATCTTCCGACTCCGGAGCTTAGTGGTTTTTTATTTGACGGCTGGTTTACAGCAAGGGATGGAGGTGTACGTATCCTGTCAGAAGAAGACTTGAAAGTTACGGAGGATGTCGTTCTATACGCCCACTGGAAAACAGTAAGTACTGTTACTATGTACCGTCTATACAATCCCAATAGTGGAGAACATTTTTATACTTCCAGCGAAAGGGAAAGAAAGGCTCTTGTGAAACAGGGCTGGAATGATGAAGGAGTTGCGTGGGTAGGACCGTCAATTTCAAATACTCCAGTTTACAGACTCTATAATGAGAATGCGGGAGATCATCATTATACGCCAAGCAAGAGGGAGAGAGATAATCTCATAAAGCAGGGGTGGAAAGATGAAGGAATCGGATGGTATTCAGATGATGCGAAGACAAAGCCTCTTTACAGGCTTTACAATCCCAACGCAACAACCGGTTCACATCACTATACCACTAGTGCCCGTGAGAGGGATAAACTTGTACAGCAGGGATGGCAGGATGAAGGAATCGGCTGGTATGGATTTTAATCTGTAGAAGCACATACAAATAAAAGAGGCGGACGATCAGATGATCGCCCGCTTCATTTCACCCACGTACTCGCCGATATGGGAAGGAGCATCCTTTCCGTACTGAGCGAGTATTTTTATTATGGCAGAACCGACTATGGCTCCGTCCGAGATGGAGGACATTTTCTTTGCCTGTTCGGGAGTTGAGATTCCGAAGCCGATGGCACAGGGAATGTCTGTGTTTTCACGAACGACTTTTACAATGGATTCAAGGTCTGTCTTGATCTCGGTTCTTGTTCCGGTAACGCCGAGGCTTGATACGATATATAAAAATCCCTCTGCATCTTTTGCGATCATAGCGATCCTGTTTTCGGATGTGGGAGCTATGAGAGACACAAGGTCCACATCATACTTTTTGCATATCGGAAGAAATTCATCTTTTTCTTCGTAAGGAAGATCGGGAAGGATCAATCCGTCAATTCCGATCTCGCTGCAGGTTTTGATAAAGCGTTCCGCATCATAGGAATATACGACGTTTGAGTACGTCATAAACACCATGGGAACGGTGACATCTTTTCTGAGATCGCGCACGAAATCAAAGACCTTATCGGTGGTGACGCCGCCTGTAAGCGCCCGCAGGTTTGCTCCCTGGATAACGGGCCCTTCAGCGGTGGGGTCCGAAAAGGGGATGCCAAGCTCGATAAGATCCGCACCGTTTTTGACCATTTCACGCACTGCTTTTGCCGTCGTCTCGAGATCGGGATCGCCCACAGTTATAAAGGGGATAAATGCTTTTCCGTTTTCAAATGCTTTCTTTATATTACTCATGGATATCTTCTCCTCTGTAGCGCGCGATTGCAGCGCAGTCCTTGTCACCTCTTCCCGAGATGGTGATGACGATTATCTTATCTTTTCCCATATCCTTTGCGATCTTTCTCGCGTGAGCCACCGCATGAGCGGATTCGATGGCAGGGATTATACCTTCTGTTTTTGAAAGATATTCAAAAGCTTCCACCGCTTCTTCATCGGTTACGGGAACATATTCAGCACGTCCTATATCATGCAGGTATGCATGCTCGGGACCGATACCGGGGTAATCAAGCCCTGCCGATATAGAGTATACCGGAGCGATCTGCCCGTATTTATCCTGGCAGAAATATGACTTCATTCCGTGGAATATTCCGAGCTTGCCGGTAGCGATGGTGGCTGCGGTTTCAAAAGTATCGACACCGCGTCCTGCCGCTTCACACCCTATTAATCTGACATTCTTGTCATTTATGAAATTGTAGAAGGTTCCGATCGCGTTTGATCCTCCTCCGACGCAGGCCAATACCGCATCGGGAAGACGCCCTTCTTTTTCCAATATCTGCTGTTTTATTTCCTTTGAGATCACTGCCTGGAAGTCGCGTACTATAGTAGGGAAAGGGTGAGGACCCATTACGGAGCCGAGGCAGTAATGAGTGTCGCTTATTCTCGAAGTCCATTCACGCATGGCTTCGGAAACCGCATCTTTAAGTGTGGCGGTACCTGTTTCTACAGGGATAACATCCGCACCGAGAAGCTTCATTCTGTATACATTCAGTGCCTGCCTTTCGGTGTCTTCCTTGCCCATGAACACAACGCATTCCATTCCGAAAAGAGCGGCCGCAGTTGCGGTTGCCACGCCGTGCTGGCCGGCACCTGTTTCCGCGATGAGCCTTGTCTTACCCATCTTTTTTGCAAGAAGTGCCTGACCGAGCACATTGTTGATCTTGTGTGCTCCGGTGTGATTGAGATCTTCGCGCTTAAGGTAGATCTTTGCTCCGCCGAGATCCTTTGTCATCTTTTCGGCATAATATAATCTTGAAGGACGGTTAGCATATTCATTAAAAAGTGTCTCGAGCTCGCGGTTAAAATCCGGATCGTTTTTATAATGATCATACGCTGCCTCAAGCTCTATGACCGCGTTCATCAGCGTCTCGGGGATGTACTGTCCGCCGTGTATCCCGAACCTTCCGTTTTGATTTGTCATGTCGGTTATCCTCCGCTTCTTATCATGTCCGATATCTTTGATATTTGTTATATAGTGTAATAGTTTTGTTTGTAGATTTTGTGTTTACCGAATTGCTCTTACGGCAGAAACAAATGACTCCATTTTTACTCTGTCCTTTACTCCGTCTGTTTCTATTCCGGAGCTTACGTCTACAGCAAAGGGCTTATACTCTTTTACCGCTTCCGAAATGTTTATATGATCAAGTCCGCCTGCGAGAAAATAATCTCTGTCTATGCCTTTAAGTAGCCCGTGATCGAAGGCTTTTCCCTCACCCATTCCGGCATCCAGAAGGATGTGATCCGCGGTGCTTGATACTGCCTTTTTAACATCTTCCGGATCTTTTACTTTGAATGCTTTTATGATCTTTTTATCCGTCATGGAACGGAGATTTTTGATATATTCCTCATTTTCATTTCCGTGGAGCTGGGCTATATCTATTATATTATCACCAAGAAGATCCGCAACTGTCTTTGCGTCTTCATCGACGAACACTCCGACGGCCAAAATACCGGGGGATAGTTTTTCTTTTAGCTTCCTTGCTTCTTCCCGGGAAACCTTTCGCCTGCTTTTTTCCCAGAAGACAAATCCGATATACTCGGGTTGAAGCTCGTTTGCCCATTCAATATCGCAGATGCGGGAGAGCCCGCAGAGTTTTATTTTTGTCATATGATCACCTGATGCCGGCTGCTTTTAGTCTGCTCCTATCTGCCTTTTAGCTCCGATAGTTTTGCTTTTTTATCTTTTTCTCTCATAAGCGCTTCACCTACAAGGACAGCGCTTACTCCTGCTCTCCGCAGAGCTTCCACATCGTTTGCATCTTTGATCCCGCTCTCCGAAACGAAAACGATATTTTCCGGAACAAGATCCCGCAGTCTTTTGCTGTTGGAAGTATCCACCGAAAAGTCTTTGAGATTTCTGTTATTTACTCCGATTACTCTAGCGCCTGTCTTTATGGCTCTTTTTATCTCTTCTTCATCATGCGTTTCGACCAGAGCAGAGAGACCCAGATCGTCACATACCCGCATGTATTTTTCAAGCTGATCGTCAGAGAGGATGGAGCAGATAAGGAGCACAGCGGATGCACCGAGAAGAGAGGCCTCATATATCATGTATTCATCCACTGTGAAGTCTTTTCTGATACAGGGTATGGACACTTCATGAGCTATCTTTTCGAGGTACTTATCACTTCCGAGAAACCATTTGGGCTCAGTCAGGACGGATATGCAGTCGGCACCGGCCGACTCATATTCTTTCGCGATCTGCAGATACGGAAAATCAGGAGCTATAAGTCCCTTTGAAGGGGAGGCTTTTTTGCACTCGCAGATAAAAGCGATATCATCTTTTTTCAATGCTTTTTCAAAAGAGAAATCCTTCTTGGGAAGTGATAAAGCCTTTTCTTTTATCTCTTCCGCCGATATTCTTTTTTTTGATTCTGCAACCCGCTCTTTGGCGTATGCAGCAAGTTCATCAAGTATTGTCATTTTTTCCTCACTCGGTGTGGAGTTATCCGGGGCGAAGCTTCATTCAGGCTCTGTTACTTACCTCAACAAATCTATCGAGCACCGAAAGGGCCTTTCCGCTGTCTATAAGCTCAGCGGCGAGCTTTATTCCGTCTGCTATGCTGTCAGCTTTTTCGCCGATGTAAAGAGAGGCACCGGCGTTCATGAGCACTGCGTTTCGCTTTGCACCCTTTTCGCCGCCGAGTATCGCTCTTGTTATCTTAGCATTATCTTCCGGAGATCCGCCCTTTAATTCGTCTTTTGTGCAGAATGAAAAGCCGAAATCCTCTGGGCTTATAAGGGAAGTCTTATACCAGCCGTCTTTGATCTCGCATATCTTGGTAGGAGCGGAGAGTGAGATCTCATCCAGCTTATCCATACCATATACGACCATTCCGCGCTTTACTCCAAGGTTTGCGAGAACCTGTGCCAGAGGCTCAACAAGATAATCATCATATACTCCGAGGAGCTGGCGCTTGGGTGAAGCGGGGTTTGTGAGAGGGCCGAGGATATTGAAAACGGTTCTGAATCCAAGTTCCTTTCTGATGGCGCCCACATATTTCATTGATGAATGATATTTCTGCGCAAAGAAGAAGCACATGCCAACTTCATTAAGAAGCTCGACGCATTTCTCGGGGCTCTGATCGATGTTTACTCCCAGTGCCTCAAGGCAATCAGCGGTGCCGCACTGTGATGAAGCTGCGCGGTTTCCGTGCTTTGCGACTTTCATTCCGCCTGCTGCGGCCACAAGTGCCGATGTTGTTGAAATATTAAAGCTGTGCGCACCGTCTCCGCCGGTTCCGACGATCTCAAAAACATCAAGATCCGTATCCACCTTTGTGGCATGGTCGCGCATGGCGGCTGCACATCCCGCGATCTCATTGGTGGTTTCCGCTTTTGCACTCTTTGTTGAAAGTGAAGCGAGGAAAGCTGCATTCTGGGTAGGGCTTGTCTCACCGTTCATGATCTCGTTCATTACGGCGTATGCTTCATCATAAGTAAGGTCTTCCTTGTTTACGATCTTTACGATTGCTTCTTTGATCATCTTTTTTCTCCTTTGGCCTGTGGTGTAGTGTTTATGTTGCAGCCGAAGCTTATACTCCGATAAAGTTCTTTAACATCTGTTTTCCATCGGGTGTCATTATGGATTCGGGATGGAACTGCACTCCGTATATGGGATATTCTTTGTGCTGTACCGCCATGATCTCGCCGTCATCGGTAACTGCGGTGATCCGCAGCTCATCCGGAAGAGTGGCTTTATCTGCGGCAAGAGAGTGATACCTTGCAACCGGCGCTTCCTTCGGACATCCTTTAAAGAGAAGACAGGAATCATCGAAAGTCACTCTCGACTGTTTTCCGTGCATCAGTTCTTTCGCGTAAGTTACAACCATTCCGTAAGCGGCGCAGATCGCCTGATGACCGAGGCACACACCGAGGGTTGGGATCTGTTTCGATACAGTCTTTGCAACTTCTATTATCACTCCCGCATCTTCGGGCCTTCCGGGGCCGGGCGAGAGAATGATGCGGTCGGGATGGAGCTTCTTTATCTCATCCACTGTCATCTCATCATTTCTGATCACTTTTATATCCGGCTCTATCTCTCCGATAAGCTGGTACAGATTGTAAGAAAAGCTGTCGTAATTATCTATAAGCAGTATCATTGTTTTCTCCCTGAACACATTATAAGTCGTCACATGTCCCTGCCATCTCCAGTGCTTTGAGGGATGAGCGGGCTTTGTTCATACATTCTTCGAATTCCTTTTCGGGAACGGAATCGGCAACTATTCCTGCACCGCTCCGCACAAATACTTTTCCGTTCTTTTTGTAGGCGATGCGGATGGCAATGCAGGTGTCCATGTTTCCGGTAAAATCGATGTAACCGATTGCTCCTCCGTAGATGCCACGCTTATTATTTTCAAAATCACCGATGAGCTGACATGCACGGATCTTTGGTGCCCCTGAAAGAGTTCCCGCAGGAAGCACCGCTTCTATGGCATCGAGAGCGTCCTTATCTTCCCTGATCACTCCGCGCACCGTGGAGCCGATGTGCATCACGTGAGAATAACGCTCGATGGAGTGAAGCTTTTCAACCTCCACAGTTCCGAACTTGCTTATTTTACCGAGATCATTTCTTCCCAGATCAACGAGCATATTGTGCTCCGCCAGCTCTTTTCCATCTGCGAGAAGTTCTTTTTCAAGAGCTTCGTCCTCTTCATCGGTCTTACCGCGGGGCCTTGTTCCCGCAAGAGGGAAGGTATGGAGCACACCGTCCTCCAGCTTGACGAGAGTCTCGGGGGATGCTCCGGCAACTTCGACGTCGGTTCCCGCAAAGTAGAACATATAAGGTGAAGGATTGATGGTGCGAAGCACTCTGTAAGTGTTAAGCAGGCTCCCCTCATAAGGAGCACTGAGCCTGTTGGAAAGGACTATCTGGAAGATGTCGCCCTCGCGGATACAGTGCTTTGCTTTCTCCACCATGTCACAGTACTTTTCTTTATCAAAGAGAGGCGTGACTTCGCCGAGGAGCTTTCCGCCCGGCTCTTTTTCGGGCTTTTCGGTCTTGAGAAGATGAGCAAGATCTTTAAGATCCGACACGGCTTTTTCGTAAGAATGACCGATATCATCAAGCTTCATGTTTGCGATAAGTATTATCTTCTGGCGCATGTTGTCGAAAGCGATGACCTTATCAAAGAGCATAAGATCCACATCCTTGAAGGCCTCGCTGTCTTCGACGTCGCGCTTTACCGTAGGCTCGCTGTAAGCGAGATAGTCATAGGAAAAATATCCTACAAGCCCGCCTGTAAAGGGAGGTAAATAATCAAATCTCGGGCTTTTATATTTTGAAAGAGTCTTTCTGAGGTAATCGGAGGGATCATTTGTTTTTATCTTTTCATCACCTGCGCTCAGCTCACCGTCTATGCATGTTATATCCATAAGAGGATCATAACCGAGGAAGGAATAGCGCCCCCATTTGTCATTGGCCTGGGCGGATTCGAGCATATAACAATGTGTGGATCTGCTCTTTAATATCCGCACTGCCTCAATGGGCGTGGTAAAGTCGGAGAGGATCTCACAGCTCACCGGAACGATATCGTACTTTCCCGATGAAGAGATTTTCTTAACTTCTTCCAAAGATGGTCTGAATTCCATATTAGTCTCCTTTTTATCGGCTTCTCCCTGAGGTTTTTACCTTAAAGAAAAGTCCGTAGAACAATTTTTAAGGTAAAAAAAGTCCCTGACAGAAACTGCTTTCTGTCAAGGACGAATAGTCTGGTTACTCTATCCGCGGTGCCACCTTGATTCACGGGAACCGTGCTCTTAGCGGGATACAATCATATCCCCGGCATATAACGCCTGCCTTCAGCGTCGCAGAATACTCCGGATAACCCGTTTGACTGCGCCCTCAGCGGCCCATTTGACAATTTGTTTCCAACCTGTATCTCAGCATCACAGGCTCTCTGTGTGGTCATCGTTGCCTTTACTTCCGCATCATCGGTTTAGTGTATTAAAGTACTGATTTTTTATAATATATCATCCGGAATATTGGTTGTCAACAAGTTTTTTATATCATGACAAAAGGCATTTTGAAGAGGCTTATACAGGAATCGGCAAGAATTGACATTACGATTGACATAAGAGAAAACACTTGACATATGCGAACAATTGTTCGATAATATATATGTGATATCAGATATTATTACGGCTGAGAAACAGAGCGCAAAGACAGGTAAACTGCTTATGGATCGGCATTCGGAGAGCCAGGCTTTTTGAGGTGGTTCAGGCGGTGGAGAGGATCAATGCACAGAGAAGGATAGCAGCTTGCCGAGATCAAGATCAAGGAAAAATACGGAAGCAATGCTATCCTTAAGGGCACGAGCCTGTTGGAAAGCGCAACCGGAAGAGAAAGAAACTGCCAGATAGGAGGCCATAGAGCATGAGTGCCCTGGAAGAGAGAAAAAGAGATATCAGTGAATATGCCGATATAATCGATCATCCGCACTATCGTTCCAAAACGCGGAAAGCCATGCCTGTGGAAGACCGGGCGGCGCAGTTTGCATCTTTTGCCGCACTCGTGGGATACGAGGAACAGGCTGATGAAACGCAGAGGGAATTTACCGAGAGCATGATGCTGGGAGAGAATATAGCTTTTGTCACTGCGGAGGAATGCGACCAGGAGATGATCGGGGATTATGACTGATAAAGAAATCGGAATGACCGGCGGAAAGGTCAGGACCGGGAAAAAGATCAAGACAGTACTTCTATCCGTGATGACAGTGATGATGCTGGCACTTGTTTCGTGCGGCAAGTCAGGGAATGAAAGTATTGCTGATAAAAACCAGAGAACCGAAGCCGAGACAAAAGCCGGAACTGAAGCTGAGACAGAGGCTTCTTCGGATGATGGAAACTCTGATGATTCTGATAGTATAGAGAAAGAGCGGCGCGAGGAAGAGCTTTCAACACAGAAGGAAGGCTTGAGCGAACCGGAAGAACAGATAGAGCGGGAAGAACAGATTGAGCAGGAACAACAGGAGGATAGCGAAATGAGCAAGGCAGCCACACTTATGTATCAGGGACACGCAAGTATGAGAATAACAACTTATGACGGAAATGTCATATATATCGATCCGTTTATGGGAACCGGATATGATAAGGCAGCAGATCTTATACTGATCACACACAGCCATTACGATCACACGCAAACCGATCTGATAGAGAATAAGAATGAGGGATGTCAGACCATCACATGGAAGGAGGCTCTAAAGGACGGTGAGCATCAGAGTTTTGATCTGGGCTTTGTGAGTGTCGAAGCAGTAGAGGCAGGATACAATAAAAACCATAATGTGAAGGAATGCGTGGGGTATATTCTCACCTTTGAAAATGGCATAACTTTGTATGTTTCGGGCGATACTTCCACCACGCCGCAGATGTCCGAGCTGGCAGACAGAAATCTGGATTACGCATTTTTCTGCTGCGACGGCGTGTACAACATGGATGTGAACGAGGCGTCGGAATGCGCTAAACTTGTTAATGCCAGTCACAGCATTCCTTACCATATGATACCCGCCAACAATTCAAACGGATTTGACCTTACCGTAGCCGAATCCTTCGATGCACCCGGAAGGATCATTATCGCACCCGGCGAAGAGCTGATGCTGGAGTAACAGGAAAGAGAAAGGGATGTTTAAATGTTCAATATTAGTGATAAAAAACGTGACGGATTTATGCTTGATGGGATATTTGCCGATGACGGATATGACTGGTGGTGGCATTCATTTACGGGGATAAATGAAAAGACGGGCGAGGAGAAAGCATTTTTCATAGAATTCTTTACCTGTAATCCGGAACTTGGGTGGGCACGGCCTGTTTATGGTCAGCTCCCGGAGAGTAAGAAAAAAGGTCTTTGGCCTTCATATCTTATGGTAAAAGCCGGATGCTGGGGTGAGAACGCTGCACAGCTTCACCGGTTTTTCGCATGGAAGAATGTGAGGCTTCATGCCACGGCACCTTTCAGTATTGAAGCTGATGACTGCTATGCCTCGGAGAGGTATCTGCGAGGGAGTGTGAGCGTAAGTGACAAAGAAGCGAAGGATCATCCCGAGTATATGTCGGATGCCGGCGAGATGAAGTGGGATCTTAAGGTCAATAAAAAGATTGCATTCAATGTGGGATACGGTGCGAGCAAGCTTTTCCGTGATCTGAAGGCCTTTGAAATGTACTGGCATGCCGAAGGAATGAAAACAGGCTTCAGCGGGTATGTTATTTATAACGGTGAGAAGTATATTGTCAGCGAGCACAACTGCTACGGTTATGCCGACAAAAACTGGGGCGAAAACTTTACAAGCCCTTGGATATGGCTTTCCTCAAACTGCATGACGAGCAATATAACCGGAAATAAGCTCGAAAACAGTGTGTTTGATATAGGCGGGGGAAAGCCGAAGGCATTTGGGTTTGAATTCAACGATAAGCTCTTGGGTGCTTTCTATTATGAGGGTAAAGAGTATGAGTACAATTTTTCCAAATTCTGGACATTTCCGGGCACGCGTTTTAAATGCGGGGAGACAAAAGACGAGATAATCTGGCAGGTCAACATGAATAATGCAACCTCAATGATCCGCACTAAATTCAGATGTAAAAAGAAAGATATGCTTCTCGTGAATTACGAAGCTCCCAACGGAGAAAAACGTCACAACAGACTCTGGAACGGCGGTAACGGGACCGGAAGGATACTGCTTTACAAAAAGATCGGAGAAGACAGATTAAGGCTGATCGACGATATAAATGTGACTCATCTTGGATGCGAGTATGGGGTGTATGATAAATAAAAACAGAACCACAACATATATCGAAAAAGATAACGTGGGATTTCTTCAGTACAAAAAACTGAACGAATACCCATGGCTTATGAATGCATTTTCGACAAGAAAAGGCGGATTCAGCAAGGGGCAGTATGCCGAGATGAATCTGAGCTTCACTGTCGGTGATGATCCCGAAACTGTAAAAGAAAACTTCAGGATTTTCGGAGATGCGATCGGCATAAAAAGAGAGCAGATGGTATATGCCGCGCAGACTCATACCAATAATGTCATGAGAGTAGATCCTTCCTGCAAAGGGATGGGTGTTCTGCATGATAGAAATTTCGATAAGATAGACGGTCTTGTTACAGATGATCCAGGAGTGTGTCTGGTCGGTTCATATGCAGATTGTGTGCCTTTGTATTTTGTGGATCCGGTGAGGCACTGCATAGGTCTTTCACATTCGGGCTGGCGCGGAACTGTGACAGAAATCGGGAGAAATACCATCGAACTGATGCGAAAGGAATTCGGGACTGATCCCAATGACCTTATCTGCTGTATCGGACCCTGCATCGGAAAAGAGTGCTATGAAGTCAGTGCAGATGTTGTCGAAGAATTTAAAAAGGCATATACTTCCGCGCAGTGCGACAGAATATATATACCTGTAGAAGGAAAGGAAGGGAAGTATCTTCTTGATCTTCCTATGGCCAACTGTCTCCTTTTAGAGGAGTGCGGTGTAAGACCTGAGAATATCATACTTCCTGATCTCTGTACTTCATGTAATAAAGAACTACTTCATTCCCACAGGGCAAGCGGTGGGAAAAGAGGCGGTATGTGCGCCTTTTTAATGATAAGAGAATCGGATTAAGGAGATCCGAGACAAAAACCATAACAGAAAGCTACCGAAAAGCCGCAAGGGTAGTATACAGTAAAAAAAGAACATAATCGGACAAAAAAGGACACATTATGTATCAAAGGCGACAGCAGACGGACAAGAATTGTGGTAACGTTAATAAATAACCAAATTCTTGTCTTTATTATTTGAGAGAGTTTGAGTCACTCAGTATTTATTACGTAATCTGCAATCAGAAAGGACTTTTATGACGGGGACGGAAAGAAAAAAGATTCAATGGCATCCGGGTTTTTACGGTGGTATAGAACTGGACCTTCGAGACTACAAAGATGATCTTGTGTTTGAGACTGAACATGAATTATCCAAAAAACCGATACGGATGGATCTGCTCATCATCTATAAGAAAACAGATGAAGAGATTAATAACAGCATCGGAAGGATCTTCAGGAAATATAATATAGTTGAATATAAGGGACCCGGGGATACGCTATCAATAGACGTGTTTTATAAAGTCATTGGGTATGCGGGATTATTCAAAGGCCTGGGTAAGAAGGTAAACGAGATTCCGGCAAGTGAACTGACCATCTCATTCTTCAGATACAGTAAGCCTGTAAAGCTTTTCAAAGACTTAAAAAATGAAGGCGCGGGGATTGAAAATGTATCTCCGGGAATATATTATATAAGTGGGATCCTAAATATCCCGACACAGATCGTAATCATGAGCGAGCTGCCGCAAAATGCGCACTTAGCGCTTAGGATCCTCTCACCCGGTATTTCGTAGGAGGATATAAGGGATTTTATCGGTAAAGCTCAGAACTATAAGGAACCCGGTGACAGGCATAATGCGGATGCTGTGATGCAGGTTTGCGTATCAGCCTATACAGCAGCGTATAGGAAGATACGGGAGGAAGAAAAGATGTGTGAAGCGTTAAGAGAATTGATGAAAGATGAAATACAGGCAGAATTTGATAGGGGTCATAGTGTGGGTAGACAAGAGGGAATTCTTTCTACCTTATATGATCTGGTGAAAGACGGAATGCTCGAAATAAAAGACGCAGCAAGGAAGGCCGGCATGACGGAAGCTGCATTTATAGCAGGAATGAAAAAACTGCAATAGGCTTTAGTAATAGAAATATGAGTATGCTTTGTTTATGCATATAAGGAGTCCTCGGCAGGGGGCTCTTTTTTCGTTGAAATAAGAGAAAACACTTGACATATGCGAACAATTGTTCGATAATATATGTGTGATATCAGATACTATTACGGCTGAGAAACAGAGCGCAAAGACAGGTAAACTGCTTATGGATCGGCATTCGGAGAGAAAATATATAGCGATCGATCTCAAGTCCTTCTACGCCTCGGTGGAGTGCGTCGAAAGGGACCTTGATCCGCTTACGACAAATCTCGTTGTCGCTGATGTGAGCCGCACGGAAAAGACCATCTGTCTGGCTGTGTCCCCGAGCCTTAAGGCGTACGGGATCCCCGGGAGAGCCAGGCTCTTTGAGGTGGTTCAGGCGGTGGAGAGGATCAATGCACAGAGAAGGATCGCAGCGCCTCGTCACACTCTGGAGGGAAAATCATCATCTGCCATCACCCTTAAGGAACATCCCGAGATGGAGCTGGATTATATCGCTGCCACTCCCAGGATGTCCCTCTATATGAAATACAGCACGGAGATATACAAAATATATCTTAAATATATAGCGCCGGAGGATATTCATATATATTCCTGCGACGAGGTGTTTATGGATGTCACGGCTTATCTTAACACCTACAAAATGACGGCACATGAGCTCGCGATGAAGATGATAAGAGAGGTGCTGGACGCCACCGGGGTAACAGCTACCGCCGGCATCGGAACCAATCTTTTCCTCTGCAAAGTGGCGATGGACGTGGAAGCGAAACATATACCTGCAGATAAGGACGGTGTGAGGATCGCAGAGCTTGATGAGATGAGTTTTCGCAGGAATCTGTGGACGCATACCCCGATAACGGACTTCTGGAGAGTGGGGAAGGGAACCGCCCGAAAGCTTTATGAACTTGGATTGTACACGCTCGGGGACGTGGCCAGATATTCGGAGACCCATGAGGACAAGCTGTATAAAGTGTTCGGAGTGAATGCAGAGCTGCTCATCGATCATGCATGGGGATGGGAACCCTGTCTTATAGAGCATATCAAGGCATACAGGCCGTCAGCCAACAGCCTGAGTAACGGTCAGGTGCTGACGCGCCCTTACAGTTATGACGAAGGAAGGATCATCGTAAGGGAGATGGCAGATCACCTTGCCTTAGATCTTATGTCCAAAGGGCTTGTCACCGATCAGATAGTGCTTACCATAGGATACGAGCATTTGGCGAATAAAAGTGGAAAGCCCGTGGATTCTGATATAGAATATAGGGGAGAGATCTCCATGGACTGGTACGGAAGGATAATTCCGAAGCAAGCGCACGGGACGGCAAACCTTTGCAGGCAGTCTGCATCCGCGTCTATGATAATCGCAGCAGCCCTTGAGATATATGAGCGCACTGTCGACAGCTCTTTGATGATAAGGAGAGTAAACGTAGCCGCCTGCCGCGTTGTGGCGGAAAGGTATGCCGACAACGAACCGCCCGAATATGAACAGCTCAGCTTTTTTACCGACCATGAGGAAGAAACGCGCCTCAGGAAAGAGGAAGAAGAGAGGCTGGAAAAGGAAAAGTCGATCCAGCTTGCTGAGATAAAGATCAAGGAAAAATACGGAAGCAATGCTATCCTTAAGGGTACGAGCCTGTTGGAAAGCGCAACCGGAAGAGAAAGAAACCGCCAGATAGGAGGCCACAGAGCATGATGCCGGGAGAGAATGCAGCTTTTGTCACTGCGGAAGAATGCGACCAGGAGATGAATACAAGTGAAACAGTCCGTGACGCAAGGATCACAGCGCTTCTTGCGAATGTTGAAAAAGTAATAATCGGAAAACCGGAGATAACAAAGCTGGCGGTAACGGCGCTTATTGCAGGAGGCCATATTCTTATAGAGGATGTGCCCGGAGTGGGGAAAACGCAGCTGGCGGCTGCACTTGCAAGGTCGTGCGGCGGGGTGTTCGGGCGCATACAGATGACGCCGGACATAATGCCTTCCGATGTAACGGGTTTTTCACTTTTAAAGCCGGGAACGGGTGAGCTGGAATTCCGTAAGGGAGCAGTTTTCTGTAATTTCCTTCTGGCCGACGAAATAAACCGTTCATCACCCAAGTCGCAATCCGCTCTGCTTGAGGCTATGGAAGAGATGCGAGTAACCATGGATGGTGAGACGTATGAACTGCCGGCTCCCTTTATGGTGCTTGCCACACAGAACCCGGTTGAGACCTATGGAACATACAGCCTTCCGGAAGCTCAGATGGACAGATTTATGATGAAGCTTCATATTGGTTATCCCAATGCCTCCGACGAACTCTCGATCATCAGAAAAGGGCGGGAAGAGGATGCAAGGAATCTGGAAAGCGTCATAACGCCCGGAGATATCGTAGATATGCAGAAAAAGGCTGAGAGAATAAACTGCTCCGAAGCCTGCGAAAAATACATTCTGTCTATCGTTTTTGCAACCAGATCAAATGATGGGATAAAGCTGGGTATCAGCCCGCGCGGAAGCATAGCGCTTACCCGGGCGGCAAAAGCCTATGCATATATTGAGGGAAGAGATTATGTGATCCCGGATGATATCAAATTCCTTGCCCCTCACTGCCTGGGACACAGGCTGATGCTTTCCCCCCAGGGAAAGTCAAAGTGGGGAGAAGGAAGTGAAGCGATTAAGTCCATCACATCTTCACTGGAGGTTCCGGTTTGAGTTCCCGGAAAGAAAGATCGCAAAATAAATACCGGGGCAGATCAAAAAAGACCGGACTGCTGGCACGCAGACGTATAGACCTGTACAGGCTTGCGGATGGAGTGCTTGGGTCGGCCTTTTTTATTGTTATATTTGCACTTTTCTGTAGTGCGAGAGTAGGGTATTTCCTGCTTGCCGCACTTATCATGATGCCGCTGGTTTCGATACTTGCCGCATTTGTTTCATCACGCCTTATATATGTGGAAATATCCGCGCCTTTTGAGGGAAGTTCACTTGAAAAGGGTGATAACGCTATAGTGGAGATAACAATTAAAAACCGGAGCATACTCCCGACACCGCAGGTCAGGATATTGACGAAGAGTGATCCGCGCCTCGAAGCGGCTGATAAAGAAATCGCAGTAAGCATTGCCCCGAGAGGAAAGCACTGTATCAGCCTGCCGTATACTGCTCTGCTGGCGGGGGGAGTAAGCATCGGAGTATCGGATATATATGTTGCTGACTACTTCAGAATACTTAAATTTGGTCTAAAAAACCTTCCTCAAAACAGATGTTTTTCGTTTGGAATAATTCCGGAGATAAAGGAGATCTCAGCAAAGATTCCCATTCTGGAGGAAACCATGAAAAGTGCATACGGGGAGGGAAACAGCGACGACTCTGTTGAAATTCCCTCATACGGAGCATCGGGTTTTCCCGGATACGAATACAGAAAGTACGAACCCGGCGATCCGCTTAAAAGAATTAACAGCAAGCTTTCCGCCAAAAGAGGGGAACTGCTGGTGAGGCTTGATGAAAAGCCGGTCGTTTCCGGAGTGCTGTTTATACTGGACGCAGAAGCTTATGGAGGATATGAGTACGATAAAAGAATCCCAATGGCGGCGCAGAATCTGCTCGAAACATCTCTCGGAATGGGCAGGACTCTGGTCTCGAGAGATTTTGGAGTTACCTTTTTATACGAATCGGACGGTGAATGGAAGTCAAGGATTGTCAGGACGGAAAGAGACCTTCTGATGATGAGAAACGAGCTTTCGTTTTTCAGGCTGCACCTGGATGCAAACGGTCTTCCGAGTGATAGGATCCCGGCTAAGGCTATGATCCCCGGAGGCAGCAGCGTTATATGCTTTACGGTAAATCCCGATGAAGAATTAATTAACGAACTCAATCAGACAAGCAGCGGAAAGCCTGAGAATATAAAGATTTATAATGCCATGTCCGGAGAGGGGAGGAGCTTATGAAAAAACTCTTTCCCGGAATAAGAAAACCCATTCGTATTGATGAGGTAAGTGCTCTTATTCTTGCCTCGCTCCTTTCTGTGACGGCAATGTCATTATACGAAGAAAGAATTATCAGAAACCTTGCGATATGCATAATGCTCAGCTTTGTGACATTTCTTGTATGTGCATTTGTTAACAGAAAGCGGCTGGCAGGATTCTTTGCAATAACCGGATACCTTATCGGAAGCCTTATATTATTACGGACACTTATATCAAGAGGTGAGAGAAACAGCGGTGCTTATTTTTGGCAGTGGATGGTCAGCGGAGGAGATATATCCACGCTCGAAATAGAGGCAGGATCGGATACTTTTTTGAAGTATGCGATGTATTTCGCCGTTACACTTTTCTTTTGCATCACGGTTTACTATTTTACGGTAGCGCTGTACAGAATAGGTTTCCTGACACTGGTCTCTCTTATTCCCTTTGTGCTTTATGCCAAGGTGACCGCTGAGGTAGAAAACAGATATCTTGTGATAGTGGTTCTGGCATCCGCATTGGTACATCTCATATGTGCAGGGAAGGAATCACCCATAAAGCTCAGGAAGAAAAAGGCCGGAAAGCCACAGACCAAAATAGACAGGATCATGGAGGAAGATGCAGCGGCCTACGAAGAGACACTTGCTTCTATAAGTGAAGAAAGGCGTCTGGGGAGAAAGAGCAGCGAGATTCTTCCCGAGAGTAAAATGAAAGGTAAGCTGTCATTTGCATTTGGCTTTGCGATCACGGCTGCAGCAGTGCTGATTATTTCCGCGGCGATCCCAAAGGCCGGGCATGCAAGGTATTATGATAAATTTGAAGATATATTTCTGGGAGGAGATACCGATTCCGAGATAGCTGAAGGGTTTTCGGATCTTGCGGACTTTTCGGGCAATGCGGACAATTTCAGAGGAGGATCGAACAGAAGGTTATATATCGTAATAGGAGAAGGTGAAGTATATCTTAAGAGACAGAATTTTGATCTGTATGATTTTGAAAATGACAGATGGTACTCACTTCCTGAGACTGAAAAAGAGGCAGATATTTCGGCTTTAATGGAGAAAAACAAACAGCTCTCTCTGGACAAGCTTTTGGATGCGATCCGTTTTGCTGATGAGACATCGCCGGGATTTGCGGAAAAATACGGAATAACTGTCAGAGATTCGTGGGAAGGCTTTGCGGACAGGGAGGTCCATTATACTATCGGTGCGCAGAATTTCGGCGCGGCATACTATCTTTCTGCATCTAGGATATCACACATATCGGTGCCGGAAGGCGAGGAGATATATGCAACCGATCAAGGTACTTTCTACAGGAAAACAGGAATACATGCGGACAATGCAGTATATGATATATATGCGTATAATGCACCGGAAGCGTTAAGAGAGTGGAAGAGCTATGGCTTCATGAATATGAGCATGGAAGAGTCACTTGAAATGTTAAGGGGCGCGGAAGAGATACTTACGGAGGTGTATGAAAAGATCGGAGAGAGTGAAGTAAGTGATGCAGAAAACAGCCGGATAGAAGCCGGCAGTTATAGCGATACCGACATAATAGAAATGATCAGAATGCTTGAGTGTTTTAAGTATGACCTGACAAAGGCCGCTTATTACGGAACTTTGACCGGTGCCGGAAATCAGACGATCCCTGATGCCATATCGGAGCTTGCAGATTCAATAACCGAGGGATGCGAATATGACTGGCAGAAAGCGGTTAATCTGGAAAAGTATTTCAGGGAGAATGATTTTCTTTATGATATAAGATACCGCGCCCCGGATGACAGCCCGGAGTACTTCCTTTTTGAAGGAAAGACGGGAACCTGCTCGGATTACGCATCCGCTTTTGTGCTGATGGCAAGGGCGGCAGGCCTGACCGTAAGATATGCGGAAGGTTTTGTTCCCGAGCCTTCATACGAAGGAATGTATCAGGTGGTTACCGAGTCGGATTCACACGCTTATGCGGAAGTGTTCATAGAAAACACCGGATGGCTTGTGTTTGATCCGACCGCGGGAGTAAGAAATGCTGAGCATAACGGGTTCTGGGACTTTCTGGGTGATATGGATGTGGATATGGGGCTGATAAGAATGCTTGCGGCCATTACAGTATCACTTGCGGCAGCAGCGGTTATTATAAGATTTCTGATCCCGCTTTTCTCCGAAATGTTTTTCCGAATATCCCTTCATTTCGGAAAACCGGAAAAAGCTGTTGTCAGGGCTTATCTCAGGCTTCTGAAAAAAGCGCGCAGATCAGGACTTAAAGCCGAACCCACACCGAGAGAATTTGCAGGTATTCTTTATGAAAAAGGCTGTGACATAATACTATTCATAGATTATCTGGAGAAAACGGAATATGCCTGCCGAATCACTTCCGAGCCGGAAAACAACGCCCAAACCTATAAAAGGATCGTAATCAAAAGTTATAAGAAAGCAGCAAAGGCAACAAGAAAAATCAGCAAGAAAAATCAGTCGCACTGATCAAGATGAGAAAGGAGATATGAGCAGTCGTTGAAACTCATTTAGAAGCTCAGAAAACAAGTTTGAAGGCATGATAATGGCCGGTGATGAAAAGTGATCGGAAAGATATTTTACAAAAGAGCTATGCACCTGTATAGGGCCTGAAAGGGATTACGAATCACCCGACGGAGAAAAGAGACATAGCAGACACTGGAACAGTGGTAGCGGAACGGGAAGGGTGCTGCTTTACAGGAAGATCGGCGAGGACAGGCTAAGGCTTATCGATGATATCAGGATCCTTTTTCAACTACCGGTTTAATGACAGATTATAACGCAGGATCTATACTGATAAAAGATAGCAGACAATCGCAATATTTAGCCAGTGCAAAGCAAAAAAAAGCAAGTTATTCTCCGAGAATCGTATAGAATTATAAATATGATCGAAACAAAGAAGGTATTCTATACAGGAGGTTACAAGATGCTAAGACAGACAAGAGTTGAAAACGGCGAAGTCCGCGGACTTCCCGGAAATAACCCGAGAATAACAGTTTATAAGGGCATACCCTTTGCAGCACCGCCGGTTGGGGAAAACAGATGGCGTGCTCCCCAGCCCGTAAAAGACTGGGAGGGAGTACTTGACGCATATAAATTTGGACCCATCTCTGTCCAAGACACCCCGGGCCTCGGAGATGACATCTACTGCCGTGACTGGCACGTCGATCCCGAGATCCCGATGAGTGAGGACTGCCTGTATCTTAATGTGTGGACTCCCGCAAAAAAGACGGATGAAAAGCTTCCCGTACTTATCTGGTACTTTGGAGGCGGCTTCCAGTGGGGATACACCGCTGAGATGGAATTTGACGGAGAGCAGCTTGCAAAGCGCGGAATAATCGTTGTAAGCGTAAATTACAGGCTACAGCTTTTCGGCTTTCTCTCACATCCCGAGATCACAGCGGAAGCCCCGGATGCACCTGCAAACTTCGGTCTTCTCGACCAGAAGGCAGGCCTTGAATGGGTATACAGAAATATCGCCGCATTCGGCGGAGACCCCGATCGTATCACCATCATGGGACAGTCTGCGGGCGGTGCGAGTGTAATGCATCAATTCACTCACGAAGCAAACTTTGACAAGATCAAAGGTGCGATAATCGTCAGCGGAATGATCCGCCACCCCGAAGAGGATTCGGATATTTTCAAGCCTCTTAATCTTGAGAAGGCTGAGAAAAAGGGAGAGGACTTCTTCGCATTCGCAGGCATCAAGAACCTCGAGGAAGCAAGAAAGATCGATGCTCTCACACTCCGTGCAAAATACGCAGAGTACGCCGCAGACCATCAGAGAATGTTCCCGATAAATGACGGAAAATTCTGTGATCAGGATCCCATCGAAAAGATAGCTGCCGGAAGATGCGCAAAAGCTCCCATTATTTCCGGAAACACCTCTGACGAATTTGCCATCGCGGGTAAGAGCGTCGTTGAGATGAGCGTAAAATCAACATTCCTCGATGCTTCCAAGAACGGACAGAAATATTACTATTACAGATTTGATCCCGATATTCCCGGATGGGATCACCCCGGAACCTTCCACTCGGTTGACCTCTGGTTCTGGTTTGAGACACTGGGAAAATGCTGGAGACCTTTCGAGGGAAGACATTTCGATCTCGCAAGACAGATGGCTGATATGGTCGCTAATTTCGTCAAGACATCCGATCCTAACGGAAACGGATATGACGGAAGACCTCTTCCCGTGTGGGAGCCCTACACAGCTGAAGAAAAAAATGAAATGGTATTTGACGGACGCGGAGCGGTTCCCGGAAAAGAAGGCGGAATACGCCTCGGCATGACCGGAAAGAAGCAGGCTGTAAATCCATATCTTCCTTCATGGGAATATGTTCCGGACGGAGAACCTTATGTATTCGGAAACAGGGTTTATGTATACGGATCGCATGATCTCTACGATGGTGAGACCTTCTGCATGGGTGATTATGTGTGCTGGTCCGCTCCCCTTGATGATCTCGGAAACTGGCATTATGAAGGCATCATTTATCCCAAGACAGCCGATCCTTTAAACAAGGATGGCCACATGTGCCTATATGCTCCCGATGTGACAGTCGGCCCTGACGGAAAATATTATCTTTATTATGTTCTCGATAAAGTAAACATTGTCTCAGTAGCAGTGAGCGATAAGCCTGCAGGACCTTTTGAGTTCTACGGATATGTTCACTATGCTGACGGAACAAAACTCGGCGACAGAAAGACCGCAGGCGATGGCTCAGCGGCTGAAAACGGAGCGGATTTTGTTTTCGGAATGAAAGTGAAAAACGATGAGCCCCAGTTTGATCCCGGCGTACTCACAGAGGGAGATAAGACTTATCTCTACACCGGATTTGCGGGACACGGCGATAAAGGAAGACACGGTGCAATGTATACGGTGCTCGGTCCCGACATGCTCACCATTATTGAGGAGCCAACATTTGTGGCACCCGGCGATATGTACAGCAAGGGAACCGGATTTGAAGGACATGCCTTCTTCGAAGCTCCTTCGATCAGAAAGAAAGGCGATACATACTACTTCGTTTACTCTTCGGAAGTTATGCACGAGCTCTGCTATGCAACCTCTAAGAGCCCCGCAGGGCCTTTTGAATACGGCGGAGTGCTTGTAAGCAACTGCGATAAGGGAATCGATTCCTACAAGCCTGCGGACATGGCGATGGCTTATGGCGGAAACAATCATGGCAGCATGATCGAGATAAACGGCGAGTGGTACATCTTCTATCACCGCCAGACCAACAACACATGGTTCTCGCGTCAGGTATGTGCAGAGAAGCTTTCATTCGACGATGCCGGTAAGGTGATCCAGGCAGAGATCACATCCTGCGGACTTAACGGTGCTCCTCTTTCCGATGAAGGCGAATATCCCACATATATCGTCTGCAATCTTTTCAACAAGAAGCATTCACCTTACGTTGAAGGAGATGCTCCCGAAGTTGTTCAGGAAGGCGGCGACGGTGATCCGAACATCGGGTACATCAAGCAGCTCGGTGACGGATGCACCGCAGGGTTTAAATACTTTGATCTTAAAAACGTGACCGGTATAAAGATCAAGACTCGCGGCTACTTTAACGGGAAAGTTGAATTCCGCACCAAATGGGACGGCGAAGTGATCGGTGAAGCAAAGATGGATGGCACAAATGCCTGGACCGAAAGAGTCGCAACCTTTGCTCCTATAAGCGGTGTGAACGCACTTTACATCACATTTGTCGGTGGCGGAACATGCAGCATGAAGAGCTTTGAGTTCTTACATTAGATCCACACTTTTTTATCATTAATAGACACTTATTCAATAGGCATATATATTCTCTCATATTGTGAGGATGTATATGCCTTTTTCTAACTCTATTCAGTATTACAACAACCCATTTAAGACATAATAAAACGAGGACTAACGTCGTGAAAATCGAGCATTAGCCCCCGTTTACTTTATCTCCTGATCAAGATTTGAAAATATTGGTGAGTCAAAGAAATCTTTTAATGAAATGTCCAAGCCGTCGCAGAACTTTTTTATGGTAATGATCGACAGATCATGACGACGAGTATAGATTAAACGTCAAAATATTTAGGAATCATATTATCATTTGTAAAAAACGCTGAAAAAAGCATCTGTTTTGCTGAAATAACATCTGTATTCGTCAAATTGACGAAAGATGGAATTCAGTAAAATAGATGCTTTTTGTGTTGAAAAAGTATAATTGTGAAATTTCACAATGTATTCTTATTGTGCAACTTTTTTTACTCGAAAACCTATTGAATTGGCTTGGCCTATTTGATATATTGCCCTTGGGAAAGCCACGAGGCAACGGCGGCTGATCTCACATTCTGACGAAAGGAGGTAAAATCCAATCGAAAGGAGGTGAGACATATGGAGATTATCGGACTCATCCTACGGGGGATTTCGGTGCTTCTGTCTCTGATTAGACTTGTGTACGAAGTATGCAGGGATAAAAAGAGAGCCGCCACTGGCATCAACAGTGACGGCGGTGCTACGAAGTAGCATAAAAATCACATTTTGAGGTCAGCCGCTCTCGTGGCTTTCTTCAATTAATAATCTATCACATCTATACCTTTTTTTCAAGATTAATCAACCATTTAAACGCAAATATTGGGCAGACAATGAGCAAATAGGGCATAGCGGCATACAGGTGCCGCTTTTATAATTTATGCTATGAGAAACCATATAAAAAAACTGATTGCCTGTTTTGCCGTACTGCTGTCGGGATCATTGATCGCAGCATGCGCCAGAGGAACGGGTAGTCTGAAAGAAAACGGATCAAAAGAAGATCAAAGCGAGAAAAAGGAAGGTACAGGAATGGACGTGATTAAAAAGATGTTCGACGGGATCAAACTGAGCGATGTAATTAAGCCTCTCACCGATCACAATCCGCTGATGGTGCAGCGCTTCGGAGCTGATCCTTATGCGCTTGTTTACGACGGAAGAGTGTATATTTACATGACAGGCGACGACATCATGTATAACGAGGACGGAAGCGTTAAGGAGAATAATTACTCAAATATTTATACTCTGAATGTTATTTCATCCGCAGATCTTGTAAACTGGACGGACCACGGATCGGTTTATGCCGCTTCGTCTAAGGGGCAGGCTACATGGGGTTCCAACTCCTGGGCTCCCGCGGCTGCATATAAAAACATTGACGGAAAGGACAAATTCTTCCTTTACTTCGCAAACAGCGGAAACGGCATAGCAGTGCTTACTGCAGATACCCCCTACGGACCTTTTACTGATCCCATAGGTGGGCCGCTCATTTCCCGTCAGACTCCTACCTGCGCAGAGGTTGCATGGCTCTTTGACCCTGCAGTGCTGATGGATGATGACGGAAATGCATACATCTATTTCGGCGGTGGAATTCCCAAGCCTGAAATGGCAGCAAATCCGGGAACCGCACGTGTGGCAAAGCTCGGCGCTGACATGATAAGCCTCGACGGAGATCCCATTCCCATCGAGAATGTGGCTTATCTTTTCGAGGACTCCGGGATCAATAAGATTAATGGAACCTATTATTATTCATACTGTTCCAATTTCAGCATGACTCCCGAGGCGGAAAAGGAGCTGGGTTACCGCAACGGCGAGATCGTTACAATGAAGTCGGATAGTCCCATGGGACCTTTCGAGCCTGCAAATCCCGTGCTTGCAAACCCCGAGCATTTCTTCGGGCGCGGCGGAAACAATCATCATTGCATGTTTGAGTTTAACGGTCAGTGGTATATCGCCTATCACTCAAGAATCCTGGAGGAAGGCCTTAAGATGGAAGGCGGCGGATACCGAAGCACAAATATCGACTTTATAAAGTTTGATGAAAACGGTGCACCCACCACTTCCGTGGGAACCAGAGCAGGCGTGCCTCAGGTGGGTAATCTTAACCCTTACGAGACCGTGCAGGCTGTAACACTTGGGAACGCATCCGGAATAGAGACGGTGCAGTTCGGTGAGGTGGCAGAAAAGTACGGCTCCGGTGATATGATCTTAACCGGCATTCATGACGGCAGCTGGACATGCGTATACGGGGCGGATTTCGGATTGCAGGCAGCTAAAGAGATCACCATAAGCCTTCGCGGAAGCGGTTCCGGTGCCATCAGGGTGAGCGTAGATTATCCGGGCTCAAATGCTGTGGCATATATTCCCGTGAATGCTCCCGGAGCGGAGTTTACGGAAGTGACCGTGAAGCTCGATCAGGAGATCACCGGAGTTCATAATGTATTCTTCACCTACGCGGGCGAGAGATATGAAATTAAAGAGTGGAAGTTTGGCAGATAATTTCATATAATAATGATATGATATTTGGAAGAAAGCCCAAGGTCCGAACTGAACCTGCAAAGGTAAGTTTGCCGGGGTTAAGGTAAGAGTCTGATTATGCGCTGGATGAGATACAGGATAAAAACTAAATCAGAGGCAGAGGATATTATTATTTCCACACTTTATGATATCGGCCTGGAAGGTGCGCAGATAGAGGATAAGATCCCTCTTACTCCCCTTGAGAAGGAGCAGATGTTTGTGGACATTCTGCCGGATGCTCAGGATGATGACGGGATCGCCTATCTCAACTTCTTTGTGGAGATGACAGATGACGGAAATGTGCTTTTGGAGGGTGAGGAAACGGACCCTCAGAGCCTCTGCGAGCAAATAAAGTCCGAGCTTGATGAACTGAGGGAATTTAATCTCGATATCGGCGAGGGCACCGTGGAGCTTGAAAGCACCGAGGATATCGACTGGATCAATAATTGGAAAAAGTATTTCCATCAGTTCTATATAGATGATATCCTGGTGATCCCTTCATGGGAGGAAGTGCCGGAGCAGGATAAGGACAAGATGATCCTGCACATCGATCCCGGAACAGCTTTCGGAACCGGAATGCATGAGACCACCCAGCTATGCATCAGGCAGCTTCGAAAGTTCATCAATCCCGAGACGGTTATCCTCGATGTGGGAACCGGAAGCGGAATACTCGGTATTCTTTCACTCATGATGGGAGCAAAGCATATCGTGGGGACGGACCTTGACCCCTGCGCAGAGCCTGCGGTGTATGACAATCTCAAGAATAACAATATCGATGCGGCAGAGTTTGATCTGATCATCGGAAATATCATCACCGAGAAGGAGATTCAGGACAGGGTCGGATACGAAAAGTATGATATTGTCGTTGCAAATATCCTTGCCGACGTGCTTGTTACGCTCACTCCGGTGATCGTAGATCAGATGAAAAAGGGTGCGGTGTACATCACATCGGGAATCCTTAACGATAACGACAAAGAATTCCGCGTGAAGGATGCTATGACGGCAGCGGGCCTCGAGGTGGTTGAGACAACTTATCAGGGGGAATGGGTTTCGGTGACGGCAAGAAAACCCTGAATAAGAGAGCAGCAATCACAAAAAGAATACCTTGATAAAGACAGTTATTACGATAAGGCAGTTCCTGTATAAGAGAAGAGATTCGGAGGGTTAATATGGCAGAGCAGCTTTTTACAAACACACATATCATTTCATGGCTTCAGTATTTTTCGGAAAATACCGACCTTGATCTGGAGCATGTAAAGCTTCTGGATATCACCAAGAAGAATAAAAATATCATTCCCACGGTTGAAGCTCACAGATGTGTGCTGGTGTTTACCGAGGCCGGTCATAAGGATATTTTCTACCGTATGTACAGCGCCGGGCTTGGCGATTGCACAGTCATCTACAACGAGGGAAGCGAGCCTGCGGGCGAGATCAAGCAGGACAAGCTCTCCGACATGATAGACCGCGGGATCAATGCTTCCGCAGGAATGCTGATACTCAATCCGAATGCGAGAAGCACCTTCAAATTCGGAATGGATAATTCCGTATTTACCCCCGGTTCCGTAAGATATGTCGGCTCCGAGATAAGGGCCGTGATCCTCTCCAAGATGCAGATCGAGGAAGGGAAGAATATCTGCGTTATCTCGGGCGAATCAATAGTTATCGAGGCAGGTATACTTAACGGAGACGGTACTATCATTGCGGTGGAATACAACTCCAACGACCGCAGCGCCCTTGAGGATAACGTGGACCGCTTCGGACTTCACAATGTTAAGATCGTCGATCATGTAGATGAAAATGTATTTAAGGATCTTCCTGTTCCCGATGTCACGATGCTGGTTGCCAGCGCGAGCATGGAGCAGGAGATGAAATACATGCTCTCCGTCAATCCGGAGATGGAATTTGTTATCTACACCCTTGATTTTGTGACTGCGGCAGGAATGCCTGCGCTGTGTAGGTCGCTTGGAATGGCTGATCCCGAGATCATACAGATATCGGTTTCAAAGCTTGGCAGAAAGAATAATTTTGAGAATCAGCCAGCCCCGTGGATCATTACATGCAGAGGCGGTAAGTAAGTTAACCCTTGATGGGTGGCGGCGCCGGGCGCCGGAAGATGTGTCATGTATAAGTTTTTTGTTTCTCCGTCACAAATAAATAAGGAGCAGAACCGCGTTGTTATAACCGGTCCGGATGTGAACCACATCAAAAATGTTCTTCGCATGAAAAAGGGCGAAGAGGTCAGCATCTCTAACGGTAAAGACGGGCGCGAATACTGCTGTGCGATCCTCGAAATGCACGAGGATTCGATTTTACTTGAGCTCCGCTTTATCAAAGAAGAAGGCTCGGAACTGCCGGTAACGGTCACGCTTTTTCAGGGACTTCCCAAAGCGGATAAGATGGAGCTCATCATCCAGAAATGTGTAGAGCTCGGTGTTACAAGGATAGTTCCGGTGTCAATGAAAAGGTGCGTAGTAAAGCTGGATGATAAAAAGAGTGCATCAAAGATCGAAAGATGGCAGGCGATCGCAGAGTCGGCCGCGAAACAGAGTAAGCGCGGGATCGTAACAGAGATCACACCGGTGATGACCTTCGAAAATGCTGTGGGAGAAGCCGCAAGATCGGATATCAGGCTGCTTCCCTACGAGATGGCCGACAATGAGATGATGAATGAGACCCGGAAAATTTTCGAAAACATAAAGCCGGGATCGGATATATCTGTTTTCATCGGACCGGAAGGCGGGTTTGACGAAGGTGAGATAGAGATGGCAAAGGCAGTGGGGCTTAGGACTATCACTCTCGGAAAGCGGATACTGCGGACCGAGACCGCCGGAATGACAGTGATGAGCTGGATAGTGCTGATGACGGAAGGAAAGAAATAATATGTCAAAACAGAGCTGGAAACCCGGAAATATGCTGTATCCTCTTCCGGTGGTAATGGTAAGTTGCAAGGATAGAAATGATAAACCCAATATAATCACTCTTGCCTGGGCAGGGACGATATGTTCCGATCCGCCAATGGTATCCATATCGATCCGCCCCGAGAGATATTCTCATGATATCATCGAAAGGAGCGGAGAATTTGTTATCAATCTGGTGACCGAAAAGCTCACTTTCGCCTGCGACTGGTGCGGCGTGCGCTCCGGGCGGGACTATGATAAGTTTAAGGAGACGATGCTTTCTCCTTATACATCGGAATTTATGGATACGCCGGCTATAGACCAGAGCCCTGTAAATATATACTGCAAGACCAAAAAGATCGAGAGACTTGGTTCACACGATATGTATATAGCAGAGGTCGTGGGAGTGACGGTGGATGAGTCCTACATGGACGAAAACGGGAAATTTGATCTCAATTCCACTGGGCTTGTCACATATTCACATGGCGAGTATTACAGCCTGGGAGAAAAGAAGGGTAAATTCGGCTATTCGGTACAGAAGAAACAAAAAAATTGATGTATGATCGGAGATCGAAAGCCGCCGGGCGACCGGATCCGGAGAGCCGAAAAAGGACGATATTAATGGAGATTTATCTTGACAACTCCGCGACGACAAGGGTATTCCCCGAGGTCGCGGAGTTTATGACGAAAATAATGTGCGAAGATTACGGGAATCCTTCCAGCATGCACCACATGGGGGTGGAGGCGGAAAAGTACGTAAGACAGGCGCGCGAGATATTTGCAAAGATCCTCAAATGTGAATCTAAAAATATATATTTTACTTCCGGCGGAACGGAATCGGATAATCTGGCTATCATAGGCGCAACAGAGAGTATGAAGCGCCGGGGGAAGCATCTTATCACGACTTCGATCGAGCATCCTGCAGTAATAAACACCATGAAGCATCTGGAGCAGGAAGGCTATGAAGTGACCTTTCTTCCGGTGGATAAATCCGGCGTGGTAAGGATGGATGAGCTTGAAAAGGCCATCACGGATGAAACTATCCTCATCTCAACAATGCATATTAACAATGAAATCGGAAGCGTACAACCGATAGATGAGATAGGAAAGATCATAAAGCAGAAGAACCCGGATGCGTTATTCCACGTCGATGCGGTGCAGGGCTTCGGGAAGATCCCCCTCTACCCCAAAAAGGCGGGGATCGACCTTATGTCGATGAGCAGCCACAAGATACACGGCCCCAAAGGAGTGGGTGCACTTTATGTTGGGGACGGAGTGAGGCTTAAGCCCATAACCTTCGGAGGCGGACAGCAGGACGGCCTGAGGAGCGGAACGGAAAATGTACCCGGGATTGCAGGGATGGCCCTTGCTGCCAAGATGCTTTATGAGAACGTCACATCCGAAGCGGAGAAGCTGTATGAACTCAAGGAAAGACTGATATTTGGGGCGCTTCAGACGGAAGGCGTATCGGTGAACGGGATAGATCCCGGGACTGACCTTCAGGGCACGGAACATGAAAGCCTCAGAAACGCCGTAAAATCAGCAATCAGCGGTACGGCACCCCATATCGTGAGCCTGTCCTTTGAGGGAGTGCGGGCAGAGGTACTTTTGCACGCACTTGAAGACCGAGGCATATATGTTTCAGCAGGAAGCGCATGCTCGACACATAAGCCGGAGCCTTCGGCTACGCTTAAGTCAATAGGGCTTGATAAGAGCCTTCTGGATTCCACACTCAGATTCTCAATGTCGGAATTTACCACTCCGTTTGAGATAGACGAGACCGTAAAAGCACTGGGCGAGATCGTCCCCATGCTGCGGAGATTCACCAGAAGATGATATGATACAAGGGTCAAAAGGAAAAAAGCCAATGGTGTGCCTAATGAAGGATTTACAGAATGTCACGTAATTTTAACCTTAAGAATAAGCCGGAACATAATACGGAAAGCAGAATAATGAACAAAGAGATTTTTAAAGATTTTCTGATCAAATATGCAGAGATCGGAATAAAAGGGAAGAACAGATATCTGTTTGAGGATGCGCTCATCGCACATATTCAGAGCGCCCTTAGCAGAGTGGAGGGAAAGTTCAGCGTATACAAGACTCCGGGAAGGATATTTGTATCCGCGCTGGAGGAATTTGATTTTGATGAGACGGTGGATGCCATTAAGCATGTGTTCGGAGTGGCCGGGATATGCCCCATAATAAGGCTTGAAAAGGGTGATCCGGAGGACCTTAAAAAGAGCACTGTTGAATATATGCACAAGATGTATGAGGATGATCTTTCGTGCACGTTTAAGGTGTTTGCCCGCAGGGAGAGCAAGAACTATCCTCTGGATTCCATGCAGATAAATGCTGTTGTCGGAGAGGTTATCCTGGGCGAATTCCCCAATCTCAAGGTGGATGTTCACCATCCGGATATGATCGTGTATGTGGAGGTGAGAGATCATATTTATCTTTATTCCGAGATAATACCGGGACCGGGAGGAATGCCGGTTGGAACAGGCGGCCATGCGATGCTGCTTCTTTCCGGAGGAATAGACTCACCTGTTGCGGGATATATGATCGCAAAGAGGGGAGTTTCACTGGATGCGGTTTATTTTCATGCACCGCCCTACACCTCCGAGAGAGCACTTCAGAAGGTGGTGGATCTGGCGAAGATCATTTCGAAATACACCGGCCCTATAAAGCTGCACGTTATCAATTTTACGGATATTCAGCTTGCCATATATGAAAAGTGCCCTCATGATGAGCTCACCATTATCATGCGCAGATACATGATGAGAATAGCGCAGCATCTTGCAGAAGAATGCGGAGCGCTTGCTCTTGTAACAGGTGAGAGCGTGGGCCAGGTGGCATCCCAGACGCTTGCTTCCCTCGGCTGTACCAACGAAGTGACGGACCTTCCCGTGCTCCGTCCTCTTATAGCATTTGACAAGCAGGATATAGTTGAGATATCCGAAAAGATAGGAACTTACGAAACATCCATACTTCCTTACGAGGACTGCTGTACCATATTTGTGGCAAAGCATCCGGTAACGAAGCCGCTTAGAAAAGTGATCGAAAGACATGAGGGGAATCTCTCGGAGGTCATAGATGATCTGCTCAAGGCGGCATACGAGACGGAGAGGATAATTGAGATATAAAAAAAGAGCACCCCGCAAGGGATGCTCTGAATATTTTTTATGGTGTTGAAGTAAGAGGATTATGCCTCGTACTTCTTAAGCACTTCGAGAACTTCCTCAGCGCCGTCCTCAGTATGGATGTTGAGGTCGATGGGCTTGGAAAGATCAAGAGAAAAGATTCCCATGATCGACTTTGCATCGATTACGTATCTTCCTGATACAAGATCAAAGTCATACTCGAATTTGGTGATGTCGTTGACAAAGCTCTTTACCTTGTCGATTGAATTGAGAGAAATCTTAATTGTCTTCATGCTATTTCCTCCGTTTTTTCCTTTTCCTTTTTTCTTGCTACGCCATCATAATAATTTAGAAACCGTTTTATGTCAAGAAAAAAAGCATATTAAAAAGAGACAAAGTTTTTGGTAAAAAGAATGAAAAATGTTGCATTTCATAATCTCGGCTGCAAAGTGAATTCATACGAAATGGAAGTAATGCAGCAGATTGTACAAAAAAGAGGATACAAAATTGTGCAGTTTACACAAAAAGCGGATGCATATGTTGTAAACACCTGCACTGTTACCAATATAGCGGACCGTAAGAGCCGCCAGATGCTCCACCGTGCAAAGCAGCTGAATCCCGATGCCGTGGTGGTGGCTGTGGGATGCTATGCACAGACAGGGGAGGGCAGGCTGCTGGAGGATGATGCGGTGGACATCATTATCGGCAACAACCATAAGACAGAAATAGCGGATATTTTGGATGAATACTTTTTAAGGCACGGAGCCGGATGCCCGGCTTCCTGTGATTGTAAGGGCTTATCCGCAGTCGGTGCAGACATCTCTCGAACAGGCGATAATTCTCCGGTATTCAAAATAGATGACAGCACAGCTAAAATCTCCGTTTTATCCGACTTAAACAAGCCCTCCGAGTATGAGAATGCAACTCTTGTATGCGGAACCGCCAGGACCAGAGCCGATGTGAAGATCCAGGACGGATGCAATCAGTTCTGCAGCTACTGCGCGATACCGCTTGCCAGGGGAAGAGCGCGGAGCAGAAAGCCCGGGGATGTGATAGAGGAGATCAGGACCCTCGTGGAAAACGGGCATAAGGAGATAGTGATCACCGGCATCCATGTGTGCTCCTACGGGATAGATTTTGATGACGAAGCATGGAAAGAGGGAAAGGTCGCTCCCTCGGAACATATGAGAGATGATGAGCGGATACGCGATTACAGGGGAGAGACAAAGCTTTTTGATCTGCTGGAAATGATCGACAGGGAAATCCCGGATGACAGGCTAAAGAGGATCAGGCTGGGATCCTTAGAGCCCAGAGTGATCACGGAAGAAAACGTGAGAAGGCTTGTGAAGATAAAAAGGATCTGCCCGCACTTCCACCTGTCCCTTCAGAGCGGGTGCGACGATACGCTAAAGCGCATGAATAGGCACTATAATTCGCAGGAATATAAAGAGGGTGCGGAGCTTATCAGGAAAATGTACCGGGATGCAGGAATAAGCGCAGCCATCACGACTGATGTGATTGTGGGCTTTCCCGGCGAGACGGATGAAGAATTTGATATAACGAGAAAGTATCTCGAGGAGCTTAAGCTTTATGAGATGCATATTTTCAAGTATTCGAGAAGAAAAGGAACCGTGGCGGATTCACTTCCGGGCCAGATACCGGAGGAGATAAAAAACATACGGAGCGACATTCTGCTCGAGATGACCGAAAGGCACTCCCGGGAATACAGAGCGGAAAGGCTGGGACAGACGGAGAGCGTCCTTATAGAAGAGAAAAAAGGCGGATATTATGTGGGCCATACCGGGGATTACATTAAAGTGCTGATCCCCGGGGAAGAGATGAAAGCAGTCCGGAATACAGCGCCGGATGCTGAGAGGAACACACCTTCGGAAAACGTTCGAATACCGAATGGAAACGAAGGATACGAAGGCTTGATGGTCGAGACCGTGTTGGAAGCCTTGACGGATCGGGACGAGGTAATCGGGAAAATCCTGTCAAATGCGTGAAAAACGCTTCTGACATAACGATGAAAAAAATCGTGTCGGAAAAGTAAAAAAATTGCCAATTCCTTGATTTTATAGTACAATTAACCCAAATGGGTATCTGTAATTGTGCCTGATCGGGCAGAGGGAACAAAAGCGGTGAATGCCGTATTTATTATATTCAGAAAGAGGTAACAAAATGGCTGATTTGGGGAACACACAGTATTTTGAGGTTCAGACTGATGCTCCTACCGGAGTGAAGGAAGTGCTTGCCTGCGTATATGAGGCGCTTCAGGAAAAGGGTTATAATCCCGTTAATCAGATAGTCGGATATATCATGAGCGGCGATCCGACATACGTGACCAGTTATAACAACGCACGCAGCCTTATCATGAAGGTGGAGAGGGACGAGCTCGTTGAAGAGCTTCTTAACAGCTATATCCTTAACCGCGGCTGGGAGCAGCAGTAATCGGAGCGGCAGCAATGAGGATAATGGGGCTTGATTTCGGGTCAAAAACGGTGGGTGTTGCAATAAGCGATCCCCTTCTTGTGACTGCACAGGCGCATGAGATCATCAGGCGTGAAAAGGAGAACCAGCTCAGAAGGACTCTCGCCAGGATCGAGGAACTGTGTACGGAGTTTGAGATCTCAAAGATAGTATTGGGCCTTCCGATGCATATGAACGGGGATGAGGGAGTAAGAGCACAGCTTTCACGGGATTTCAAGGAAAGCCTGGAGAGAAGAACGGGCCTTCCGGTGGAGATGTACGACGAAAGGCTCACGACGGTGGAAGCGGACGAGATCATGAAAGAGGTCGGGATCCGCAGGGAGAACCGCAAAGAATACGTTGATATGATAGCGGCGCAGATCATTCTGCAGGACTATCTCGATAACAGGAAAACTAATTATGAGTGATAAAAAGCTTGAAAAAGTAATATTCAATCCGGACGGGGCTGATCCGGTAGAATTTTTTGTTCTTGAGCAGACAAGGATAGGCGGCTTCGATTACATACTCGTGACCGATTTTGAAGAGGGTGACGGCGAAGCACTTATCCTGAAGGATGTGTCCGAGGACGGCGAGGAGGAAAGCAGATACGTGATAGTATCCGAAGATAACGAGCTCGCAGCCGTTGCGGAGGTTTTTGAAGGTATGCTCGATGACGTGGATCTTATCACTGATGATGAATCAGATATTTAGATATATTAGATATAGGAGTAGTTTTGAGTAAGAAAAAGAATAAAGATAATACAAAGCTGACAGGGCTTAAGATAATACCTTTGGGAGGCCTTGAGCAGATTGGAATGAACATTACTGCCTTCGAATACGAAGACAGTATTATTGTGGTGGATTGCGGGCTTTCCTTCCCGGCAGATGACATGCTTGGAGTGGACCTCGTTATTCCCGACGTGACATATTTAAGAGACAATATCGATAAAGTAAAGGGCTTTGTGATAACACACGGCCATGAGGACCATATCGGAGCGCTTCCGTATATCCTGAGGGACATTAATGTGCCCGTATATGCGACGCGTCTTACAATGGGCATCATAGAGAATAAGCTGACCGAGCACGGGCTCATGGAGTCCACCAGAAGAAAAGTGGTAAAGTTCGGGCAGTTCATCACTCTGGGCAAATTCAGAGTAGAGTTTATAAAGACAAATCACAGCATAGTCGATGCAGCAGCGCTGGCTATCTACTCACCCGCGGGGATCATAGTTCACACGGGGGATTTCAAGGTGGATTACACACCGGTATACGGCGATGCCATCGACCTTCAGAGGTTCGCGGATATAGGAAGAAAAGGTGTGCTCGCTCTTATGTGCGATTCCACCAATGCGGAGCGCCCGGGCTATACGCCTTCGGAAAAGACCCTCGGAAGAATGTTTGACAACCTTTTTGAGGAGCATAAAAATACCAGGATATTCGTGGCAACCTTTGCTTCGAATGTGGACAGGGTGCAGCAGATCATTAATTCCGCCCACAAATTCGGCAGAAAGGTAAGCGTCGAAGGCCGCAGCATGGTCAGCGTCATAGAGACAGCTCAGAAACTTGAATGCATCAGCATTCCGCCGGATACTCTGGTGGATCTGGAGCTGATAAAGAATTACCCGCCCGAGAAGCAGGTTATCATCACCACCGGAAGCCAGGGCGAGAGCATGGCAGCCCTCAGCAGAATGGCCAACGGCACCCACAAAAAGCTCACCATAAAGGCCGGAGATACGGTTATTTTCTCATCGCATCCCATCCCGGGAAATGAGAAATCCGTCACCAAGATAATAAACGAGCTCCTTACAAAGGGCGCGGATGTTATATTTCAGGATGTGCACGTATCGGGGCATGCGTGTCAGGAGGAGATAAAGCTTATCTACACCCTGATACAGCCCAAGTTTGCGATACCTGTACACGGAGAATTCAAGCATCTCAAAGCCCAGGCCAAGATCGCGGAAGAGCTTGGAATGGACAAGGATCATATAATAATCCTTTCCTCCGGAGATGTGCTGGAATTCGGCGAAGACTTTGCAAAGGTGACCGGGAAGGTGCCGGTGGGTGATATACTTGTTGACGGACTTGGCGTCGGGGATGTCGGAAATGTTGTGCTAAGAGACAGACAGCACCTGGCCGAGGACGGAATTCTGATCGTGTGCATGTGCTTCGACGAGCTGAGCGGAGAGCTTGTGGCGGGGCCCGATATAGTTTCGAGGGGCTTCGTATATATGAAAGAATCGGAAGATCTCATAGGCGAGGCAAAGGAACTAGTGCAGGCCACCGTTGAGAATTATATCGCAAGGCATGTCAAGGACTGGGGCAAGATCAAGACCGGCACAAAAGATACACTGAGCGAATTTGTCTGGAGAAAGACAAAGCGCCGTCCGATGATCCTTCCGATAATCCAGGAAGTATAAATATAGTAAATGCCGTGATCTGCTTTGATTTTTGTTTACTGTATATTTGAAAGACAGGGAGCGAAGATGAACGAAAAGGTTGAAAATTCGCTGGATAATCTTATAGACACGATACTGCATGATGAGATTTATCTTGAATATAAAAAGCAGCTGGATCTGCTGCGGCAGGATCCCGAGCTTAAGAGACAGGTTGACGATTTCAGAAAAAGAAATTATGATATGCAGTTGAGCGGTGATTTCGATTTTGCCAAGCTGGACAGCTTTCGCGAGCAAAACAGAGAGTTCAGGGCAAATCCTCTGGTGGATGCATTCCTGGCAGCAGAGCTGGATTTTTGCAGGATGATGCAGAATATCAATTTTAAGATAATCGATGCAGTGGATTTTGAATGACATCGTACTGACCTGAGTAAAGTAATATGGGTAAGTTTTTTAACATTACTTCCGGTGGAAGGAAAAAGAAAAGTAAAAATAAAAGTGCAAATATGGAGCTCACTTTCCGGATACTCGGAGTGACCGGAAATGTGTTTGATACCATACTCCAAATCCTGCTTGTAGTCGCCATAGTGTATGCATGCTACAAGGGAGCACAGACAGCCTATTCCTACGGATACAGGGTGTTTACCGAAAAGCCCGTTGCGGCCACCGTCGGAAATGATGTGGAGATAACCATTCCGGTGGATTTTAATGCCAAGCAGCTTGGCGAGATATTCGAAGGAAAAGGGCTATCCAGAGATTCCAAGCTCCTGATGCTTCAGTACTATTGCTCGGAGTATCGCAAGGATATAAAACCCGGCACATACACACTTAACACTACTATGACTGCCGAGGAGATGTTTGAGTCCATAGCTCAGATAAATATCGAGAAGGAGGAAGCCGCCAAGAAGGAGGCCGAGAAACAGCAGGCCGAAGACGAGGCACGAAACTCCGAAAAAGAGCTTCTCGATATGGGCGATGAGAGCGAAGAGGACATAGAGAGCGGCGAAGGCGAAGAGGGCAGCGGGCTTCAGCAGATCGACATGGACGACGAGCTGGATAATTATATGGAGGATGATGTAAGATGACGCTCAGCGAGAGGACGGCTTCTTTCATCGATCTCTATGACAAGGGCAACTGTCCCTTTCTGGACAGACTTGAGACTGAGAGCATCGCGGCGAGAGTTCCGATCATCAGACGGGGGACCGCAAGCTGCCTGCGCTTTCTGATAAAACTCACAAAGCCGAAGCGCATCCTTGAAATAGGGACAGCGGTCGGCTTTTCTGCTTTACTGATGAGCGAAGCCGCAGATGAAGAAGCTCATATAGATACGATCGAGAATTACGATAAAAGGATTAAAGCCGCTAAGGCGAACTTCCTTAGGGCGGAGGAGTCGGGCGAATGCAACATGAAGCCCGGAAGGATCACTCTCATGGAGGGAGATGCAACGGAAATCCTAAGGAGCCTTGAGGGTGGGTACGACATGGTATTCATGGATGCAGCCAAGGCTCAGTATATAGTGTGGCTCCCCGATGTTTTAAGACTGCTTAAAAAGGGAGGCCTGCTGGTGTCTGATAACGTCCTGCAGGACGGGGACGTGATCGAATCGCGATTTGCCGTCACAAGAAGAAACCGCACCATACATTCCAGAATGCGCGAATACCTGTATGAACTGAAGCACCGGGACGACCTGGAAACAGTGATTTTGCAAACAGGTGACGGGATGACCCTGAGTACGAAGCTTTAAACAGCCGATCAATGCCGAATGCCCGGCAGATATAAAACAACTTATAGATATGAGCAATGTAACTACGATCAAGAATAAAAAACCGGAGCTTCTTTGCCCCGCCAGCAGCCTTGAGGTGCTTAAATGTGCGGTGAGGTACGGAGCCGATGCGGTTTATATAGGCGGGGAAAGCTATGGGCTGCGCGCCAAGGCGAAGAACTTTTCTCCCTCAGATATGGAGGAAGGGATAAGATTTGCCCATGAGCACGGTGCCAGGGTACACGTGGCCGTAAATATTCTTGCGCACAATTATGACTTAGAGGGTGCGAGGAAGTATTTTGCGGAGCTGAGCCAAATGAAGCCCGATGCCCTGATAGTGGCGGATCCCGGAATGTTCTCAATCTGCCGGGAAGTATGGCCCGAAGCCGAAATCCATATTTCCACCCAGGCCAACAATACCAATTACGGAACATTCAATTTCTGGTATAAGCAGGGCGCAAAGCGCGTTGTTAGCGCAAGAGAGCTGTCCCTCAGAGAGATAAAGGAAATAAGGGAGAAGATTCCCGCAGACAAAGAGATAGAAAGCTTTGTTCACGGTGCCATGTGCATTTCCTATTCGGGAAGATGCCTTCTTTCCAACTACTTTACCGGAAGGGATGCCAATAAGGGCGCCTGCACCCATCCCTGCAGGTGGAAGTACAACCTGTATGAAAACGGTTCCTACCGGGACGGATTTGCAGACCCCGAAACCGGAGAACTGAGATACGCGATAGAGGAGGAGAGCCGCCCGGGAGAGTACCTGCCGGTGTATGAAAACGAAAGAGGAACCTACATATTCAATTCCCGTGATCTGTGCATGATAGAGCATATCCCCGAGCTTGTGGATGCGGGGATAGATTCCTGGAAGATCGAAGGCCGTATGAAGACCGCTCTGTATGTGGCGACTGTGGCAAGGACCTACAGAAGGGCCATAGATGATTATTTTGAGAGCCCCGATAAGTACAGAGATAATCTGCCCTGGTACCGGGAGCAGATATCGAAGTGTACATACCGCAAGTTCAGCACCGGGTTCTTTTTCGGAAAGCCCGATGAGGAAAGTCAGATCTACGATAATAATACATATATGAGTGAGTCGGTATTCCTTGCGATCATCGATGATACAGCCGCTCTCGCAGACGGCAAGGGCCGCGAAAATGCCGAAAGACGAACCGGTGAGGATGACCGGGAGACGAAGGAACAGCTTCTTGCCGGCTTTACACAGAAGAATAAGTTCTGCGTCGGGGATGAGATAGAGATAATGAAACCAGGCGGAAGGGACATTAAGGTAAAAGTGCTTGATATGTACCATGTCTGTGACGGAAGCTCCTTCGAAAAAGAGGCCGGGGAGAGAATTATTATCAACGGGCAGGAGTGCATCAGAGTGACCGACTGCCCCCATGCAGAGGAAAAGGTGTACGTAAGGCTTTCGCAAGCACCCGAAGCAGGGGATATACTCAGGACGGAGCCGCAGGGAAACAGGGATGCGGCAAAAGAATAATGAGATCATAAACGTGTAGAACTATATACAGATGTGTATAAAAACATGTTGGAATATACATCCTGTTGAGATATACTGTATTTCAGAAATCTTAAGTGAACGGATTTTATTCGTATTTTCCTACATAAATGCAGACCGGAAGGAACACAAAATGAGCGAATTACTTAATGTTGAAGAATTATTCGGAAGCCGGGTATTTAACCTTGGAAAAATGAGAGAAAGGCTTCCCGGCGACGTTTTTGCGGAAGTCAAAAGCGTTATGGAAAACGGGGGCGAGCTTTCCAAGAGCTCGGCTAATATCGTAGCAAGAGCGATGAAGGAATGGGCCATAGAAAACGGTGCCACTCACTACACTCACTGGTTCCAGCCTCTTAACGGCATAACCGCCGAAAAGCATGACGCATTCGTCACCCATCCGGATGATGAGGGCAGGATGCTCATGGAATTTTCGGGGAAAGAGCTTGTAAAGGGCGAGACGGACGCCTCTTCTTTCCCTTCGGGAGGACTAAGATCCACATTCGAGGCCAGAGGATATACAGTGTGGGATATCACTTCGCCCGCCTTCCTCAAAGAGGATGCCGCAGGAGTGATCCTTTGTATTCCTACGGTGCTTTGCTCATTCTCGGGAGAAGCGCTTGATAAAAAGACTCCTCTTCTGCGCTCCATGGAAGCGGTGAGCGCGCAGGCATTAAGGATCACCCATTTATTTGGAAACACGGAAGCTAAGAAAGTCATTCCCTCGGTAGGAGCCGAGCAGGAATACTTCCTTGTGGACAGAGAGAAATACTTAAAGAGACCCGACCTTATCTTTGCGGGAAGAACGCTTTTCGGGGCACCCGCTCCCAAGGGTCAGGAGCTTGAGGATCACTACTTCGGAGCCATCCGTGAGAGGATAGGTTCCTATATGAAGGATCTTAACATAGAGCTGTGGAAGCTGGGGGTTACCGCCAAGACGCAGCACAACGAGGTCGCACCCGCTCAGCATGAGCTTGCGCCCATATATGAAACTGCCAATATCGCGGTGGATCACAACCAGCTTGTTATGGAGACCATGAAAAAGGTGGCCGGACGCCACGGACTCACCTGCCTTCTTCACGAGAAGCCCTTTGCCGGGGTTAACGGATCCGGTAAGCATGACAACTGGTCCCTTTCAACCGATAACGGAGTAAACCTCCTTGATCCCGGAAAGACACCCAACGAGAACGTGCAGTTCCTGCTGGTGCTTGCATGCATTCTCAAGGCTGTCGATACTCATGCCGACCTTTTGAGGCAGAGCGCCGCGGATGTAGGAAACGATCACAGACTCGGCGCCGATGAGGCACCGCCGGCTATCATATCGGTCTTTCTCGGCGAACAGCTCGATGATGTTGTAAGACAGCTTATCGAGACCGGAGCGGCAGATCATTCTATACAGGGAGAAAAGCTGGTTACCGGTGTATCGACACTTACGGATATTGAAAAAGATGCGACGGACAGAAACAGAACATCGCCCTTTGCATTTACCGGAAACAAGTTCGAGTTCCGTATGGTGGGATCAAGCGATTCAATCGCAAGCCCCAACACCACTCTGAATGCCATCGTTGCGGAGGCGTTCTGTGAGGCGGCCGACAGGCTGGAAAGCGCTGATAATCTTGAGCTTGCGGTGCATGATCTCATCAAGGAGTACTTCACCGAGCATCAGAGGATCATCTTTAACGGCGACGGATATGCCAAGGAATGGGTAGAGGAAGCCGCAAAGAGAGGCCTCCCCAACATCACCAACACCATCGATGCGGCTGGCGCTCTTACCACGGAGAAGGCGATAAAGCTCTTCGAGAAATTCGGCATCTACAGCAGGACTGAGCTGGAATCAAGAGAAGAGATCACCTACGAGACATATTCGAAGACCATTAATATCGAAGCTCTCACCATGATCGACATGGCAAAGAAGCTCTATATTCCCGCGGTGATGGAATACACCGGAGAGCTTGCAAATACTATCAACGCCCTGCATGCGGCAGGCCAGGATCCCTGTGTACAGTCCGAGAACCTTACCGAGATCAGTGCTCAGCTTAAAAAAGCCAGCGACGCTTTAAAGAAGCTCGAGGAAGAGACCGCAAAAGCTTCAGCCATAAAGAATGATGCAAAGGCTCAGGCATACGCGTTTAAGGATCATGTAAAGACCGCCATGGACGATCTTAGAAGCCCCGTGGATGCACTGGAGATGCTCGTGGACAAGAGCATCTGGCCCGTTCCTTCATATGCAGATCTGATATTTGAAGTATAAAGAAACATATTAAACCTGGTAGTTTTAGGCCCGTGACCTTGTATTCAGGAGGAAACCCGGATGGCAGAAGAGAAGAATATCAAAACCGATATAGATCGTCTTGTAGAGGCAATGAATGGATTCCGCGATGCCAACTTCGAGCCGATAGACAGAAGTAAGTTCGATAACCCGGAATATGCGGACGCATTTAATGAAATGCTCAACACGCAGGTTGAGCGCAACAACAGATACCTTGCAAGGATCAACGATGCCCAGATGAGGATAGGTGATACCTCGTGCCTCAAGTCGATGTTTGAGCAGATAACCGCTCAGGAAAAGGCCATAAAGGTGCTGCAGGAAGCCCGACTGGATATAACGCCCGATGAGAGGCCCCTCACCGAGACCAACATGGAGTTCCTTGCTCTTTCCGCTCAGCTCAAGAATACTTTCAGGCCATGCAGCGAGGATATCAAAGAGGCCCTTGAGCTATATGACAGACTTGATGTTCCCAGCAACGAGACCTGGTCAGAGGTGGAGGAAAACGAAGAGCATCTTATACTGAGGAATCTTCAGAAATGTATACAGAGAGCCGCAGAGAAGCTGGCGTCTATGGAGAGAAGGATAGGGACCATCGACGAGGATGTGAGAGGTCTCTTTGAGGTGATCGACAAAAAGTCCAGCATGGGGACCACGTTCCTTAAGAGTGTTGATTCGCTCTCCAAAAGCTATGAGGATCTTTCCGGTGAGTGCCTGGATACAGGGCGTCACCTTTACAGGATATCCCGTGATATAGACAGGGCGAGAAATGACATGTTCAGGCACAATGCAAATCCCTCGCTTCACGACAGATTAAGGGTGTTTGAAGTCGATCATGTCACCCTCGCCTGGAGATTATACAATAATATCGTAGAGTTTGAATCCCTTAAGATAACGCAGGTCAACAATCCGGAAAGCTGCAAGCTTGGAGTGTGGATCAACAACATGACAGATCCTCTGCTTGCGGGCACGGAGTGCTTTAAAAGGCTGGTAGAGGCACATAATAAGCTGCATGAGGAATGTATAGAATGCTTCCTGGCAAAGCAGAATTATGATACCCTTGCCGCTATGGACAGATTTGCGAACGTAATGGACGCCCTGAAGGTATTCCAGCAGGCAATGGATGAGATCCACGATTACCTTCGCTCAAAAGGAGTCACAGAGGAGACGGATGTGCTGCAGTTCAGGGAAGCCTGACTATCTTATCCGGCGGAAGCCATTTGAGCAGCTTTTCGTTGAGCGTCTGCACTTCAATGGGTTTGGGAATGATATCACTCATCCCTTCATCAATGAACATTTTTCTGGCATCTTCCATGACATTCGCCGTAAGGGCGATAATGGGGATGCCACTGTATTTTGGATGGAATCTTTTTATGAGCCTGGTGGTGTCGATACCGTCAAGCCCGGGCATCATATGATCCATAAAAATGATGTCGTAGTTTTGACCCGAAACGAGATAATCCAGTGCTTCCTGCCCGGATGCGGCGAGGTCCGATTTTATCTTTACTCTCTCAAGAAGCCTCTGTGCAAGCTTAAGATTCATAGGTATATCATCCACGATAAGCACCTTTGCATCCGGTGCGGTAAATTTGAAAGAAGTCTTTTCGGAGGATGCCTGCGACGAGCCTGTTTTCTTGCCGCCCGTGAGGACGGATGCGAGACTGAATGTGGTCACGGGGTCTTTCATAACGGAAATATTATCTGTGGATTCCCATTTCCTGGTATCATCATAGGTACCTGCAAGAATTATCACTTTCAGGTTGGGAAGAGAACCGTTCGGAATGGAATTCTTTTCAAGAAAACCGCTGTCAGCCAGGGACTTGTCAATGATAACATACATCTCCACACCTTCACGCTGGGATGCCCATTTCGTGAGGGCACTGAGAGAAACATCCGATCCTTCCACCGACTGCAGATGTATGCCCAGCAGATCAGCTGCGGAATGAAAATGATGAAAGGCTTTGTTCCATTCATCGACTGCAAGGAAAGAATATTTCTTGGGATCGTCAAGCCTGCAGAGGGGCTTTTTGTCAGCAACACGCTGGGGTATTTCAAAGGTAAAAGTGCTGCCTTTTCCGTACTCACTTTCCAGGGTGACATTTCCGCCCATCAGCGATACGAGCTGTTTTACTATAGCGAGCCCAAGGCCTGTGCCTTCGATGGTGCGGTTTCTTCTGCTGTCCACCTGAGTGAAGGATTCGAAGAGCTTATCCTGATCACCGGGCTTTATGCCTATGCCGGTGTCGGTGACACTGACTTTGACCTTTACAGAATCGGCGTCATTTTCGGAAGCTTTGACGGTAAGATTGATATATCCCGAATTGGTGAATTTCACCGCGTTATTGGTAAGGTTTATGATGATCTGCTTGATGCGGGCGGAATCACCGATAAGCATGGAGGGAATAGACGGCTCCACATCTATCGTGAGAGCTACTTTATCCGATTTATCTCCCAGCCTTGTGGTGATGATGGGGGTTACCTCACGGATGATCTTTTCGAAGCTGTAGGGCTCCTCGAAGATATTCATCTTACCGGAAGTGATCTTTGAAAAGTCGAGAATATCATTTATTATATGAAGAAGTGCCTTGCCGGAACTTTGGATCTGCCCGATATATTCCCTGGCATTATCGGATACTTCCTCGTGGAGTGCAAGGTCGGCCATGCCTATAACCGCATTCATGGGGGTGCGGATCTCGTGGCTCATATTTGCCAGGAAATCATTCTTCATCTGGGCTGCGCGCTCGATCTCGGCACCTGCGCGGGCGGTCTTAAGCCTTCCCTCAGTGGTTGATGATACGATAAGGGCATAGTTGTACAGCCCATCGACAGATTTTTCTATCATGGAATGGTTGTAGACGGGAACCTTCCTGGCGGCTTCCCACAGAAAATCGGGATCGATGTCGTAAATGGAAGCCAGATACCGGATATCGCGCTCACTCGGAGCTCTGTCAAATACCATGCCACTGACAAGATAAGCCACCATCTGTCCGTCGATGATAAAAGGCGCGGCAAATTCAACCAGCCCCATGTGACAGTAATAATAGGTGCCGTGCTTGAGCTCCCTTGCCTCACATGCGCCGTATTTGCGGCAATTTGCACACAAAGAATAGGCAGGTGCACTCTGCTGAACGAGAATATCGCAGAAAGTGGTCCCACCGATCTTGGGCGTGAGGAGATTTCCGTCAACGGTAACTACGCTGACAGGCATTCCGGATATGCGATTGAATGACTGCTGGATGCTGGTTATCTCGTCAATATCCAGCCAGGAGAGCAGTTCTTCCTTCTCATCTGTACTCATGAAAAAAGTATAGCATAAAAATTATAAAAAAACTATTGCATTTGTGGAGCTGTTCGTGTATACTCTTTAGAGTCGCGCGAGATTAAGCGTACGAATAGGGCTATAGCCAAATGGTAAGGCAGCGGATTCTGATTCCGTCATTTGGAGGTTCGAGTCCTCCTAGCCCTGCGACCCACGAGCAGATACTCGTGGGTATTTTTTTAGTATTTCCTCAGCTTCCCCCGGGGGAAGCTGTCGTCGAAGACGACTGATGAGGGGAAAGGTGCTTATGTACTCCTACAATTCCCGCGTCGGTTTCAGCATGGTTGACTCCGACAAGAACATCACCATCAACGCTATAGTGGACTATTTTCAGAATGCGGCGACTTTCCATTCAGAGGATATCGGAGTGGGATATGACTACCTTACTCCCAAAGATCTGGTGTGGGTGGTTAATACATGGCAGATAGATATCTTAAGGTTCCCGAGATACCTCGACAGGGTACAGATCGATACCCTTCCATATAAGTACAGGGGCTTTCTCGGATACAGGAATTTCAGGATCGTCAGTGAGAAGGGTGAAGTGCTCGTACTCGGCAATTCCATGTGGAGCCTTATCAATACCAAAACCATGAAGCCGGAGATGATAAGCCCCGAGCATTCTGCTATCTACGGCAATTCGGAGCCTCTTGAGATGGATTATCAAAAAGGAAAGATCAGGCTGCCGGAGCATGTAAAAGAGGGCGAAGAGATCACGGTCACACAGCATTTTCTCGATCCCAATAAGCATGTTAACAATGGTGAATATGTAAATATAGCGATGACATTTCTTCCCGAAGGGTTTAAAATAAAAAGGATGAGAGCGGAGTACAGGGCGCAGGCTTTTCTGGGGGACGTGATAAAGCCTGTATACGGAGAAGAGGAAGGTAAATACACGGTCTCATTAAATAATACGGAGAATAAGCCGTACGCTGTGCTGGAATTTGAGTGACAATTAATTATGATCAAACTTGGGGAAATTCAGAAACTGAAGATTGTTAAACAGGTAGAATTCGGAGTGTATCTCGGATCTGCCGAGGAGAAAGTGCTTCTCCCCGGAAAACAGGTGCCGGCAGGCGCCCGCGTGGGGGATGAGGTAGAAGTGTTTGTCTATAAAGATTCCGAGGACAGGCCCATAGCCACCACCACCAGGCCCGGCCTTATTATGGGAGAGGTGGCAAAGCTAAGAGTGGCGCAGCTTACAAAAGTGGGAGCCTTCCTGGACTGGGGGCTTGAAAAGGACCTGTTTCTTCCTTTTAAGCAGCAGACCTATAAAGTGGCAGAGGGGGATATGGTGCTGGTTTCGCTCTATATAGACAAGAGCAGCCGACTCTGTGCCACCATGAATGTGTATGATAATCTTAAGAACGACAGCCATTACCACAAGGATACCACTGTCTGGGGCACCGTTTACGAGGTGAGCAACAGCTTTGGTGCGTTTGTGGCTGTGGATGATGTATATTCCGCACTGATACCGCGAAAGGCTATGTTCGGTTCACTTGACGGCATAACGCCGGGCAGCAGGATCGAGGCCAGAGTGTCGAGAGTGATGCCTGACGGAAGGCTTGAACTGGCCGTAAGAGACAAGGGATATATACAGAGAAATACCGACGCAGAGATGATAATAAAGCTCATGGAAAAGCTGGGAGGAAAGCTCCCTTTCAACGACAAGGCTTCACCGGAGCTCATCTTTGAGAGGACGGGAATGAGCAAAGCCCAGTTTAAGCGTGCGGTAGGAAAGCTTCTGAAGGAAGGCCGGATAAATATAAATCCCGATTCACTGGAACTGAGAAGAGACTGAAATATTAAAACCCCATCAGCCGGATTTAGCGGCGATGGGGTTTAGTGTTATCTAAAATTTTACCTTAATATCTCATCAATGGTGGATACAGTGCTGAACACTCCTTTGTGCGAGGCTATGATCTCCTTCATTTTTGCCATTTCGAAGTAGCTGATATAGCAGATCAGCATCTTGTTTTCCCCGGCGATGGCGCCCTGGGAATTCATGATGGTACAGGTTTTGTTAAGCTCCTTTTTGATGCATGAGACGATCTCTTCCGAATCCTTGGTGATGATGGTCACCTGCTTGATGGCCTCGAAATGGTCGGTAAAGTGGTTGATGATGGATGTGGCCACTACATATACAAGGAGGCTCATAAGAGCGGCATTTCGGTTGATAAATATGAATACCGCAAGGTAAACACAGGCGTTAAATGCAACGAGGATATAGGTCATACTGAAGTTGCGCCCTGTCAGATCATATATCTTTTTGACGATGATATTCGCAAAAATCTCGGAGCCGTCGATGCATCCGCCGTTTCGAAGGATCAGCGAAAGCCCTGCGCCAAGGATCGCTCCGCCGAAAACGACCGCAATGAAATGCTCGACATTAAGTTCAAAGGGGATCACCTTGAACACTTCAAGGCCGGCCGTATAGAACGCGGTGCCCACGATAGCCTTTATACCGAATGTTTTTCCGAGGATAAGCGTGCCCGCGATGATGAAGGGCGCAAACACAACCGCGACGCACACGGAAAGATTAAGACCGCTCAGCTTGTTGATGATGATGGCGATACCGGCGGTGCCGTAATCGATGGCATCATTGGGTATCAGTATGCAGATGACGGAAAAGCTCGCCATTAGCGCTCCAAGCGCTATCATGAGGTACGAAAAGGGTTCCCGGAATTTCTTGTTCAGCTTTTTCAATTATTCTCTCTCGCTTTTTCTTTATTTATTTTATTAAATTATCTTTCGCTTTTATTGCACTTTACATAATTCGGTGATATAATACATTTTACCAAAGAAACGGAGGAAAGCAATATGGATCTTTCAATCGGCCAGCTTTCTACTGCGTACAGCAAGGCAAATCTGAATACCGATTTCGGAGTTAAGATGCTTGCAAAGACTATGGATAACAACGAACAGACAGGTCAGGAGATCGTTGAGATGATCGATTCTGCCGCTATGGAAAGAAGTGTAAATCCCAATGTCGGCGCTAATTTCGATATGTCGGTATAAGTAAGGGTTACAGAAACCTTACGGGTCCGAAATAGAAAGCTATGAAAGAACAGGGGACTGAAGAAAATGATTCTTCGGTCCTCTTTTTGTGATATTTTCACAGTAAAAGATGCATCATTGGGAGATAAACTTAAAAGATTTGACGAATAAAACGAAAAAATAACCAAAATAAGGTTGATTTTTTAGTCATTTTTTAGTAGTCTTATATAGGTGGCGTTTATTGGGGAAAGCTTTGGGGCGCTGCATGACTATGGAGGAACGGAAAACTATATGATTTCGAATCAGATCTTACAGAATACTCTTGATGGCATTACGCAGATATCCGGCGTGGGACTTTGCGTAATGGATCCAGAGGGGAAAGTTGCGGCATCTACAGCTGATCTGTCATCCCGCAGCCGTCTCGCTGCGGAATTTGCTCTTTCTGCGGCAGATTCACAGGAAATTTCAGGACATCAGTATTTCAAGATATATGACGATCAGACTCTTGAATATGTGCTCATCGTGGGTGGAAGCGGTGAGGATAAATATGTTGTGGGCAGAATGGTGGCTTTCCAGATCCAGAACCTGCTGGTGGCCTATAAGGAGCGCTTTGATAAGGATAATTATATCAAAAACCTTCTGCTTGACAATCTGCTCCTTATCGATATCTACAGCAGATCCAAGAAGCTGCATATTCAGACCGAGGTGCCCAGAGTGGTATTTGTCATCGAATGCGCCAAGGGCAAGGACAATAATCTCCTGGACATGACCAAGGGGTACGTGGGCGGAGGAAAAGACTTCGTCACTGCGGTAGATGAGAGAAATGTCATAATAGTTAAAGAGCTGGCATCCATGGATGCAACCAAAGAGATAGATAAGACCATCAAGAATCTCCAGACTTTCTATCATAAGGAAGGAGTAAAGGGCCTACGCATCGCTTACGGAACAGTCGTAGCCGAGATCAAGGAAGTGAGCCGCTCCTACAAGGAAGCCCGAATGGCGGCCGACGTGGGCAAGATCTTCTTCGAGGAGAAGGAAGTTATGGCCTACAGCCAGCTCGGAATAGGAAGACTGATCTACCAGCTTCCCATTCCGCTGTGTAAGATGTATATAGAGGAAATATTCGGGACCAAATCCCCGGATGACTTTGATGAGGAAACACTTACCACCATACAGAAGTTCTTTGAGAATAACCTCAACGTATCCGAGACTTCAAGACAGCTCTTCATCCACAGAAATACGCTTGTATACCGCCTTGATAAGCTTCAGAAGAGCACGGGGCTGGATCTTCGCGCCTTTGAAGATGCCATCACATTTAAGATCGCGCTGATGGTGGTTAAGTATATGAATTGCATAGAGGCCGGGGAATACAGGTAGGCACCTCATCCGGCGCTGCGCGCCATCTTCCCCAAAGGGGAAGGCTGCAATCAGGCGAATAAATACTACAAGGATTCAACATGACACTTAAAGAAAAGAACAAGATAAAAAGAGATAAATTTATTGAAGACCACGGCATTATATATCTGGATAAGGTAAGCATGAACTATCCCGAGGAAGGGTCGCCGGCGGTTGACAATGTATCACTCAGAATAGACCGGGGCGAATTTGTATTTATCACCGGAGACAGCGGATCCGGCAAATCCACAATGATAAAGCTGCTTCTGAGGGAGCTTCTTCCCACGGAAGGTTCCGTATATGTAAACGGATATAATACCAAAAAGCTCCGTCACGGCCAGATACCCAAGTTCAGGAGGAGCCTGGGAGTTGTGTTCCAGGATTTCAGACTTCTGAAAGACAGAAATGTATATGAGAACGTGGCCTTTGCGCAGAGGATAATAGAAGTTCCCTCCGCACAGATGAGAAGAAACGTGCCAAGCATCCTTTCAATGGTGGGTCTTGCGGGAAAGTATAAATCCAATGTCAGAAAGCTCTCCGGAGGAGAACAGCAGAGAGTGGCCCTTGCCAGGGCACTCATCAACAAGCCTTCGATACTTCTGGCTGACGAGCCCACCGGAAATCTCGACCCCTCCAATTCATGGGAGATCATGAATATGATCGATGAGATCAACGCCATGGGAACGACCGTTGTGGTGGTAACCCACAGCCCCGAGATCGTAAATGCCATGAAAAAGCGTGTTGTCACCATGAGAAAGGGCATTATCGTAAACGACGAGGAAGAAGGACTTTATATAAATGAAGATTAGTACATTTTTCTATACATTATGGCAGGGCGTGAGAAACCTGTTCAGAAACGGATGGTATTCACTTGCGTCCATATCCACCATAGCTGCGTGCCTGTTTCTTTTCGGCGTGCTCTTTTCAATCGCGTTCAACGTGAGAAACATCCTGATAACGGCGGAGGAATCCGTGTCGGTAACGGTGTTCTTTAAAGAGGATGCGGGAAAGGAACATGTAAAGGACGACATCGGTGCACAGATAAAGGCCCGTGTGGAAGTGGCAAACGCCGTATTCCACGACGATGATGAGATATGGGAAGAGTTCGGAAGATCGTATTACGGAGAGGATTACGCGGAAGGATTTGAGGAAAACCCTCTTGCGGGAGATTACAACTGGGAGATATTCCTGAGCGATGTATCAATGCAGGATGCACTGGTCACATGGCTGCAGAGCCTGCCCGAGGTAAGAAAGGTCAACTATTCCGAGATCACCGCACACACTCTCACCGGTATGAATAGCCTGGTGGCTTACGTATCCATTGCCATCATCGCCATACTTCTTGCGGTAAGTATCTTCCTTATAAGCAACACCGTCCGCGTGGGAATATCCGTCAGGGCGGAAGAGATAAGCATCATGAAATACGTGGGAGCGACGGACTTTTTCGTAAGAGCCCCCTTTGTGCTGGAAGGAATACTGATAGGCCTGCTGGGATCGATACTGCCGCTGTTTCTTATTCACGAGCTTTATGACTACGTGATAAAGTATGTGACCGGCAGATTTGCCATACTCAGCAGCATGCTTAATTTCCTTCCCATCGAGGATATATTTAAATATCTCACTCCTCTTTGCATGATAGTGGGAGTCGGGATAGGATTTATCGGCAGTCTTGCCACCGTAAGAAAGCACCTCAGAGTATGATCTGACTGATAATAAACGGGCGGAAAGAACCGGTCGGGACAGCCTTAAACGTGTGACAGACACATTTAGCGGAAGAACATTAAATGAAACATATTCAAAAAGGGACAATAAACAGAATACAGGCAGCGGGGATCAGCCTCGTTATGATATCCGCGCTCGCCATCGGATGCGCCCTTCCTCTTAACGGGGCAAAGGCTGCGCAGAACATCGACAGTATAACTTCCGAATCTATCCGCCAAAAGGAAAAAGAGATAGAAAAGGCCAAGAAGGATAAGGAAGCTATCCAGAGCAAAAAGTCTGATGTGGAAGCGATAAAGAAAAACCTTGTCCAGCAGAAGAACGACCTTGCCGCGTACATAGAAGAGATAGACGGCGAGATCGCCACCATGCAGTATAATATAATGGACCTGGAGGACCAGATCCTTATAAAGGAAGCGGATATCGAGGAGACTGAAGCTCAGCTCGAGGATGCAAAGGTTCAGGAAGAAAACCACTACAATGCCATGAAAGTGCGCATCAAGATGATGTACGAGATGAACGAAGCCAACGTTCTTTCGAGTCTTCTCGGATCATCGAGCCTGAGAGATCTTCTCAACCGTATGGATTATATCGAGGCAGTGGTTTCCTACGATAAGGCAGCCATGGAAGAGCTGAGGAACACCAGAGCCTATATCGAGCTCTGCGAACAGGAACTTGAACTCGACAAGGAAGCCCTTGATGAATCAAAGGCCGGCGTCGAGGAAGAAAAGGCCAACATGGAAGCACTGCTCGAGGAAAAGCAGAAGCAGTTTGAAGCCTACAAGGTGAGCATAGCCGAGTCCCAGAGCCAGATAGACGCATACGAGGATAAGATCGACGGATATGACGACGAGATAGCGCTTCTGGAGAAAGCAATAGAAGTAGAAAAACAGCAGATACTGCTGGCTCAGCAGAACGGAGCCAGGGTATTTGAAGGAGGCTGGGTATTCCCTATCGCTTCTTATAAATGTATATCAAGCAAATACGGATACAGGATCCATCCCGTGTATGGAACGCAGAAGTTCCACAGCGGAGTCGATCTGGCAGCGCCTGCGGGAACCGCCATCTATGCTGCGGCAAGCGGCGTGGTGGCCGGTGCGGGGTACAATTCCTCCATGGGAAATTACGTAATGATCAATCACGGAAGCGGACTCTTTACCGTGTATATGCACGCTTCGGCGCTGTATGTATCAGAGGGAGAGGCAGTGGCAGCAGGCCAGACCATAGCCGCAGTTGGAAGCACGGGTGTTTCCACCGGTAACCACCTCCACTTCAGCGTAAGACTCAACGGATCATACGTGGACCCTAACGATTATATTTATTTCTATGACAGATAACATTCGGTCAAAGCCTGCAGACAGGCCGAATTATGAGGTTTGAAATGGACTCTAAAAACTCAAAAAAGCAACTATTCATAGGGATCCTTATCGGGATCCTTTTGATGATCGTGGTCACATTGATCACCGTGCTGATCGTGATCAGGCATTACAATAAAGAAGATGTGGGGGCGGGCACCGCGGTAAGCCTTGATGATTCTCTCCTGGATGAAGCGACAGTATTAAAGATAGAACAGATACAGGACTACCTTAACAAGCACTCCATCCTTGATACCGATGAGGATACACTCAGGAAAGGGCTCTTCCGGGGAATACTGGAGGGGACAGGGGATAAATACTGTGAGTACTACACGCCCGAAGAGATACAGGATCTTATGGGGGACTATGGTGGAAGCTTCTATGGAATAGGTGCTTCCCTGGCGATGGAATACGACGAACCCGTAGTGCAGAAGATATACAAGGATTCCCCTGCGGAAAGAGCAGGCCTTATGCCCGGGGATATCATCCATACGGTGGACGGAGTAGATATATCCGGCATGACCCTCGATGAGGTGGTCTCAATGATCCGCGGAGAAAAGGGAACCTCAGTGGTGATCGGGGTGTGGAGAGACAGCGCAGATGAGCTTAAACTGACTGCCATCCGCGATGAGATACATGTGGAAGTGGTCACCTACGAGATGAAAGATAACGGGATCGGATACATTCATATAGAAGAATGGTATGACACCACCCCGGGACAGTTCTCGGAAGCATACAAGGACCTGCAGACACAGGGAATGGACAAGGGCCTTATAGTGGACCTTAGATCCAACACAGGCGGACTGCTCTCGTCGGTGCTTGACGTGCTCAGGCAGCTCTTACCGGGTGGCCCCATGCTCTATGTGGAAGATAATAACGGAAACCGCGAGGCATATACCAATGATACCGAGAGTGACGGAATAGATATCCCTGTGGTGATCCTCACCAACGGATATACCGCCAGCGCATCCGAGATATTCACCGGAGCCATGAAGAATTATGATAAAGCCATATCCATAGGAACAAAGACCTACGGGAAAGGTGTGGTGCAATCCTTTTACTATCTGGCAGACGGATCGGCGATCAAATTCACCACTGAGCAGTACTTCACACCGGACGGGACAGCCATAGACGGAGCCGGAATAGAGCCGGATATAGAGCTCACCTTCGATGCAGATGCATATTATGACGAGGAAAACCCGGTAGACAACCAGCTTGAGAAGGCCATCGAGTACCTGGAAGAAGGCGAGCTGACGGAAAGTGATACGGCAGCGTAGGGGATTTGAGCATATTCACCAAAAAGATTTAAAAAAATATTGAAATTTTTTTCATTTTGCTATAAAGTATTTTTAAGGAGTACCGATATATAGGTTGTAAGGCAAGAGAAAAGCCTACAGCAACTATTAATTCGGATAACTTCCGCCGATAGTCGGAGTATCCACGGCCGGGATGGTCCACACTACTGGCGGCGTTATAAATAACCCGCGGGCCCAACCCGCAAACAGCACCACCGATGAGAAAGGAATCTCACGGTTAAATTCAAGGAGGAAAAAATTATGGTAGTACAGCACAACATGCAGGCAATGAACTCTAACAGAATGTTAGGGTTAACCCAGTCAACTCTCGCAAAGTCAACTGAGAAGCTTTCATCCGGTTATCGTGTAAACCGTGCAGCAGATGATGCAGCAGGTCTTGCAATCTCCGAGAAGATGAGACGTCAGATCCGTGGACTTACACAGGCAAGCCGCAACGCGCAGGACGGTATCTCAATGGTACAGACCGCTGAAGGTGCGTTAAACGAAGTTCACGACATGCTTCAGAGACTTAACGAGCTCGCAGTTCAGTCTGCAAACGGAACACTCGTATCCTCACAGGATAGAACCTACGTACAGCTCGAAGTTTCTCAGCTCATTCACGAGATCGACGACGTTGCTAACAACACAAAGTTCAACGGCATCAGCCTTCTGAACGTTAGCACATCTGTAAAGCTTCAGGTTGGTACCGAAGCTAGCCACACGATGACTATCAGCCTTCAGACCATGACAGCAAAAGGACTTAAGGTGAGTGGAATCACCGTTTCGACTCAGTCTGGAGCAAAGAAAGCGATTTCTTCTGTAAAGACTGCTATCAACGATCTGAACAAGCTTCGTGCTAAGCTCGGTGCTTATCAGAACAGACTTGAGCACAAGATCGCTAACCTCGACAACGTTGTTGAGAATACGACAGCTGCTGAGAGCCGTATCCGTGATACCGACATGGCTACTGAGATGGTTAAGTACTCGAATGCTAACATCCTTCAGCAGGCAGGTCAGGCAATGCTCGCACAGTCCAATCAGAGCAATCAGGGTGTTCTTTCACTCCTCGGATAATGCTGGGACATTGACGGCTACCAATCAAAAAGGGAGAGCTTGCTCTCCCTTTTTTAATAAGCAAAATTGTTAGATTTATTGTTAAATTTACTGAAAATATTGTATAATAAACAAGGTATGATACGAAGTAATTCGTAAGTCCGATCTGCCACTAAAATCAAACAGGGAGACAGTAAAAATCTATGGCACATCTTAAAATTTCACCTGATTTTTTCAAAGAAGAAGTTAGAGAGGGATTTCCTGTAGGGGAAATGATGAAGAGAAACTGGGCAGCTCAGCTCCAGGTTCTTGAGGATGTGCGTGAATTATGTGATAAACATGACATAAAGTGGTTTGCATATTCCGGAACAGCCCTTGGAGCGGTAAGGCATAAGGGCTTTATTCCGTGGGATGATGATATCGATATCTGCATGGTAGGAGAAGATTTCATCAAGTTTCTTTATTATGCAAAAGATGAGATGGATGAAAGGTATCTTCACTTGAGTCCGTATGACAGAGGCGACTGGGATCAGAGGACTATCTTCCGTATTGCTAATACCGATCATCTTTGCTATACACCGGAACACCTTGATGAGTGGCACAACTGCCCTCTTGCTATAGGAACAGATATATTCCCGTTTTACTATGTTCCCAGAGATAAGAGAAAGGAGGATTTTATCCTCGATCTTCTTCGCAAGGTTGAATCTCTTTATCATCTGAATGAATATTGCATCAATCACATTAAAGCAGGTGATGCTGAGGCCGCAAAAGCCCAGGAGGATCTGATCGCTGCAAGCATCATAGGCCTTCAGCAGGATACAGGTTTTACTTTTACAGCTGATAGACCGCTAGGAAACCAACTCTGTATGCTTTTTGACCAGATATGTCGTTTTACTGTAGAGGGTGAGGCGGATTATGTTGTCAGATATAATTCGTTGATGGAATATGGAGAAGCTACTAAGTTTCCAAAGGATTTATTTTATGATTCAACACTGTATCCCTTTGAGATGATAGAAGTTCCACTACCAAAAGATATTGAATATTTCTTCATTCATCAGTATGGTGGAAATTACATGACTCCTATGAGAACGGGAGCAGCACATGATTATCCGTATTTTTCTAAGCAGATAAGGATGTTCCAGACCAAGTTTGAAATTTACGACTGGGTTGAAAAACAGGGGGGATCGGACTTTCTCAAGATTGATCCGCCGGAAAAAGAGCCTCTTTCCGAATCGAAAAATGAAAAGACGGTGGTTCTTTACTACACAAGTGCTCGAGAGATGATAATCTACGGGGAATATGTGATCAATAAATTGAGGGACGTGTTCAAGTACTTTAAAGAACATAAGGACACAATGTCGCTTTACTGGTGTCCCGGAGCATTTATAGGTAGCGAAAAACACACCGATCTTCCCCCTTTGGAAAGAATTACGCCGGAACTTAAAGAGCAATATGAGAAACTGATCGCTGAATACAAAGAGTTGGACCTCGGAATATGTGATGAATCAGGTAATCTTAACAAAGCAATCGATTCCTGCGATATTTATTATGGGGATGAAAGCCTTCTACAGGAGTTTTTTGCAAAAACCGGAAAACCGGTATATATTCAGGATTACCATATTCTTTGGGATAAGGATTCTGTATCTGCCGAGGATGCTATGATAAAAGTTACATTTCCCCCGACAGGAAGTAAAATTTTCAGCGGAGAATTGAAACCAGTATTCGGAGATGCTGCCTATATAAAGGATGGTAAGGGATATGCGATGGCATCAAACATGAATGGGCTTTTCAGGGTTGATAAGAATGATGGTATATGTGAATACCTTCACTTTATAAAGGGTGAAAGTGCTAATGGGAGCGAACTATATACTAAAGCGGTTCCCTTTGGTGAAAAGATAGTGTTTATTCCCGGATCAGCTAACCAGCTTGTAATCTATGATCCAAAGAATAACACTTATAAGGAGATAGATGTATATATAGATATAATCAATCCATGGTGCGATCAGGCAAAGTACGCAGATTGTGTGGAATACGAAGGAAAGCTCTACTTGTTTGGCGAAAGGTACAACTTCGTGGTGAAGGTGGATCCTGAAACTGGAGAAACTATAGCATTTGATAATGAGCAATCAGATATCGTGTGGATGAGACATGCCGCATTCAGAGAGGGGGGGCTTGTTAGAATAATATCGGCTGTTTCAAACGATATGCTAACTTTTAATTTACGTAAGGAACAGATATTTGTTCAGAAGAGCTATAGCAAGAATAAAGTCAATCCAATAATCGCAAAGCTCGCAGAGGAAAAGGATAAACACTCACTTAAGGGAATCAATCTAAATCTCAAAGGAGATTTTGATAGATACAAGAATGGAGCATTTGAAAGTTTTGATACCGGAAAGGGAATGATTATAAAAGAACAGGATGATTGGATTTCATTTGAAGAAGTAGTCAGATATACGGAGTGGAAAAAGGCAAAGTGATTAAAGTAATAACCTATGGTACATTTGATATGCTCCATTATGGTCACCGAAGGCTCCTTGAGAGGGCCAAGGCTTTGGGTGATTACCTTATAGTGGGAGTGACCGCAGAGGACTTTGACCGCACGAGAGGAAAGATAAATGTGCGTCAGACACTAATGGACCGAATAGAAAATGTTCGTGCTACAGGGCTTGCTGATGAAATCATTGTTGAGGAATATGAAGGCCAGAAAATCGACGATATTCAGCGTTATGATATCGACATTTTTACTGTCGGAAGTGACTGGATAGGGAAGTTTGATTATCTTAACGATTACTGTAAGGTGGTATATCTTGACCGGACAGAAGGTATATCAAGTACAGAGATAAGGACAGAAGAATCTTTTACAAGGCTCGGAATAGTCGGAGATATTCCACACCTCAGAAAATTTGTTAAAGAAAGTACCTACGTTAATGGAGCAAATCTATCCGGGGCTTGTTTAAGCGATTCGACAAACAAGGAGGAACAGATAGAACATATTGAGCTGATAGTTCTGGATTTTGAATCACTTTTGGATGCCTCAGATGCGGTGTATATTTCTTCGCATCCCTCGAAGCATTATGAGCAGATAAAAGAAGCTCTTAAAAGAGGAAAGCATGTTTTGTGCGAAGCACCTTTGGCGCTATCGCATGTAGAAAGCGAAGAATTATTTAAAATAGCGGATGAAAACGGAGTAATCCTAATGGAAGCGCTTAAGACAGCTTTTTCCACAGCATATTCCCGTTTGCTCCTTTTAGCTAAGAGCGGAAAGATCGGAAAGATTATCTCTGTTGATGCGGTTTGCACAAGCCTCTCATATTCGCCCGAGACTGATGCAACAAAGAGGGCAGGAATATGGAACACTATGTGCGCATGGGGACCAACTGCACTGCTTCCGGTATTTGGACTTCTTGGAAAAGACTATAATTCGCTGGATATGATATCAATGACGGAAAAAGATGATAAGAAATTTGATCTTTTTACAAGAATGAATTTCAGCTATTCCGATGCCACTGCCTCAGTTATTATAGGAAAAGCAGTAAAGAGTGAGAGTGAACTTATTATTTCCGGGGTGAACGGATACATTTATGTTCCTTCTCCGTGGTGGAAGACGGATTATTTTGAGCTAAGATACGAGAATCCGGCAGACAACAGAAGGTACTTTTACCAGCTTGACGGAGAAGGAATACGATATGAGATAGCCAGCTTTTTGAAGTCTGTCCGCACAGGAAAAGTTGCTTCTTATCTGAGCAGAGAGATGAGTCTGGAAATATCGAACGTTATAGGTAGGTTTTACGCCGGGGATTATAAGACATTAAACTGATGGATTGGGAGTTCTTGTTATGGGAAGTAATGATAAAAATTTAGTCAAGCTTTCGCAGGAGGATCTCAGAAAACTTCAGTTCATAGAGCTGGAGATGATCACAGAGGTTGATAGAATATGTCGTGAAAACGATATTGAATATTCTTTAGACGGGGGGACGTTACTTGGTGCGGTCAGACATAAAGGATTTATCCCGTGGGATGATGACGCTGATGTAATCTTTACAAGGCATGAGTATGCCAAGTTTTTCCGTGCATGTAAAAAAGAGCTTGATACCGACAGATTCTTCCTTCAGGATTACAAGACGGACCCTTATTACAGATGGGGGTATGCAAAACTCAGACGCAACAATACGGAGTTTATCCGCGTCGGCCAAGAACATATGAAGTACAGGACAGGGGTATGTATAGATATCTTTGTCGTAGATAATGTACCGGATTCTCCGGTACTTCGTAGGATGAATTATGGGCTAAATTATGCCCTTAGAAAGATCCTCTATTCAGAGCTTGGAATGAAGCAGGAAGAGAGTTATCTTCTTCGCCTCTGGTACAGGCTTCTTTTCTTAATTCCCAAGAAAGTTCCATTCAAAATCAGGAATTATTTCGCTAAAATAAACAATCACAAAAAGACTGAACTGGTCAGTCATCTTCTTTTTCAGTATCCTAGCGAAAAAACCAAATACGGTATGCCCGCCTCTTGCTTTGAGAAATATATAGATACCGATTACGAGGGACATAAATTCAGGATATTTGCCGATTATGACAGATATCTTACACTCCTTTATGGTGACTATATGACTCCTCCGCCACCTGAAAAACAAAAAGGTCCGGGAGAAGCTTCCAAGATTATACTTATAGATGTTTGAGAAAAATAGAGAGGTATATGTTATGAATATTGCACTCCTTACAGCTGCGGGAAGTGGAACCCGCATGCATCAAGATATTCCGAAACAGTTTTTACATGTTGAGAATAAACCGATTATTATTCATACCCTAGAGGCATTCCAACAGCATCCAAGTATAGATGCCATAATAGTAGTGACACTCGAGACCTGGACAAGTGTGCTTTGGGCATATGCTAAGCAGTTTAATATTACAAAGCTTAAATGGGTGGTTCCCGGTGGAGAAACAGGACAGGATTCTATATACAACGGGCTGGCGGCGCTTGAAAAAGAGTTTAGTGAAACGAATGATATAGTCGTAACTGTTCATGATGGGAACAGACCATTTGTAAGTAGCGAGGTTATTTCGGCTAATCTTGTTGCATATGAAAAATATGGAAGTGCTGTAGCTGTAATTCCATGTCAGGAAGTTGTGTTTGAAAGTGAAAATGGAGTTTCATCACATGTTTCCACAGAAAGAGAAAAATTATTTCGAACTCAAACACCACATACCTATAGATTGAATGATTTATTGGAAGCTCATAGAGAAGCGCATAAGCGCGGAATTACCGGGACGGCTGCATCTTGTATGTTAATGGAAAAACTTGGAAAAGAAACATATTTTTCAAAGGGATCGGAGCTCAATCTAAAGATAACTACGCTTGATGATCTTAAGATATTCCAAGCATTACTCCATACTAAACACGAGGATTGGATAAAAGAGAAATGATGGAAAACAATAAAAAGCTTTCATTGATAATTCCGGTGTACAATACCGAAGAATATCTTGAGAAATGCATAAGAAGTGCAATGAATCAAACATACAGAAATATTGAGATTATTTGTGTTGATGATGGATCCTCAGATGGTTCGGAAATGATAGTAGATAAACTGGCATCTGAAGATGAGCGTATAATTGTTATCCATCAACAGAATGCCGGAGAGAGTGCTGCTCGAAATACTGGATTAAGGAAAGCTGTAGGAAACTATATAGGGTTTATGGATTGTGATGATTGGATAGAACCGGATATGTATGAGTTTCTTATAGAATCAATGGAGAGAAACAATTGTGATATAGCGTGTGGTGGGTGGTATGAAGAGTTTAGCGATAAATCAATAGAAGTACGATGCATAGATAATGTAGAAAATGAGGTATTTGATTGGCAACAACTAATGTACTACATATACAAACGGGATCGGTATAGGGCTTTTGGGTATATGTGGGACAAGGTGTATAAAAGAGAGATTGTCATCGATGAAAAAGGAGATTTGCTGCTTTTTGATGAAAAATTAAAGCTAGGAGCAGATATAACATATTTAGCCCAGATAGGTACTAATGCAAGAAAAGTATCATATGTAGACAGAGCATTTTATCATTATCGTCAGAGGAGCTCATCCGGAACCTTTTCAAAGAATATCAAGAATAGAATGGGAGCAATTGAGGCTTATGAAACAGTAATTAAGCTACTAAAAGAAAAAGGAGCATGGCAGGAGACAATTGATTATGCGAAAAGATTTCTGGGATATCATTGTACCTTGATAGGAAAAACTGCAATAGAAGTAGGTGATAGAGAAGGCTTAATAAAAGTTCAAGGTTATATGAAAAAATACCATGATGACTACTGCAGAATGAATAAGGATTATCCGGATAGGATACAGCTATATGACAGCATTATGATGGGAGAAATGAATGATTAAGATATCAGTAGTAACAGTAGTGTTTAACGCCGTTGATACTATAGAAAAAACGATTAATAGTGTACTTAATCAAGATTATGACAATATTGAGTATGTAATAATAGATGGTGGTTCAACAGATGGTACAATTGAAGTAATAAATAAATATCGGAATCTGATAGATGTATTTGTAAGCGAAAAAGATAATGGTATATATGATGCTATGAACAAGGGTGTTAGATACACTACCGGTGATGTTGTAGCGTTTTTAAACAGCGATGATTGGTACAATGATAATATTTTTCACTACATAAACGATTTCTTCGAAACGGAGAAGTGCGATATGATGTGTGGTGCTTTTCAAAATGTTATTGACGGAGAATTGGCTACTGTTGAAAAACCAAAGCCTGTGGATGAGAAATTAAGGGTATTTTTCCCGTATTGTCATCAAGCAATTTTTTCAAAACGCGAGTTGTTTAAAACGGTCGGATTATTCGATTTGAATTATAAGTTAGGAGCCGATTATGATTGGGTATTACGATGCTATTTAGCTGGAGCATCAATTTCAGTAACGGATTATCTTATTGCTTTTTTTTCAAAAAACGGAAGAAGCATGGGGAATTTCTCAAAGGGACTAAGAGAGTGTAAAGAAATAGCATATACACATGATAAGCATAGTAATGGTGGATATAGTAAAAAAATATCAGAGTATTACGACCCAAGGATTATATTTATAGATAATTTATCAGAATTGGAAAAAGGGCAACGGGAGAAGATACGTTTAAATGAAACATTTGATGTAAATCAAGATTACTATGTTTGGGGGACAGGAATGTGGGCTTATAGGGCTGTAAAAGCTCTTATGCTAGTAGGTGTGAATATCAGTGGTTATATAGATACTTATAGGTCAAAAGAATATATTGATAATTTACCCGTATATGAGCCTAGTGAAATAGATTCACAAGTGCGTGTAGTTATTTCCGCTCCTGACTATTTCAATGAAATATATGAAGCTGCGTTAAAAATGGGTTTCCGTCAAGATCGGTTATTGAAAATATTTGATTTATTTGAGGAGATATAAGAATGTATAAAGTTTTGTTATGGGGAACGGGAAAAAAAGCATGTGAGGTTGTAGAAAATACAGACAACTGGGATGTTTTAGGATATATAGAAAGTAATCCAAGTATGACCGAGTATAAGAAGAAACCTATTTATGCTCCAGATAATTTTCCCAGTTCCTATGATTATATTATAGTAGCAAATACTCATTCAACAGAAATATCATTGCTATGTGAGAAACAAGGAATAGATGTTAGTAAGATAATTTTTCTCTTTGGCGTGAAAAAACCGTATGGATGCACGGATTTAAGTACTGTAAAGAGTGTTTTGGGTGATAAGAATTTCACTTTTTATTGTGGAGAATATGGGTTTATTGAGGAAAGCTTTTTTGGTGAGGACAAGGATAAATATAATAGGGTAAATACTCATAGCTCATTCAATATTGTTGATAAGTATTTGTGGCCAATTATTACTGACAAATATGATAAAGCGGGTACTCTATCCAATTATTTTTGGCAAGATTTATGGGCTGCTAAGATTATATATAATAATCGTAAAGAAAAGCATTATGACATAGGAAGTAGATTGGATGGTTTCATTGCACATTTGTTATCGATGAATATCGAAGTAACAATGATAGATGTGCGGGAATTTCCCGGAGAGGTATCAGGACTTCATACAATAGTAGACGACGCAACCCAAATGGATCATTTCGAGGATGATTCTGTAGAGAGTTTATCAGCACTGTGTTCTATAGAGCATTTTGGATTGGGGAGATATGGGGATCCCATAGATCCAGACGCACCTTTCCGATGCTTCGAACGTATACAAAAGAAAATGAAAGCGGGTGGAAATCTATATATTTCACTTCCGGTAGGAAGAGAAAGATTAGAGTTCAATGCTCATCGAGTTTTCTATGCTAAAACGGTGGTTTCATGTTTTTCAGATATGGAATTAAAAGAGTATTCTTGCTGTACAGAGCAAGGGATTGAAACAAATGTGAAATTAGAAAAATATGATAATGATAACCATAATGGTAATTATAGATATGGACTTTTTTGGTTTGTAAAGAAGGGATGATATATGATTTGCTTCGTTACATTATTTGACAGTAACTATATGTCGAGAGGGTTAAATCTTATTGATTCCCTTAAAAAACAATTGAATAATGATGTGATTATTTATGTAGTGGCAATGGATGAAATGAGTGAACGATTTTTCAGAGATACAGGTATAGATTGCGTTAAACTCGTTACAATTTCGGAACTGATCTCTGCTTATCCGACTCTTAAGGAAATAAGAGAAAGCAGAACCCACAGGGAGTTTTGTTGGACTATTTCATCGTTTTCGATAGAATATGTGCTGCTGTATAAAAATCAAAAAAGCTGTATTTATGTTGACTCAGACATATATTTTTATAGTTCACCACAGATATTGATTGATGAAATGCCAAGCGAGAGTTCTGTCTTAATAACGGAACACAATTATTCACCACAATATGATTATACCAGTGTTTCAGGAAAGTATTGTGTTCAATTTATGTTGTTCAAAAATAACGATGATGGATTGAAAGTGTTGGATCATTGGAGAAGACAGTGCGAAGAATGGTGTTTTTTTCGCTTAGAAGACCGGAAATTAGGCGATCAAATGTATCTGGACGACTGGGAATCCAGATATAGTGGGATAGTATATAATTGCAGGGATATAGGATGTGGAGTTGCACCATGGAATTTGCAAAAATACTGGGTAGAGAAAGAAAACAAACATTACTATGTAATAGATAAAATCACCAAAGTAAAAAGACCGTTGGTTTTTTTCCATTTTCATAATTTGATGAAACTTCAAAATGATATCTGGAGAATTAATAGTTATAGAACGGAACAAGATTTTAAGGAGATTATTTATCGGGAATATATCAAGAAGCTATTAGTTACCGAGGAGACAATGCCTCAAGAGTTTACAAGTAAAATAGCAAATGCAGACACAATAGAGTTACTCAGGTTTATGCCTATTCCCTATATGGGAGATAGTCATATAAAGGAATACTGCTTTTCTCAAGACGCAGAAGTTAATCGCATACGTATTTGTATAGGCAATGAAGAACTTCAAATTTCATATAAAGTGAGCTTGTATGAGGGAAAGTGGATTATTATTGAAGAAGTAAGTAACAAAGTAGTATTTGGGGATAATATTCATGAAATCCTGTGGCTGATACAGAGAGAGGAGTGTTTTTCATCTCAAGCCAGTTGGAATCAGAATATTCATGAACTAATAGATGGAATTATTACTAAACGAAGAATAATGACCGAATGTCCAATTAAACTCTTCGAAGTTGACAGATTAGATCATCCGTATTACGTAAAGGTAAAAGTTACAAGAATATATGATGATGTTATTTCCAGTGAAGGATGTAATGTGTATAGAGATTTACTGAATCCGGATTCTCAGAATATTATTCTATGACTATTGGTAGGTTAAGGGACCGTGATAAATGGCTATACGACACAAATGTTCTCAGAAATAAAAAGCAGATTATTTAGTGTGCAGAATAGATATAACAAATAGAATAGAAGGGAGAATAGGCATTATGACATTAAGAGAGAAATGTCCGGTCCTATATTTTTCTGATTTAGGAGATGAACGAGGCAAACTGGTTGTAATAGAAGGAGGGCAAGCGATTCCCTTTGAGATAAAAAGAGTTTTTTACATTTATGATTCTGATTCTGCGGTGGTTAGGGGGCAACATGCAAATAGAGAATCGGAATTTGTTTTAATTAACGTAGCGGGAAAGAGCAAGGTGAGGATCAAAGATGGAAATGAAGAAATAGTTGTTGAATTGAATAAGCCGATGATGGGGGTTTATATTCCCAAAATGATATGGAAAGATATGTGCGAGTTTTCAAAAGACTCAGTTCTGCTAGTTCTTGCTAGTACTCATTATGACGGAAACGAGTATATACGCGATTATTATGAATATTTAAAAGAAATAAATTCGTAATAATAACTTTTGTATATTTTCGTTTGACATAATTGTCATTAAATAAAAACCTTAAGAAAGGGGAGATAATGTATTTATTTAAAGGATACATCAAATAACTGTATGATAATCAAAAAGGTATTGTTAATACAAAGAATACTTTCTGTATATAATATTCCATTGTACGCCGAGATTCAGAGATACTATGATTTTTACGTAGGTTATACAGAAAAGAATGAGGACATTCATCAAGAACTGAAAAACACATTTCAGATTGAATATTTGACAACGCGAGAGTGGGAAGCAAGTTCCGAAGATGAAAAAAAAGAATTTCTATATAGGTTGAGTAAAGTCGTAGATGAATACGATGCAGTGATTCTTCCTATGGAGCCTGTAAAAGGAATTCTTGATGTGATTGAATATCTAAGAAATAGACTTCCGGTATTATTGTGGGGAATTGGTGTAGCGGCTGGATATGAAACTGAATTTGATTCGGTGGAATATAATCGACCATCTTTTCAAAGTATGATAGCCATGGCAGATGCTTCAATTTTTTACTCAGATTACCCGATACATAAGTATATAAAAAACTGTATTCCTGAATGTAAAATGTTTGTTGCAAACAATACAGTAAAGGTTAAGAAGATCACCTTAAACCCCAAAAGGGAGCATATACTGGTTATAGGGACATTTCTTTTTTCAAAGCAACTGGATAGACTTATAAATTGTTATAAAAAGGCTTTTGATTGTAATGATAGCCTTCCACCACTGATATTTGTTGGTGATGGTGAGGCAAGAACAGATTTGGAAAAACTTGTAAAGGAAATAGGACTTGATGAAAAAGTATCATTTTATGGAGCAATATATGATGAAGAAAAGCTGGCGGAGATTTTTGGAAATGCTATAGCAACCATATCGACAAGACAGGCTGGTCTTTCAGTGCTTAAGTCTATGGGGTATGGCGTAGCGTATATTACGCAGAAGAATGCTATAACAGGGGGTGAAAGACTTAATATTATTGATCGAAAAACAGGAAGACTGTTTAGCGATGATGAAGAATTGTTTGAAATAATGCTGGATATAGCCGAGAGGCCGTCTGATTATGTAAACATGGGAGAAAATGCTTACAGTTTTTATTATGAAAATAGAACAGTAGAGATGTGTGCAAAGGGATTTATTGAAGCTTTAGAATATTGTGAAAGCAATAGGAGGATATAAAACATTGGTTAATGTAATTGGATTGGGTTATATTGGTTTACCGACTGCACTGATGTTGGCAGCAAACGGTGTAGAAGTTGTTGGAACTGACTATAATAAGGACTTGGTTAAGACACTAAACGAAGGGCGAACAACATTTAAAGAGAAGGGAATAGATGAATTGTTTCATCGGGCAGTAAAATCAGGAATACGTTTTACTGTTGAATATCAGCAAACAGATATTTATATTATTTCAGTTCCTACTCCGTATGACAAGTTTAGTAAAAAAGTGGATGCGAGCATGGTGGTAGCTGCTGTTCAAGAAGTACTTAGAGTTGCAGTTAATGAATCCATTATTGTTATAGAGTCAACAGTATCACCGGGAACTATAGATAGATACGTAAAGCCCGAGGTCGAAAAGTCTACGAAAAGAATATATCTTGTTCATGCACCAGAAAGAATTATTCCTGGAAATATGATTTATGAATTAGTTCATAATAACAGAACCATAGGAGCAGAAAATATAGTTGTAGGTGAAAAAATTAGAGAATTATATAAATCATTTTGTGAGGGTGAAATAGTTATTACCGATTTAAGAACAGCAGAAATGACTAAGGTGGTGGAAAATACATATCGTGCTGTAAATATTGCATTTGCAAATGAATTAGCAAAAATATGCCGTCATGATAACTTAGATGTATATGAGATAATTAACATATGCAATATGCATCCGAGAGTTAATATTTTACAGCCTGGGCCAGGTGTTGGAGGACATTGTATTTCTGTTGACCCGTGGTTTTTAGTAGGAGACTATCCTTCTCTAGCTAAAGTAATAGATGAATCTATGAAAACAAATGATAGTATGCCGGGATTTGTTTTGAATAGGATATACGAAATAATGCTAGAGAATAATTTGACTGATATATCTAGAGTCGGTTTATATGGTCTGACATATAAGGCTAATGTAGATGATATGAGGGAAAGTCCAACACTTCAATTGTTAGAAAACCAAGCAAGACACTTGGCTCCAGGTTTGAAAGTATATGATCCATTTATTACTATAAATACCGTTCCCAATCAGTACCATGATTTTAATGAATTTTTGGATGCTATTGATTTAATAGTAATTATGGTTGATCATAATGAAATACGAGAGAATATTTTGAGTTTAAAAGGAAAGGTGGTTCTTGACTGTAGACATATTTGTGACTTGCCAGGTGTGTATTATTTATAACTTTATAGGTTAGAAGAACAAAATCATATTGATAATGCTGAAAAATAGAAAGGCTTAGAACGAGGAACAACTATGAAGAAGATAATGGTTGTATTTGGAACCAGACCGGAAGCAATAAAAATGTGTCCAGTAGTTAACGCTCTAAATCAGAAAGGATGTTTTGATGTAGTGGTGTGTGTGACTGGACAACATCGTCAGATGTTGGACCAGGTATTAGAGGCTTTTGATATTACACCAGATATTGATATGTCAATTATGAAAGAGGGCCAAACACTATTTGACATAACACAAAGTATAATTAGTAAAATGCGTAGTGTACTCTTAAAAGAAAAGCCTGATCTTGTATTGGTACATGGGGATACTTCCACAGCATTTGCTGCAGCTTTAGCTTGCTTTTATTTTAGAGTAAAGGTCGGACATGTTGAAGCAGGACTAAGAACTTATGATAATATGTCACCTTATCCGGAAGAGTTTAATAGACAAGCTATAGATATTATCTGTAATTACTATTTTGCGCCCACAGAAAAAGCGCGAGAAAACTTGAAACTTGAGGGGAAGAAGGAAGAATTTATTTTTGTAACAGGAAATACTGTTATTGATGCACTCAAAACCACTGTTCATGATGAGTATACTGATGAAAATCTTCAATGGGTAAATGGAAATAGATTAATCTTAGTCACAGCTCATCGCAGAGAAAACCTAGGAGAACCAATGCGAGATATGTTTCGTGCTATACGTAGGTTATTAGACAAGCATACCGATGTAAAAGCTATTTATCCTGTGCATCTTAACCCAGAAGTACGCGAAATTGCGGATGAGATTCTTTCAAATCATCCCAGAATAAAATTAATTGATCCTTTAGATGTTCTTAGATTTCATAATTATATGTCTCAAAGTTACCTAGTTTTAACAGATTCTGGTGGAATCCAAGAGGAGGCTCCAGCATTAGGGAAACCAGTGCTTGTTATGAGAAATACGACTGAACGGCCCGAAGGAGTAGAAGCAGGAACTTTGAAATTGGTTGGAACCACAGAGGAAGGGATATATGCCGCTGCAGATGAATTGCTTTCGGATAAGAGGGAATATGAGAAGATGAGCTTGGCAACCAATCCCTATGGAGATGGACATGCTAGTGAAAGAATAGCGGATATAATAAGTCGATTGAAATAATTAGTTTAGATTTTGTTTTAAGTATTTACAACAGAAAGTTATAAGCAGAATATGATGTTATCTTATAGAATAGCAAAAATACGTGGGTTTAATAATATTATAAGAAGCTGATAACAACATTTTTTAACTAGCAAAAGAAAGAAGTGTAAAGGATATGGTTCGTTTTAATATATATGATTTATATGATTTTGTAAGCATAGAATATGACAAAATTAATAGTCAGGTTGTACAGGAAGTATGTTTAAAAAATCGAAGAATGATTTATGTCACTAAGGATGAAAAATTATTTGGATTTATCGGCTGGTCAGAGGCAAATTCATTTATTAACAATGGTGGAGAGAATATTATTAATAGAAAAGGAACCAGTATTATTGATTCTGAAACTTCTAGAGAAGAGGCTGTTTCTCTTTTTTCACATCACATGAACTGGAGTGGAATTCCAGTGACGGATTCAGAAGGGCACATTCTTTATGAATATTGCATTGATCAAGAGAAGTACTATCATGATTATGTTATACCTGAAGGAGAAGGAGTAAATAGGATTCCAAGAGATGAAAAAATAGTGGTTTCGATGACTTCACATGATGAAAGACTACAGACTGTTTATCTAGCTTTGAAGAGCATAATGATACAAACCATGAAGGCAGACGAAATAGTGTTGTATCTCGCAAATGGTAGCGGTGATGGAGAAGTAAAATATGAGAATATGTTAAAAGAAGCTGGTGTCAAGATTATTCGCGGAAAAGAGGATATCAAATGTCATAAGAAGTACTATTATGCTATGCAGGAATATAGAGATAGCGTTATTATAACCGCAGACGATGATAATATTTATGACGATAACTTTATTTCAGATTTGTACGATGCGCATTTAGCTAATAGGGACTCAATAATATGTAAGATCGGGGATAGAATAGGGTATGAAAACGGAAACGTTTTGCCTTATATTCTTTGGAATGATAGTACGCCATCGGTCGATCCTGAATATCAAATATGCTTAAAAAGTGCAGCTGGGGTGTTGTATCCAGTTGGAGATTATCGAGAATTCTTTTTGAAAATAGATTTATTTACTAAATTATGTGAATATAATGATGATTTATGGATAACCGCATGTGCACAAGAGATGGGAGTTTCTATTTTCAATATTGGAGCCAACTATTCACTGCCTATAAGGGGGACAGAATTAAATGCATTATGGTCAGATAATGGTACTGCAAAAAGAAATGACTATTATGTAAATGAATTGAGGTCATATTTTAAAAGAGCGTTCCGGAGGTCGTGCTGAGATTATAAAATTTATGGCGGATGAGATTTTTAAGAAGTAATCTTGCCACAAAAGTTTAGTCAATTATTTGAAATCCCATTAAAAGGGTTGATTCACGGAGTATAAAGATGAAAGTAGTTCTTTTGGCAGGTGGTTTTGGAACAAGAATATCAGAGGAATCACAGTTTAAACCGAAACCGATGATAGAAGTTGGTGGAATGCCTATACTGTGGCATATCATGAAACTCTATTCACATTATGGTTTCAACGAATTTATTATATGTGCAGGATATAAGCAGGAAGTAATTAAAGAATGGTTCGGTGATTATTTTCTTCATACGTCGGATATTACCTTTGATTTCACGAAAGGAAATGAGGTGATAGTCCATAAAAAACATGCTGAACCATGGAAGGTTACAGTAGTTGATACGGGACTTAATACTCTGACAGGTGGGCGTTTAAAAAGAATAGGGAAATATGTGGATGGAGAAGCATTCCTTATGACATATGGTGATGGCGTGTGCGATGTAGATTTAAATAAACTGATCGCTCATCATAAAGAGCATGGAAAGCTAGCTACACTTACAGCGGTTCAGCCAGAAGGACGTTTTGGAACAATGGATATGGATGGAGATTATATAGGTTCATTCCGTGAAAAAAGCAAGGATGACACCGGCTGGATTAATGGTGGATTTATGGTGCTGGAGCCGGCAGTTCTTGATTATGTGAAAGACGATTTTGTTATGTTCGAAAGGGAACCACTAGAAAAACTCGCAAATGATGGTCAATTAGTAAATTATAAGCACTATGGTTTCTGGCAGTGTATGGATACATTAAGAGACAAGCAAAAATTAGAAGAACTTTGGGCATCAGGACAGGCACCATGGAAGGTATGGGAATAATGGAGCTGGGTTTTTATAAGGGAAAAAAAGTATTATTGACAGGACATACTGGGTTCAAGGGCTCGTGGATGTCTGTAATGTTGGTAAATGCCGGCGCGGAGGTGATAGGTTATTCATCCTGTTCAAAGACAGAAACAAGATTGTTTGATATATGTGGAGTTAAGGACCAGATCACACATATAAAAGGCGATGTCAGGGATTTGGGACAGCTGCTGGATGTATTCAAAAAGTATCAGCCGGAAATCGTTATACATATGGCAGCCCAACCACTGGTAAGACTCAGTTATGAGGAACCTGTGGATACGTATAGTACCAACGTTATGGGGACTGTGAACATATGTGAAGCAGTGCGAATGACAGGATCTGTAAGATCGTTCTTAAATGTCACTACGGACAAGGTCTATAAGAATAATGAGTGGGAGTGGGGGTATAGAGAAAATGACCCTCTTGATGGCTATGATCCATATAGTAATTCAAAGTCTTGTTCAGAACTTGTGACTCATAGCTTTAAATCATCATTTTTTACAGATGGCCGGGTGGCTGTATCTACAGCCAGAGCCGGAAATGTGATCGGGGGAGGAGACTTTGCGACTGATAGGATCATCCCGGACTGCATCAGGGCGGCTATGGAGAACAAGGATATCATAGTACGAAATCCGTATTCAACACGGCCGTACCAACATGTATTGGAACCACTGTATGCTTATCTTATGATAGCAGCGAAACAGTACGAGGATCATAAGTATGCAGGGTGGTACAACGTTGGACCTGACGATAAAGATTGTTTACAGACAGGAGCTTTGGTCGATCTATTTGTTAAGTATTGGGGAGAAGGCCTTAAGTGGGTGAACCAGTATGATGGTGGACCGCATGAGGCAAACTTCCTTAAACTTGACTGCTCGAAACTCAAGGCCACGTTTGGGTGGAAACCGCATTGGGATATAGAGACAGCAGTAGAAAAGGTTGTAGAGTGGTCGAAAGTCTGGCTGGCAGGTGAGGATGTCAGATCTGTGATGGATAAACAAATCGAGGAATTTTTGGAGGTATAGATTGATGGCAGAATGGAGCAGCGAGACTGAGGCCAGAGAGAAGATCAAGGAATTGGTAGCGCAGTATTACCATGATTTCAAAGAGAAGAAGGACGGGTTTAAGCCTGGAGACCGTATCTCATATGCATCACGAGTGTTTGATGAGAAAGAGGTGCAGGCGCTTACTGATGCGACTCTTGATTTCTGGCTTACTACCGGCCGCTTTGCTGATAAGTTCGAGAAGGATTTCGCGTCTTGGATTGGTGTGAAGCATGCGCATCTAGTTAATTCCGGATCTTCTGCAAATCTCATCGCATTCACAGTTCTTACCGCACCGGAGCTCGGAGACCGACAGATCAAACGAGGTGACGAAGTGATCACCGTAGCTTGTGGGTTTCCGACAACTGTAGCGCCGATACTCCAGTATGGTGCTGTCCCGGTATTCGTGGATGTAACAGTTCCCCAGTACAACATAGATGTTACCAAGCTCGAGGGTGCATTATCAGAGAAGACGAAGGCAGTAATGATAGCGCATACGTTGGGTAATCCGTTTGATCTAAAGGCAGTCAGGGAGTTCTGCGATAAGCATTCCCTTTGGCTGGTAGAAGATAATTGTGATGCTCTCGGCACTAAGTATACGATAGATGGGAAAACGAAGTATAGCGGTACATGGGGGGATATTGGAACCTCATCATTTTATCCACCTCATCATATGACTATGGGAGAAGGCGGAGCAGTGTATACGGATGATCCGTTACTCCATCGTCTGATACTGTCATATCGTGACTGGGGACGTGACTGCATATGTCCGTCCGGACAAGATGGTGTCTGTGGTCATCGGTTCGACAGACAGTTCGGGGAGCTTCCCTTCGGTTATGATCACAAATACACATACAGTCACTTTGGATACAATCTAAAAGTTACGGATATGCAGGCAGCCGTAGGTTGTGAACAGTTAAAGAAATTCCCGAGTTTTATAGAACGCAGAAGGCATAACTGGGACAGGCTGCGTAAGGCATTAGAACCCGTGGCGGATAAGTTGATACTGCCGGAGCCGGCTGAGAACAGTGAACCTTCATGGTTTGGTTTCCTGATATCAGTAAAAAAAGAGAGTGGGTTGGATAGAAACAAGATCACAAAGTATGTTGAGAGTCATAATATTCAAACAAGGTTACTGTTTTCCGGTAATCTGATAAAACATCCTGCATTTGATCAGATCAGAGGTACGGATGCATACAGGGTGGCCGGAAGTTTGGAAGTAACAGATTTCGTTATGAACAATACATTTTGGATAGGTGTTTATCCCGGAATGACAGATGAAATGATCGATTATATGGCCGAGGTAATAATTGAAGCAGTGAACGAGGGATGATGGATGATTTTTCTTATACTCGGTGGAAATGGATATATCGGAAGTAAGATAACAAGAGAACTATTTAACGATGGTCATACCGTTGTATGTACAAAGCGTGTTAATTCAAATCTTTCGAGAGTAGATGATTTAGCCGATTTCATTCGATGGATTCCCGCTTCGATAGATGGAATCGAAGCGTCTATGCAAGAAATACATTATGATTACGTGCTGAATATGGTATGTAATTATGGAAGGACAAACGTACTCTATGACGGAGTGATCGAGGCAAATATCGAGTTTCCGTTAAAAGTACTCAATACAATTGTTGAACATGGAACTGATAGATTCCTGACTATAGGAACAGGACTGCCGGATGAGATTAACATGTATAGTTTCGCCAAGAAGATTTTTAGCGAATTTGGAAAGTTTTATGTTGACAAGCATGATATCACATTTAATAGCTTACAGTTAGAGATGTTTTATGGTCCTGATGAGCCGAAAGACAGATTCATTCCATCAATGATCACTAAGATGATAAATGGTGATCCGGTAGAAACAACTCTTGGAACACAGAGAAGGGATATTATTGCAGCTGAGGATGTTTTAAAAGCTATAAAAATGGTGATATTTTCAGACCTTAGCGGGTATAATGAGATTTCCGTTGGAACAGGGGTTGCTCCGACTGTTTCCGAACTGGTTGATTATATCTGGCAAGAGACCGGGAGAAGATCTGAAGTGCATAAAGGTGCGATCCCGATGCGAGAAGGGGAACCGGATTGCGTTGCGGATACGGCATTATTGAGGAGAATAGGGGAATGGAACCCAATTGACTGGAAAACGGGAATAAAAGATATGATCAAACAGATGGAAGATAGAGAGGATAGAAAATGAAACTATTGATTAATGGTGGATGTGGTTTTTTGGGTAGTAATCTTGCATCTTATGCGATAGAGCATGGATATGATGTGACAGTTTTTGATAATATGTCACGACTTGGATCCGACAAAAACAGAGAATGGCTCGGAACGCTCGGAAGTTTCACGTTCATTCATGGTGATACCAGAAATAAGAACGATGTTGAAAATGTGATCCGCGAGGGTCAGTTTGATGCGATCTTTCATTTGGCAGGACAAGTGACCATGACCAAATCGATCACTGATCCATACAAGGACTTTGAAGTAAATGCCATGGGTGCAATGAACGTGCTCGAGGCGATCCGTAAGTATAGTATGCAGACCGCTATCATTTTTTCAAGTACGAATAAAGTATATGGTGATCTTGATTACTATAACTATGAAGAGACTGATACACGATATATATGTAAAGAATTTCCAAATGGTTTTGATGAGTCTGTGCCTCTGGATTTTAGATCACCTTACGGATGCTCTAAAGGATGTGCAGATCAGTATATGTTAGATTTTTCACGCATTTACGGAGTAAGATCAGTAGTATTCCGTCATTCGTCGATGTATGGAAGCCGCCAGTTTGCGACTTATGATCAGGGCTGGGTAGGCTGGTTTGTGGCAAAAGCTATGGAAAAGTACCGGAATCCGGGAAGTGAACCATTTACTATTTCAGGCAATGGAAAACAGGTAAGAGATCTTTTGCAAGCCCAGGATATGATCAATTTGTACTTTACGGCGCTGGATCATATTGATGATATCTATGGTCAGGCGTATAACATTGGCGGAACTATGGCTCAGTCCTTGTCATTGCTAGAGTTGTTTGCAATGCTTGAGAAGGCCTTAGATATTAAGATGGAATATACAAAACTTCCCCCTAGACAGAGCGATCAGAAGGTGTTTGTAGCTGATATTTCTAAGATAAAAAACAAGATTGGTTGGGAACCAAAGGTAACAGCACTTGAAGGTGTGACTAAGATGATAGATTGGGTTAAGACAATATAATATATTCTTTTCACTGTACTTTTTCGCACTACCTTCCATCGAAAGAAGGAGGTGTTGCCTATGGAAGAGACTATAGAAAGGCATGCTGGAGATGTTAGCGCTCATAAGTGCTATAGCATCGGTGATAAACGCCATTGTGGCTGTATTTGAGCTGGTGCGTAGTGAAGTGAAGAACAGGCATCAAAAAAGCACCCCCCTGACCAAGGCTAGGTTGCTTTTTTGTAACCTATAAACTAAGGTCTACCGTCTATCGGCAGTTCCTTTATGAAAAGATTATCATTATTCTGTTTTGTTGTCAATTGTTTTGAGGAATGAGGACGGAGTAAACTTATTGTCAGTTGGAAAAGGTTAGAAAGGTCCCTTAGAATTATAGAATTCTCTGATCCATTTCATTTTACTCCCAGCTATCAATAAGGTCAATCATCACAGATTTCCTATCTGTTCGCGGATTGACAGAGTTTTCTTAACTGTACTGTTTATCCCAAGTGTTGCCTGAAGACGTTCTATGTATGAGTATGCTTCCCGCTGCTCTTTCGTATACCTTGTTCGCTCAACAGCATCAACCATACCATCGGTTCCGGTCATCTTAAGGCGGCTCTGAAGTTCTCTTTCGCGACGATATCTTACAAGATCAACTACTTTCGCGCGGCCATTATTCCTTACATAACAGCGTAGCTTGCACATACGGTCACACCCGGTCTCGCTCCACCCCATAGGGCGCGAACTCATCCTGTCTGAAAGCACGTTGCTGACATGCCCTTCCGCACTGCATCCGTAAACATGTTTATCGTGAAAGGCTTTCTGTATCGCTTCCCAGTTGTTTTCAAAATATACCCTTACATCATCTGTCACATCGTTTCTGCCGGTCCTTGTTGCGATCCTTGTCAGAAGCTTTTTAGCGGCAAGAAGCTTGTCTTTATAGATATACTTATAGAATCGCCCTTTTGTTTCATTCCTGCTCCTTTTATCAGGATCAAGATTTGCAACACGGTTGATGTATTTCATAAGATGGAACTTATCTGCAACGAAAACGCCCTTATATATGTGGTCAACCCCGGCTTTTATCCATCCACCTCCATCACCGCTTATATATACCCTTTTCAGACTGTCCAGGTCATAATTAGCCTCAATATATTTTTCAACCTGATCCCAAAGCTGCCCATTCTTTTCGGGTCCGGAATAAAGTCCGCTGAAATAGTGCGTATCCACAAGCGTTCTGCGGCCCTCACAGACTTCTTCCTTTCCTTCGAAAAGGTATATGAGTTTTCCAATCATACACCCTTCTTCGTTACCGTCCTTTTGTCTGTGGATATGATCCTCATCAGCCTCGATATGCAGATAATCTACCTGCTTTTTCTCTTCCACGGGCAGTGGTTCCGCCTCCGGAATAACCTCCTCGATGGCATGGATCTTATTCATTACCGTTGTCTTTGTTATAGTCTCGTTTTTAGTACTGAGGGATTCTGCGGCATGCTGGTATGAATACACTTCTGACTCGTTCAGTATCTTTGCTTCAGCCATTGATGTGAGTCTTTCATGTTCAGGCAGCTTTAACAGTTCATCAAGTATATAGCAGTATTTCCCACTTTCCTTTTCTTTAAAGAGGGTGTGCTTAAAAACAATATCTCCAACGGTTGAGACAAGGCTTCTGTCATCAAGCCGCTGTATGTTATAGTCCTTCTTTCTCAGGCTACTGTGACGGATCATCTCGTCTGCTGCGGTAAGCGAATTACCAAGGATCCGGCTTGCAAACTTATGGCTTGCTTGGTATACAGCATGCTCGTATTCCGGGAATTTACCAAGATCGATAAAGAAATCATCCTCCGCTGCTAATACTTCTTTCACTAATTCCTCGATTAATGCTATAATGTTCATGGGTGTTGGCACTCCTTCCGGTTTGTTTTTTTGGTCGAAAACTATTATACCTCAGGGGCCATCACCCTTTCTATTTATTTTCTTTAATCAACTGACAAAATCTTTACTCCATTAGGAATGAGGTCGGTTGTCATTTTTAAAAGGATAGCCGAATTGTAAACCCCCCTGATTTATGGTAGTATAATACTATAAATCAGGGGGTGTGTATTATTCAAATAAATTTTGGTAATCTTTCGCATGAGAAAGGATAAGTGATGTTACATATTTTCTTCGGCGATATGGATAATGTATTACATAATGTGGATACTTTTTTTGATAATCAGTATCAGTATTCATGGTTGGATGATGATTTTGTCAGGCAGGTTATATCAGACGTGGATAAATCCTCTGTACAATCGTCGGATTGTATTCTGAGTCCTGTTCTCAGGCAGATTCCTCCCACTCGTTTATCGGGTGGTACAAAGGCTGTCATTATGATGAAATATTTGCCGGAGAGAGTGATAAATGCGTCAGCTTGCGGCAACAACTGCGCAAAGTGGATCCTTAAACTTGGAGAGGAACGTGACCTGACTATAAATCTAAACCATATTATGGAATTTGAAGGTGACTTTGAGATTTATATTGATAATAATTCAAAGACAGTACATAACATGAAAGAAATGGTTGATGTGGCTACGGAGCTATTGTAATGATAGGAAAACACGAAATCATTATTGAAAATGCATATTTACAATACAGATTTACGATCAGCAGGAATATTACTGTGATAAAAGGTGACAGTGCCACGGGTAAGACAACTCTGATCGAGATGATCAGACAATATAATGAGGAAGAAGATTCGGGGATCAGTATAAAAAGCGATGTGCCATTAGAGGTGGTATATGGTCGTAATTGGAAAATACAGCTTGATGGGATATCGGAATCTATCGTATTTATTGACGAACAAAGCAGGTTTATCAAGTCGAAAGAATTTGCAGAATCTATTTTGGGATCGAATAACTACTATGTCATTGTGACAAGAGAGAAACTTCACGAACTTCCGTATAGTATTAACGAGGTATATGGGATAAGGACAAGCGGAAAATACGCTAATCTCAAGGGTGAATATACTCAGAATGAGTTTTATAGGATCTATGGGCAGAATCCATCCACTGCATTTGCTCCGGATGTGATCATAACAGAGGATTCAGGTTCAGGATTTGAATTCTGGAAATCCATATGTAACAATGTTTCATGCATATCTGCCTCAGGTAAATCCAATATACTGAATACTATTAAAGAGCAAATCAATAATGACGCGAGATATTTGGCGATAGTTGATGGCGCTGCATTTGGAGCAGAAATGGAGGGTATGATAGAGTATATCAGATATGGCTCCGGAAATGTTGAACTTTATGCCCCTGAGTCATTTGAGTATTTGCTTCTAACAAGCAATCTGTTTAATTCTGCGGAAATAAAGGATAAATGCAGTCATACAGAGAATTATGCGGATTCTCAAAAGTATTTAAGCTGGGAAAGGTTTTATACTGCGTTGATTACAGAAATAACAAATGGTACTAAAATGCAATACAGCAAAGATCGATTAAATATGTTTTATTTATCGGAAAGAAATAAAAAGATCATTCTCAGCAAGTTACCTGACCAATTAAAGTTCAAATGAGGCATTAGTTGAAAGCATTATCAGAAAATAAAAAGTGGATAGAGGACCTTGATATCGCGGTTTCGGCATTTCCGGAATTAAGTGAGCTGGCGGGAAAGTCTGTGCTTATTACGGGAGCGACCGGGCTCATATGTTCTGCGATAGCGGATATGCTGATCCGTGTTAATGAGACTCAAAATACCGGGATCGAGATATATGTGACGGGCAGAGATCCGAAAAAGGCCGAGGGCCGGTTCGGAATGTATGCTTTAAAGGAATACTTCCATATACTCAGGTATGATGCATTGGAGGAGATCCGGGATTTCCCCGAGAAGGTTGATTATGTCATTCACGGCGCGGGAAATGCCTTTCCCGGTGCTATGTTAAAGGAACCCGTCGAGACCATGGAGTGTAATACCGGAGGTACACTGAGGCTTCTTAAGTATGCTTCTAAAGCTGGATGCAGGCGTTTTATGTATATTTCCAGCAGTGAGGTATACGGAAAAAAGGAGACTGACAGACCCTTCAAAGAGGAAGATTACGGATTTGTCGACCTGCTTGGCCCCAGGAGTGCCTATCCTGTGAGTAAAAGAGCGGGTGAAACCTTATGCGCCTCATATTCATATGAATACGGCATGGAAAGTGTTATAATCAGACCGGGGCATATTTACGGACCTACGGCATCGATGAAGGATAACCGCGTTTCTTCCGCATTTGCATATCAGTCCGCTGCGGGAGAAGACATTATCATGAAAAGCGACGGAGCGCAGATAAGAAGCTATGTTTACTGCGTAGATTGTGCTTCGGCAGCTTTGATAGCTCTATTAAAGGGTGAGAATATAGGGGCTTATAATATCTCGAACCCGACATCCGTCATTTCCATTAAAGAGATGGCGGAAAAGCTTGCGGCTGCGGGAGGGGTTTCCATAAAGACGGAGCTCCCTGATGAAAACGAGAAGAAAGCCTTTAACCCGATGAATAACTCATCGCTGGACAGCAGCAGGCTTCTTTCCCTTGGATGGAAGGGACTGTTTGATGCTCGGGCGGGGCTGACACATACGGTTGAGGTATTGAGGGAATTGAATGGTTGAGCCCTGATTGACAAGGGCTTTGATTGAAAAAGGATAGGGATATGTCAGATAAGATGCTGAATTTTACGGTAGGACCGGTTATGTCCTGCGATGAAGTGCTTGAGGTGACGGGTCAGTCGGCACCATATTTCCGCACCCCGGAGTTTTCAGAGATCATGAAGGAAAATGAGGCGATGATGATGGAACTGCTTTCTGCTCCTGAGGGAAGCAGAGTCGCTTTTCTTACAGCTTCGGGTACCGGCGCGATGGAATCGGCCGTGATGAATATCTTAAACGATTCCGATAAAGTGATTGTTGTTAACGGCGGCTCCTTCGGGCAGAGGTTTGCTGATCTGTGCGCCCTTCACAAGAGGGAGTATTCCGAGATTAAGCTTGAATTTGGAAAGGCTCTGGATCGGAGTAAGCTGAGTGAGTATGCCGACAAAGGTTATACAGCTCTTCTTATTAATATGTGCGAGACATCATCCGGTGTGCTCTACGATATGCAGATCGTGTCGGACTTTTGCAAAGAGAATGGGATCCTTCTTATAGTTGATGCTATCAGCGCTTTTCTTGCGGATGAGCTTGATATGGATAAGCTTGGCGTAGCTGCGGTTATCACCAGCTCACAAAAGGCTCTTGCGCTCCATCCGGGTATTTCCATGATCACCATGTCTCCCGAAGCGATAGAGCGAGTGGAAAAGAATGATGAGACGGGAATGTATCTAAGTCTTAAGGAGGCTTTAAAGAACGGGGAGAGAGGGCAGACTCCTTTCACTCCCGCTGTATCCATCCTCCTGTCGCTGAACGCCAGGCTTCATCAGATAGACAAATGCGGAGGCAGGGATGCGGAGCATGAAAGGATAGTAAACACCGCTAAGCGGTTCAGAGAGGGGATCAAGGATCTTCCGCTGGATCTGTTTGCAGAGTCCATGTCGAATTGTGTTACGGCTCTAAGAGTGAGAGACGGCAGCGCTAAGGATGTAGTTAATACCTTTAAGGATAAATATCAAATCTGGCTGTGCCCGAACGGTGGGGAGATCGGAAACACTGTATTCAGGGTAGGGCATATAGGCAGCATTACCGCGGAGGATAATTCAAGGCTGATATCCGCATTTAAGGAACTGTTCCAAAATGCTTTCAATTAAAAGAGAAATATAGAAGAGAAAACCGGATTTAAATTTTTTTAAAAAACCCCTAAAGTTTTTTTATATGTCACCGATATAAGTAGTGTAAGCAGGAAGGAGTCCTGCAAAACACAACTTATCAACCGAGTGGCTCGAATAACACAGAGCGTTAAAGACAAGGAGAAAAATTATGGTAGTACAGCACAACATGCAGGCAATGAACTCAAACAGAATGTTAGGATTAACTTCTAACTCGCTTTCTAAATCAACTGAGAAACTTTCATCCGGTTACCGCGTAAACCGTGCAGCAGATGATGCAGCAGGTCTTGCAATTTCCGAGAAGATGAGACGTCAGATCCGTGGACTTACACAGGCAAGCCGCAACTCTCAGGATGGTATTTCAATGGTACAGACTGCAGAAGGTGCGCTGAACGAAGTACACGATATGCTTCAGAGACTTAACGAACTCGCAGTTCAGTCAGCAAACGGAACTCTCGTATCCTCACAGGATAGAGTATATGTACAGCTTGAGGTTTCACAGCTCATCCACGAGATCGACGATGTAGCTAACAACACCAAGTTCAACGGCATCAGCCTTCTTAACGTAAGCACCACAGTTACCCTTCAGGTTGGTACAGAGGCAAGCCACACAATGGCCATCAGTCTTCAGACCATGACCGCGAAGGGACTTGGAGTAAGCGCAATCACCGTATCAACTCAGAGCGGAGCAAAGAGTGCGATTTCTTCCATCAAGAACGCTATCAACGATCTGAACAAGCTTCGTGCTAAGCTCGGTGCTTATCAGAATAGACTTGAGCACAAGATCGCTAACCTCGACAACGTAGTTGAGAATACAACCGCTGCTGAGAGCCGTATCCGTGATACCGACATGGCTACAGAGATGGTTAAGTACTCCAATGCCAACATTCTGCAGCAGGCAGGTCAGTCGATGCTCGCTCAGTCCAATCAGGCAAATCAGGGTGTTCTTTCACTCCTCGGATAAGTTGGAGAGATATATACTACCAAATAACAAAAGGAAGAGCAGGAAGCTCTTCCTTTTGTGTTTCCCCGAAATACCGCCGCATTTATTGACTTTTAGGCGTTTTTCGGGTATATTATAGGTTATAAAAGTATCTTTAATCGGTACATGCTTTGGCTTTCAAATAGCGGAGGTAGGCATATGAGTAATGTACATAGCGTAGGTGAAAACCTTAATAATTATCTTGTTTCATCGCTTTCAAGCGGAAAGCGTATACAGAATGCTTCCAACGGCGCGGCTGAAATGGCTATCCTTCAGAAGCAGGAGCGCCAGGTGGGCGGTATCAATGCCGGCACCAACAATATGCAGATGGGTAAGGATGCGATAAATATCGCGGACGGTGCAGTGTCGGAGATCACCGATTCTCTGCAGAGAATGCGCGAGCTGGCTCTTCAGGCATCCAACGGCACCCTTTCGAAGGAAGATAAGTCCTATATCCAGATGGAGATCGATCAGCTCAAAGCCGGGATCGGAGAGGCAGCCGAGACTACAAACTACAACGGCGTGAAGCTTCTCGACAACGAGGATGGTAAGGTTACCATGGCCATCAATGCCGATGGCGGAGAGCATGAGTTTTCAAAGGTGAATGCTACTCTGGATTATCTCGGAATAAAGGATTTTGATGTCACAAAGAGCTTTGATCTAAAGACTATCGACAGCGCCCTCGAGAAGGTCAGTGGCGGCCGTGCTAAGCTCGGAGCGCAGAGCAATGCCTTTGATGTGGCGATCAATTACAACAACGGCATCAGCTACAATACAGTGGCATCCCAGAGCAGAATGGGAGATACCGAATATGGCGATTACATCCAGAAGCTTAAGAAGCAGCAGCTTCTGAACGATGTACAGGCACAGATGCAGAAGCGCCGTCAGGAAGATGAAGAAAGAAGAGTGACGGGGCTGTTCTAAAGCGAAACCAAATCAAAATCACCTGTGGGGTTTCCACAGGTGATTTTTTGGAGTTTGGAGTTTATGCCTCAAACCGCTTTTTTTCATTGAAAATCATACTACATTGTAGTATGATTTTTTATAAGAGGAGCTTTATATGACTATTAGGGAGTTAAGGCAGCAAACAGGCTTGTCACAGAGTAAATTTGCAACACAATATGGATTGAATCTCAGGACACTTCAGGCATGGGAAAGGGGAGCCAGGAATGCCCCTGAAAGTGTTTTGCTGGAATTAAACCGCAAGATAAATAGAAATAATACACCGTTGCGTATTCTCCGTTGTATAGAAGATGATATTCCTTTTGATACTTTTCGTTCTGAAATATGTCACGAATATAAGTACGTGGGGGATGATTATCGCTTTTGTGAAATAATGATAGAAAGCGATATGATCAATAATCTTTGGAATAAAAACTGGCGCGCAAAAGCTCTGTATATGATGGCGATCATGGATTTTATAGCGGATAAGTACGATGTTGATCCACCTAAGGATTACGATGAGATCAGAAATCAAAAACTAAAAGACCCTCTTATCCCTCAAAGCATACGTATTCTCGATAGAATCGGTGAAAAAGATTACTTTGATAAAGCGATAAAGGAATGCAGCGAACATCCTGTTGGCAAGTTTTTTTATAAATACAATATTATCGAGAAGGAGCTGACTGATGTCGTTTGAGCTTAACAGGGAAAACCTGGATCACTATCTTTATCTTGTAGCTAAAGGCTACAAAAAATACAACCGGAAGAATACTAAGGCGGAACTGGTATTGGTCGGGGGATCATCGATAGTGGTAAATTATGGATTTCGCGGGCAAACAACAGATATAGACTCTATTATACTTGCAGCCTCATATATAAAAGATGTTATAGCCAAAGTTGCGGATGAAAATGGTTTGGATAAAGACTGGCTTAACGACGATTTTAAAAAGACTTCATCATACAGTGATAAGCTTATAAAGTATGGAAAGCACTACAAAACGTTTTGCGGATGTCTTGATGTGAGAACTATTGAAGGGGAATATCTTGTTGCCATGAAATTGCGCTCATTCAGGGAGTATAAACATGACATATCCGATATTGTCGGCATTATGAAAGAGTGCGAGGAATCAGGGCATACAGTTACAAAGGAAAAGATTGCAACCATATATAAAGATTTATATAATGAGGATATAGAGACTGAAAAATTGGCAGTGCTCGAGTCGCTTTTATCTTCGGGAAGCCTTGAAGAATTATATTATAAAACTGTTAAAGAAGCTGAGAACAAAACAATTCTCGTAGAAGCTCAGGAAAAATACAGAAATGAATTAAACAGGGATAACGCTTCTGATTTTTTGAAAAGAATTAAAGCGAAAAAAGATCGAGGCGCTCAACAATGAGGCATGGTTTTTATGTATAATAGGATCCGTACATTTTGGACTGAAAAGAGAATACAAAACAGCGCGGATCTTGACGCCGTAGTAAATGGACAAGCTGTAACGTTGGCGTATAATACTACGAAGCTGGAGATCCCTACTGTTTCGTTCCATGATACCCGTGAGATTTTTGAGCATGGACGTGTAGCCAATTATACAGGTGATGTGTATTCGTTATTTGCTCTTCAGAATGCAAAAAGAGGATGGGAACTGTTTCTAAAAGCTTTTGATGAAAAGCAAAAAATAGATGAGAGTCTTATAAAAGAGTTCCAGTATGCTTTAACGGTGGGAACATATGATGAAAGAAGGTATATGCATGGGGAGAGACCAGGGGAGTATAAGATAGGAGATTATGTTACCGGAATACATGAGGTCGGAGCTCCACCGGAAGATGTTAAGGATGAGATATGCGAGCTTTTGACAGACATCGGTTCGGTCGAAAACAAGGATGCTCTTACCGCTGCGGCTTTCTTCCATGCAAAATTTGAAAATATACATCCATTTGCTGACGGAAACGGCCGCGTAGGCAGACTTCTTATGAATTATTTTCTGGTTTGCCATGATCATCCGGTAATTACCATTCATGAAGAAGACAGGAATGAGTATATGAAGGCTTTAGAAGCGTGGGATGAAAGTCAGGATCTTAATCCCATGAAAGAGCTTCTTATAGGACAGACGGTCAAAACATGGGAGAAAACGGTTAATAGATAATCTGAAAATGGACATTTGAATTGGTGATAAACGCCATTGTGGCTGTATTTGAGCTGGTGCGTAGTGAAGTGAAGAAAAGGCATCAAAAAAAATCACCTGTGGGGTTTCCACAGGTGATTTTTTGGAGTTTGGAGTTTGTCAACTTATCATTTATAAAAAGAAGAATCTTATTAACAGAAGAAATTGAACATCATTCCCGAGTAGGAGCTGGTGTTGTAAGGGCTTGCGAAGTTATGCCCGGGGTTCTTATAAGCGACTACGGTGCGCTGTACATATTCCATGGGATTGAGCGCTACCTGGTTGCTCTTTCTGAGCAGCGAATTTGAAAAATCCTTAAGGGCACTGAATGTAGCGGACAGATCGCCGGATTCTTCGGCAGATTCCTTAAGCTTATCTTTGTCGACTGAGAGGGTACCGTCTTCTCCGATGCCCACTCCCACGTCACTGAGTAATCTTCCGTAGTAGGATCCGATGCCTTTTACCTCGCCCGCAAGCTGCTTGCTGCGAGCCTGTGCGTTTGTGTATGTGCTTACGGCTTTGAGGAAATTGTTGTAACTTCCTACAAGCTTTTCAAGGTTATCCGTAACTGTTTCGGAATTGGTCTTCATTCCGACGGTAGCGGGCTCACCCTCTTTGCTGATCCCCTTGAGCTCGAGCTCATACATCTTGCCCACTGTAAAGTGGTTGGAGTTGGTCTCTCTTTCTTCGCCGTTTATAAGGAATTTGGCGTTCTCAGGTTCGGTTACGACATTGCCGAGCCCGAAGTAATCAACGGCTCCCTTTTCCTTACTGGTGCGCTCATCGGATATCTGGAAGATCCTTTCTCTTCCGCGAGGGATACCGGTGGCTTCGGATAATACCTTAAGGGAGGTCTGATCGCCCTTTTCCACAACTTCAGCGGAAAGCCCTATACCGGAGTTGTTGATCAACCTTGCAAGTCTTTCCTGGACATCCTTATTCGCCTCACCTTCGGAAATAGCAAACTGGAATTCGTAATTCATTCCGTTGATGCCCACGTCGAAGGAGTAGGTTGCTTCGGGAAGTGCGACGGGAGCATTGGGAAGGGACTTGCCTTCGTTCTCCTGAGCAGTTGCAAGGGATTTGACTTCTATCTCAAACGATTCAGCAGAATCGGAATTCTTTTCATCACCGATATAAAGAGCGGATACAACATTTCCGTCGGAGGAATATGCGCTCTTACCGCTGATCAGACCGTTTTCTTCAAGGCCGCCAAGCTCTGCGATCTCGCTTCTTAATTCGCGGGCATTTTCTTTAAGGCTCACGGCATAAGCCTGTGTGTCCTTATTGGTCACAGGAAGATACCAAGGAGATTCTTTATTTAATTTGACAATGGAATTGTAAGTATTGCGCAATTCGCTCTTTTTGTGGGAATCATAACGCGTAATACTCGGCTGATAAGCCTGCAAGTAGTTGTTGAGAATTGTATCACGAACAGCACTCATTGCCACAACCTCCTTTCTTCCTTGAAATGTGTGACGCCTGAGCCGGCGATAAAGCTTTGAGGGAAAATCCTTTTCTCCCTTTTGATCAAAGCCTGCATGGATATAAAGCTTCCAATCCACCTTTTTTTATGTACTTTCAATCTACCACATTTTTGGCAATATTACAATAGGAAGTATAAAAAAAGTTTCTTATTTAATGATTTTTTTTCGCTTTTCTTTAAATGGGCTTTTTGTTATGGTAAAATACTGTTTATGAAGTGGTTCAAGACATTGAAAAACATTATATTCGGCAGAGAGATAGTATCTCAGCAGACCAAGCTTGAAATCGTCTCTATCGGCATCACGATAGTGCATTTTATCATGCTCATAATGTTTCTGAGTCTCAGGATATGGCCGATGACGGTCTACAACATGATCGTGGTGGCCTATTATCTGTATATTTACAAGATCGTCAGATCCGGAAGCATCTATAGCGGCTATATAATGACATTCATCGAGATAGGGGTCCAGGTCATCTTCGGTACTTTGATGCTGGGATGGGATGTCGGCTTTTTCATGTATGTGTTCGCCATAGTTCCGCTTTTCTTTTTCCTGAACCTTATCAATGACGATCTTAAAAGGCCGGTCACACCCCCGCTTTTTGCTACACTGGGTGCGATGGCGCTTTTTGCGGGCTGTTACGTGCTCAGCATAAAGGTGGCTCCGAGGTTTGAACTTGAGGCATCGGTAACGCATTTGTTGTTCCTGTACAATTCAATCCTGTCCATTTTTATGGTCGGTGCCATGTCCCACCTTTTCAATCTCGAGAAAAGGTATTCGATGCTTTCCATGACAGAGAAGAATCAGGAGCTTGACATCGTGGCGAGCGAGGATCCGCTTACAGGACTTATCAACAGACGAAGCATGGAGAAAAAACTGGAGGCTGCATACGAGCTGGCAAGGAGCAAGGGAACCATCTTTTCGCTTTTAATGGGCGATATAGATTTCTTTAAAAGGATCAATGACACTTATGGTCACGATTTCGGAGACGAAGCGCTAAAAGAGGTGGCAGATATTTTCCGCAGCAGTGTGAGGGACGGAGATTCGATCTGCCGCTGGGGCGGAGAGGAGTTTCTGGTGCTGATAATCGGGAACCGCGAGGATGCGGTCTCTGTCGCCGAGAGGATCCGTTCCAGAATCGAGGAGAACGTGATCGAAAAAGACGGGCATGAGATCCGGTTCACCATGACTCTGGGAACGACCACGTACAAGCCGGGATATAAGATTGAGAAGCTGATTCAGCAGGCGGACGAGAACCTTTATTTCGGAAAGGAGCACGGCAGAAATCAGGTAGTATCGAAAGAGTGGTAAGAATCCGGAAAATGGTAAGATCGTGAAAACGGTCAGATATTGAAATAATGCAAGGCCATAAAACAGGCAGGATTTCGAAAGGACGCAAGTTTTTTGATTTCAGATTCGGGATGCTGATCACCCGGCATTTTATTACAACGATGGGAGTTGGCTTAAAAGAATGGAAAAAGTAATAGTAATTGATTTTGGAGGCCAGTATAATCAGCTGGTCGCAAGAAGAGTCCGTGAGTGCAATGTTTATTGCGAGATCTATTCATACAGGACGCCTCTTGAAAAGATAAAGGAAATGGATCCCAAGGGAATCATCCTGACCGGTGGACCGTCGAGCTGCTTTGAAGAAGGGGCTGCGACATGTTCGCCGGAGCTTTTTGAACTGGGAGTGCCGGTGCTGGGGCTTTGTTACGGCGCGCAGCTTATGAGCCACGTGCTGGGGGGGAAGGTTGAAAGAGCTGATTTCAGGGAATACGGAAAGACCGAGCTGGAAGTGGACACAAAATCCGCACTGTTCGGAGGGGAGGGAAGCTCGCTCCCTTACGCGTCGTCTCTTCAGAAGGTGAACGCCAAAACATCCTGCTGGATGAGTCATTTTGATTATATCTCAAAGCTGGCTCCGGGATTTACTTCGGTTGCGCGCACTTCTTCAACGCCCGTTGCGGCAATGGAGGATGTTTCGAGAAATCTATACGGGATACAGTTCCATCCGGAGGTTCTTCACACTCCCGAAGGATCAAAGATGCTTTATAACTTTGTCCGCGGGATCTGCGGATGCGGCGGTGAGTGGAGGATGGATACTTTCGCCCGGGATTCGATAAACAGGATCCGTGAAAAGGTCGGCAGCGGAAAGGTGCTCCTTGCTCTTTCGGGCGGAGTAGATTCATCTGTAGCGGCAGCGCTTCTTTCCCGTGCCATCGGAAAGCAGCTCACTTGCGTATTTGTGGATCATGGGCTTCTTCGAAAGAATGAGGGCGATGAGGTTGAAGCGGTATTCGGCAAAGGCGGCAGGTTTGATCTTAATTTCGTGCGTGTAAACGCAGCGGAAAGATATTATATAAAGCTCGCCGGAGAGGATGAGCCTGAGCGTAAGAGGAAGATAATCGGTGAGGAGTTTATCCGTGTATTTGAGGAAGAGGCCAAAAAGATAGGAGCGGTGGATTTCCTGGCACAGGGAACCATCTATCCCGATGTGGTTGAATCGGGCCTGGGCGGAGAGTCTGCCGTGATCAAGTCGCATCATAATGTGGGCGGCCTTCCCGAGCATGTGGATTTTAAGGAAATAATCGAGCCGCTCAGGGATCTGTTTAAAGATGAGGTGCGAAAGGTCGGTCTGGAACTTGGCATTCCGGCAGAGCTTGTATTCCGTCAGCCATTCCCCGGTCCGGGACTGGGAGTAAGGATCCTCGGAGATATCACCGCCGAAAAGGTTAAGATGACGCAGGATGCCGATGCGATCTACCGTGAGGAAGTGGCCAAAGCAGCAGAGGAGTGGAAGAAGGAGAATCTTTCAGGACGCTTTGGAGAATCAAAAGAGGGGCTTTCGGTGGATGAACTGTTCAGCCGCGAGCATGAGTTCAATCCCCCGTGGATGCCGGATCAGTATTTTGCCGCACTCACCAACGTTCGTTCTGTCGGCGTAATGGGAGATGAAAGAACCTACGATTACGCTATCGCTCTGCGCGCAGTCAAGACTGTCGACTTCATGACCGCAGAGGCTGCAGAAATCCCGTTTGAGGTGCTTCAAGCCGTAATGAGCAGGATCATAAACGAAGTCAGAGGGGTGAACAGAGTGTTCTACGATCTGACTTCCAAGCCACCGGGAACGATAGAGCTGGAGTAATACCGTTGTCATAGGGCAAAGCAGATTATCCTCCCAGAGGTAAACTGTCTTAGCCTCTAAGAATTAAATAAAACAATAGTAACAGACCTTGAAAAGGACCAACGAGACCCCTTTCCAAGGTCTGTTCTTTTGTTTATTAATCCTTGTAGTATAAGGCGTTGATGGGATTTATTACTCTTGTTTGAGTTACTTTTACAGATAACCATTAAGAAGTATTATGGGTACTCTTTATCTATGGGGGGAGGATAAGCTGCTTTGCCCTTTGGAGGATAAAGTAGAGTGCCCTCTGATAACCGGGTGGTTTGCAGGTAGGAATATTATAGCATTAAATAAAGGCTTTCGATAGCGTTGCTAGTACGCTCTCGGAAGCTTTTTTCGTCTGGAGATAACAATTTGATAACAGGAAATGGAGTAGTGGGTACATCATGGGTACGGAAAGCTTTTTTTAGTCTTAACTTGAAAGCGTTCTCTCAAAGCTGAAATCTTATCAGATGGAAGCGAAGACAACGGCTCGAAAAGATAAGGAAAAGCAAAAGAAAAAAGAGACAGAACGATAGGATTGATGGGCGGGTTCACCCGCCCAAAAGCCCGCATGATAAGCGGGGTTTCATTGAAAACAAGCGCTATTTATGGTAGGATATATTTTGGCTTATTATGTAATATAAGCATTTGAATGAAATAAAAAAGTTGAAGGATACTATTAGTATCAATTTTGTTATATAGGCGGTATTCATATGAGTAATGTGATTGAAATAGTAAAGAGATGCCTTTCTTTTGATGATGAACAGGAATGGTTTGATTTCAAGGACAATTGGTTCGAGATTGACGAAATCGGACAATATATTTCTGCTCTTTCAAATGCAGCGGTTATGGCAGGTGAACCATTTGGATATTTGATATGGGGAGTTCATGATAAGACACACAAGTTTACAAATACCAAATTTAATTACAAAAAAGATGTTAAAAATGAGCCGGTTGAGCACTATTGGGCACGAAATGTTTCTCCGGCAATATTCTTTACATTTGACGAAGATAAAATAGATGGAAATCGAGTGGTGGTATTAAGCATTCCTGCCGCGCGTACTGTGCCTACAGAGTTTAATGGGGTCAGATATATTCGTATTGGCTCAAGTAAAGAAAATGTTAAGAAATACCCGGAAAGAGAAGCCGCATTATTTAGAGCCCTGAATTATGGAAGACCCTCATTACTTAACACAGAAGCCAGATTCAGCGATTTGTCCTTTGATCAACTTTTTCTGTATTATGAGACGAAGGGAATAAAACTGAGCAAAAAGACATTTAAGAAGAATCTTGAGTTACAGACCGTTGATGGAAAATATAATATGCTTGCACAGCTTCTGTCAGATAATCCTCATATTCCAATCCGGTTTGCAGTTTTTGCAGGGACGGATAAAACATCGACGATGTACTCAGTGCGTGAATTTGGAGATATGTGTCTTCTTCTGGCACTCGATAAGGTTATTGATTATGGAGATACGTTGAATGTGCCGCAGGCTGATGAACGCAATCGCAAGGTTATTCGTAAAGAAGTAATGCTGTTTAATTCAAAAGTATTCAGAGAGGCCGTAATTAACGCTTTTCAGCATAATTTATGGATCAGTGGAACATCCCCCATGTTTACTGCTTTTCAGGACCGGATAGAGATAACATCGATAGGAACGCTTCCGCCGCACCAAACGAAGGAAGGATTTTATGCAGGGGTGTCAATTCCGGTTAACGATAAGTTGACAGAAATCTTTGTTCAGCTGCATATCAGTGAAAAATCCGGGCGAGGCGTACCCAGGATAGTGGGAGAATACGGTGAAAAAGCGTTTGATTTCTCTAATAATGCAATTAAGGTAACGATTCCATATAACCGACTCAACTTGGGGGGTACCCCTCAAGTCACCCCCCAAGTCACCCCCCAAGATCAGGAAGCGGTACATGGAGATACAGTAGAAAGCCAGATTCTTGATTACTGTGTGGAAGCTAGATCTGTTCAGGAGATTCTCGCTCATCTTGGCCTTAAGGATCGAAAGAACATTATGGTTTACATTAACAGACTGCTGGAACAGGGCCGTATAGGCAGAACGATTCCGGATAAGCCGAATAGCAGCAATCAGAAATATATAACAATCAAATAAGGAAGTGGCATATGGGTGAAGAACAGTATTTGTCGAGAATAAGGCAATTGGAAAGTGAAATTGAATATTTGCATGGGCTTCTCGATAATGCTGGGATCTCTTATAAAAGGGAAGCAAAGGAAATAGAGGATTTATCACCAGACAAAAATATAGCATATGAAGAGAATCAAGGTGCCCGTATCCTTCCGGTTACGATAACGAAGCAGCATATCCAGTATTTCTATCATTTGTTCAAGGGCAGAAATGATGTATATAGCAAACGCTCCGGAAAGGCTAACAAGAAAACCGGAAAACACGGTTATTATACTCAGTGTTGGAATTTTTGGAAGGATGGTGTCTGCCCTAAGAAGAATAATCCGCAATTCAGCTGTAGTGAATGTCAAAATCAGAGGTACAAGGAATTAACCGGGCAAGTATTATACGAGCATTTGATCGGCATCAGAGAAGACGCTTCAGATGTTATTGGGTTATACCCTATGTTTCCGGATGAAACGATCAATTTCCTGGTATTCGATTTCGATTGTCATGATGATAAAATCGGTGGAGATGATGGAGCAAACCTTGATCCGGAGTGGATGGCAGAGGTTAATGCTTTCCGGAAAATTTGTGACATTAATGAAATTCCGGTTCTGGTGGAACGTTCACGCTCCGGAAAAGGAGCCCATATATGGATGTTCTTTGAAAAGCCAATCCTTGCTATTACAGCAAGGAAATTTGGGACGGCTCTTTTAACAAAAGGTGCCGAATCTGTGAATATGAGAAGCTTCAGGTATTACGACAGGATGCTTCCGGCGCAGGATCATATTCCAATCAACACAAAAACCGGTAAGCCGGGACTTGGAAACCTTGTTGCGCTGCCATTGCAGGGCCAAGCCTTGAAGTATGGAAATAGCGCTTTTATAGATGAAAACTGGAATGCCTATCCAAATCAATGGGATTGCTTAAAAACTGTAAAAAAGCTTTCTATCGAAACTGTAGAGGAAAGAATAAAGGAATGGTCAGCAGAGGGAATTCTGGGTGTTCTTGGTAGTGAGTTCGATTCTGAGCCTGATGCCAATAATGATATAAAGCCTTGGGATAAAGCTAAACACCCTTTGCATAAAGAAGATGTTTCTTCGACTGTTGAGATTGTTGTAGCTGACAAGGTTTACATAGGTACTAAAGGCATGAAGCCTCGAATGCAAAATGCATTGAGGCGTATGGCGGCATTCAGCAATCCTGATTTTTATAAAAGAGCGGCTATGGGATTATCTACGAAAGGTATTCCAAGGATTGTCTTTTGTGGTTACGATGATTCGGGATATATATGTGTTCCGAGAGCGTTACTTGATTCGATGATTGAAAGATTCAATGAGGCGGATATCCCTTTTTCTTTTACAGATAATAGATGTGCCGGTACACCGCTTGATGTATCATTTAAGGGCGCTTTATATGAGGAGCAGATGCGAGGAGCAAAAGCCATTTTGGAATATGATAATGGCATCCTCGCAGCGACTACATCCTTTGGGAAAACAGTTGTCGGCGCGTATATGATCGCTCAAAGAAAAATCAATACTCTTATATTGGTGCATAACACGGAAATACAAAAGAATTGGATAGAGGATTTGGAAAAATTCCTAGATATAAAAGCTGAGTTCCCCGAGTATCAGACAAAAACAGGTAGAGTTAAGAAGAGAAAGAGCGTTATCGGAAGGCTATATGCCGGGCATAACTCCATGACGGGAATTATTGATGTTGCCATATTCTCATCATTGGGTAAGGGAGATGAAATCAATCCTATTATTGAAAAGTACGGAATGGTGATCATGGATGAATGTCATCATGGGGCTGCACAGACTGTTGAAGATGTTGTTGGTGCTGCGAAAGCAAGATATGTATATGGATTAACAGCCACTCCTAAACGTGAGGATGGACTCGAAAAGAAAGTGTTTATGCAGTTTGGACCGATCAGATTCAGATATACAGCGAAGGAGCGAGCTGAAAAGCAGGGTATTGATCATTTTGTCTATCCAAGATTTACAAGGCTTGTTAGCGCGTCTGATCTTAAAGTTACAGAAGCAAACAGGGCGGTTATTGAATGTGATTCCAGAAATGAGCAGATTATTGCTGATGTTGAGAATTGCATAAAAAATGGAAGAACCCCGCTCGTATTAACAAAATATAAAGAACATGCGCAACTTCTGTATCAGCGGCTACAAGGCAAGGCAGACCATGTTTATCTTCTCCAGGGTGGGGGCAGTCGAAAAGCAAAGGATGAAATGAGATTGCAAATGCGATCTGTTCCGGCGGAGGAGTCCGTTGTGCTTGTCGCGATTGATAAGTATATTGGCGAAGGATTTAATTTCCCGCGGCTTGATACGATGATGCTTACAATGCCTGCAGCTGCAGAAGGTAATATTGAGCAGTTTGCTGGACGTCTTCATAGAGACTATGAGACTAAGAAGGAAGTAATCATTTACGATTATGTAGATTCTCACATTCGTGTCCTTGAAAAAATGTATCATAAACGCCTTAGAACATATAAGAAGATTGGATATGAGATTTGTAATAATGTCATAGCCCAGAAACAGAATGCTAATGCAATTTTCGATATGGATACTTACGAAAAAGTATTTGAAAGAGATTTGCTGGAAGCAAACAAGGAGATTATTATTTCCAGCCCCGGATTGAATCAAATCAAGGTGAACGCATTTGTAAGGCTCATTAAGAAAAAACAGGAAGATGGAGTAAAGATTACCGTCGTAACGCTTAATCCCGAAGGATACCCGGAGGAGAAAAAAGAAGATACTAAGAATCTTGTGCAGATACTAGAAAATTACGCTGTAAGGGTGAAGATTCAAGATTATATGCACGAACATTTTGCCATTATAGATGATCAGATAGTATGGTATGGAAGCGTGAATTTGCTTTCGAGAGCCAAAGCAGATGATAATTTGATGCGGATAGAAAGTAAAGATGCTGCGCAGGAACTCTTAGAAATGACATTTGGATAGAACTATAAATACGATATTCACTGGAGACAGTTGGAATGGCAGAAAAGAAGGAAGAATAGGATGCCGGAAGGAATAGCAATAGTCGGACTAAATGGAAGCGGGAAATCCACGCTCGGTCATGCGTTGGCCAAGGAATTGAGTTATTACGAAATAGATGTCGAGGACTATTATTTCCCGGAGCAAAAGGAATCCAGACGTGCGGATCTTGATGGAGAGTATGGAGATAGCCTAGATTATCTGGGGGATATGCCATATTCGGTATCTCGCACAAAGGAAGAGGTTGAAAAAAGCATAGCGAAAGATATTGCAGCGCATCCAAGATATATTCTTACCGGGGTTACCATCAACTGGAGCGAGGAAATCCTTTCTACGATTAAGTATGTTTTTTGGTTGAAAACAAACACTGATGAACGAGTGAGACGGGTTAAAGACCGCGAAGAAAGACGTTGGGGCATACGTGTTGCCGAAGGCGGCGATATGTATGAACAACAATTATCCTTCCGTAATCTGATTGAGAATATAACAGAAGATAAAGTAAAAGATAGTATCGGTAAAATCTGCTGCGATGTAATCGAGCTGGATGGAACCCTCCCAGTTCAAAAGAATGTTGAGAAGATTATTAACCGAATGGAGAATGTTTGATAGAAATGGGACTAAAAGATTATAAATTTGTGATCGGAGCTAGTGGTATCGGAAAAACAACGCTGGCTAATGGGCTTCTTGAACATTATAAGACAACATGCATAGAACAGAATATGATCCCGGAATTAATATTGAAGAAGTCTTAAACGAGGCGATTGAAATAATCGACACAAGAGAGTCGCTTCTGGACTATGAGTATGTAAAGCCACCTAAGGAGTTGTTTTATTCATGGGTGTTTGCTAACGGGTTGAGATAATTTTTTCAGCTAAAAAAGCTTTGGGAAATCAATATAATGCGAATTTCAGAAATTGATCGTGAAAATATTACGAATGAAATAGTAGACAGAGTTCTCTTTAAGGATCTGTTTGACTGTGGAGAAAAGGCTGGCTGCATCGTTGTCTTAGGAAGTATAAAGGCATTTCGATACAGAATTCCGATAGCAGTCGGAGCATATAAAAAAGGGCGTGCTCCCAAAATACTATTAAGTGGCGGTGCAAAACGTGATTTTGCAGAAGGCAGGATGACAGAAGCTGAGCATATGCGTATGCATGCGATCAGTATGGGAGTAGAGCCTGAGGATTTATTAATTGACAATTTATCGCAGAACACGGTGGAAAACATGTTTGAATCACTGTTGGAACTACAGCGATCATTCTGGATTAATCGTGTCAAGAACGTATTGCTTGTAACAACCGGTTATCACATGAGGAGAAGCCTGGCTCTTGCCAGATATTATTTTCCGAAACATATAGAAGTAATGCCATGCCCGGCTGATGATAACCATACCAGGCGCGATAATTGGATGAAAACCGAAGAAGGAAGAAAACGTGCGAACGAGGAAGTGATCAACATTATTAATTGTGTTGAAAACGGACTTTTTCCGGATTTTGAAATCTAATAAACAGAGGGGAGAATACTTTTGGAAGATTACAGTAAACAACATAAGAAAGCCTGGGAGTTTGATGCATATGACTTTTGGGTAAGAACCGCCGGGACGCCGGAAGAAAGGGCAGCAAAGGATAGAGAAAACCCAAAGAAAATGCTAAAACAGTATACAAACTACTTTGATTCTTTTGAAGGTGTCAAGGTGGCGAATATCTGCGGATCCTGCGGCAAGAAAGCTATACCGCTTGCATTGCTTGGAGCTGATGTTACCGTATTTGATATTTCGGAAGCCAACAGGAAATACGCCATGGAAACAGCTGAGGCTGCAGGCGTGAAGATCGGATATGAAGTCTGTGACATCATGGAAATCGATATGGACAAGTATGCCGGTTTCTTTGATGTCGTATTCATGGAAGGTGGGATCCTTCACTATTTCCACGATATAGATGCTTTTATGAATGTTATGAACGGACTGCTTAGGTCCGGTGGAAAGATGATCTGCAGTGACTTCCATCCATTTACTAAGATTTCCGATATACTTGGGCTGCAGCAGCCAACCATGAGTTATTTCTCAACAGATATCTTTGAAGGTGAGATGGCGCACGCAAGATTTTACGATGAGGAGATCCGTAAGCAGATCCCGAAATGCCATTACAGGAAGTACACCATCAGCGAGATCATCAATTCTATCATCGGGAGCGGATTTACTTTGGAGCGTTTTGATGAACATCCTTCATGGGAAAATGAAAAACTCCCGGGTGAGTTTACAGCGATAGCAAGAAAGAAGGCATAGAAATCCGCCAGCTTTCAGGGGGTGAATTTGGGGATAAATTTATGGGAAAATAATATGCAAATCATCTTCGATATGATATGATACATATATAAAAGCGAAGGAAGGTGAGTTTATGCCAAGTATAAAACCGGTTTCAGCATTAAAGAATTATACAAGTATAGTTAATGAAGTGACATATGGAAACAGAGTGTATTTCACAAAAAATGGTCATGGAACCTGTGCTTTGGTAGATATTGCTGAGCTAGATGAATTAGATAAACAAAAAGCTCTCCTACAACTCATGACTAAGTTAGCAGAAGCGAAAGTATCTGTAAGAGAAGAAGGTACTATCTCTGCGGATGATCTTGAGAAGGAGCTTGGATTGTAAATGAAATACAAGTTGGAATACTCACAGATTGTTCGTAGAAAGCTAAAATCTCTGAAGCTATATCTATCAGAACAGTATGGGGAAGATTTCGCAAAGTCTGCGGTAAAGAAAATAACAGACAGAGCAAGAGTCCTGCAGGATAATCCGGATATAGGCGTTGATATGGCTGCAAAATATGAAATCGATACGGATTTCAGGGAGTTATACGTGAATCATAATCACTTGTTCTACTATAAGGACAACGATACGATTATTGTTGCGGAAATGTTCGGAGAGAAAGAGGACTTTATGTATAAGCTCTTTGGTATTTCCGGGCGTACCCAGGAGTCTATTGATTACTGGGGAGAGTAGTTTTGTGGTTGCAATTTGGTTGCAAAAACTTTTAGAAAAAATAAAATTACGTAGAATGAGTGGAATTCCACCACAATATTTAGAACTCAAAGCACGATATAGAGCCAATATAAAGTATCGTGGCTAGAGATGGAATAATACCGAGTGGCTTGCAGGTTAGTAATTCAATAACCGAAAATAAAGGCTTTCGATAGCGTTGACCGTACGTTTTCGGAAGCCTTTTTGCGATAGAAGATAACAATTTGATAAGTGATAAAGTTCAATTATTTGAGGATCAGCCTATCAGAACTGCGTGGGTTGAGGAAGAGGAAGAATGGTATTTTTCGGTTGTCGATGTTGTTGGAGCTCTTACGGAGCACTCTTTTATTGAAAAAGCATTTGGAGTGTTGTAACGTTTTTTGGTTTGGACAGTCATATACACGAAGGAGGTGAAAGAGTGGATATAGAAAAGCTGTATCAACAAAATATACTGATCTAAAGGGTGGCGGAATAAAGAATGGACTCCCGGTTCAGAGTTTGACAGATGATGATCTGACAATGTATATTCAGGATGATGAAGGGAAAACCACAGAAAGAGTGTGCCGGGAGATATATTATTTATCGGAGCAAAAAGCAGAGCAGTGGATGAAGACCATGAATTGGCCGGATGATGCCGAAAGAGAAATAGAGGATCTGAAGGCTGCTTCTGTTTTATTATGGGAAGCAGAGTAAAGCTCTGCTACGGTGAAAAGGCATCGGGACAGGACTGACTATAAGATGAAAACAGGTGTAATATCAGACATTCACAGTAATATAATCGCATTTAAGGAGTGCACCGGATACCTGGAAAAAGAAGGATGTGACGAATATCTTTTTCTGGGGGATTATATATCCGACACTCCCTATGCACGGGAAACTCTTGATTATCTGTATGATTTTATAAAGAGCCATAAATGTACACTCCTTCGCGGGAACAGGGAGGAATACATGCTTTCCCAGCATAAGGTAAGGGAGGAGGGACCGGATGATCAGCTCTGGATCTACAATTCCGCCAGTGGCAATCTCCTCTATACCTATGAGCTGCTGTCCGAAGAGGATTTTGAATTCTTCAAAAAGCTTCCCAACACTTTTACATATACTGTGCCGGGTCATCCTTCCATCAGATGCTGTCACGGATCGCCTGTAAGTTCAAGGGAACTTATTCAGCTTGACAGCGACAGGGCGCGTTTCTGGCTTGATGAGATAGATGAGAGTTATCTGCTTTGTGCGCACACTCATTTTCCCGGAGAGTATATCCATCATGGGAAGCATTATTTTAATTCCGGCTGTGTGGGGATCTCCATCGGGGACCCGGGATACGCCCAGTGCATGATACTGCATGATGTACTCGAGGGTGACAAATACAGCTGGAAGCCGGAATTTCTGCGCATTCCGTATGATAATCAAAAGGTTGTAAGAGATATTATTTCATGCGGGCTTTTGGAAAAGGCACACTGGTTTATAAACAGTAATATCCAGATCCTTTTAACAGGCATCGACAACTCGGCGGACATGGTCGAGCTGGCCGTCAGGCTGTCAAAAGAGGCGGGGGAAAAAGAAGTCTGGCCGCACATAAAAGAAAAGTATTTCGAAGAGGCGGCAAAGGAGCTTGGAGTGCCCGATTACGGTAATGAAAAGATTTTTCAAAATCAGGGATAATAATTCTTGACCGAACCCCTCTGATCGTGAATAATAAAACTACAGGTTCATTCAGAACTTCCTTACAGGGAAAACAAGTTCATCCAGAGATGATCAAAACAATTAAAGAGAGGAAACAACATGGAAGAAATCAGAAGACCGGATGATATGGTCCGTATCTCAACACCCGAGCAGGCAGATGCTTTTATAGCGGAGCAGGTTAAGCTTATACAGGAGCAGGTGGGTGACAAAAAGGTTCTGCTCGCACTTTCGGGAGGAGTTGACTCCTCTGTAGTGGCAGCTCTTTTGATAAAGGCTATCGGTGCGCAGCTTACCTGCGTGCATGTTAACCATGGTCTCCTTCGAAAGGGAGAGCCCGAGCAGGTTATCGAAGTGTTCAGAAATCAGATGAAAGCAAACCTCGTGTATGTGGATGCGACCGACCGTTTTCTTGATAAGCTTGCAGGCGTGACCGATCCCGAGACAAAGCGTAAGATAATAGGCGGCGAGTTCATTGAAGTGTTTGCGGAAGAGGCAAGAAAGCTCGACGGTATCGAATTTCTGGCGCAGGGAACCATCTGGCCGGATATCCTTGAGAGCGAGAAAGGTATCAAAGCTCATCACAATGCAGGCGGCCTTCCCGAGGATATGAATTTTGAGCTGGTGGAGCCCGTGAAGATCCTCTTCAAGGACGAAGTGCGTGTTGTGGGCAAGCAGCTTGGTCTTCCCGACAACATGGTATTCCGTCAGCCCTTCCCCGGTCCCGGGCTCGGTGTAAGATGCCCCGGCGCCATCGCCAGAGACCGTCTTGAGGCGGTGCGCGAATCGGATGCGATCCTTCGCGAAGAATTTGAAAAGAACGGCCTTGCCGGAAAAGTATGGCAGTATTTCACAGTTGTTCCGGATTTCAAATCCACCGGAATAAGAGACGGAAAGAGAACTTTCGAGTGGGCAGTCATCATTCGCGCAGTCAATACCAAGGATGCCATGTCCGCAACAGTCGAGAATATACCCTTCGAGTTGATGTCACATCTTGTGGAGCGTATCACATCGGAGGTTCCGGGAGTGAACAGGGTACTCTATGATTTCACACCCAAGCCCAGCGGCACCATAGAATTCGAATAAGGCATGACCGGGTATCATGTATATCGAATGATCGTAAAATAAAAAGCAATGACCCGGAAAACGGCCATGCAAGGTCGTTTTCGGGGTCTTTTTGTAACAATAGATAATGATGGAAGCAGAAGTAGCAGAAGAAAAAGAAAGTACCAAAAAAAAGACAAAGATCATGCCCGTTGTCGGCAGGATATTCCTTCACGGCACATGGGGGTTCATTCAGAGTACCGCAGGTTTTATCCTCTTTCTCAGATACATAAAGTGCCCTCATCATTTTTATAACGGAGTGATAAGGACAGCATGGCCGGGCAACGGAGGGATATCGCTTGGGATGTTTATTTTTACTCCCGCGGAGCCTTCCTCTGCGGAGCCTTCCTCTCCGGGAGGTGCCGCCGGAAAGAAGAAAAGGGCCGTGAGAAACAGAGAGAACGAGGATGCAGAAACCACGAGACGTTGGGAGTACTGCGATGAGGTGGCGGTACACGAATTCGGTCACACCTTCCAGTCTCTGATCCTGGGCCCCTTTTATCTGCTGGTCGTGGGAATACCTTCCTTTGTGTGGGCAAATCTTCCTCCCATCACTAAACTAAGGAGCAAAAAAAACATGCCATACACCTGGCTGTTCTGCGAAAAGTGGGCATCATTATGGGGTGAGAAGATCACTAAGGAGAGAGCTATCAGGTAAAAAAGTTGATCGAGATAAGAGAATCAAGATAAGAGGATCAAGGTAAGAGAGTACGGTCAGATAATAGAAAGCGATAAGACAGGAAAAACATATGAGCTCTGAGCATATTTTAAAATATAATACTCCTGCCACGGATTTTAACGAGGCCCTTCCCGTTGGAAACGGAAGAATAGGTGGCATGATCTATGGCGGAACAGATAAGGAGCTGATCAATCTGAACGAGGATTCTGTCTGGTCGGGCGGGCTGCGAAACCGTATCAACCCCGACTCCAAAGAGGGACTTGAGGAAGTAAGAAAGCTTCTTTTTGACGGAAAGATCCCCGAGGCAGAGAAAACGGCCATGGATAAAATGGCGGGAGTAAGCCCTAATTCCAGACACTACATGCCCCTCGGGGACCTTAATGTTGATTTTGAATATCATTCGACCCCGGGGCGAGGCGAAAATGTGCTTCCCACGGCAGGTACCGAGGCGGCTGATAACGGCATTCTGCGCGATTATATCAGAAAGCTCGATATAAGCGAAGCTGTCGCATCTGTGAAATACAGTATCGGAAATAATACCTACACACGAGAATACTTTGTATCCGCACCGGACAATGCATTTATCATGCACCTCGAAGCGTCGGAAAAGGGCAGCATTTTCTTTGATGCCGGGATAGACGGACGTGATGATTATTATGATGATAACAGACCGGTCTGTGCATCGGATGGTAACGAAAAAACCGGTACAGCATCCAAAAATATGATCCTCTTTAACGGCGGAACGGGATCTGAGGATGGGATCTTTTTTTCAGCTGTGCTGGCAGGAAGCGTTAAGGGTGGAAGTCTCAGAACGGTGGGCGGAAAGATACGAGTGGAAGGCGCTGATGAGGCGACGCTTATATTAACCGCAAGGACGAGCTTCTACGAAAACAAGGCCGCATCCGATAATGATGCATTCCACAAGAAAAGCTGCGATACCGACGCGATAAATGACGCCAATAAGGCTCTGGAAAAGGAATATGAAGAATTAAAAAATTCACATATTTCGGATTACAAAAAGCTCTACGAAAGAGTGGAACTTGTACTTGACGATAACAGCGCCGGGGCGTCTGACCTGCCCACAAATGAGAGACTGAAAAGAATGTCGGACGGAAGCGGAGAGACCGCTGACAATAAGCTTATGGAGCTGTATTTTAATTTCGGAAGGTATCTTATGATATCCGGAAGCCGCCCGGGGACACAGCCTCTTAATCTCCAAGGCATCTGGAACAAAGATATGTGGCCCGCTTGGGGAAGCAAGTTCACCGTTAATATCAATGCAGAAATGAACTACTGGCCTGCCGAAAAATGTAATCTTTCGGAGTGTCATCTCCCGCTTTTTGATCTGCTCGAGAGGGTCAGAAATAACGGCAGGAAAATGGCAGCCGAGATGTACGGGATAAACAAAGGCTATGTGTGCCATCATAATACCGATATCTGGGGCGACTGCGCACCGCAGGATAAGTGGATCCCGGCAACCATATGGCCGATGGGGGGAGCGTGGCTTGCGCTCCATGTGTTTGAGCATTACGAGTATACGGGAGATATTGATTTCCTCAGGGAAAAATATCATCTCCTTAAAGAGGCTGCGGAATTTTTTACCGAATTTCTTATAGAGGACAAAAAGGGACGTCTTGTGACCTGTCCTTCAGTTTCACCAGAAAACACTTACATGACCCAGGATGGTGAAAAGGGATGCATGTGTATCGGCCCATCCATGGATTCGCAGATACTGACGGTGCTCTTTGATGATGTTATAAAGAGCGCAGAGATCCTCGGAACCGACCGGGAATTGGCAGAGCAGCTAAAAGAGATCAAGTCGAGACTTCCCCTGCCTGAGATCGGGAAATACGGACAGATAAAAGAATGGGCGGAGGATTATGATGAAGTTGAGATAGGGCACAGGCATATTTCACAGCTTTTTGCGCTTCATCCCGCTGATCTTATCACTCCGGCTCACACTCCGGAGCTGGCGAAAGCCGCCCGGGCCACGCTAGAGAGAAGGCTCTCGCACGGAGGCGGACACACCGGCTGGAGCAGAGCCTGGATAGCCAATATGTGGGCAAGGCTTTATGACGGTGAGAAAGTGTACGACAACCTGGTAAAGCTCCTGGGCAATTCCACCAATCCCAACATGTTCGATAATCATCCTCCTTTCCAGATAGACGGTAATTTCGGCGGAACAGCCGCTATTGCGGAAGCACTTCTGCAGTGCACGGGAGGTGAGATCATACTGCTCCCCGCGCTCCCGAAACAGTGGAAGGACGGAAGCATAGAGGGACTTCGCGCAAAGGGCGGCTGCACCCTGAACATCAGCTGGAAAGACGGTAAACTCACGCGGGCAGAGCTCATCCCGGACCGGGACGGAGAGTATAAAGTGAGGTATGGCGAAAAGGTTTACGACATTATTGCCAAAAAGGGAAAGATTGAGGTTATAGTATAGTAAATTCCATTAAGGTCTGATATAATAAAATTTCAGAGAACTGTAAGAATAGACTGAAAGTTTTCAGGGATCTCCCAGGGGTAAAGATCCCGGGATTTAAAATAAGGCATAAGGTCATGAAAGGAACAGTAAGATGTTAAAACAGGTATCGATCTACGCGGAGAATAAGAAAGGAAAAATGCTCGAGATAACGGGTATTCTGGCTGAGGAAGGGATCAATATCCTCGGCTCGGTAACCAATGACTCCGCTGAATACGGAATTGTGAGAATGATTGTGAGCGATCCCGTCAAGGCTCTTGATAAACTCAAGGAAAAAGGGATCATCTGCAAGCTCACCGATGTAATAGGAGTCGAGATCACCGATGAAGTAGGTAATCTCCACAGGCTTCTTGAAGCACTTCAGAATGCCAATATCAATGTTAATTATCTTTATCTTTCTTTTAACAGAGAATCCGGCTGCCCGATAATGATCATGCATACGGATGATGCAAAGGAAGTTGAAAACAGCTTAAGAAGCAAAGGGTTTTCTCTTTGCTGACGGAAAGGCCGTGGTATGGGTACAAAAATCGATCTGTCGGGCGAATGGGGATTCAGGCTCGATGAAGAAAAAAGGGGAATAGAAGAGCATTTTGAAAAGGCTGATCTGTGGGACGTTATAACTCTTCCGGGGTCTACTGCGTATGCCAAAAAAGGGGAGCCCAACAGAGCAAGAGAGATCTATTTCCTGACAGAAGTTTATAAATTTGAGGGCTATGCCTGGTATAAGAAAACTGTGCGCTTTCCTTTTAAGAAAAAGTCTGATCTTAAAGGAAAGCATTTTTATCTCACATTGGAGAGGACCAGGATATCCACGGTGTGGGTGGACGGAAAAGAGGTCGGAACCCAAAACAGCTTTATAGCAAAGCATGTTTACGACCTTACAGGATACATAGACAGCCTCAATCCCGAGATCACCGTCATGGTGTCCAATGTGGATTATCCGGCACCGGGGGGACATATGACAAGCCCCGATACGCAGACCAACTGGAACGGAATACTCGGTGAGATATCCATAGAAATATGTGAAGAGGCGCGGATCGAAAATGCAAATGTAACCTGCGATCATGCAGGCAAAAAGGCTGTCATAAATGCCGAAATTGAGGGATTTGTAAAGGGAAAGTACAAGATCTCGGTTTCGGGAGATCTGTGTATCCTCAAGAAAAAATATCTCGAGGCGGATGCGGATATCGATGACTGGGAGGAGCGTGCCGTATCACAGCAGGCCATGCCTACGGATGAAAAGATCCTGGAAGCCTATCTCGATATAGAAAAGGGTGCGCTGAGAAAGACCACAAGATCTGCCGATCTCGTAAAGGGAAAGAATGAGTTAACGTTTGAAGTAAAGCTCCCCGATGATGTTAAGGAATGGGACGAGGAAGAGCCTTATGTATACAGGCTGCTTCTTTCCGTGACGGATGAAGATAAAAACACCGTCTCGGAAAGAACCTTATGGTTCGGGTTCAGAGAGTTCAGAGCCGAAGAGGATCATTTTTCGATAAACGGAAGGAAGACTTTCCTTCGCGGAAGACATCAGGGTATGCTCTTTCCTCTTTCCGGCTTTGCACCCATGAATGTGACAGGGTGGCTCAAGGACTTTAAGATCGCCAAAGACTGGGGCATCAATCATGAGAGATGCCACACCTGCACACCCCCGGAGGCGGCATTTATTGCCGCGGATCTGCTGGGCATCTACTTCGAGCCCGAGATACCTTTCTGGGGAACCTGGCATGCGAGTGATGAAAAGAAATACTCCGAAGTAAAAGAGGCGCAGGAATTCCTGAGGGAGGAAGGCTTCAATATCCTGAGAGAGTACGCAGGCCATCCCTCCTTCGTGATGATGTCTATGGGAAATGAACTCTGGGGAAGCCCGCAGTCCATCAACGATCTGATCGGCGGATATAAGGAGGTAAGACCGGATATTCTGTATACACAGGGATCCAACAATTTCCAGTGGACTCCCTGCGTGCTGCCGAATGATGATTTCTTCGTCGGTGTGCGTTTTTCCACACAGCGCCAGCTCAGAGGATCCTACGCCCAGTGCGATGCACCCTTGGGCCCCATACAGAAATACAAGCCCGCCACCGATTGGAATTACGACAGGGCCATCAGACCCGAAAAAAGAAAAGCGGCTTCTGCTCCATCGGGGGGCGGAACCAGGGAAATACAATACGGAACGGGAGTGGTAAAGGTAAGCCTTGGGGAAAACGCAGGGGAGATAATACCGCACATACCGGTAGTCTCTCACGAGATAGGGCAGTATTTCATATATCCCGATTACGAGGAGATAGTGAATTACACCGGGGTGTGCCAGCCGAGAAACCTTCAGGTGTTCCAGGAAAGGCTCGAAGATATGGGCCTCTCCGGCCGGGAGACGGGATATTTCAAAGCATCGGGCGCACTTGCGATACAGTGCTACAAAAACGAGCTGGAGGCCGCCTTCAGAAGCAGGTATATGGCGGGATTCCAGATGCTTGACCTACAGGATTATTCCGGCCAGGGAACCGCGCTTGTGGGGCCGCTCAATGCACTTATGCAGAATAAAGGCCTTGTGGCCCCCGAAGTGTGGAGGCAGTTTTGCAGCGGTGCGGTGGTAATGGCTGAGTTTGCGGATTACGTGCTCACTAACGGAATGACATTTAAGTTTAATGTCAAATTCGCATATTACGAAAAGAAAAACATAGACAGGATAAAGCTTATAGTAAGGCTCGAGGAGACGGAAACCGGTGAGGTTGCGCTTGAGGAGGAAAAGAGCATTAAGCTTTCCTCCGCATCAGGCAGGAAAGGTGATAACTTCGATCCGGGGCGGGGACTCTTTGACCTGGGAAGCTTCGAGGCCGCTATTCCCGACATTTCCGATATGCAGAAGTTTGAACTGAGCCTTGAAGTCAGATACGGAAAAGAAAGGATAACCGAGAATTATTACTACTTATGGTCCTACGAGGAAGCCGAAAAGGTAAGGAGCAAGACGGATCTTTTCGTGGCCGATGAGGAGGCCGACAGGGAAGTAAGCTTTGAAGTTACGGAGTCCGGCAATGTGGCTATTACCACCGATATGATAGAGACCGATGCCGCAATCGAATCGGGTAAGACGGTGCTCTTTTACCTTTCACCCTCCGAAAACAGGAGCCTTCCGGGCGCATACTGCACCGACTTCTGGAATTATCCCATGTTCAAGGGGATTTCGGAATCCATGGGCAAGCCGATACCGGTGGGTACACTGGGGCTTCTTATCGACAATGAGCATCCGGCCCTTGCTAAATTTAAATGTGAGAAGTACACGACACCTCAGTGGTATGAGATAGTCGAAAGGAGCCGCACAAGCCTGCTTAACTGGCTTGGGTTCAGACCGATCGTTACCGTCATTGACAATTGCGAGGCTAACGATAATCTGGGACTGATCTATGAAATGATCATTACAGACGGACCGAAAGGCCCCTGCCATGTGCTTGTTTGTACCAGCCCCCTTCGGAAGCTTGCAAAGGAGGGCAATGCTCCTGCCGCCGCTCTTGAAAAAAGCCTTCTTGAATATCTCGAAGGCGAGCCGGTGGAGGGCATATTAAAGACTCACATCAATCAGCTCAGAAGACTGACCTACTAGGGCGGGATCTGCCGCCACGGAGGAAGAGCCATGAAACAGTATAGTATTGACAAGAAGCTCTTACAAGTGTTGGAAAACAGTTGTATACCCTATGCGATCTACAGATTTTTTGACAGCCGGGTGGAAGTGCTTGCTGTCTCGGACGGTCTGTGTGATATGTTTAAGGTCGACAGAGAGTCGGCATACGATATACTCAACAATCATATATATGACAGGGATTACCCGGAGGATGTGGCCCGTCTGGGAAACGCAACGCTGAGATTCGCAACTCAGGGAGGCGATTTTGATGTCACATACAGGACTCTGATATCAGGTGCGTACAGAATAGTTCATGCGAGAGGAAAGCATGTCTATGACGAAAACGGCGAGAGACTGGCGGTTATTTGGTACTCCGACGAAGGCCCCTATGTTGACGACACAAAGGATCTGTTTGATCAGGCTATAGAGCATGCCATGTCCGTTTCGGCACATGTATCCGGCGGAGATTTCGACGGGATGACAGGGCTTCCGAACACTGGTTATTTCTTTAAGCTTGCCGAGAGCGCCAGAGAAAGGCTGCGCGAAGAAGGTGAAGATCCGGTCCTTCTGTATTTCGATTTTAACGACATGAAGAATTATAATATGAAGTTTGGTTTCAGTGAGGGAGACCGGCTCATAATCGGCATGTCAAAGATACTTGTACATTATTTTTCAAATCTAAACTGCTGCCGCTTCAGCGGAGACCATTTTGGAGTAGTGACAATAGCTGCAAGGCTGGAGGAGACGCTGCTCTCGATATTTGAAGAGGTTTCCAAGCTAAACAGCGGACGTTCCCTGCCCTTAAGAGTCGGGATATATAAAAACAGCATGGGCAATGTTACTGCCGGAGTGGCATGTGACCGCGCCAAGATGGCCTGTGATGAAAAAAGAAACGCCATTTCATCCTGCTTTAATTACTTCTCGGATAAGCTGCTCAAGTCTGAGAGGATGCGTCATTATGTCCTCGATAATCTCGACAAGGCCATAAGGGAAAAATGGCTGCAGGTGTACTATCAGCCCATTATCCGCTCCGCAAACTGTAAGGTGTGCGATGAGGAAGCTCTGATAAGATGGATAGATCCCGTAAGGGGATTTATGTCTCCGGCGGATTTTGTTCCGGTGCTGGAAGATGCCAAGATCATTTATAAGCTGGACCTTTATGTGCTTGAAAGGATCCTGGAAAAGTTTAAAATGCTCAGCGAAAAGGGTCTTGAGATTGTTCCATGCTCATTAAATGTATCCAGATCCGACTTTGAAGTATGCGATATAGTTGAAGAGATAAGAAAGCGTGTTGATGAAGCGGGGATAGCGCACGACATGCTCACCATCGAGATCACCGAGAGCGGGATCGGTGTGGATGTCGATTACATCTGCAAGCAGGCCGAGCTTCTTACAGGCATGGGATTTAAGGTATGGATGGATGATTACGGAAGCGGATATTCCTCTCCCGAGATCCTTCAGAGCATTCCTTTCCACACCATAAAGCTTGATATGCAGTTTATGCGCCAGTTCAATAAGACCCCAAAAAGCAAGGTTGTTATCAGTGAGATAATAAACATGGCTCTGAATCTTGGCTTCGAGATCGTAGTTGAAGGCGTGGAAACTGCGGAGCAGAAGGATTTCCTGTGTGAGGTAGGAGCGACCAAGCTTCAGGGATATTATTTCTCCAAACCTCTGCCGCTTGATGAGGTAATGAAGCGCTACGATAAAGGGGCAAAAATAGGATTTGAGAACCCGAAGGAGAGCGATTATTATACCGCTATCGGCAAGATCAACCTCTATGACATCTCACTGGTGGCGGTTGATGAGAAATCGCCGGAAGATCGCTATACCATACCTATGGCTATATTCGAGGTGGGTGAGGACAGCGCCGAAGTGGTGAGGAGCAATCACGAGTTTATCGATGCAGTAAAAGAGAGCTTCGGTGTGGTAATAGGTAATGATGGCAGTACAGTGATAACTCGTGGTATCAACAGATATGCCGCCGATCTGCTCGGTTCCCTTATAAGATGTGCGAAAAGCGGTTATCAGTTCATAGAGGACAAGATGACAGAGGACGGATCCACGATGCATATTCTCTTCCGCAAGCTGGCCGATAATCACGTGACCGGAAAGGGAGCCGTGGCGGTCATCATGCTGGAAAAGAGAAAAGAAAATCCGGATAATACAGGTACTACTTATTTAAAGATCGCGCAGGCATTATCGGCGGATTATCTCTATCTTTACTATATCGATATTAATAACGAGGAATTCATTGAATATAAGCCGGATGCCGTAAATCAGGATATAGTGATGGAAAGGCGCGGAAGCAACTTCTTTGAGGCAGCCAGGAAGGATGCATTTTATATCCTGCACAAGGATGACAGGGAAGGATTTATCAACACATTCTCACGGGAGATAGTGCTTGACTCCGTCAAAAAATACGGAAGCTTTACATATACTTACAGATTAATGATAAACGACAGGCCTGTAAGCGTTAACCTTAAAGCAACCTCTATCGGATCGGACGGAAATCATATCATCATCGGTGTAAGTCATTTTGATGATAATTAGCAGCGGAAGGAAGAATAAACAGGCTCCGGGGCCGGCAAAGGCATCTCCATGAATGAAGCAGAGTCAAAACAGATTCTTGAGATATCACATAAGATAATAAGTGCGGCGCATGCAAAGATCCTGCTCTCACTGCGCTTCTTAGAGATCGCCATGGGCAATCTCACATGGGAGCCTGTATTTGGGAGCGGGAGATATGCCTGCGACGGAAAGAAGATCTTTTTTGATCCGGAAAGGCTTATATCGGATTATAAGCGCGATCGGGAATTTGCAGTGGATCTCTATCTTCATGAGATCTTTCATATGGTGTTCCACCACGGGTTTGAGTACGGCAAAAAGGATAAAAAAAGCTGGGATCTGGCCGCTGATATCGCAGTATGGACAGTCATGTCCGAGCTTGATACATTCCGTGAACGCTCTGATGAAGATGCGGAAAGGCTGTTAAAGCTCAAGACCTTAAGAAAAAGATGTCCGCAGCTGTCCGCGCAGAAACTCTACAGGCTCTTTCTGTCAGAACCCCCATCCTACGACGAAGAAGCAAAACTGAAAAGACTTTTTTGTGCGGATTCTCACGAATTGTGGGAACAGCCCGAAAAGATCGAGATCTCTCTGGAGCAGTGGAAAAAGATAACCGAGAGAGTAAAAGCGGATCTAAAAAGCTTTTCAAGGAATAAAGCAGGGGGAGAGAGCCTTGATCTTGAGCTTGCGGATGCCACAAGGCAAAAGACCGATTACGGAAAGTTTCTCAGGCAGTTTATGACAAGCGGTGAAGCGATACACATAAATGATGAGGAATTTGATTATGTGTATTACAATTACGGTCTGGAAACATACGGAAACATGCCCCTCGTAGAGCCGCTTGAATATAAGGATGTAAACAGGATAAACGAATTTGTCATCGCTCTCGATACATCCGCTTCATGTAAGGGAAAAGTCGTGCAGGACTTTCTGCAAAAGACGGTCGGAATAATGCGGAGCGAGGATTCGTTTTTTAAGAAGATAAATGTGCACATCATCCAGTGCGACGATCAGGTGCGGAGCGATACAAAGATAACCTGCGAGGAAGACTTCGATGACTTTTTGAAAAACGGCAAGCTCACGGGATTCGGCTCAACGGATTTCAGGCCTGTTTTTGAGTATGTGGATAAGCTTCGGGATGACGGAGAGTTAAGGCATATAAAAGGGCTTATATATTTCACCGACGGCTATGGTGTCTACCCGGGAAGCATGCCTGATTATGATGTGGCATTTGTGTTCCTTTCGGAGGATGACAGGGCGCCTTCGGTTCCGCCGTGGGCGTCGAAGCTTGTGCTGGACGAAAACCTGTTGTAACAGGCTTCACCCGAGGGAGCAGATGGCCCGGGAGAGATTGCCACGCACGGACCGGAGCAAAGCATAGACAGCTGTCGGCTAAGCCGACTGATGAGGTGTGTATGAATATAAAGGAAGCTAAACAATATATTGAGGATACAGTGAGGCTCTATCTTAAAAAAGATGAGTTCGGAGAATACAGGATACCTATAGTAAGGCAGCGTCCGGTGTTCCTGCTGGGAGCGCCCGGAATCGGAAAGACGGCGATCATGGAGCAGATCGCACAGGAGCTGGGGATCGCCCTTGTTTCCTACTCCATGACCCACCACACCAGACAGTCGGCGCTGGGGCTTCCTTTTATAGAAAAGAAGACTTATGCCGGTGAGGAGTATTCCGTTTCGGAATATACAATGAGCGAGATTATCGCCTCCGTATACGAAACGATGGAAAACAGCGGTATCCGTGAAGGCATACTCTTTCTGGATGAGATAAACTGCGTATCCGAGACACTGGCTCCATCAATGCTTCAGTTCCTGCAGTACAAAGTATTCGGCAGGCACAGCGTTCCGGAAGGGTGGGTCATTGTGACTGCGGGAAACCCGCCCGAATATAACAAATCTGTCAGAGAATTTGATGTGGTCACTCTGGACAGGCTTAAGATACTTAACGTGGATGCGGATTACGGCGCATGGAAAAAATATGCGAGGACCCGCGGCATCCATGGGGCCGTAACAAGCTATCTGGAGCTTAACAAGGACGACTTCTATGTGATGGAGACAGGGGCAGCAGGCAAGAGCTATGTCACCGCCCGCGGCTGGGAGGATCTTTCCCAGATTCTTATTCTGTATGAAGAAGAGGGCCTTAAACCTACTGAGGAACTGGTGGGGCAGTACCTGAGAAACGACAGGGTCGTAAGGGAATTCACCGCTTATTATGACCTGTATAACAAATACAAAAATGATTATGATGCTGCGCAGATCATGGCCGGAGATTACAGCGAGAGCACCGTATCGAAGGCAAAGGAAGCCGCATTCGACGAAAGGCTTTCTCTCATGGGGCTCCTGGTATCGGAGATACTGTCCGAAATGGCCGGCGTGAACCGAAAGGCAGATATGCTGAAAAGCATTTTTCCCGCACTGAAGGCTATGAAGAGCGGTGTTTCGGGTGAGCGGAATGCCCCGGGCGCGGACGCACCCGGAGTCGCGGAAAAGAGCAAGGCATCCCCGGAACAGATGCTTGTTACCCTTTCCGAAGCAAGAAGGAAAAAGACAGAGAGCTTAAAGGCAGCAGGCGCCCTGTCCGATGATGAAAAGAAGATGTCAAAGCTTGTGATGCTCTTTTATGACGATTGTAAAAACGCCATCGGAAAAGCAAAGGCTGAAAATGTGGGAAGCTCCTTTACGGATGAAGAAGCATTTGAGGTGATACGGGGCTGCTTTAATGCCAAAAAGGCGGAGCTTGAGGAAGAAGTGAGCGCTCTTCAGGCCGGGCTTCACAACGCATTTGAATTTACCGGCAGCGCCTACGGAGACGGAAATGAGCTTCTCATCCTTCTGACAGAGCTTACTGTCAGTGAGACCGGAACAAGATTCCTCTCGGAATTCGGAAGCGAGGATTATAACAGGCTCAGCTCTGAAATGATGATGACGGACAAGAATGATGAGATCATGAAGCAGATAGAGGAGCTGAATCTATAAGAATTCATATCCGGTTTGCACACGATCATTACGATATATTTTGAATTTATTATTTCATGACGACCACTTCTATAGCACGATATTTTTATGAAAGCGCACTTGAAAAGCTCGCGATTCTTGAGGAAAGCGGGCTTTTTTCGGTGCGGATAATGCTGGTGGCAATGTGCCTTTTTGCTACATTTATCGTTGCCATATGTATCCTGAAAAAGAAACCGGGGTTATTGTGGTTTATACCTTCATCGGTATTTGCATTGGGAATTTATCTGTGTTTGCTTCTGGCTTCTGCTTTTGGGACGATCGCATTTGAACCGACAGAACCGCCGACCGCTGTAATGGAGCAGGCGCTTATAAGAGACTATTCTTTTCCGGATATTCCGGGCAAAACGGAGCAGCTCTATGCGGATGCGCTGGAGAGAAGCTACTCATACGAACTGATAGGAAGCTATCGTCTTGATAAGACTCATGCGGTGCAGACTGTAAAGCTTGAATACCTGGATCTGTATTCTCTTATTCCGGATATTTCGTCGGTGCTAAGAGGCGACCTTGAAACGCTGGTCGAAACCGCCAAAAAACAGGATGTCTACAACAAAGATGAAAGCTTCAGGGAGGACGTTCTTGACGAGCTTTATCACTCTTCCGTTAAGACCGTTCTGGAGCATTATGAAGATTACATGACAGGTTTTGAAACCGTTCTTGAGGCTGATTATCACGATGGGGAATGGTTTCTTTTGCCTAACGACTCCCTTTCAAAAGCTTTTTCGGGCGGTGTGCCTGCAGGGGATTCCTTTTTTAATAACGCAAAGGGAGAAGCTCTGAGCGGCCTTACATATATTCCGAAGCTTTACACCATAGCGGAGGATGCGGATGTTGCGCCTGCGCCTAATCAGGAAAAGTTTGGTCTCACACAGGAGGCCGGGGATATTATAGCGCTTATCGAGAGTAATCCGAGACTTACGGAGGGGAAGGAGCCCTTTTTCAGCGCGGACTGCGACTTTTTCGGCGACGGGTTCCATTATTACTGCGACGATACGATACTGACCTTTACATGGAAGGAAATGCACGGAGGGCATTCATGCACCTTTGCGGAGGTGTATATCGCGGATCCTTCGCAGTTTAGAAGAAAACTTTCTGCCGATACCTACGGCTCTCCGATCCAGAAGCTGGGATCGACACTTGCGGATGAGGCCAACGCAGTGGTGGCCATGAATGGGGATTTTTACAAATTCCGAAATATAGGTGTTACCGTTTATAAGCGTGAACTTTACCGCTTCAATCCGGCGGGACTTGAGCTGTGTCATATAGACGGAAAGGGAGATCTGATCTTTACATATTCGGATGAGCTTAATGATAAAGAGGCGACAGAGGCTTTTATCAGGGATAATGATATCCTGTTTACCCTTGCCTTCGGACCGGTGCTTGTAGATAACGGAGAGCCACATGAATTCAGGCGAAGCTACCCCCTGGGACAGGTGACGGAAAAGTATTCCCGCTCGGTGATAGCGCAGAGAGATTCCTGCCATTACCTGCTGATGACGCTTAACCACGGAAACGGCGGATCCACCGCCACTCTTTCGGAAACTCAGGACATCCTTGTGAGCAAGGGGGCATATAAGGCCTATGAACTGGACGGCGGTCAGACCGCAGAGATAATAATGAACGGCCGGATACTCAATCATATCGACTGGGGGACTGAACGCACTGTCAGTGATATCCTGTATTTTGCCACAGCACTTCCGGAGGATGAAAATTACTGATGGAACCCGTTGCGATCATTTTTCATAATATCCAGATATACTGGAGTCATATAATCGCAGTGCTGACGGCAGCAGTGTGGTTCTTTTCCGTTCTTGCCTTTGCCTCTGCCGCAAAGATAAGGACAGGGGCGGTCGTTTTGCTCCCGGTGCTTGCCGGAGCTTTGTCGTTTGTCCTCTCAAGACTGCTTTACTGGTATACGGCTGCAGAGAGCTATGCGGATATCAAGACCGCACTTACGGATCCGGATCCCTTTGCCTTTAATGTGACGGGGGTCATAGCCGGCGGGGTACTGGCTGCTCTTTTTATCAGGCTGATACGTCTGGAGAAAAGACTGCCTGCACTGTTTGATGCTCTGGCTGTTCCGGCGGCTGCGGGCATAGGGCTGCACAGTCTGGTTTTCTTTTTCGGAGAGGGCTTTAAGGGGAACATGATGATCACGGATCCTGCCGTGACAGGAAGCGTGTTCGCAACGGCTCTTACAGACTCCCGCGGTAATATCACTTACCGGCTTTCGTCGTTTTTTGTATGCTTTTTGTGCATGATCCTTATAGCTGTTATCACCTCTTTGATCTTTTTTATCAGGAAGGAAAAAGACGGAACGGCAGCAGGTGTGTTTCTGCTCTTATACAGTTCGTCTCAGTTTATCATTGACAGCACCAGATATGATTCCGGGTATTTTTCCTTTAACGGATTCGTGAGCATTATCCAGATCTTTTCGGGAGTATGTATTCTCGGTATCACGATTTATTATTATATCTGTGGTATAATGAGAAAGATTCACCGCGTGGGAATGACCGTGCTCTTTATCCTGCAGATACTTGCGATGGGAGCTGCAGGATACCTGGAGTATCTGGTTCAAAGGCACGGCGACAGAGCATCCGGAATATATCTTTACATGACGGCAGCCTGCGTGCTTATGGTGATATTGCCCTGTGTAATGGGCACCTTTTCGCGAATGAAGCCGGAAACCGCTAAGGAAACATAAAACGCGAAGTAATATATGATCGGAAAAAAGCATGATCAGGGAAAAAGAATGATCAGGGAAACAGAAACTGCCGGCGGTGTGCTGGGAATAAGCCGGGCAGAGGCGGATCCTGCCGAGGCCACGGGTGTTAAAATAGAATACTACAGAGGAAAAGATGTGGGGGTTAAAGTCCCCGGGCAGATAGAGGGAAAACCGGTTACCGGGATAGGTAAAAAAGCTTTTCTCGGAGCCAAGACACTTACCCGTATCGAGCTTCCGGGTTCGATAAGATCCATAGGGGACTGGGCTTTTGCTTCCTGTTCCGCGCTGAGGGAGCTTATCATCCCAAAAAGAGAGATGACGCTGGGAAGCGGCCTTTTTAAAGACTGCGAAAAGCTTGAGAAAATAGTTTTTATCGAGAAGGATGAAGATGTGGAGCCAAAGGAGGATACACATCAGGCGGATGCGCCGGACGGAGATGTTTCGTATCTCCTTGCACTTGCGGTTTCAAAGATGGATGCTCCTTATCTGTTTGATACGCAAAAGGCGGGAAGCGAAGACTGGATAGCCCATTTTGATTCTCTGATACTTCAGATCCTCGAAAAGGACGATACCGACGGCTTTTCGAAGATGCTTCTTTGCGGGGAGGAGGATTATGTCGGTGATGAGAGTAACCTTGATACATTCATCCTCATGAAGAAGAAGGAAAAGGTCAGGATACTTCTTGCAAGGCTTCTTCATCCCTACGGGCTTTCCGAGAGAAACAGGGAGATCTGCTCGAAATATCTCTCCGAGAATATGTCCTCCGTGACATGGCCTCTTGTGCTGGATGAACACGGAGATGAGAAAGAATACTTTGATATACTGATAGATACGGGATGTATCAATGACAGTAATATCACGGGGCTGATCGACAGCATGGGCGAAAGAAACACGCAGATGAAGGGCTATCTGATACGCCACAAGGGGGAATCCTCCGCAGGCGGCTTTCTGAATACCCTGGAACTATAATACTATATAAAGGAGGCATTAAATGCTGCAGGACATTTTGCAAAAGGAAAAGGAACTGTTTGAAGACGGTGTTCAGACCGTTCTTCGCGGTCAGGAAAACCGCAACAGAAGAGTAGTGATACTGAAAGGAAATATCGTTCAGAATTCGAGGAGCGAATCCAGAGGAATAAATGCGCGCGTCGGAAAAGACGGGCTTTTCGGATTTGCATCCATCGCCGAATACAGCGAGGAGGCTGCGAGAAAGGTGCTTAAGGCGGCATCCGAAAACGCCGCGCTTCTTGCTCATCATTCAGAAAATAAGGGAATAGTGCTTCCCCCTTCATACGGCAGCGGAGTGATCCCGACAAACAGAGATATCGTGGATGCGGAGCAGAAAAAGATCATCGATGCCTGCCGAACCATCGATGCTTATGTGGAGAAAAAGTACCCCGATCTTGAAAGCCGGACAGTGGTTTATACCGAGGATTCCCAGGACAGGATAATCTATTCCTCCGATGCATATTCGGGACACCTCACCACTCCAAGATGCTACATCTATGTGATGATGAGTGCCAAGACAAAAGAGGGAGCTCCCGTGGAGCTTTTTAAGGCCCTCGGCGGATACGGCTGCTTTGAGGACAATTTTGCAGATTTAGAGCAGTATTATCCCGAAATAGATCAGCTTTACAAGAAGGTTATGGACAAAAAAGAGGGAGTGTATGCCGAGGCCGGATACAAGACAGTCGTGCTGGGAGGCATGATGGGCGGAATGCTGGCCCACGAGGCAGTCGGACACACTGTTGAGGCAGATCTTGTTATGGGTGGCAGCGTGGCAGGTCCCAATCTCGGAAAGAGAGTGGCATCGGATCTTGTAACAATGATCGATTATGCACATACATATAACGGAGAAACCGCACCCCTTCCCGTATATCTTGATGATGAGGGAACAAAGGCAGTTGATGCGGAGCTTATCAGGGACGGAATCCTTACCGGCTATATGAACAGCCGTGAGACTGCTGAGAAATACAAGATGAAACCTGCCGGAAATGCCCGCGGATGGACATTCAGCGATGAGCCCCTGATCAGAATGAGAAATACCTGTATCCTCCCCGGAAAGAACACCGTGGAAGAACTTATCGAATCGGTTGACGACGGATACTATCTCATCGATTCGGGCAACGGACAGGCAGACCTTACAGGTGAGTTTATGTTTGGTGTAACCTGCGGATATGAGATAAAGAACGGAAAACTGGGCCGTGCACTCCTTGACACAACAGTTACGGGAGTCGCATTTGAAATGCTGAAGACCGTGGATATGGTTTCGGATAAAGTAGAGTGGTCATCAAGCGGATTCTGCGGAAAGAAACAGCCCATGGCAGTCGGAATGGGAGGCCCCCATATGCGCTGCAAGATCATGATCGGAGGAAGATAAGATGAGCGAGATAAGAGAAATAGCGGATCTGTTTGATGGGATCCTTAAGGATAAAAAGCTGGAAAAGTATACATACACACTTGTAAAATCCGAAAAGCAGGAGCTCAATGTAGAAAACGATGAGTTCAAACTTATGAGGACCGTCTTCAACAATTATGCCTCCATCAAAGTGTTTAAGGACAATAAGATGGGAAATGCAAGCGGAAACGATCTGAGCGAAGAGGCTCTGAAAAAGCTTGCGGATGACGGCGTGAGCGCGGCGGAATCCTCCCCCGAAGACCCCTGTCACGATTTTGCTCCGGATCAGGGAAAAGATGTGTTCCGTCAGGGGATTTATGAGCCCGACATGGACAGATTCATAGAGAGGATAAAGGAATTTCTGGCAGCGGTAAAGAAAGAATATCCGCAGGTAAAAGTGATGCAGGCCATCGGCTCCTACGACAGAAATAACTGGATATCCAGAAATACCAACGGAACCGAATTTGAGGCATTTACCGGAGAATACAGTTTCTATGCGGGAGTGTGTGCAAGCGACGGAGAAGCCACAACTGGAATCGATGGAGCGGGATTCACAGCCAAGGATCTGGATACTCCCTTCATAGAGCTTGGCGAGATGCGCAGATGTCTTGACAGTATAAGTAAGAGCATTCATCCCGAAAGCCTTGAAGGCAAATTTGAGGGAACCGTGATACTCACACCAGGATGCGCCGAGAATTTCCTGTATATGGTCATAGGAAACTATATCAGCGACAGCGTGGTAATAGACGGCACATCCATGTGGCTTGACAAGGTGGGTGAACAGGTGGCAAGCGACAAGCTGACAGTGGCGCTTAAGCCTTATGATGAAAGAATAGTTATGGGCGAGAGAGGAACTCAGGACGGATTCAGGGCAGAGGATGTTACGCTCATCGAAAAGGGCGTGCTTAAGACCCACCGCTTGGGACTTTATGCTTCAAATAAGACGGGACGCCCTGTTGTTAAGAATACGGGCGGAGCAATGGTCGTTGAACCCGGTGACAAGAGCATTGACGAGATCATAGCATCCGTTGACAAAGGCCTTTTGATGAGCGGATTCTCGGGTGGTCAGCCCGGAGCAAACGGAGAATTCTCAGGCGTGGCAAAGAACAGCTTCCTTATAGAAAAAGGAAAGATAAAAGATGCTGTCACCGAGACCATGGTAAACGGTAATCTCGGCGAAGTGGTCAAAAATATCCGTGCGATCTCAAAGGAGCTTACCTGCAGCGGAGACAGCGTTATGCCTTATATTGCCGTGGACGGTATCATCGTTTCCGGAAAGTAGTATCCGGGTGGGAACGGTGTTTTTTACAAATAATACTAAAGTGAAAAAGTATATCTCGGCCTAAAAAATGTGAAAAACAGCTGAAATCTGCTTGACAACAGACTTGCATTATTGTAAAATCCTTGAATGTGCGACGATTTAGGATAAACGCAGGCTCCCAACCCGCGCCCCGAAGATCTTAGCCCCTCTCATCAGATAGGAGACGGCCCGGACATCCGCTTTTATCGCAAAATGATGGGATGAATTGTTTCATTTAATATATGGAGCGAAGCATGACGCGGAGCGGTTCGCGGATTGCATGATCACTTTTGGAGGAAATACGATGAAGACTTATATGCCGAGCGCTAAAGACATCGAGAGAAAATGGTATGTCGTAGACGCTACAAATAAGACTCTTGGACGTCTTGCAGCAGAAGTTGCAAAGGTTTTAAGAGGAAAGAACAAGCCCACCTACACTCCTTTTCTTGACATGGGCGATTGCGTTATCGTTGTAAACGCTGACAAGATCAAGGTAACAGGTAAGAAGCTTGATCAGAAGATTTATTATCATCACTCTGACTATGTCGGAGGAATGAAGGAAGAGAGCCTTAGAGATAAGCTTGCAAACAGCCCTACAGAGGTTATCGAGCTTGCAGTTAAGGGTATGCTTCCCAAGGGACCTTTAGGAAGACAGATGTACACAAAGCTTCATGTTTACGCAGGAGCTGAGCATCCTCATACTGCTCAGAAGCCTGAAGAGCTTGTATTCTAAGATAGCCTGATATACGAGTCAAGCTTTTAGCACAAATGAAGTCGATGGCATCGACTTCATATAGGAGGTTTAATTAATGGCTAAGTCAGAAAGATATTATGGAACCGGAAGAAGAAAGAGCTCTGTTGCAAGAGTATACATCACTCCCGGAAAAGGAAAGATCACTATCAACAAGAGAGACATTGACGAGTACTTCGGACTTGAGACCTTAAAGATGGTTGTTCGTCAGCCCCTTGCTGTTACCGAGACTGAAGGAAAGTTTGACATCACCGTTACCGTTAAGGGTGGCGGAGTTACCGGTCAGGCAGGCGCTATCCGCCACGGCCTCTCCAGAGCACTCCTCGAGGCAGATGCAGACTACAGACCTCTCCTCAAGAAGGAAGGATTCCTCACCAGAGATCCTCGTATGAAGGAGAGAAAGAAGTACGGTCTCAAAGCCGCAAGAAGAGCGCCTCAGTTCTCAAAGAGATAAGGATTACTGCGAATTGCAGTTTATGGAAAGAGTTCCCGAGCTTGCTCGAGGAGCTCTTTTTATATACTGCAATTCATTGGAATGCAAGATGCGAGCGAGGAAATGCGAAGCATTTTCGAGCTTAGCAACTTGCATTCGCAGTAATCCGGGGGTTTTTTTTTGAAAAAATCTCTCTGGTTTTCTCCCACTTTGTCTCAGTTTATAGGGGTTTTGGATGATGTTTTGGCGGATAGGATAATAAAAGCGCTGAAGGAAGCTCCTCAAATCACACAGAAGGAATTGGTTTCAATGCTTGACGTACCATACCGTACACTGCAAAGGAAGATGGATGAGTTAAAAGTGGAAAGCAGACTTGAGGAATTGGAGGCACAGTAAAAGTAATGCTACGAGATGAAATAGAACATGTAAATGAGAACCTGTGGTCTGACGGGAAAGTAATTATAAAACCAATACGAACTGAGGCTGAACTGGCATATGCTATTTTTGAGTGCCAGCTTACAGCAGAGCAGCAAGAATGTGTGAATCCTGCTGGATTTTCTATAGGTAGGGCATATTTGGCAAGAGAAGATAACTATCCATGCTTAATCTATAATATTGAGAAGAAGCCGGTGGGGTTTATTAGTTTGTGTAAATGGCTAGGCATGGGAGATGCTTATTCATGGAGTTTTTATGTTGATAAGAATTACCAGGGACAAGGGTATGGAAAAAGCGCGGCCAATATAGCAGTACAAATTCTGAAATCGGCAAATCCGGATAAGATGATTAAACTTGCAACAGAAGAGTTTAATGTTAGGGCACAGAAATTATATATATCGATTGGATTTAAAAAGTTACAAGAACTTGACGGAGATGATTTCGTATTTGGATTATAGTTTGTTCAACAAATCTTTTTCTTTGCTTTGATGTTATCGTCAAGAATAGAAAATATGGCTTGAAAAACGGTAAAATAGGGTATTATAACCTAAACAGAGTTGCCAGGTGCGAATAACACTTGGGACCAAGCCGAGCGTTGAGCTTGGCTTTTTTATATATTATGGTGATCACTAAAAATGTAGAATTCTACAACTTTGTTGATTAAGACAATGCGATGTGATAAGATGTAATTGACAAAAATGTAGAATTCTACAATTTAGGAGATTATATGATAAAAAGAGATAAATATCTGACTCAGTTAATCAGTGCAAAGAACAATGGATTTCCGAAGGTAATAACAGGTGTGAGAAGATGCGGAAAGTCATTTCTTCTTAAAGAAATATATAGAGAATACCTGCTTTCAGATAATGTTCCGGAGAATAGAATAATTATCTTGGAATTGGATGATGATAAAAACAGTAATTATCGTGATCCTTTGGAACTAGGAGCATATATAAGGGAAAAATGCAAAGATAAAGAGAATTACTATGTGTTTATTGATGAGATACAAAAGGTATATTCTATAATTAATCCTAACCTTACCGATGGCAAACATGTTTTGGCAAATTCTGATGACACTGAAGTAATATCATTCGTAGACGTTGTACTCGGCCTATCAAGAGAAAAAAATATAGATTTATATGTGACTGGATCAAATTCTAAAATGTTGTCTTCAGATATAGTTACTGAATTTAGAGATAAGGCAACAAATATAAAACTTTCTCCGCTTTCATTTGAAGAATACTATGGATATGTCGGAGGCTCGGCAACTGAAGCTATATATTCATATATGCAATATGGTGGAATGCCATTGGCTGTATTAAAAAGTGACGAAGAGAGAAAAGAATATCTAAAGAACTTGTTCACTACAACATACTTCGCTGATATTGTTGAAAGGAATCAGTTGAAAAAGGGAGAGGCTCTGGACGAACTATGTAATATTATTAGTTCTTCGACAGGCTCACTACTTAATTCAGAAAAAATAGCCAATACGTTTGAAAGTGTTAGACATGAAAATATTGATAAGCAGACAGTTGAAAACTATATTGGTTACTTTAAAGATGCATTCCTTTTGCGTGAGGCTAAACGTTATGACTTAAAAGGAAGAAAAGAAATAGGTGCTCTTAGAAAGTATTATTTTATTGATACTGGTCTACGAAATGCTCGTCTGAATTTCGCTTTTCCAGATGAAGGTCAAATGCTTGAAAATATTGTATATAATGAGCTTTGTTATTATGGATATTCTGTAAATGTCGGTGTGTTTGATACGGTAGAGAAAGATAAGAATGGTAAATCCATAAGGAAGAATAATGAAGTGGATTTCTATGCCACTAAAGGACTTAGGTCTCTTTATATACAAGTGACTGCTGACATCTCTAATGCAGATACAAGAGAAAGAGAAATACGTCCATATTTTAAGCTGAATGATCAAGTACAAAAGGTACTTGTTGTAAATAGACCAATTAAAGAAACCATGGATGAAAATGGGTTCACGATCATTGGAATTACTGATTTTTTATTAAAATATATTAGATGAGTAAATAAGGATGGTACATAAATGGATAGGATAGAAAACGCCTTAGTTGCATGTGAAAAAGTAATCAATGGAATTGAAGATGAAACAATTTCTACATCTTCAGCATTATTACAGTGTTCAAAGATTGCCAGACTAACAAACGATGAGGAAGCAATCATTTGGTTTCAGTATGAGTATGGGGGATATCCAAGAACAAATGATGGTCATATTAAGAAGAATGCATGGGAGATGGCTTATCAAAACGGACGAGGATACATTGAGGACGGTAAGTCGTATATTTTTACAGAGTTAGCTTCAGAATTAGAAGAGAAAATAAGAGCACAGCAAGATGCAATAAATAACTATACCACGCAAGGAACTTCTGTTGGCGGTGAATATGCATATGTTGCGATGAATAAATTAACTAATTCTGTAGAAAATTCAACTAATTATTTGATTAGAAGTATAACTAATAATCAAAAGAGATTAGCGTTACTTAAATCTAAGTATTATGAATATGCAATAAAAAAGCAAATAGAGCTTTCTTTTGGCAATGTTGCCGAAGATGTTTTTAGGAAATATAGAAAGAAAGTGGATAACGCTTTTTCGAGTTTATCACAAGAAACATTACTAAAGCTTCAGGCAATAGAGGGTAAATTAGATACAAATAATCCTGAATTATATTCACAGGCACTAACGACCTGTAGGAGATTATTTTGAATATTCTGGCCTCTGTTGAGCCACCTGTCCGGACTCAGAGAGCCACCCTTCC
>CAMUYA010000007.1 GCA_947164865.1 uncultured Lachnospiraceae bacterium
AAGCAGTAGCAAAAGCAAACGCAAAACTGGATGCCGCCTATGCTTTACTTAAAGCGAATGGTATTCCGATTCCGGAAGAATGATTATGTTTAGAAGAGAGCGAGAGAGCGATTGTTCGCTCTCTTCTTTTTTCCGGCAACATGTCACATTGACTAAAGTGGGAGCCGAGGGTATGATATTTATTAAGTTTACCTTATCTGAGGATCGAACTCTTCAGGAGTTTATTTTTTAAGCTATTTAGATGGCAGTAAGAGGAATAAAAATGAGAGATTTAAAAAGAAATAACATTGCAAGAGTACTGGGAGGAATGATACTTCCCGCAATACTGCTCCTGGGTGGCTGTACATTTGGAAATAAGCCGGCCGGCCCGATCAATCCCAAACATGATGATGAGGACACCCCCGTTGTGGAGACCGAAAAGCCCGATAATCCGGATGATCCGGCGCCGATCGATTTACCCAAGCTGGATCCTTCTGATCCAGGAATTGATCCCAACAGTCCGGAGGAAGATCCGACATCCCCTGCAATCCCTCTTCCTGATGGAATTCTCCCTGGTCTGCCGGGTGAAGATGATTCGGAATACGGAAGCGAGATAGTGGTTGGCGGAAGCACCATGCAGGAGCTTATCGATTCCATAAAGCCTAACTGTGAGCTCGTTTTCGAGGACGGAAAAACCTGCGTTTCGGATTATGTTGAAGAACTGATCGAGAACGACGAATACAATCATGTATATGTTCATGATATGGAGGAATTAATTGATGCCATAGCTCCCAATACCACGATAACGATCGAAGGTGGCGAGCACAATCTCAGCGATTATCTCACCGAAATCTGGAATGAGTACGGAGAATCATGGAATGATACTCACGAGTATGTGCAGCTTGAGGAAGTGTTCGACGGAGTTCAGATGTCAATCCAAAAGGTCAGCAACCTTACAATAAAAGGTGTTGATCCCCGCAGAGTCGAGCATAACGGGGATGTTGACACCGGAATACCGGGAAATAATGTAGAAACCTCGATAGTGATCGACCCGAGGTATGCGGCAATACTCACATTTAATTATTGCTCAAACATAACGATCGCAGATCTCAAGCTCGGACACACGGAAAGAGGCGAGTGTGTAGGCAATGTCTGTGATTTTTATATGACCAGAGGCATTGTATTCGCAAACACGGATATCTACGGATGCGGTGTTTACGGAATAGGGATGGAATATGACAGCGGCGATCTGTGTGTATTCGACAGCAATATCCATGACTGTTACTACGGTCCAATAGAAACATACGATGCAGTCGGAAGAAATATGCTGATAAGCAGCTACCTGATAGATTCCAACGGAAGCGGTAATTTCTGGCTCTATGATGACATTTCATCCCTCTATCTCTATAAGTGCAAACTGGGGATGTGGGAATCGGAGGAATATGAAAACAATGATGCTGTTACATACGAGTGCGAGTGGAGCGAGGAAAGACCGCAGTATGAGTACTAGTGTATCGACATATTGATATTTAAACTTACTCCCTTGCCCCGAGCATTAAAGCTCAGGGTAGAGGGATAGCAAGTACGACCCTCCAAACTTGGAGGGTCTTTTTTAAACAGGTCCTCTTGAGTTTATACCGCTATAGCGGTATGATAAATTAGGAGGGTCATTTTATGCATAAATACTTGCTTGACAACAAAATCAGTATAAAGGAACTGTCTCAGAAAGCGAGTATTCCATACAGTACATTGAACGATATAGTGAATGGGAAAACAGATATCAACAGGGTAAGATACGGGTACATAAAGACGCTCGCAAAGGCATTGGGACTTTCACTTGAAGAATTTGACAGACTTTTTACGCGAAAAGAAAGCGTAAAGGAGGATTATGAATTCACGATAAATGTGAAAAATAAAAGTTATTATCTTGTATGCGAAAATGCCCCGAAGCCGGTATATCTGTGTAAAGTAAACGAATTGAATACGTTTTATATCAACACTATTGCAAAATGGAAATATGATGAAATTCAAAGGGAAAAAGCCATGTTCGAATGGAATCCAAAAAAATGCTAAATAAGCTTTATTTCTTTTGACATTCAGCGCGTTTCGTGGCAAAATTAATAAGATAACGTGAAATAAATCCAATCAGACTCATTCGGAGGAAAACAGATGTACAAACAGGTTTCAACTGACCTTAATTTCGTTGACAGAGAGAAAGAAGTCGAGAAATTCTGGCGAGACAATGATATTTTCAAAAAGAGTATCGACATCCGCGAAGGATGTCCTACATACACCTTCTATGACGGACCGCCGACCGCTAACGGAAAGCCCCACATAGGCCATGTTGAGACACGTACCATTAAGGACATGATCCCGAGATACCGCACCATGAAGGGCTACAAGGTGCCCAGAAAGGCCGGATGGGATACCCACGGACTTCCCGTAGAGCTCGAAGTGGAAAAGCTCTTAGGCCTTGACGGCAAGGAGCAGATCGAGAGCTACGGCCTCGATCCCTTTATCAGCAAGTGTAAGGAATCCGTATGGAAATATAAGGGAATGTGGGAGGATTTCTCCGCAACCGTTGGCTTCTGGGCCGACATGGACGATCCCTACGTTACCTATGACGATAATTTCATCGAGTCCGAATGGTGGGCTCTTAAGACTATCTGGGACAAAGGCCTTCTCTATAAGGGCTTTAAGATCGTGCCCTACTGCCCCCGCTGCGGCACCCCTCTTTCTTCACACGAGGTTGCCCAGGGCTATAAGACATTAAAGGAGCGCACGGCTGTTGTCCGCTTCAAGATAAAAGGTGAGGATGCATACTTCCTTGCATGGACCACCACACCATGGACTCTTGCTTCCAACATCGCACTCTGTGTAAATCCCGATGAGACTTATGCGAGAGTAAAGGCGGCCGACGGATACACATATATCCTCGCAAAGGCACTCCTTGACCAGGTGCTGGGGCAGATCGAGAGAGAAGAGGAAACTCCCGCTTACGAGATACTCGAAGAATACAAAGGAACGGAGCTTGAGTACAAAGAGTACGAGCCCCTTTATCAGTGCGCCGCAGATGTAGCTGCAAAGCAGAATAAGAAAGCCTTCTTCATCTACTGCGACAATTACGTTACCATGGAAGACGGTACCGGAATCGTACACATAGCTCCCGCCTTCGGTGAAGACGACGCGAGAGTGGGCAGAAAATATGATGCCCCCTTCGTTCAGATGGTGGACGAGCATGGTGTCATGAAGCCCGAGACTCCTTTTGCGGGAATGCGCGCAAAGCCCACCCAGAAGGAGATCGATGCCGGTGCGATAAACTGTGATCCCGAGGTGTTAAAGGAATTATCCGGAAGAGGGCTTCTTTTCAGCGCACCCAAGGTTGAGCACGATTATCCCCACTGCTGGAGATGTTCAACACCGCTTCTTTACTATGCAAGAGAGTCATGGTTCATCAAGATGACCGCAGTAAAGGACGATCTTGTGGCAAACAACAAGACAGTCAACTGGATCCCCGCATCCATCGGAGAAGGAAGATTCGGAAACTGGCTTGAGAATATTCAGGACTGGGGCGTATCCCGTAACCGTTACTGGGGTACTCCTTTAAATATATGGGAGTGTGAGAGCTGCAAGCATCAGGTGGCTATCGGCTCACGCAAGGAGCTTGCTGAGTTTGCGGGAAATCCCGATGCAGAGAAAGTCGAGCTTCACCGCCCTTACATCGACGAAGTCACCTTCAAATGCACCGAATGCGGCGGCACCATGAAGCGTGTGCCCGAGGTTATCGACTGCTGGTTTGATTCCGGCGCAATGCCTTTTGCGCAGCATCATTATCCTTTTGAGAATAAAGAATTATTTGAGTCCCAGTTCCCCGCAGCATTTATTTCCGAGGCAGTGGATCAGACAAGAGGATGGTTCTACTCACTGATGGCGGAGAGCACACTACTGTTCAATAAATCACCCTACGAAAATGTCATCGTCCTCGGCCTCGTTCTCGATGAGAACGGCGAGAAGATGAGTAAATCCAAGGGAAATGCGGTTGATCCTTTCGATGCACTTGCTACATACGGCGCGGATGCGATCAGATGGTACTTCTACACTTCCGCAGCACCCTGGCTTCCCAAGAGATTCTCGGGTGAGACCGTGCGCGAAGGCCAGAGAAAGTTCATGGGAACTTTATGGAACACATATGCGTTCTTTGTGCTCTATGCGAATATAGACAATTTTGATGCAACGAAGTACACCCTTGATTACGACAAGCTCTCCGTAATGGATAAATGGGTCCTTTCAAGACTCAATTCCGCGGTGGGAGCAGTTGATAATTATCTTGAAAATTACAAGATCCCCGAGGCAGGCGCAGTGCTGGAGAAGTTCGTGGACGACCTTTCCAACTGGTACGTACGCCGCAGCCGTGAGAGATTCTGGGCAAAGGGAATGGAGCAGGATAAGATCAATGCATACATGACCCTTTATACAGCGCTTGTTACTATCTCAAAGGCAGCGGCGCCCATGATCCCCTTCATGACCGAGGATATTTACCAGAACCTTGTGCGAAGCATTGATAAGAGCGCACCGGAATCGATCCACCTCTGCGATTATCCCGAGGTAAACAAGGCGTTCATAGATGAAAACCTTGAGAAATCCATGGATGAAGTGCTTGATGCGGTTGTAATGGGACGTGCAGCAAGAAATGCCGCAGCCATCAAGAACCGTCAGCCTATCAGCCGCATGTATATCAAGAATGCGGATGAGAACGCCAAGCCCCTCGAGAATTTCTACACCGAGATCATCCGCGACGAACTCAATGTTAAAGAAGTCGTTTATGCCGATGATGTAAGAGACTTCACCACATACACATTCAAGCCTCAGCTCCGCACCGTGGGACCTAAGTACGGAAAGCAGCTCGGCGGTATAAAGAACACGCTTGCTTCGCTTGACGGAAACAAGGCGATGGATGAGCTCAATGAAAAGGGGCAGATCACATTTGATGTGGATGGAACATCCGTAGAGCTCACCAAGGATGACCTTCTTATCGAGATGACTCAGAAGGAAGGATATGTATCGCAGGAGGACAACAAGCTTATAGTTGTGCTGGATACGAATCTCACCGAGGAACTTATCGAGGAAGGATTTGCCGCAGAGCTTGTATCAAAGATCCAGACCATGCGTAAGGAAGCTGATTTCCAGGTTACCGATCATATCCGCGTATCACTCAACGGAAACGAGAAGCTTTCGGGCATCGCGGAGCGTAACAATGCGTCAATTTCCGGTAAAGTTCTGGCAAACGAGATCACTTCAGGCAAGGACTTCAAGGTGTCCAAGGAGTGGGATATCAATGGGGAGAAGGTTACTATCTCTATAGAGGTAGTCTAATTAAGTGACGTCCCAGCCGATTATAGTTCCAACGCGCACGTCGCTCTCGCTGCATATCGTAACGTAGCAGTACTAGCTTCGACCTGCGCTGCGCTTGTTCTCAGCAAGTGCTGACGTTACTACATGGTGCGCTTATGGAAGCTATAATCGTCTGAGCCTGACTTGAATAGTTTTTATACAGGTTTATTGCCGCATGCGGTAAGAAACCGTCACTAGGATAAATATATATATTTATATCCAGGAGGTAAGCCATGAAAAGTACGACCACGACTAAAAAGGTGAAATTCGATAAGGAGCTCTTTAAGAGAAGCGTTCTCTATAATGTTACCACTCTTTATCGAAAGACGATTGAGGAAGCAACACCTCAACAGATATTTCAGGCAGTATCTTATGCAATAAAGGATCAGATCATCATGAGCTGGATGGAAACTCAGAAAGCTTATGAAAAGGAAGATCCCAAGATGGTCTATTACATGTCCATGGAGTTTCTCATGGGACGCGCACTTGGTAATAACCTCATTAATATGCAGGCTTACAAGCCTGTCAAGGAAGCTTGCAAGGAGCTGGGCCTCGACCTCAATGTGGTAGAGGATCAGGAACCCGATGCAGCGCTTGGAAACGGTGGTCTGGGAAGACTGGCTGCCTGCTTCCTCGATTCGCTTGCCACTCTCGGATATCCCGCATACGGCTGCGGGATCAGATACCGTTACGGTATGTTCAAGCAGAAGATCGAGGATGGATATCAGGTAGAAGTTCCCGACAACTGGCTTGCAGACGGCAATCCCTTCGAGCTTCGCCGTCCCGAGTATGCTAAAGAAATCAAGTTCGGCGGATACGTTACGGTAAAGACCGATCAGAACGGAAGAAGCGTATTCACTCAGGAAGGATACCAGTCTGTAAGGGCTATTCCTTTTGACCTTCCCATCGTCGGATACGGAAACGGAATCGTTAACACCCTCAGAATATGGGATGCGGAGCCTATTGAGTGCTTCCAGCTCGATGCCTTCGATCAGGGTGATTATCAGAGATCGGTTGAGCAGTCCAACCTTGCAAGAAATATCGTCGAGGTTCTCTATCCCAACGACAATCACTATGCGGGCAAGGAACTTCGCTTAAAGCAGCAGTACTTCTTTATCTCCGCATCCGTACAGGAAGCGGTTGATAAATATATGAGAAAGCATGATGATATCAGAAAGTTCCACGAAAAGGTTACATTCCAGCTCAACGATACACATCCTACCGTTGCGGTAGCAGAGCTTATGCGTGTGCTCATGGATGATTATTACCTTACATGGGACGAGGCATGGGAAGTTACCACCAAAACCTGTGCATATACAAATCACACCATCATGAGCGAGGCTCTTGAGAAGTGGCCCATCGAGCTTTTCTCAAGGCTTCTTCCCAGAGTATATCAGATAGTTGAAGAGATCAACCGCCGTTTCATCGAGGACATCAAGGCGAGATATGGCAATACTCCCGGGATCGATGTAAACGAAAAGATCCGCAAGATGGCGATCGTGTACGACGGACAGGTTAAGATGGCACATCTTGCAATAGTTGCGGGATATTCCGTAAACGGTGTTGCAAGGCTCCATACAGAGATCCTCAAGAAACAGGAACTTCGCGATTTCTACGAGATGTTCCCTGAGAAGTTCAACAACAAGACCAATGGGATCACCCAGAGGCGTTTCCTGCTTCATGGAAACCAGCTTCTGGCAGACTGGGTTACCGATCACATCGGAAACGAGTGGATCACCGATCTTCCCACCATCAGCAAGCTTAAGGTCTATGCAGATGATGCGAAGGCTCAGCAGGAATTCATGAACATCAAGTATCAGAATAAGGTGCGCCTTGCCAAGTATATTCTTGAGCATAACGGAGTAGAGGTCGACCCCAGGTCTATCTTTGACGTGCAGGTAAAGCGCCTGCATGAGTATAAGAGGCAGCTGCTTAACATACTCCACGTTATGTATCTGTATAACGAATTGAAAGAGCATCCCGATATGGAGTTCTTCCCCCGAACATTCATCTTCGGTGCGAAGGCTGCTGCGGGATACCGTAATGCAAAGCTTACCATTAAGCTGATCAATTCAGTTGCCGATGTCATCAATAATGATGACTCAATAAACGGAAAGCTTAAAGTTATATTTATCGAAAACTATAATGTTTCCAACGCAGAGATTATTTTTGCGGCAGCGGATGTTTCTGAGCAGATATCTACCGCATCCAAGGAGGCTTCCGGAACGGGTAACATGAAGTTTATGCTGAACGGTGCGCTTACCCTCGGAACCATGGACGGAGCAAATGTTGAGATCGTGGAGGAAGTCGGAAAAGAGAACGCATTCATCTTTGGCCTTTCCTCCGACGAAGTTATCAATTACGAGAACCACGGCGGATACGATCCGATGCAGATCTTTAATAATGATCCCGATGTAAGAAAGGTTCTCACTCAGCTCATAAACGGTACTTACAACCGCGATACGGAGCTCTTCAGACCGCTTTACAACAGCCTTCTGAACACACTTTCTACAGCAAAGGCTGATACTTATTTCATCCTTAAGGATTTCAAGCCTTATGCCGAGGCACAGAAGAAGGTTGAGGCAGCATACAGGGATGAGGCATCATGGGCGAAGAGTGCGATGCTGAATGTGGCATGCTCCGGAAAGTTCACTTCCGACAGAACCATTCAGGAGTATGTGGATGAGATCTGGCACCTCGATAAGGTGGTGCTTAAGGAAGCAAAGCCGGCTGCGAAGACTTCATCTTCTAAGTAATAAATCAACTTAGTCACGCGAGTCCGTATATATGTATGCATCGAGCACCGACTCTCGCTTTACGCTTCGCTCCAAGTCCCGCACTTGCTTCGCAAGATGCTCGACCTATGGGTCCTCGATGCAAGAGCAGATGCCAGCTGCGTACTTTGCAGCGGCATGAAATTTCGTTATGAACCAAAACGAAATTTCATACGAAGTATCTGCGTAGGACGTTTTGTCCTTTAATAAAACGTCCGGTTGGCCTCGGACACATTGCTCTCAGCACAGCATATATACGGACTCGCTGATAATAATAAACATAAAGGATATTACAAAATGAGTATGATTGAGTTATATGATGGAGGCGCGTATCTCCTCAATGGAACAGAGTTAATACCCGATAATAACGAGTCTGCGGCCGCGATCAAGGCAAAAACGGGAAAGGATGTTGCAAAGGAGGATGCGAAGAAAGCGACTATCGCTTACGGTATCCTGCAGGAGCACAACACTTCCGGCAATCCCGACAAGCTCAAGATCAGATTTGACAAGCTGACAAGCCACGATATAACATTTGTCGGCATTATCCAGACTGCAAGAGCATCAGGGCTCACAAAGTTTCCCATGCCTTATGTGCTTACCAACTGTCACAATTCTCTCTGTGCGGTAGGCGGAACCATAAATGAGGATGATCACGTATTCGGTCTTTCCGCGGCCAAGAAATACGGCGGAGTGTATGTTCCACCTCATCAGGCTGTTATCCATCAGTTTGCAAGGGAGATGCTTGCAGGCGGCGGAAAGATGATCCTTGGGTCGGATTCGCACACCCGCTACGGTGCTCTCGGAACCATGGCTGTCGGAGAGGGCGGCCCCGAGCTTGTTAAGCAGCTGCTTAATCAGACCTACGATATCAACATGCCCGGAGTTGTGGGCATCTATCTTAAGGGCGAGCCTGTTAAAGGCGTGGGTCCTCAGGACGTTGCACTCGCAATAATCGGTGCCGTGTTCAAGAACGGATATGTGAAGAATAAGGTAATGGAATTTGTGGGACCCGGCGTATCAAGCCTTTCCGCGGATTTCCGTATCGGCGTGGATGTAATGACCACCGAGACCACATGCCTTTCTTCCATTTGGCGCACCGATGATAAGATCAAAGAATTCCTCACCATACATGAAAGACCGGAGGATTACAAAGAGCTTAATCCCGGTGAGGTAACATACTATGACGGAATGGTGGTTGTAGACCTTGATCAGATCAGACCCATGATCGCAATGCCTTTCCATCCCAGCAACACCTACACCATCGAAGAGCTTAACGCAAACCTTCTCGATATCCTTGATGAGACCGAAAAGCGCGCACAGGTATCCCTTGACGGAGCGGTTCCTTACGAGCTTAAGAGCAAAGTAAAGAACGGAAAGTTCGTTGTGGATCAGGGAATCATAGCAGGATGTGCCGGCGGCGGATTCGAGAATATCTGCGCTGCTGCGGATATCCTTAAAGGAAGATATATCGGCTCCGATGCATTTACGCTCAGCGTTTATCCCGCATCAATGCCCGTATATATGGAGCTTATCAAAAACGGCTGCGCTGCCACCATTATGGAGACGGGCTCCGTGCTCAAGACAGCATTCTGCGGTCCCTGCTTCGGTGCAGGCGATACACCCGCAAACAATGCCTTCAGTATCAGACACTCCACCAGAAACTTCCCCAACCGCGAGGGATCAAAGCTTCAGAACGGTCAGATTTCTTCCGTTGCTCTTATGGATGCAAGAAGTATCGCGGCAACGGCGGCCAACGGCGGCGTGCTTACCGCAGCTACCGACTGGGACGGAGAGTTTACAAAGTATCAGTATCATTATGATGCGAATATTTACAAGAATCGTGTATTTGATTCGAAGGGTGTGGCAGATCCGGATGCGGAGCTTGTGCTTGGCCCCAATATCAAGGACTGGCCCAAGATGAGCGCTCTCCCCGAGAATCTTATCCTCAAGGTCGTTTCCGAGATCCACGATCCGGTTACCACCACCGACGAGCTTATCCCCTCGGGAGAGACTTCCAGCTACCGCTCAAATCCTCTGGGACTTGCGGAGTTCGCACTCTCCAGAAAAGATCCTCAGTATGTTGGCCGTGCAAAGGAGATCAAGAAGATCGAGGATGCGCGTGTTGCCGGAGAGGAGCATCTCTGTCAGAAAGCCGACTGGGTGCACGATGTGATGCACACCGTAAAAGATAACGGATTTGCCGATGCAAGCCCTAAAAATACCGGCTTCGGATCCACCATATTTGCGGTTAAGCCCGGTGACGGATCCGCACGTGAGCAGGCTGCAAGCTGCCAGAAGGTATTGGGCGGCTGGGCTAACATCGCAAATGAATATGCCACCAAGAGATATCGCTCGAACCTTATCAACTGGGGTATGCTTCCCTTCCTTATTCCTGAGGGAGAGCTTCCCTTCAAGAACCTTGATTTCCTTTTCATCCCGGACATCAAGAAAGCTGTTTCGGAAAAGTGGGATGTGATCAAGGCGTACAGAGTTGATGCGGAAGGTCACAAGCTCTCTGATGCATTTGAGTTAAAGCTCGGCGAGCTTACGGACGAAGAGCGAGAGATAATCCTCAAGGGATGCCTCATCAACTATAACAGAGTCGATTGAGTAAACCGGCGCAGAAAGATATCTGATATTGATGTTATAGATGACAGGCAATAGAACAAGCGTAAAAGAACAGATTCAAACAGATTAGGAGCAACAGATGAAATTAAACGAAAGCGCTACAAATCCGATGTTTGTCGGAGCAATGCAGCTTATGAAGGCTGAGGATACTCCGGAGCACAGAAAGCTCTTTTCGGAAGAGCTTAAGAACGCTACGCTCCTTTCGCCGGTTTATGTATTGCCCGAGCCTCAGGAAGGCCCTGACGGGAAGAAGGTGCTCGCACCCGGTTCAAAGGTTCAGTTCCCCATGATCACCACCAAGGATAAAAAGACATTCTTTGTGATGTACACGGATCTGGCCTGCATGGAAGCTGCAATAGATGCGGAAGGTAACCCCACTCCCGAGATATTCAGGAGCAACTATATGGCCGTTGATATAGCCGAGATAGGAGGCCTTCTGGCTCAGAAGGGACCCAACGGCGAGGAAAATCCTGCATCCGGAATAATAATCAACCCTTTCAGCGAAAACATGGTTGTGGGAAAAGAAATGGCCATCTACTATTTTGAGAGAAAGATGGAGGCCGTAAGAGCCAAGGCTGAAGCTGCTATGCAGGAAAAGCTTAAAAGTCAGGAAGATCCGGATAAGGTCATCCCGTTTCCGGGGAACAGGAAATAAGACAGATTAGCGAGTTAAGCAAACACGCTAAAGTTCTGAAGATAACAACCGATATAAATATTGTAACCGAAGGACGCTGCGGCAGAAAGGCTACAGCGTTTTTCATATCTTACAATTAAAGATATGACGTTGCTAACAAATGTTTCAGGGAGAGAACAGGAGAGACGTATCGATAGATGAAGATCGATTCGGCAACGGTAGGAATGGAGTCCGCTCGCAGCTATTCGGCTGTGAGTTTTTCTTTTAAGCGTTTTGCGGAAACGGATTTCTCCGGCGCTTTATCGGCCAACACCTCTTTAGGGGGAGGAGCTCTTTTCAAAAATGAGGAAGCTTCAGAGGAAAAGAGCGAAAAAAATACGGGGGACATGATCACCAAAGACGATATCATGGACCTTCGGGAAAGGATTGAAGGATTAAAAAAGAATTACAAAATACGCACCTATGATGAAAAGACAGCAGAGCAGATAAAGCATGAATCCATCATGTATATCCTGGACCTGCTGTTCGGGGATGCAAAGGAGCGCATAAGGAAACGCCTCGAGGAGCGCATGCGGGGGCAGACAGGTGCAGATGCAGGCAGTACATACGCTGATACAAACAATGTGTATGCCGAGGGCTCAATTGAGGATAATCCAACAGCGTTTGACGGCGGGGCAATAAGCGGTGACAAAACTAATCTGAGCAACGCACAGGCAGCTGAGCTGCTGACTGCAGATCCTGCAAAGCTTCTCACTATACCGGTCAAGAAGCTTATGTATCAGTCGGTAGACCGCTACGAGGAGTATGAAGATACAAAGTTTTCGTCTATGGGAACCGTCCGCACCGCAGACGGTCGTGAGATAAACTTCAATATCGATGTTTCCATGAGCAGACGTTTTGTTCAGGAGACAAGTATTGACCTTGGGATCGATATGATCAAGACCTGCGATCCTCTGGTGATCAATCTTGACGGTAATATTGCAAATGTGAGTGACCAGAAGATCCGCTTTGACATAGACGGTGACGGAGAACTCGATACCGTGAACAGGCTGAATTCCCGCAGCGGATACCTCTCGCTCGATCTTAACGGCGACGGAAAGATCAATGACGGAACAGAACTCTTCGGGACAAAGAGCGGCGACGGTTTTTCCGACCTTGCCAAGTATGACCGGGATCACAACGGCTGGATTGATGAAAATGATGAGATCTGGGACAAGCTTAAGATCTGGGTCACCGATGAATACGGCCACGAGCAGCTCTATAGCCTCGCGGAGGCCGGGATAGGAGCGCTCTGCCTTGCAAAAGCGGCTACGGAATTTGCTGATACAAATGACTTTAACGATAAAAAAGCATTTGTGAGAAGTACAGGAATATTCCTTTATGAAAACGGAATGGCCGGCACCCTCCAGCATCTGGACCTTGTGAAGTATCAGCAGGAAGCCTGAGTTTCAGTCTATCAGTCCGAATCTTTTCTGAAGTTGTGATTTAGGGCAAAAGGCTGGAAGTGTAGTTTGCAGTTTTCTATATTATTAAGGTAATAAATATGTTATAATAAATCTCTGTGTGATGTCAGACGGCGGTAACATATCATCGCCGGTCCACACAGAGATTTTTTTGAAGAACCATTATTTAATACCGAAATATTTTTGCTATAACACGCGTGCAAAAGTTTTATGCATAAGTGTATAAAACTAAGATAAAGATTTTTATATGTCAGTAACCGGAAATTCGACAAAATCAAATAGGGTTAAAATCCGTGGATATAAAAAGGTGGCAGCCGTGTTAGCTGCAGGCCTGTTGTCTGCCGGAGCGGTTGCGTTGTCCGGATGCGGGATAGTAAGCGAGGACGGAACACCTTTCACCAAGGCGGGCGCGGTGGCCGAGCAGGCGGTGGGATCAATGGAAGAATCGCCTCTCCTCGAGTATGAGATGCCCGGAATGCAGCCTTCAATAGTGATCGGCGACGGAGGTTTCAGCGAGCTGGAGGTAAAGTACGCCTGGATCAAGTGCCACGAGCTCCCCGAGCTTTTCATGGTGCGCGATGCCTCGACCGGGGAGAATGTATATATAGGCAGACCTGAATCCGTAAAACCTCTGGAAAAGGGAGAAGGTTATAAGGCAAAGATAGAATTTGCCCCGGTGAGCGAGGACGGAACCTATTATCTGACCGCTGACGGTCTCGGATGTTCCTATGAATTCACAGTAAGCAGCACCCAGTATCAGGACCTCTTCTGGAGCTTTATGGAAAATGAATGCGAAAGATGCAGAAGCGGCGAAGCAACCGCGGAAGAGGTATATATGTGCCTTTATTCCTACGAAAGGTACAAGGAGGTGCTTTATGATCTGAGGGAAGATCCTCCGGATGTGCCGGGAACCGTGAAGGATTGGATAGCTTCGGCGGATTTTGATAATACATCCGGGGAGGAACATTATATAAAGATCGCGATCCTCTCAAAGTTTGCACGAAATTATTCCAAAACCGACGAAGCCCTCAGCAAAAGCTGCATCGACAAGGCGGCAGCGATGTACCGGAAAAACGAAGCCTGTGACACCGATGAAAAGATCAAGGCCACATTTCTTGCCGCGTCTGAGCTGTACAAGACCACCGGAGAGGAGGAATATTCCAAAAAGATCACAGACATGTACGAATACCTGGACGAGTGCGAGGATCTGCACAGTTCAAGATATATCTTATATGGATCCATGACATATATGACGACAAAATACTGGGTGGATAAGACCACATGTGATATGCTTATCTCAAAGCTTTTGTACAGAGCCAGAGATATAGGGGATGATAAATTTATCACAGATCCGGAAACGGCATCCTATGATAACTCCGAGAGTTTTCTGATCTGTGCCCAGCAACTGGCGGTAATGAATTATGTGCTTGACGGATACGAATATAATGAAATAATCATGAATATACTGCACTACCTTAAGGGCAGAAACTTTGAGGGAAATACCTGCGACATGCAGGTGGATTATCCCGCCGATGCCATTGCCATTTATTCATGGGTGGCCTGGCTGGAGAAAAACGGAAAGCTCGATCCCGCAGCTCCCGTAGTATGGAATTATTCCTGGTAAAAAGTAAAACAAACTGTGGATATACTAAAGCAACAGTACAGAATGTGAGGTAAAGAAATGAAAGTAGTTGTCTTGGCAGGAGGAATAAGCACTGAAAGAGATGTTTCATTCAGCTCCGGTAGCCAGATTTACAAAGCACTGAAAAATAAAGGTCACAAGGCCATCATCCTTGATGTGTATCTTGGCCTGGAGGGAGATACGGAAGGTATATTCGACTGGGATAAGGACTGGGCGGCGCAGTACAGTGCCATCAAGGAAGTCAACCCCGACATCTCCGCGATAAAGGCTCTTCGCCCGGATGGAGATAAGAACTTCTTCGGCCCCAATGTAATGAAGCTGTGCCACGAAGCAGACGCTGTGTTTATGGCGCTCCACGGAGTGGGAGGCGAGGACGGAAAGGTCCAGGCCTGCTTTGAACTGATGGGAATCCCCTACACCGGAACCGACTTTACAAGTGCAGCCATGGCAATGGATAAGGCTGTCACCAAGGACCTCTTTGCTGCATGGGGGATCAGGACTCCCAAGGGAATGGTTATTTACAAAAATGAGGATAATCCGGAGGAGGCAAAGACTGCAGCCGCTGAAGGACGTGGGATAGCGGGAAAATACTTTGCCGAGAACGGAACCGAAGCGGATATCACATACCCCTGCATTGTGAAGGCCACAAACGGCGGATCATCCGTAGGCGTTACCATAGCAAACAGCCGGGACGAATTTGATGCTGCATGCGACGAAGCCTTTAAATACGACTGCAAGGCCATTGTGGAAGATTACATCAAAGGAAGAGAATTCTCGGTGGGCGTGATCGACGGAAAAGCCCTTCCTGTGATCGAGATAGCTCCCAAGCAGGGATTCTATGATTATAAAAATAAATATCAGGCAGGAAGCACAGTGGAAACTTGCCCCGCAGAGCTTCCCAAGGATAAGAGCGAAGAGATGCAGCACATGGCTGAACGCGCATTTAGGGCTCTCAGATACAGAAGCTATGCGAGAATGGACTTTATGATGAACGAGAGCGGAGAGATATTCTGCCTCGAGTGCAACACTCTTCCCGGCATGACACCTACATCTCTCCTTCCCCAGGAAGCCGCGGCGATCGGAGTTTCATTCGACGAGCTCTGTGAGAGGATATTACAAACGGCGGTGTCCGGATCATAGCACGATGATCTGATACCCGGCATTTGACTACAGAACCAAAAAGATTGATCAACAGGCAGATAAAAAGCAACGACAAAAAGCAACAATAAAAAGTAACAACAAAAAGTAATAAGCAGATCAGTATTATGAACCTATCAATCAGAGATATAATCCTCGCCTGCGAGGGCGAAGCGCATGTAAGCGAAAAAAACGAGAATAACAAAGTCTCCGGGGTGGCACTTGATTCAAGGCTTGTTTCGGAGGGCGGCGTGTTTCTGGCCCAAAGGGGAGAGAAGGTCGACGGACATTCCTTTATCGGGCAGGTGTTTAAAAAAGGAGCGGCCCTTGTCATAACCGAAATGGCTCCGGAGCAGGTTCAAAATGCCTTCGGTACCGGGCTCCAGGATTGGGGAGATTATATCCTTGTCGATGACTCCCTCACAGCCCTTAAAAAGATAGCAAAAGCCTACCGCGAAAAGCTGGATATTCCTTTTGTCGGGATCACCGGAAGCGTCGGAAAAACCAGCACGAAGGAATTTATCGCAGGGGTCCTTTCCGAAAAGTACAACGTGCTTAAAACGGAAGGAAATTATAACAACGAAATAGGCGTTCCTCTCACTCTTCTAAGGATCCGCGAGGAGCATGAGGCTGCGGTTATCGAGATGGGGATCAGCGACTTTGGCGAGATGACAAGGCTCACCGAGATGGTCATGCCCGATATAGCGGTTATCACAAATATCGGCCAGTGCCATCTTGAGAATCTGAAAACAAGAGACGGAATATTAAAAGCCAAGACGGAGATATTCAAAGGCTTAAGACCCGGAGGAAGAGCAGTGCTTTTCGGAGAGGACGATAAGCTCATCACCGTTGGACCTGTGGGAGACAGCGAGCCTGTCTTTTTCGGAAGCAGTAAATGCGGGATCAAAGAAAGCAGCACCGGAGAAAACGCCGGCAAAGCCTGCGGGAAAAAGCTTGCTGTCAGCATAAACAGCAGCGAAGATAAGGGACTTTTCGGATCGGATGCGGAGCTTGAACTTGACTATCATGGACCGCTGGTATGTAACAAAACCGGCGAAAATGAAGAGAAGAAATCCGGTGCTGCCGGAGTTTCGAATGAAACAGGAAAAGGTGCCGGTTTCGCAGAGTTTAATTCCGAAAAGCTGAATGTGCACGTTCCTCTTCCCGGTTATCACATGGTGGTAAATGCCGCTGCGGCTGCCACGGTTTCGATATTGATGGGACTTACCGCGGAGCAGATAAAAGCCGGCATCGAGAACATGAAGCCCATTACAGGCAGAAACAATATTGAAAAGCTGAGGGATATCACTCTTATCGACGACTGCTACAATGCCAATCCCGTCTCGATGAAGTCATCCATCGACCTTCTGCTTCTGGCGAAGGGTGAAAAGGTTGCGATATTGGGAGATATGTTTGAACTGGGCGAAAATGAAAAGCAGCTCCACGGGGATGTGGGAGAATATGCCGCGGAAAAGGGAATAGACCGCATCTACTGCATAGGAACCCTATCCGAGAATATGTTTGAGGCTGCGAGAAAGAATTCCGATAAAGCCGGTATTATGTATTGGAAAACAAGGGACGAATTTATCGCCGCCCTGAAATCGGACATGGGATCAGACAAGAGCTCCGTAACGGGATCCGGCAAAAACACCCTGCTGCCTCCCGGGTGCACCGTGCTGGTAAAGGCCTCTCACGGCATGCATTTCGAAGAGATAGTCAGGGTGATAAGAGAAAGCTGACATACGATCAGCCTTGTGATTCAATTGTGAGATCCCATAAAACGGATCGGTGAATGGATTCAGTTATCTTTCGTTTAAGAACTGTGAGTATTCCTCGCAGTTCTTTTTGTATGTGCTCTGTATTATTTCATGGACCATATCGGGAACGGCCTTGAGCTCATCCTTAGACATATCTTTGGTGTAGATGGGATCGCCGTACTCGATCACCATATTCTTTCCGTGCATCCAGGGAAAATGATCCTCCCATACCCTGTTGGCATTTATGGCAGTGATGGGCACGATGGGGCAGCCCGTCTTAGTAGCGATCTTAAAGGAACCCGCATGGAAGGGAAGCAGGTCTGTGCTCTCGGGATCGCGGTTTCTGGTGCCCTCGGGGAAGATGCACACAGAGATACCTTCCTTGATAAGATCGATGGATTTAAGCAGCATATCCATGCCGGAACGGGGCTTTTTGCGGTCGAGGAACTGACAGTGCAGAAGCACCATCCACACATTAAGAAGCGGAGCATAGAGAATGGACTTCTTTGCCACATATCCTGTAGGCCCTTTGGCACGGGGGTAGGTGGTAATGGTATCGAAGAATCCCCGGTGATTACATATATAGAGCACAGCTCCGTCAGGGATCTTGTCCTGCCCGATCACCTTGAGCTTTACACCCGCCAGCACACGCACCGAATTAAAGCCCAGTTTGTTTACCACGAACATAGCAAATACATCTGAGGCGTGTTTATTGAAGATGCGGATGATCAAAGTGACCAACATAAGCGGAATTGTCAGAATAAGGAAAAGAATAACAAAAAGTGCAACTATAATTAAACGAAACATATTGTGCTCCCTTAACAAAATTTTTAATAGGCTTTTGTGTTATTCTACCATATAATCACCAAATTATTTAGTAATATTTACATATTTATTGAAATATGTTAAGATATTCCCTGTGTGGGCTGGGGAAAGAAAAATCAGGATCAAAAACCTTACAGAGGTGTCTATATAATGGAACAGTATGCGATAAAGGGAGGGACACCGCTCGTCGGAGAGGTGGAAATAGGCGGAGCCAAAAACGCTGCACTTCCCATTCTTGCCGCAGCGATAATGACGGATGATACCGTCCACGTGGACAACGTACCCGATGTCAGGGACGTAAATGTTCTGCTGGATGCGATGCAGTCCATCGGAGTCATTGTCAAGCGCGAGGAACGTCACAAAGTAACGATCAACGCAGCCGGGATCAGCAGTCTGGTTGTGGATGACGACAATATCAGAAGGATCAGAGCATCCTATTATCTTATAGGAGCGATGCTCGGAAAATACAAAAATGCTGAGGTTACACTTCCCGGCGGATGCGATATCGGATGCCGCGGGATTGATCAGCATATCAAGGGCTTCAGAGCGCTCGGCGCAAACGTATCCCTTGAGCACGGAATGATCATCACCAAGACGGAAAAGCTCTCCGGTGCCCATATCTACATGGATCTCGTGAGCGTCGGAGCCACCATAAACGTGATGATGGCAGCCTCCATGGCAGAGGGAAAGACCATCATCGAGAATGCTGCCAAGGAGCCCCATGTCGTTGACGTGGCCAACTTCCTAAACAGCATGGGCGCCAACATCAAAGGCGCCGGCACGGATGTGATCAGGATAAAAGGTGTATCAAAGTTCCACGGTACCGATTACACCATCATTCCCGATCAGATAGAAGCGGGAACATTTATGTTTGCGGCAGCCATCACCCACGGCGATGTAACCGTAAAGAACGTTATTCCCAAGCATCTGGAATCAATATCCGCAAAGCTTAACGAGATAGGCTGTGAAGTTATGGAGGAGGATGACTGCGTGCGCGTGGTTGCGTCAAAGCCCCTTCATCACACCCATGTTAAGACACTTCCCTATCCAGGTTTTCCTACGGACATGCAGCCTCAGATAACCGTGGCACTGGGCCTTGCAAGCGGTACAAGTATCGTTACCGAGAGCATTTTTGAGAACAGATTCAAGTATGTGGACGAGCTCACCAGAATGGGAGCCGATATAAAGGTTGAGAGCAGCACTGCGATCATAGACGGCGTAAAGCGCTATACCGGAGCCGATATTACGGCGCCCGATTTAAGAGCGGGAGCCGCACTTGTGCTCGCCATGCTCGCGGCCGACGGTTTTTCAACGATCGATGAGATCAAGTACATTCAAAGAGGATATGAGGATTTCCATCTTAAGCTCAAGAAGCTTGGTGCGGAGATCGAGCTTGTTGAAAGCGAAAAAGACGTTACGCGTTTTAAGATGAAGATCGTCTGAGGAAACGTTGTATAAGTGCATTTGCACAGAAAGAGGAAACCATGGAAAAAAGACTGTTTACTTCGGAGTCTGTTACGGAAGGACATCCCGACAAAGTCTGTGATGCGATATCGGATGCCATCCTTGATGCGTGCATGAAGGAGGATCCCATGAGCCGTGTGGCATGCGAGACAGCTGCCTGCACGGGATTTGTGCTCGTTACGGGAGAGCTTACCACCAATGCATATGTGGATATTCAGAGCATCGTGCGCGATACCGTTAAAGAGATCGGATACACCAAGTCGGAGTATGGATTTGACGGAAATACCTGCGCAGTGCTGGTCGCACTCGACGAGCAGTCCGCAGATATCGCAATGGGCGTCGACAAGGCGCTCGAGGCAAAGGAAGGAAGCCTTACCGACGACCTTGATACCGGTGCAGGCGACCAGGGAATGATGTTCGGCTATGCTACCGACGAGACTCCCGAGCTTATGCCCTATCCCATCAGCCTTGCACACAAGCTTGCCCAGCAGCTTACCAAGGTGCGCAAGGACGGCACATTAAAGTATCTGAGACCCGACGGAAAGACACAGGTTTCCGTAGAGTATGACGAGAACGGAAAGCCTGTAAGGCTTGAGGCTGTGGTATGTTCCACCCAGCATGATGAGGATGTAACCCAGGAGCAGATCCACGCAGACATCAAAAAGTACGTATTCGATCCGGTTATCCCTGCGGATATGATCGATGATAAGACAAAGTTCTTCATCAACCCCACCGGAAGATTCGTTATCGGCGGACCTCACGGTGATGCGGGACTCACCGGAAGAAAGATCATCGTTGATACCTACGGCGGATATGCCCGTCACGGCGGCGGAGCGTTCTCCGGAAAGGACTGCACCAAGGTTGACAGATCCGCAGCATACGCTGCAAGATACGTGGCAAAGAACATCGTGGCAGCAGGCCTTGCAAAGAAGTGCGAGATCCAGCTTTCATATGCTATCGGTGTGGCACAGCCCACATCCATCATGGTCGATACCTTCGGAACAGGTAAGGTTTCCGACGAGAAGCTGGTTGAGATCATTAGAGAGAACTTCGACTTAAGACCTGCCGGGATCATCAAGATGCTCGATTTAAGAAGGCCTATCTACAAGGCTACCGCAGCTTACGGCCACTTCGGAAGAACCGATGTTGATCTTCCCTGGGAGAAGACCGACAAGGCAGAGGTGCTCAGAAAGTACATCTGATCTTAAGCGGCGGGCAAAACGGCGCAGAGCGTCCGATCAAAGAATCTGTTAAAGAGTCATCAAAAGAAGAAACTAACAAAAAGTTTCTTCTTTTTTTGTGAAAAATGGATACTTTCTGAGGGGGTTAAAAACTGTTCAAATGCGGGGCTCCTGTTGTATAATATATAGGTCGGGTCTAAAGCAAATGTGCCAAAACTGCAGGAAACTGCAGTAGTCAGGACGGCGGGTAAAGCCGGCAGAAAGCATAGGCTGCAAGGCTCCGGCAAATTTGGGTACATTAACGAAAGGGGTTTAACAAAATGAGCAAAAAAGACAAGCGCAACGTTATCGTAGGTCAGTCGGGCGGTCCCACAGCGGCCATCAATTCGTCGCTCGCCGGAGTGTACAGAACCGCCAAGGACAGAGGGTACAAGAAAGTCTACGGAATGATCCACGGGATCCAGGGCCTCCTTGAAGGCAGATACATCGATCTTTCCGAGCATATCAGAACAGGCCTCGATGCTGAGCTTTTGAAGAGAACACCTTCTGCATACCTGGGGACATGCAGATACAAGCTGCCTTCCATCAGCGATGACAGGGGCGTTTATGAGAACATATTCAAGATTCTCGAGGATCTTCAGATCGACTGCTTCATCTACATCGGCGGTAACGATTCCATGGATACCATCAAGAAGCTCTCCGATTACGCTATAATAACAGGCTCCGAGATCAGATTCGTAGGATGCCCCAAGACCATAGACAACGACCTTGCACTTACCGATCACACACCCGGATACGGCTCGGCTGCAAAGTATATCGGAACCTCCGTTAAGGAGATCATCCGCGACGGTTGGGCACTTGAGACCACTAACGGCCAGATCCTCGTTGTTGAGATCATGGGACGTAACGCAGGATGGCTTACCGCCGCCGCAGCTCTTTCAAAGGGCGAGGACTGTGACGGACCCGATGCCATCTACCTTCCCGAGCTTGATTTCGATATAGATAAATTCGTTAAGAAGTGTAAAGAGATGCTCAAGAAAAAGCGCTCCATCGTGGTCGCGGTTTCAGAGGGTATCCACACCAAGGACGGAACATACATCAGCGAGCTCGGAAACGCAACAGAGTATGTTGACGCATTCGGACACAAGCAGCTCACAGGTACCGCCAGATACCTCTGCAACATCCTTTCAGCGGAGATCGGCTGCAAGACCAGAGCCATCGAGCTTTCCACCCTTCAGAGAGCAGCAAGCCACTGCGCATCCAGAGTTGATATCCTCGAAGCATACGAAGTAGGCGGTGCCGCAATGAAGGCAGCTGACGAAGGCGATACCGGTAAGATGGTAGTCATCCAGCGTCTCTCCGACGATCCTTATCAGGCAGGAACAGAGGTTAAGGATGTTCACAAGATCGCTAACGACGAGCGCCTTGTTCCCAGAGACTGGATCACCAAGGACGGAACATATGTAACAAACGAGTTCCTTACATACGTAAGGCCTCTTATCCAGGGCGATGTGGCTCCCATCATGGTAGACGGTATTCCTCGCCACCTCTATGTTCCCGGATATCAGGAGCTCCTGTGATCTGAAATGAAGAACAAAACACGTATTATTGACATAATAATATTTGTTGCATTTCTGGCAGTATTCCTTACCTTCTTTGCAAGGCTGGTATACTGCCAGACCATTTATGCAGAAATGACGGAAAGAGGCTACAACTCTGACATTCTTGCGTACATGCAGGAAATGCAGGGGATAGATTCCGGCTACTCTTTCCCTTATCCGGTCTTTTTTGCCATAGGCAGATTTTTCAACCTGTTCCTTCCGATAGACCGGGCCATCACTGTTGCGGAGGTGCTGCTTAACGGGCTTGCCATCGTCATATCAAAGTACTATTTTGAAAAGCTTCTGGCGGTAAAAGCGCCGGCGGAAAAAGATACGGCGGCAAAGGCTCCTTCAGGTGATAAGTGGTACCGGCATATTATCATCACCGCAGCGATATTCGGATGCTTTATGATGTCCATGTGGTGGCTTCCCAGGTTCGGAAAGGTGACACTTCCCTTTAAGGATCAGGTTTTTTACGGCACTTACTCGGGAAATCCCTGGCACAATGCCACCTACATCGCTACCAGGCCTTTTGCCATAGGATGTTTCTTTTCTTTTTTTGATGTACTTTCATCATACGAAAAGAAGTTCAGCGCAAAAGATCACATTGTATTTTCCGTTTTTCTGCTTCTTACAACCCTTACCAAGCCGAGCTTTACGCTGGTATTTGTTTCCGCATCGGGAATAGTTCTGCTTGTGAAGCTCTTTGTTTCGAAGTTTAAGAACATCAGAAATTCGCTTATACTGGCAGCCTTTTATGTGCCCACTTTCATCGCACTTATAATACAGTTCGGAGGCGTGTTCGGAAGCGGCAACAGCGAGGCCGAGCACGGGATAGGATTTGACGGATTCAGGCTCTGGACATCCATCAATCCCAATGTTATACCTGCGGTGTTTTATGCAAATGTATTCTCGATCGTGTGCCTGGTATTCTTTGCAAAAGAGATCCTGAAGGATGAGAGATACAGGTTTTCTTTGATACTGTTTGCGACAGCATTTCTGGAGGCGGGGCTTCTGTGCGAAAAGGGCTTCAGATATTCACATTTTAACTTCAGCTGGGGCTATATGCACGGGATATTCTTCCTCGAGATGATGACTCTTATCAAGCTTCTCGAGGCGACTTTTTCAAGAAAGCTCAAGCCTGTCTTTGCGGTGATCTGCTGGCTCTTCTTCGCCTCGCAGGTGGCCGCCGGAGTGATGTATTTTGCCGGAATGTACAGAGGGCTCGATTACAACACGCTTCTGCCGGCGATATGGCTAGGATAAGCAGGAAAATCGTGAAAGCCCGCGGGATGGGAAACCTGAAATGGAAAGAGATCTGTTTGACCCCATAAAAGAATATTTTGAGAAAAAGGGATATATCTGTGACGGAGAGGTTGAGGATATAGATCTTTTTGCTGAGAGATCGCCAAAAAAGGAAAATGCCAAAAGGAAGAAAAAAGAAGCCGAAGAAGAAAATGGTGATCCTCGGAATATAGTCGTGGAGCTGAAGGTGAATCTGGATTTCAGATCCGTCCAGCAGGCCGCGCAGAGGCAGAAGATGTTCGATACGGTCTACATAGGTATATTCAGGCCGAAGGACTTTTCGTCGCACTCATTCAAGGATAAGCTTTATATCTTAAAGAGGCTTGGTATCGGCCTTATAGTCGTATCAAAAAGGAGCAAAGAGGTTCAGATAGTATCCGAGCCCGTGGTCAGCGAGCTGTCCGAATATCAGAAAAGAAACAGAAAAAAAGCCGAAAGAGTGACGGCGGAATTTGAAAAGAGACGTACCAAAAACAACACCGGAGGCGTGACGGGACAGAAGCTTATCACCGGCTACCGTGAGGATGCGCTGCTTGTGCTGGATGCGCTGGCAGAGCTCGGAGGGGAAGAGAAAAACACAAAAGTAAGAGAACTGAGCGGGATAAATAAAGCATCAAGTATCCTGAGATATAATTATTACGGCTGGTTCGAGAAAAAAGAGGCCGGGGTATACAGCATAACCGATGCGGGCTATGCAGCGCTCGAAGAATTCGAGGACACGGTCTACAAGCTGAAGAGAGGGTAGCGGAGACTCATTTGGAAAGTATTAAAGGCTATATAGATTATTTCATACATCAGAATCCTCTGAACGGATATACCGTTCTCGTGCTTATCTCAAAGGGAAAAGAGGTCACCTGCGTGGGCTATTGCAGGGATCTTTCCCTTGGCGAGACCATCGAAGCCGAGGGCGAGTATGTCAACAATCCCACATACGGAAAACAATTCAAAATATCATCCTACAAGGTGGTCCCTCCCGCGGATAAGGACAGTATCGAAAGGTATCTGGGCTCCGGCGCGGTAAAGGGGATCGGCCAGGCTCTTGCTGCGCGTATAGTTAAGGAATTTGGCGAAGACACCTTAAGGATCATCGAGGAAGAACCTGAAAGACTGGCAGAGATAAAGGGCATCAGCATGCGCCGTGCCATGGAGATAGCGGTGCAGTTTGAGGAAAAACGCGATCTGCGGGACGCCATGCTCTTTTTGGGCCAATATGGCATCACTCAGGCTCTTTCCATCAAGATATATGACACGTACGGGCAGTCCCTCTATGCCGTTATGAAGGAGAATCCCTACAGGCTGGCGGAGGATATCCAGAGGGTGGGCTTTATCACCGCCGACAATATCGCGCGGAAGATGGGCGTGCCCGAGGATTCCCCCAACCGTATAAGATGCGGCATCCTGTATGTGCTTACTCAGGCCGCGGGGGAGGGGCATTGCTACCTGCCCGTAGCGGAGCTTATAGAAAAGTCGGCGGCCATGCTTTCCGCCCCTTTGGAATTCGTCTCCAATGAGCTTAACGGCCTGGTGATAGATTCCAGGATCATAATACGCGACGACAATGCTTACGATAAAACCTTCTTCTACGCGGAGAATACAAGTGCGAGGCTCCTTGCGCAGCTCGATATCCCGCTTGAAAAATTCACGGAAGAGGAAGAAGAGATATTTATGGGAAGGCTCAAATCCATAGCCTCGGGCCGGGGGATGGAGGTGGATCCGCTCCAGCTTGAGGCCGTAAAGGAGAGCGTAAAGAGAGGCGTGTTCATCCTCTCCGGAGGTCCCGGAACAGGTAAGACCACCACCATCAACCTTATGATCAGCTACTATCTTTCCAAGGGGATGGATATAATGCTGGCAGCGCCCACGGGGCGCGCGGCAAAGAGAATGAGCGAAGCCACGGGCTACGAGGCGGTGACCATCCACAGACTGCTGGAATTCGGCGGAGCAGCCGGCGATGACGACTCCGGAATGTATTTCCAGAAGGACGAGGACAGCCCGCTTGAAGCGGATGTGGTGATAATAGATGAAGTGTCCATGGTTGATATTCTGCTGTTCCGCGCTCTCTTAAAAGCCATAATCCCCGGCACAAGGCTTATACTTGTGGGGGATGCATCCCAGCTCCCCAGTGTGGGACCGGGGCAGGTGCTCAGGGACCTGCTCGAATGCAAAGCCTTCTCCTGCATGACACTTCAGAAGATCTTCCGCCAGGCAGCAGGGAGCGACATCATAGTTAACGCCCACAAGATAAACGCGGGAGAGCAGATAAGGCTCGATACCCACTCAAAGGATTTCCTCTTCCTGGAGCGTAACAACGAGAGTACCATAAAAGAGATAATGGTGTGGATGATAAAGGAAAAGCTTCCGGCCTATTGCAATGCAGACATGTTCGACATTCAGGTGCTGACGCCCATGAGAAAAGGCGCTCTGGGATGCGTGGAGCTCAACAGATATCTGCAGTCGTGTCTCAATCCGCCATCTCCAGATAAGAGGGAACATATGGCGGGGGATTACCTTTTCCGTGAAGGGGATAAGGTAATGCAGATCAAAAACAATTATAAGCTTGAGTGGGAGATATACGGAAAGTACGGTATCGTGGCGGATTCCGGCCTCGGGGTGTTCAATGGTGACACCGGCAGGATCAAAGAGATAAACGAGGCGGCATCGGAGCTTATCGTTGAATTCGATGACAAAAAGACGGTGAGCTACCCCTTTAATGCGCTGGATGAGCTGGAACCTGCCTACGCGGTCACGATCCACAAAGCCCAAGGCTCGGAGTACCCTGCGGTGATACTGCCTCTTCTCGACTTTTCGCCCCTTATGAGATACAGAAACCTGCTTTACACCGGTATAACCAGGGGCAAGTCCTGCGTGGTCATACTCGGAAGCAGCGCCATAGTAAGGCAGATGATAGATAACGGAGGCGAAAACAGAAGATACTCCACCCTCGCCCGCCGTATCAGCGAACTGACCTGATCCCCCGCCCGAAGGGGCGGATGAGGTGTATGTAACCATGACTTTTACTAAAATCTTAAACTTTATACTGGACCTCATCTATCCCAGACGCTGCCCCTGCTGCGATGATATCCTGCCCCCGGGCGGTGTGCTGATCCACACCCGGTGCCTCGAAAAGATGAAGCTGCAGACACCGCCCTATTGCATGAAATGCGGCACTGCCATCGTGGGGAGCGAAGGAAAGCTCTGCGCCGGATGCAGGGAGAAAAAGCATGGCTTTGTAAGAGGGCGCAGTCTTTATGAGTACAGATCTGCGGCGCAGTCCATCTACCGCTTCAAATACGGGAACAGACAGGAATATGCCACAGCCTATGCGCAGCAGATAAATGACTACCTGGGGGGATTCTTAAGAAATCTTAATGCGGATGCAATAGTTCCGATCCCGCTTCACAAAAAGCGTCTTGCAAAGAGGGGTTACAATCAGGCACGGCTCCTTAGCCGCGAGATTTCAAGGGTTTCGGGCATCCCCGAAATAAAGGACCTGCTCATCAGAACAAAAAATACCGCGCCGATGAAGATTTTATCTGCCTCGGAGAGGCAAAAAAATCTGAAAAATGCTTTTATTGTGCGCAAAAATAGTGTAAAATTGAAGACGATAATACTTGTCGATGATATATACACAACAGGTGCGACCATGGATGAAGCGGCGAGAGCTCTTCACGAAGCGGGGATCCCTGAGGTGTATTTTGTGGCGCTTGCAGGGGGAGCATCGCTCTGAGACAAGAGGGGTAAAATCCCCGGAATCCTATAGCGGAGGTACTGATATGAATGTAAGAAATTGCCGTAAGTGCGGAAAGATGTTTAATTATATCGTGGGCATTCCCATCTGCCCTGCCTGCAAGGAAAAAATGGAAGCAAAATTCCAGGAAGTCAAGGAATATATCAGAGAGCATAAGGGAGCAGGGATCCAGGAAGTATCGGAAGCCTGCGATGTTGAGCCCCAGCAGATCACACAGTGGCTCAGGGAGGACAGGCTCGAGGTTACCGAGAGCTCGGCACTCATGCTCAACTGCGAGAGCTGCGGCGCTCCCATCAGATCGGGAAGATTCTGTGACAAGTGCCGTAACAGCGTAGCCAATTCCTTTGGTCAGATGACAAAGGATTACAACGCTGCAAAGAAAGCAGCGGCAGATGCGGCATCAGCCAAAAACGACGAAGGGCCGAGAATGAGATTCCTGTAATGGGAATCCGTGAAAAGGAAAGCCTTTCAAAAGGATCTTGATTATGCTTAACAGGGAAAAAGTCATTGTCATGACGCGCATGGCTTCTTACGAAGAAGGAAAAGGTAAGGAGCATCTGCGCATATGCAGCTATTTCAGAAGCGATTACATCGGCGCCGCCATATTAAAGGCCGCGGCCGCCGTGACGATAACTTTTGTGTTTGCCATAGCGCTGTATATTTATTACAATTTCGAGGATTTCATGGAGAACATTTACCAGATGGATATGATGAGTCTGGTCAAGGCCTTCGGCAGGTACTACCTGATCTCCTTGATAGTATACGTCGCCATATCATACATCATTGCCTTCGTCAAATATCTGATCGCGCGGAGCAATGTCCGCAAATATAAAAATAACCTAAAAATGACCAGAAAGCTGCAAAAAGAGAAATGAAAAAAGTATTCGAAATACGGGAGAAGATCATTGAGATCTATTACAAATATGATGTTTTCATCCTTCCCGTGCTAAAACTTATAATCGCATTCATAGTGCTCCATACAGTCAATTCCAAGATGGGGTATTTCACCAAGATAGACAACGTTGCGGTAGAGCTTATCGCATCACTTCTGTGCTCCTTTCTCCCAAGCGGGATGATACTTGTTTTTGCGGGGCTCTTTACGCTGCTGCATATGTACGGACTTTCCCTCATCGTTGCCGGTCTCGGCGCGGTGCTTTATATCGTGCTGTATCTTTTGTTCCTGAGGTTTTCGCCCAAGTCGGCTCTTGTGGTGGCGGTTCTCCCCGTGCTGATGCTCTGGAAGATCCCCTACATGCTCCCGATCATACTCGGGCTTGCGGCATCACCCGGAACGGTAGTGGCTGCGGGATGCGGTGTGGTGGCTTATTATTTCCTCCACATCATCAATTCCAACTCCGCCACAATAGCGACCATGGAGCTCTCGGAAGTGCAGGATCAGTTTAAGCTTATGATCGATTCCATGCTTGCAAACAAGGGAATGATAATAGTTGTCATAGCCTTTGCGGTTACCATCATCGTGGTTTATCTCATACGCAGGCTTCCCATCAAGCGCAACTGGGAGATCGCCATCGGCGCAGGTGCCGTGCTGCAGATACTCATTCTGCTGATCGGAGATGTCAAGCTCGATACCGGAATATCACCCCTCAATGTGATACTCGGATCGGTGCTCGGTGTGGCCATAGCCTTTGTCCTCAAATTCTTCAAGTTCTGTGTCGACTTTAACAGAAGCGAAAGAGTGCAGTTCGAGGACGATGATTACTACTACTACGTAAAAGCGGTTCCCAAGATCAATCTCGGTGCCGGGGAATCGGGAAGAGTGCGTCATATCAGCCGCCGCATGGCACGCAAGCCCTTTATCGACAGCTGGGGTCAGGAAGTATATGACGACGGGATAGACGAGAATTACGATTACGAAGAAGGCGAATATTACGAAGAGGGTTCGGAAGAATACGAGCCCGAAGAATATTACGAAGAGAATTATGATTCCGGCGACGAGCAGTAAATACTGCCCGGGCCGGAAAGATACACGGAGTGACGTTTTTTAATGGAGTTTTTCACAAGAGCCATAAATTACCTTAAGAGCATAGGTATATATATGACTACGATACAATGGCGCGATGCATTGGAGATACTGATCATTGCGTTTTTGTTGTATTATATTCTGGCCTGGATGAAAAGAACTCACGCATGGTCACTTCTCAAGGGTATCATAATGATCGCGATCTTTCTGCTCACCGCATCGATCCTCAAGCTGGACACCATTCTCTGGATAGCTCAGAATGTGGTGAATTACGCGATCATCGCACTGCTTCTCGTGCTACAGCCCGAGCTGCGCATGGGTCTGGACAACCTGGGTAAAAAGAATCTCATCGGCAGTATCATTCCCGGCGGGATGCATCACGAAAACGAAGGCTTTTCCGAGGAGACCATAGCAGAGATAGTCAAGGCGTGCACCGAGATGGGAAAGGCCAAGACAGGAGCCCTTATAGTCCTTCAGAGAAACGAGATGCTCACCCAGTACGAGACCACAGGAATTGCCATCGACGGCAAGGTGACCAGCGGCCTCCTTATCAACATATTTGAGAAGAACACCCCTCTCCACGACGGGGCGGTGATAATATCCGGTAACCGTGTTACCGCGGCCACCTGTTACCTGCCTCTTTCCGACAGCATGACTCTCAGCAAGGAGCTGGGTACAAGGCACAGAGCAGCGGTGGGCGTGTCGGAAAAGACCGATGCCATCACCGTCATAGTTTCCGAGGAAACCGGAAGGCTTTCCATTGCCATGGGCGGCAGTATCGAGACTATTTCCGACGGGGAACAGCTCAGACAGAAGCTCATCAGGCTGATGATGAGAAAGGCCGCAAAAAGGACCCACAAAAAAAGCAAAAAGGAGACTGTTTCTGAATGAAAAAGTTTAAAGACTGGCTCCTTAAAGACTGGGGCCTTAAGATAATATCGATCATCCTGGCCGTGCTCATATGGTTTTTGTGGATACAGATCGAGAACCCTACAAAATCAAAAGATTTCAGCAATATCAAGGTCACGATCATCAACGAGGACGAGCTGGACCTCGAGAATAAAGTATATAAGGTGCTTGATAATTCCGACACTGTGAGGGTGACGGTCACTGCTCCCAAGACGGTTATAGATTCCCTCACTTCCGAGGATATCATAGCCGAAGCGGATGCCTCGGATATGGAGGACGGTAAGATACCGATCAAGCTCTCGCTTGCGGGGGATTCCACCTACGACTCCATGAAGGCCAGCGGCGAAGCGATCTCCTTCAGCATCGAAGACAGAGCCAGAAAGTACGTTAACCTCTACTCTAATGCCGAGGGTGAAGTGGCGGAGAATTATTACTACAACGGAACTACCCTCGCTCAGAACATGATCGAGATATCCGGCCCTGAATCGGAAGTCAACCAGGTTTCCTACGGCCGGGTGGACATAGATATAACAGGTGCGTCGGTTTCTCTTTCCGCCAATATGGAGATAGAGCTCTGTGACGAAAATGGGAAGGTCCTGAACCTTCAGAATGTCAAGAAACAGTCCGACTATGTGCAGGTTAACGTATCCGTTCTGGCCACCAAGAAACTTATAGTCTATGCCGGAAAGACGGGTGAGCCTGCGGAAGGTTATATCTACTCCGGAAAGATAAGCGTATCCCCCGAGGTGATAGCGGTTGCCGGAGATTCATACGCGCTCTCGAGTGCAGGAAGGATCAGCATCACCGATCCCATCGATATTTCCGGCGCGGATGAGAATGTTGAGAAGGTTGTGGATGTATCACCGTATCTGCCGAACGATCTGCTCTTTGCGGATTCGGATTTCGACGGGCTCGCCACGGTCACGGTCTATGTTGAACCAAAGGCATATAAGGAATTATATGTTCCCGGGGAAAACATAAGGCTGACGGGTGTTCCACAGGGAATGGAAGCAGCGCTGGCTTCGGAGGGAGTGTATGTGACACTCTCGGGGCTTTCGGAAGAGCTTGATGCGCTGGATGCTTCCTCCGTGACGGCAGTGATAGACATAGAAGCCTGGATGAGCGCAAATAACCTTACAGAGGTCGCTCCCGGGTTACACAGCATCCCGGTGACCTTTGAACTGAGCGGAAGCATCAAACCCACTGTGGAAGCACATACTCAGGTAACTTTCAGTAAATAACAGGATCGGACAGCAGCGGATCCGGGCAACAACGGGTTCAGATAAGCGGAAAGAGGTAGAAATGGTAAGTCAGAAAGTAACGATAAAGAATCCTACAGGTCTTCACTTGAGACCGGCCGGGATATTATGCAAAGAGGCGATGCAGTACAAATCCCTGATAACCTTCAGGTTCAGGGACACCACAGCCAATGCCAAGAGCGTGCTCAGCGTGCTGGGTGCCTGCGTTAAGAGCGGCGATGAGATCGAGCTCGTATGCGACGGGGAAGATGAAGAAGACGCTCTTAAGGCGCTTATCGCAGCCGTTGAATCAGGCCTCGGAGAATAAGATGGACAGGCAGGCGCCCTCATAAAAGGGCGCCGTGTTTTTGTATTTGAAAGTATACCCCAAAGGATACGGTTTTGGAGCGAATGGAAACAGACAAAAGCGGGACGGTAAGCATAATCATCCCGGTGTATCATCTTGAAAAGTATATAGAGCAGACGATGCAATGCGTGCTGGATCAGACCTACACCGACTGGGAGCTTCTGATGGTGGAAGATAATTCCGACGACAGATCGGGCGAGATCATCGAGGAGTTTATCAGAGCACATGATCTGTCCGGCAAGGCAAGGCTCATTCACCTTACCGATGATTTCGGAGCGGCAGCTGCCAGAAACCGCGGGGTGAGAGAGTCAAAAGGCCGCTATATAGCATATCTCGACGGGGATGATGTATGGAGAAGAGATAAGCTCGAAAAGCAGCTTGCTTTTATGCACGAAAACGATGCGGCCTTTACTTTCTCGGGATATGAATTTGCCAACGCGGATGCGGTGGGCACGGGTAAGGTGGTCAGGGTCAAAAAGGAGTTTACCTACAAACAGGCTCTTAAGAACACAACGATTTTTACCAGCACCGTAATGTTCGACACCGAAAAGATCCCCAGGGAAAAGCTCATGATGCCCAAGGTAAAGAGCGAAGATACCGCTCTGTGGTGGAATATATTAAGAGAAGGCATCACCGCATACGGGCTGGATGAAAACCTGGTGCTCTACAGGCGCCCCGGTAAGAGCCTCTCATCAAACAAGCTCGAGGCCATCAGAAGGATATGGATGCTCTATCGGCACAATGAACATTTCAACATATTCAAGAGTGCGTATTACTTTGTGTTCTGGGCATTTACGGCCGTGTGGAGAAGGATCTGAAACAGCCCATATCATAAGACTGAACGAGACCGAGCAAGATCAAGCGGGAAAGATCATTAAGAGATAAATGAAAACAGTTAATGAGAAGAATAAGAACATAATACTTACAGCGGTGAGCGTCATCATCTTTCTTATCACTCTCGGAGTGATATGGATCATGCACAGGACCATACATTTCCAGATGGATGATCTGTGGTATTCCACCAAGCTTTATGATGCCGAGAATTCACCTCCGATAGAGAATATTAAGGACATTTTTGAAGCCCAGGTGTGGCACTATTTCAATTGGGGAGGAAGATCCGTCACACATACATTCCTGCAGATGACCCTGCTTGCGGGGGAGCTTTTTGCGGATGTCCTTAATGTGATAATGACGGTGCTGACAGGGCTTATCATAATGCTGATATCTCAGGATCTTTCCGGAACAAAGAGAGGATTCGGAAGAACGTTGGCGGGGATCAGCATCGTGATAGGAATGCTCCATGCATTTAACCCCGACTGGCATCTTAACATGTACTGGCAGTCAGGCTCGGCCAACTACCTGCACATCACAGTGGTGATACTGCTTTTCATATGGGCATATCTGCACGCGCTTAAGAGCGTACCTGCCACCGGTAAGGCTTTGGAAGGAAGCAGTGGTCCGGCAGCGACGGATAGGGATAATAAAGGGGCTTCTGTCGGCGTACAGGTCGCATATTCCCTCATAATGATCCCTGTAGCGCTCTTTACCGGATGGAGCAACGAGAACATGGGTCCCACAGCTTTCCTTATAGCGGTGGCAACAGTATTTCTCATCAGGAAAAGAGGCGGAAAGATAGCCTTCTGGATGATCGAGGGAGCGGCGCTTTCACTGATAGGATCCGCTCTTTGCATACTTGCCCCCGGAAACAGCGTAAGAAGCGCATACATCGAGGAAAAAGGCCTTATCGCCGAGCTCCTGGGACGCCTCTTCGGAATATCAAGAGGAGCGCTTGTTTACCTCTTTATCGCATTCCTTACGGCGATGGTGCTTCTCGGGGTGCTGCTCATATTCCTTAAGGAAAAAGCGGGAGCCGAAGTTTATCTGATACTTGGAAGCGCAGTGATCTCATGGGGAGCGATGATAATGTCGCCTCATTACCCCGAAAGAGCCGCATACGGAAGCATGGTGCTGCTGATACTTGCCATTTTCCTTATGGCGGAGAAGATCATAAGGGCAAAAAAAGAATCGGTGATACTTTTTTATACCACCGGTGCATTTATATGGATGAGAGGGATATTCCTGGTGCTGGAGTTTTATGCGGCCAAGAATTACTGGATCTGATGAAAGGATAAGGCGCCGGAGCAAAAGGGTCAGATACAAGGGATCAGATCATAAGTGCGGCTCAGAAGATAAGATTCAGAGGATAAGGAATCAGAGAAACAGAATATAATATCCGGAATTGACATCCGAATCGATACTGATATATTCATGAGATGCGGACATGACCTGCTCGATATGCGAAAGAGCGGCCATGTCCGTATTGTCTTTTACGCAGAATACTATGGCATCTATCCCAAGCTCCCGGGCACGCTGCGCAAATCTTACGCCGCCGCCGGTGTAGAGGTCACCCGCATCGAGGGCAGCGTGATCAAGCCCGCTGTAATCGAGCCCGTCGGTCACGGAATCATTCTGCATATAGTATACACATCCGAAGTACTCATTATAGAGCATCCAGTGATAAAGATCATCGGTGGTATCATCACACACCTCTGTGTTGTAAGCCTTGACATCCCCGTCCCACATATCGCGGCCGAAAACGGTGCTTACAGACCCTGTGCGCAGATGTATGTATTGCGTGAGGGAAGGAACCGCCAGCACGAGATAATCGCCGCCTTCATGCTCTTCCGAGAGCAGGGAGAGTCTGTCTATTACAGGAATACATGATTCATAAGGATCACAGGGGAATTCCGGATCGATAACATTTCGCGCATCACTTTTCGATGAGCCGAATCCGCCGAGCACAAATATAAAGAAAGCCGAAATGACCACCGCGAAGGCGCTGATCACTTTAGATCTTCCCTTCAGATAACCGGTCAGATCAGAGAGCAGGGCAGCGATTGCCGGAATAAAAGGAAGGCAGATGCGGATATAATCATGTGAGAAAAACACTGTCTGTCCCAGACCGATCAGATATGCCGTGGGAGGAAGGATTATTAGAATAAGCATAAATACGCTGTAAATAAGCAGGGATGAGTAAGAGGAGAATGACAGAGGCGATAATGACGCACCGGATGAAGCGGAGCCTTTTTTGCTTTTTATCCTGCATAGAAGCCGCTTTCCGATAAGCTCGCATATAAGCATACCGATCCCTATCGCGAAGCAGGCACCGAGGCCGATCATTGTGCTTGTGATGAGAGGCTCGATGATAACGGGAAGGATGAGGGCAAACCATTTCTTTTTAAGTGCGGTCCCGGCGGTCCACGAAGTGAGCACAAGAGCTACAATGCTGATACCTCGAAAGCCTGAGTACATGGCGTCGTATCCGATGTCGGAAGGCCTTGCGGAAAAGGATATGAGCATGAATACCGATATGGCATAGAATATATGCTGCTTCAGAGGGCTGTCCTTAAATATCACCCTGCCGATGCGACAGAAGCAGGCATATCCCGCCACAAGCCAGAATACAGGCATGATGCGCCAGACAAGTAAAGCAGCGTTGCATCCGAAGGTGTTGCACAGCACGGTATAGAAAAAGGGAATGCACATGTAAGGAAGTCTGCTCGGAAGAGAATTCCCCACATAAGGGAGCCCCGTTAAGGGATTTACACTGAAAAGCTGTCCGGTGTGGAGAAATGAGCTTACGGTCTCGAGAGTCTGATCGCCGTGAAAGTCGGGAACCGAAAAGATGATGTAAGCCACAGGGATCAGGCTGAGTATGATGCATAGGGATATGATCAGCGGATGGAGAAATCCGGGGCTTTTCGGATCCATTACCTTATCGCTGCCCTCGATAGACTTGCCTTCAGCGCCACTCGCGGAAGACTCGCCCATAGCTTCGCTTGCCGCAGGCTCTGCGGCCACCGTCGCTTTAAACCGCGCAAAGCTTGCGATTATAGTGATGAAATACCCTATCGTCAGTACAAAAATGAGCAAAACCGCAAAAAGCCTGGAAGCGTTAGCTACACTCAGGCTCAGGAAATATGAGATAAAGTTTGAGACCCCGGCGATAAGAAGAAGGATCAGCACTCCGAGGGAATAAGAATCCGCAAGGGAGGATAGTTCAAACAGGATGAATCTCCGCTTCTTATTCCCGGGGGAAGAGATCCCGGAAGAAACAGAAGCTCCCGGGGAGCCCTTCTTTTTAAGGGAAGAAAGGTTCTCCGAGAGTGAAACTATCCCCATGCCGAGCAGCATGGGGCATATTATTAAGAATAAGATGAGCAGAAATGTTTTCATCTATACCTGATTCCTTAAAATGAAATTCCGTATAAATATTCCGTAAGTAATGCTCGCTAAATGAACTTCCTGTAAACGGCGCCCTCAGAAACAGTTTTTTTCGTTTTTGATGTAGATGGGGCGGTTCTTTACTTCCATATATGTCTTTGCAAGATACTGTCCCAGTATGCCGGTGCAGAAAAACTGCACGCCGCTTATGAACAGTATGATGCAGACCAGACTCGGCCAGCCCGATACAGGGTCTCCGAAGATAAGCTTTCTCACGATTATGAAAATGATCATAATGAAAGCAAAGGCAAAGAAGAAAAGCCCGACCACCGAAGAGATTGTAAGTGGCGCCGTGGAAAATGCGGTGATACCTTCTATGGAATAGCGCACCAGCTTCCAGAAGCTCCACTTGGTCTCACCTGCCACACGGTTAATGTTCTCATATTCGAGCCATTTGGTCTTAAATCCGATCCAGCCGAAGATTCCCTTGGTGAAGCGGTTGTATTCCGACATCTCGAGGATGGCATTCACCATCTGGCGGGACATAAGCCTGTAATCCCTGGCTCCGTCCATCATCTCCACATTTGATATCTTGCGCATCAGACGGTAGAAGGCTCTGGCAAACAAGCTCCTTATGGGGGGCTCGCCTTTTCGGTTGACACGCCTTGTGGCCACAGAGTCGTAACCCTCATCGATCCCGTCAAGCATTTCGGGCAAAAGTGAAGGCGGATCCTGAAGGTCTGCGTCCATAAAGACCACCAGATCTCCGCGGGAATTTTGCAATCCTGCGTAGAGCGCCGACTCCTTTCCAAAGTTCCTGGAGAAGGATACAAGGTGCACCCGGCCGTCCTTATCGCTGAGGGACCGCACCGCTTCGACAGTCCCGTCGGTGGAGCCGTCATCGATAAACAAAAACTCCGTATCGACCCCTCTTTCCTTCAGAGCAGGATCGACCTTCATGTATTCTTTGTAGAACAGCGGAATGCTTTCTTCTTCGTTTAAGCACGGTACTACAACCGACAGAAGGCTCATCAAAGTCCTCACTTTCCCGTCAACCGGATAAAAGATTTAAACCTCGCAGAGCCGGCCCTGCCGACTCCGTTTGTGAACATATAATAACATAGATAATGCGTTAATTTCAAAACTTAAGGAAACTTAATAATCAGCCTTCCTGCACGATGGAGACGGTTTTCACGCCATCTAATCCATCGATCTTTTTCATGATGCTGTCGGGATCGTCGCACTTTAATTCCGCAACTATATTAAGTCCCGACTGCGAGAGGACTCTTGACTGGATGCGGTAGTTTTTGTCGGCTTCGCACAGGATGCCGTTAATGGCGGCGATGTCGACGTCCCTCTCAGCACCGATGGAAAAGAACATATTGCTCTTTCTCCCGGAGCTGCGCATCAGCTTGAAAATGACCAGTATGACAGTTATCACCACGCTCGAAACCACCACGAGCCCCACCATACCGGTGCCGGCGATGATACCGCCGCTGATGGACCAGAAAAGGAATGCCAGATCAAGCGGATCCTTGACCGCCGTACGGAAACGCACGATGGACAGAGCACCCACCATGCCCAGCGATACGATGACGCTGCTCTGTATGGTGAGTATGATCGAAGCCGTGATCACCGTCGTCAGTATCAGAGAGATATTAAACCGCTCGGAGTAGAATCCGTTGTTTGAAATGAGCCTGTATATCGCGTAAATATACACTCCCACCAGAATGGCTATGATCAGTGAGAGGATTATCGCTTTAAAAGTGGGGGCGGTATTTCCTATGCCCTCCAGAAAAGAATTTTTTATAACATCTTTGATGCTCATTTAGATCTCCTTCCGTGTAAAGCCACAGCGGCAGGCTTCAGGCTGTGAGCCGTTGTAGATCCTGATCCGGTACTTTTTCCTGTCATCCTCGCCGCTTTTGCAGGCTCGGTAACACTCCCTGTCGGGGGAGTCGAAGTAAAGGCTGCGTATACGGTAATTTCCGTTTTCGTCCGCATGAGGATCGCGCCCGCACAGAAGGGATATCCTGCTTTCGAGGGAAAGCAGCTGCCTTTCGGTGCATAGAAATTTTAATTCTGTTCTGTATGCGTCCATGAGAGCATTATAGCATAAACCAAATATTTAATGAAACTTAATAATCATCATGATGGTTTTTATGGCTTTTTTATGATAGAATATGAATGGCGCTTTGTGGCGTTTTAACAATAATTGCAAGGGGCTGTCGATCATAATATGTCTACTCAGAGCGGATTGTTAAAAATGGAAAGCTTCAAGAGACTGATAAACCTTTCTCTTGTTTTTGTATGTCTCCTTCTGGAGACGGCGGTATTTACATATCAGTGGTATTTCAATTTTCGCGTTGACATCATCGAGGGGCGCAACCAGCCCTTCTGGATCAAGGGGCACATGCTTGAGGTGGCTGTCTATTTCGTGATCCTTTTCCTCTTTTCGAAAATGTACGGGGGCATGAGGCTCGGATATCTCAAAAATGCTGAGATCATATTCTCCCAGATATTTGCCACCATTATGGCGGATATTCTCATATACGCCGAGATATCCCTCATGGCGCTCAAGATATTCAATCCCAAATTCTTCGGCGTGATGCTTGTGGAGCAGTTTGTGGTGGTATTTGTATATATCAATCTGGCCAACTTCTTTTACAGGCATATCTTCCCGCCCAGAAAGCTCCTTCTCATCTACGGTGACAGAAACCCCAAGGAGCTGCGGGACAAATTTCTCACCAGGACGGATAAATACGTTATCACTGAGCAGATACATGTCAGCGCGGGCACCGAAAAGCTCTGCGAAACAATAAACAGTCTTTTCAGGGACGGTACCTGCAACGCGGTTGTTTTCGGAGATATAGCGGAATCGGACAGAAAGCCGCTGATCAAGTACTGCTACGGCCATTCCATCAGATTCTATCTGCTCCCCAAGATCAACGACGTGATACTGAAAGGTGCAGAATCCATTCATGTATTTGACAGCCCTATGTTCCTCACCAGGGAATACTGCATGACCATGGAGGAGAGGTTCATAAAGAGAGCCATCGATATAATCTTTTCGCTGATCCTGATCGTGCTGACCTCGCCCTTTATGCTCTTTACCGCCATTGCGGTCAAGGCTTACGACAGAGGCCCCATTCTTTATAAGCAGGTGAGAGTGACGCGCAGAGGCAAGCATTTTAATATCGTCAAATTCCGCTCCATGAGGGTGGACGCGGAAAAGGACGGAGTGAGGCTGTATTACATCGGCGACAAAAGAGTTACACCCATCGGAAAGTTTATCCGTAAGGTCAGGCTCGATGAGCTGCCGCAGCTTTTCAACATCCTTGCCGGCGATATGTCCTTTATAGGGCCGCGCCCCGAGCGCCCCGAGATCATCGAAAAGTATCAGGAAGCGATGCCTGAGTTTGCATACAGGCTTAAAGTAAAAGCCGGGCTTGCCGGGTTTGCCCAGGTGTACGGAAAGTACAATACCACCCCCTACGACAAGCTTAAGCTCGACCTTATCTACATCGAGAACTATTCGGTGCTGCTGGATCTTAAGCTGATGCTCCTCACGTTAAAGATCCTGTTCTGGCCCGATTCCACCGAGGGAGTGGATCCCGGCCAGATGACCGCCATGAAGGATCTGTACATGGCCATGGCCGAGAATAAATATGAGGAGGGTGAGGGCTATTTAGAGAGAGCGGAAAGAGAAAGAGCCGCAAAAGAGGAAGTTACAAAAGAAACCGTCGCAGGGAAATACGCTGCGTCAGACGACGATGATGTGAAAAAATATGAGAATACTTTGGATATGCAATCTGGTTCCCCGGACCGCCGCTGAGGCCCTCGGCTTTGCCGATATCCACAAGGAAGGCTGGGTCAGCGCACTCTACGAGGAACTTCTGGAAAAAAATAAAAAAAGCGGATCGGATATTCAGGTCATCATCGCCTTTCCCATCAGCAGAAAAACCGCCCAAAAGAGCGGTGCGGGAAAGACGGGCATTCTCTTCGGAGAGGACTTCTACGGCTTTGTGGAAAACACTGCCAGAGAGTCTGTCTATGATGCATCACTGGAGGAAAGATTCGCCTATATTTATGAGGACTGCATGCCGGACATTGTCCATATATTCGGCACGGAGTACGCCCACACTCTCGCTGCGGCAAGAGCCCTCGGCGATCCTTCGAGGCTGCTTATCGGGCTCCAGGGGATATGTTCGGAGATAGCTGACAATTACGGCTCCCACCTTCCGCCGGAAGTGGTGGGAAGGCGCACTTTCCGCGATACTCTGAAGAAGGATTCCATATACGAACAGCAGCAGAAATTCTACGACCGGGCCGTCAACGAAAAAGAAGCCCTTATGCTGGCGGGACATATAGCGGGAAGGACAGCATTCGATAAAGAATATGCCGCACGGGTCAATCCCGGGGCCAGATACCATCATGCGGGAGAGAACCTGAGAAAGCCGTTTTATCACGGGGCCTGGAGCGCGGACAATTCCGAGAGATTCCGCATATTTGCCTCACAGGGTGATTACCCCATAAAGGGGCTCCACTTCCTCATCATGGCGGTGGGTGAGCTGCTTAATGAGATAAAAGAAAAAGGGAAAAAGATCCCCGATATAAAGATTTACGTTGCCGGGCAGCAGATATGCGGGTTCGGCAGCGCCATTAAAAAGATCAAAATATCATCATACGGAAAATACCTTGATGAGCTGATAGAAAAGTATGATCTGGGCGACAGGATATTTTTCACCGGAAGGCTTGATGCAGAAGGGATGAAGGAACAGTACCTCAAATGCGACACATATGTGTGCTGCTCGACCTGCGAGAATTCCCCCAACTCCCTGGGAGAGGCGATGATGCTTCAGGTTCCCGTGGTGACGGTGCTCGCGGGCGGAATCCCCAGCATATTCAGGGAAGGGCGCGACGGATTCTCCTTCAGGGCAGACCCCGACGACTCAGCCGAAAGGATAGCAAAGAAGCTGAAAAAAGCTCTTATGCAGAGGTGGAACAGCGAGGCGAGGAACTCATCCCCTACGGGTGAATTCGAGGAAATGCGCCACAATGCGGGGTTCCACGCAAGAGAGATCCACAATCCCGACAAGAACGTATTCGACTTACTGGAAATCTATAAAAGCATGATATAGACATCAGTCCGATAAAAAGTCAGCGCGAGGCGCCGGATGAGGTGTAACAGGGTGTTATGACAATCTGCTTCGTCTCCAATTACATAAACCATCATCAGATCCCCTTCTGCGAGGAGATGATCAGGCTCTGCCGGGAAGGCGACAGCTTCTTTTTCATCCAGACACAGGAGATGGAAGAGGAGCGAAAGCAGATGGGATGGAGCGCCGGGATGCCGGACTATGTGCTTTCCGCATACAAGAGCGGGGAGGAAAATGCAAAGTGCCGGAAGCTCATCTTTGACAGCGAAGTAGTGATATTCGGCGGATGCGAGGATGAGAGCTATATAAAGCCAAGGCTTGAAGATATAAAGAGCGCAGTGGCCTTAAAAGCAGGCTCGGGCAGCAAAGCCGGACCGGGCAAAAATAATAAAAAGCTCACTTTCAGATATTCCGAGCGCGTATACAAAGAGGGGCAGTGGAAGTTCATCTCCCCCAGGGGGCTTGCAAAAAAGCGCGCCGATCACACAAGATACAATGATATTCCCTTTTACCTCCTGTGCGCAGGGGGGTATGTGGCATCGGACTATGCGCTTTTTGGCGCTTATAGGGATAAGATGTTCAAATGGGGTTATTTCCCCAAGGCGGAAACCTTTGATATAGATGCATGTATAAATGATAAAGGGTATGAGCTGCGGGATGCGGCGCAGGCTAACAAGCGGGTACCATATCTAATCTGGGCCGGCAGGATGATAGGCTGGAAACATCCCGAAAATGCGGTGCTCACCGCGCAGTATCTAAAGAGCAAAGGCCACCGCTTCCAAATGGATATATTCGGAAACGGCCCTCTTCGCGATAAAGTAAGCGCCCTGATAAACGAGACAGGTGTCAGGGACTGCGTGAGCCTTAAGGAATTTGTCAGCCCGCCGCAAATGCGGGAGCTTATGAAAAAGGCGGATATATTCCTTATGACCAGCGACCGTATGGAGGGCTGGGGAGCTGTGGCCAACGAGGCGATGAACAGCGGATGCTGCCTGATAGCCGACTGCATGGAGGGAGCGATCCCCTACCTTGCAAAGGACGGAGAAAACGCCCTGGTGTACCGCGGAAACGGAAACAGCGCTTCGGGGGAACTGCTTCAAAAGACCGAAAGGGCCCTCACGGATCCGGAGCTTCGAAGGAAGATCGCAAAAAATGCATACAGGACCATCACGGAAGAATGGAACGCGAAGACAGCATCGGAAAGGCTCATGCAGGTGATCCGCGCTTTTGAGGAGGGAAAGGAATTCCCGGAATACGAGAGCGGACCGTGCAGCAGGGAAATTCCCATGAGTGAAAGAGCTGTCGCCCGCAATAATCTAACCGCCAGGTATAAATAAACTCATGTCGGAAAATGTGATAAAACAGGATGATATGCCCCTCATAAGCATTATCGTTCCTGTATATAACATAAAAGAATATATCGAAAGATGTGTCGGTACCATAAGGCAGCAGACATACAGAAATCTCGAGATCATACTTGTGGACGACGGATCGAACGACGGAACGGAAAAGATCCTCGATGAGCTGGCCGGTAAAGATGAGCGCATAAGAGTGTTCCATAAAGAAAACGGCGGCTCTTCCACAGCGAGAAACCTCGGGCTTGTCAAATCCACAGGGGATTATATAGCTTTTGCGGACAGCGATGATTTCCTCGAGCCCGATATGATCGAGCTTTTGTATGAAGGAATCAGAAAATACGGCGTAAAATGCGCGCAGATAGGGCGCGACGAGAGGGATGAGAAAGATAACGCTCTTCCCGATATATGCATTCCGCCCGAGAAAGAGGAGCTTATTTCGAGCAGGGACTTCCTGAAAGAGCTGCTGATGCACAGAGGGGACTGCTCCTTCTGCACAAAACTTATCGAGAGGAGCATTTTTTTCCAAAACGACCCGGATCCCAAATATGCAGGGACAGAAAAAAAACCGTCCCCGGAAATATATCCTAAAAATGTGGATTATAGTTTTTTCCCCGTGGGAAAGCTCAATGAGGACTTCCACATCCTCATAAAGATCCTTCCCCGGATAGGTGATATCATCTCCCTTCCGGGGCACAAGTATCATGTGTTTTACCGCATAGGGAGCAATTCGCGCAAGGAGAGCAGGGATCAGTTTTCGAGAGTATATGCCGACTGCGTGGAAAATGCGTTCCTGGCGCAGGATATAGTAAAAGAAAGATACCCGGGCGATAAGGAGCTTGAAAAGACAGCATTCAGGTTTGCCGCATTCCAGAGGATAGAATATCTGTTACACATCCCCATCGGAATGATGGATAAGAAAGGCGCTGCGGCGGGAGGCCCCGGAAGCAGCTATCCCGATATCGTCAGGTGGATAAGGAAGAACTGGGGAAGGGCTGTGGTCAATCCCTTTCTTACCGCCAAAAACAAACTGTATCTCACATTGTTTGCCATTGCGCCAAAGGGAGTGAGAAAGCTTCACAGGAAGATCAGGAAAATAGACTGAACATCTCTCCATGCCCGCACAGACAACGGTCAGAGATGTAAAGAAAGTTATGAAAAAGAACGCCAACATAGAACTTTTAAGAATAATATCGATGCTGATGGTCACGATGCTGCATGCCCTCGGAAAGAGCGGCCTTTTGGTTGACATCTCGCAGCTTGGGAGCGCAGGGGCAGCAGGGATAAACCCCGCAAACGCCATGGCTGCATGGGTGCTTGAATCCCTCTCCATCAGCGCGGTCAACATCTTTATGCTGATCTCGGGATACTTTCTTATCAATTCCGAATTCAAGATCAAAAGGCTGGCCGGGATAGTCCTGCAGATACTGGTATACACCGCAGGCTCCTTCGGGGCGGGCCTGCTTCTCGGAGTGATAGATAAAAGGGATGTGAGTATCTACTCCCTTCTTAACAACTTCATGCCGGTACACATGGAAGTCTACTGGTTTATGACCGCCTATACGGTCATCTATATCTGCCTTCCGCTCATTTCAAAAGGCATTAACGCCATGAACGAAAAGCAGCACAGATTGATGCTGATACTGCTGCTTGTGTATGAGTGCGTGATAAAATCCCTGCTTCCCTTCAGGCTCACCTCCGATACAAAGGGATACAGCTTTTTCTGGTATCTGATCGTGTTTACGGCGGGAGCATATTTCAGAAAGTATGGATTCAGGCTGCTTAACAGCCGCGGAAAAGGGCTGGCGCTGTACTTTGGGGCTGCGGCCTTAGTGCTGACGGAGTCGTTTGCCATAAGGTTTGTTATCACCCGCTTCGGAAAGCTGGAAGAACTGGGCATGATGGCGGCCCTCGAGTACAACAACATTTTCGTTTTCCTCGAGGCTGTCGGGATATTCGCAGCGTTTGTCAATGCAAAGCCCATGAGGGAAAGCATCGGAAAAGTGATATGCTTCCTTTCGCCAATGGCGCTGGGAGTGTATCTGCTGCAGGAAAACTTCACCTTCAGATACGAATGGCAGAAGTGGTTCGCTCTTGAGAGCTCACTCACGCAGCCGCTTTATATAATGCTTCTCAAAGTGATCGGCGCAGTGGCGGCCATGTATGCCCTCGGAACCGCCGTTGACTTTGTGAGAAGAGTATACTTTGAGGCGCTACTGAACCCCTCTTAATAGGAAATGTTATGTCCGGACTGATCAAAAAATTCAGAAATCTATTTATATCGCTGATCCTTACAGGCTTTGGAATGTACGGCTTCTGGTATGTGCGGAGCGTGGTCTACGGTGCGGATGCACCCTACGATACGCTCACAAACCTGCTGTCCATACCTTTGGCATTTTTTATCTTTAAAGCCATCGAGGTAGCTACCGAAGTCAGCACCAGGCGCAAAGTAAAAGGCGAGCTGATACTCACATCCGTGATATCGGTGCTCTTCGGCATATGCTTTGTGTTTGGGGCACAGCTGAGAGCCTGGGGAATGACGGGCAGCGGATATGCGGCCAAAGCCCTGATCCTCTTCAGGGGGATCGCTCTGGCGGGCCTTATTTTTCCTTTTGTTTTCTTCATCATCCAGAGTTCCTACTTTTCGGATGAACTCAAGGCACCCAGGGAAGCGGTAAAATTAAAGCTCAAATATGCCGTCTCGGCAGGTGGGATATTCCTTATGTACGTGCCGGTGCTTCTGGCTTATTATCCCGCGGTAATGGCTTATGATTTCCACCGCCAGTCGGGGGAGGCCCTTCAGGGCTTTGCACATTTCTGGCCCTATCAGCCTATTGCCCATACCTGGCTCTATTGGCTCTTTTTCAAGATAGGAGAGGCCTTCGGATCGCTCCAGACCGGAATGGCGCTCTACAGCATTTTCCAGATGCTGTGCGTGTCGGCGGTATTCGGATATCTGTGCGTTATGGTGTACAGGCTCACCAGAAGGGTGTGGATATATATCCTGACCACGCTTTTTCTGGGGCTCTTCCCACTCTTTTCCGTTATGAGCGTGGAGGCCACAAAGGATGTTATATTTACCGCACTTTTTGTGCTGTTTGTGCTTTTGTTTGTCGAGAGAGTGTTCTTTAAAAAGGAGGGAAGCATACTCCTTTCGGCTGCATGGATAGCCACAGCCGGAGTGATGGTGCTTTTCAGAAAAAATACCATTTATGCCCTGCCATTCTTTATGGTGATTTATATCATCTTCTGCGATAAGAAAAACAGGATCAAAAACGCCGTGATCTGCGCGGTGATGCTGGGCTTTTGCTTCCTCACCACATGGAGCCTGCCAAAGATCATCGGCACCGATATGAAAGCGCCGGAGATAGAAAAATACAGCGTCATCACACAGAGCATGGGAAGAGTGGGCTACTATCACGCGGACGATATGGACGAAGAGACCCGCTCACAGATAGACAGATTCGTTCCCGAATCAAACTGGAAGTCCTACAACCCTTATATCGCCGATGCCATCAAGTGGAACGTGGGATCCGGCACGTATGCACAGACCTGGAAGGACAACACCGGAGAGGTCATAAAGACATGGATAAAAGTCGGGGTCAAATACCCCAATGAATATATCGATTCATTCTTCCTCACAAACGCGGGATACATATTCCCCGATGACAGATCCTGGGCGGAGATGCTGGGCTGGGGCCCGGAAGGAAGAATGGGAGCGGTCTATACCTACAACTCATCCGAGACGAACGAGCTCCCCGAAGGGATCGCCCACGAGTCCAAACTGCCGGCACTTGAGAATCTGCTGGAAAAGGTGGTGAGCGAGAATGCGTTCTACGAATGGTCGTTTCTGGGAATACTATTTAAGCCCTCTTTCTATGTGTGGGCCCTCTTCCTGGGGCTTGTGATATTTGCCTTCAGAGGGCAGAAAAAAGAACTTATGACAGTGGCTTTTCCCGAAGTTTACTTCCTTACGATGCTGCTGGGTCCCTGCGTGCAGTGGAGATATATATACCCCATAGCAGTGCTGTTCCCGCTCATTGTGGCATTCTGGATAAGACCCGGGAAGGATGAGAAATGATAAAGATCCTTGCACTTGCAACCTGCTATAACAGAAAAGAAAAGACTGTCTCTGCGGTAAACAGACTTGTATCCGGGAACCCCGGGATCTCTTTTGATTTCATCATAGCGGATGATAACAGCACCGACGGCACCGCTCAGGCGCTCAGCGGGATCCCGGACGTGAAGGTGATGTTCGGAGACGGCAATTCCTACTACACGGGCGGAATGCGCATTGCCATGGCCGAGGCCCTCTCGCAGCTGGGGGATACAAGCGGAAAATCTGGCTCAGAAAGCTCAGCCCCCGCTAGCCACGCCTCCGATAGCCCCGCCTCCGAAAGCCCCGCCTCCGATAGCTCAGCCCCCGATAGCACTGCTCTCGTGGCTTACGATTACGTGATGCTCTTTAATGATGATGTGGAATTTTACGAGGGATCCATAGAAGGGCTGATCGGAAAAGCAGAGGATACCTTCGGAAAAGGAGCAGCCTACGATGGAATGACGCAGCAGAGAGGTACGGAAGAGGCAGCCCCGGAAAGGCCGGAAGCAACCATACTTGTGGGCCCCACCTGCGAGGCGGACGGCGTCACCTTCTCATACGGAGGAGTAAAGAGAAAATCCAACTTTAAGCCGAAGTTTTGGAGGATCAAAGCCGGAGAGGGACAGGGCTATGAGATGATCCAAAGCTCGGCTGCGGGAAACGGCAGCGATGCGAAAAAGTTTGTCGAGGTGGATACTTTCAACGCCAACTGCGTGCTCATTCCCACGGAGCTTTTTGTAAAGACCGGAAACATGGATAAAGTGTACAATCACTCTTTGGGTGATTTTGACTACGGATATATGCTACGCAAAAAAGGCGGCAGGATATACGTATCGGATGAATATGTGGGGATATGCCCCTTTAATTCCAATAAGGGAACCTGGGAGGATAAAAGCCTCAAAAGGAGCGAGAGATTTAAGAAAAAAGAGAGCATAAAGGGCGTGCCCTTCGGGGAGTTCTTTCACTATCTGCTCAAAAATTACAATATCCTGACGGCGATAATCTACAGCTTTTCGCCTTATGTGAGGATATTGATCGGCAGATGATGTTATACCTTATCGGTCGGCCTGCTGCTCGCAGCTTTCCATAAAGGGGAAGCCCTAAAAAGGGAACGCATAAATTAAACTTAAACTATGAAGAACCTGAAAAAATCGGAAAAAATAATATATATTGCCTTCTTCGTGCTTACTGCGGTTTACGGAGCGGTATGCCTGTACCTTTTCTACATGCAGTCCATACAGCCGGCAGATTATAAGAACACCTACTTTGAGGCGGATCTGCCCTACCATATCAGCATGGTGAGGGATGACGGATGGTACTACAGCCTGACGGGGCTTATGTACCTGCTGTTTCTCAGGATAGGCGGCGGAGGAACGGCGCTCATCGCTGTATTTCTGGCGCTTGTTTCGGTGGCTACGGTGATCATAACAGAAAGATTCCTCAAGAAGATCAAAAACGTGGAATCAGGCCTTTCATGCGCGGGAGCGCTGGCGCTCAATTTTGTGATGCCTTTTTATATCAGATGGGCGGGAGAGCACAGATACATCAGCTATCAGTCGGGAAATATCTGGCACAATTCCACCTATCAGGTGATGAAGCTGTGTGCGCTTATATGCATCTATTTGTATTTCGTGTACGAAAAGAAGTACTTCAAGACGGGAGAAGAAGGGCTCAAAGTGTGGGAATACATCATATTTGCCGCAGCCCAGGCCTTGACCACCTTTGTTAAGCCCAGCTTCCTTACGGTGTTTGCTCCGGCCTTTGCCATAAAGCTCCTGAGGGATATAGCAAAGGGAAAAGCAAAATTCGTAAAGGCGGTCCTTTTCGGAATCACGGTGCTTCCATCCGTGGTAGTGATGTTCTGGCAAAACAGCGTCCTTTTCGGAAATGAAACCGGGAACGGATACAAGTTTTCATTCCTCGAGACTTTCTCCCTCCATGCCGACCATCCCAAGGTGACCATCCTGCTCTCCCTTGCATTTCCAATAGCGGTGGCCGTTACCATGGCTGCCGGAGCCATATGGTCCAAGATAAAGACCGGCACTGTCCCTAAGCTTGAGGGCGATTACGGATTCATTCTGCTCATGACTTTTGTGGGCTTTGTACTGGCGGCAGTGCTGGCCGAGACCGGAGAGAGAGCCGGCGCGGGTAATTTCCTGTGGGGATATTCGGCAGCGCTTTTCTTCTTCTACATGACAAGCTTTGTCAACTGGATAAAGTTCCTTAAAGAGAAGAGATACGCGGGCTTCGGTATATGCGGGGCTATATTTACATATCAGGTGATCTGTGGGATAATATTCTTTTCGAGGCTTGTGGCCGGAGAAAGCTATTTTATGAAATGAAAAAACGTGAAAAAAACGAAAACAGCATAGCGAGCAAAGCGGTAAGATATCTGGGAAACGACAGGAAAAAGATAGAGAGGATAGCCCTCTTTGTGCTGGCCGATATTATATCGGTATTTTTTGCGACGGTGGGTGCGCTGTGGGTCAGATATGAATTTTCTTTCTTCGCCATTGACAGGACATTTCTTGCCAATGCGCTTAAGATGCTGCCCTTCAACATTGTCACGGTCATCGTGCTTTACGCGGTGTTTAAGCTCTATATCAGTGTGTGGAGCTATGCCAGTGCAAGCGAATTTTTAAAGATCATCCTTGCCATACTTTCAAATACCGCGCTGCAGCTGGCAGCGATCATCGTGCTGAATCTTAACGTGAAGGACAGTGAAAGCTATTTCCTTCCGAAGAGCTATCCGGTGTTCTATGCGGTGCTTCTGGGGATCGCCGCCATTATAACCAGATTCTTTTACAGGTTCTTAAGAGTGCTCAGGAACAGGCAGATCGCGCTGCGAAACGGCGAGAAGACCAGCAATGTCATGATAGTCGGCGCGGGTGCAGCCTGCAACTCCATCATGAAGGAACTGGAGAGCACCGCCATGATCTCCAAAAAGGTGAGATGCCTCATCGACGATAACCCTGGATGCAAAGGCAAGATCCTGCGCGGAGTCAAGATCATCGGCGGCCGTGAAGAGATCCCCGAGGCAGTGCAGAAATACCAGATCGATGAGATAATCATCGCAATGCCTTCCGCCAACAGGACCACGGTTAAGAAAATCGTGGAGATATGCAAAGAGACGGGTTGCAAGCTTGAGATAGTGCCCGGCATCTACCAGCTGATAAACGGTGATGTGAGCGTATCACAGCTTCGCGAAGTGGATATCGAGGACCTTCTCGGAAGAGAATCCGTCAAGATAAATGTCGACGAAGTGGCCGATTATGTAAGGGGCAAAGTCGTGATGGTAACGGGCGGCGGAGGCTCCATAGGAAGCGAGCTCTGCAGGCAGATAGCAAAGCACGATCCAAAGCAGCTCATCATCGTCGATATATATGAGAACAACGCGTACGAGATACAGCAGGAGCTTAAGGTCAAATACCCCGGGCTCGATCTGGTCGTGCTCATAGCTTCCGTCAGAAACACCGCAAGGATCGAGCAGATCTTTGACGAGTACAGGCCGAATATCGTGTACCATGCGGCTGCTCACAAGCATGTGCCCCTCATGGAGGACAGCCCGGGAGAAGCTATCAAGAACAACGTGTTCGGAACATACAAGACAGCCTGCGCCGCGGACAAGTACGGTGTGGACAGATTTGTGCTGGTATCCACCGACAAGGCCGTAAACCCCACCAACATAATGGGTGCTTCCAAGCGCATCTGCGAGATGATCATCCAGATGATGAACGAGGAATCAAAGACGGAATTTGTGGCTGTCAGATTCGGAAACGTGCTGGGATCCAACGGATCAGTCATCCCTCTTTTCAAAAAGCAGATCGAGCTGGGAGGCCCCGTCACTGTCACTGACCCCAACATCATCAGATATTTCATGACCATACCCGAAGCGGTATCCCTCATCCTGCAGGCAGGCGCATATGCAAAGGGCGGAGAGATATTCGTGCTGGATATGGGTGAGCCGGTCAAGATACTTGAGCTTGCCGAGAACCTGATAAAGCTCTCGGGATACCGTGTGGGCGAAGATATTGAGATAGTATTTACCGGCCTGCGCCCGGGTGAAAAGATGTACGAAGAAATGCTCATGGACGAGGAAGGCCTTAAGGGCACCGAAAACGAGCTGATCCATATAGGGAAGCCTCTGGAATTTGACAAAGCGGAATTAAAAAGAGAGCTGGAAGAGCTGGATAAGATCAGCAGGGAGACTCCCGAAAAGGTTAAGGAATACGTGAGCAGGATAGTTCCCCAGTACAGACCGGAAGGAATAAAGGATAAAAAGAATTGAAAAGCAGCAAAAGAACAAAAAGAATGATATTTCTTTCAGCTCTTGCCATGGGAGCTTCTTTGCTGTGCATGTATTTAAACAAACGCGAAAAGGAAGAGCTGGCGGAGGATAACGGTGATAAAAGCTTAAAGCTCTCCCCGAAGGCCACCTTCTACGAGAGAGCGGTTAAAAGAGCGATAGATGTTACGGTGGCGTTTTTCGGGCTCATCATCAGTGCCCCCATCGCACTCATCGCTTCTCTCTTTATAGTGATCGAGGACCCGGGAAGCCCCATCTTTAAGCAAAAGAGAGTGGGTATCAACAAGTCCTACTTCAATATCCACAAGCTCCGCTCCATGAAGAAAAATACCGGGGATATCCCCACGCATCTTCTGAGTAAGGAAGCTCAGGATAATCTGATCCTCAAGACAGGAAAGTTTATCAGAAAGTATTCCGTTGATGAGATCCCTCAGTTTATCGATATCTTAAGGAACAGGATGTCCCTTGTGGGGCCCAGGCCCGCGCTGTGGAATCAGTACGATCTGATAGCGGAGAGGGACAGATACGGAGCGAATGATGTAAAGCCCGGCCTTACGGGATGGGCGCAGATAAACGGACGCGATGAGCTTGAGATACCCGTCAAGGCAAAGCTGGACGGAGAGTACGTTAAAGCCCTCAGAAAGAGCAGTCTCTCCGGATTTATGATGGACCTTAAATGCGTGATAGGGACCGTCAGCTCCGTGCTTTCATCCAAGGGAGTGGTTGAGGGCGGCACCGGCAGCAGGAAGGGAAGCGCTTCGGACGACGAAGACCTTGATGAAGAATTCCGTGACAGAGATTCCGTTTACGGATTTGGCGGGGATGAGGTCCGGCCCGACTTTAAGGCTCATAAAAAGGTATTGATCACCGGAAAAGATTCCTACATAGGAACAAGCTTTGAAGCTTATGCAAAAGCGCATTACCCCGGGAATTTCGATATAGATACCATCGATATGATAGGCGATGATTGGAGGAGCGCGGATTTTTCCGGGTATGACATCGTTTATCACGTGGCGGGAATAGCCCATGCGGATATCGGATCCGCCACCGAGGAGACCAAAAAGCTCTATTACAGCGTCAATACCGATCTTGCTGTCGAGACCGCAAAGAAGGCCAAAGCAGAGGGCGTAAAAGAATTCATTTTTATGAGTTCGAGCATAGTGTACGGGGACTCCAAACCCTACGGAGGCGGCGGCAGAATAGATGAAGAGACAGAGCCCGCTCCCGCAAACTTCTACGGCAACAGCAAATACAGAGCTGACAGGGCATTAAGAAACCTGGCAGACGGGCAGTTTAAAGTGATCGTGCTCAGGCCTCCCATGATCTACGGAAAGGGAAGCAAGGGGAATTTTAAGATGCTCGAGGAGCTGGCGGGATACCTGCCGGTATTTCCCAATGCGCTCAACAGAAGGTCGATGCTCTATATCGGCAATCTGTGCGAGTTCCTCTGCGGTATCATGCTCGTAGGCGAAGATGAGTATTCATCAAGAGGAAATATCTTCTTCCCGCAGAATAAAGAATACTCATGGACCTATGATATCGTAAACCGCATTAAGCGGGCGCAGGGCAGTGGAGATATGATGCCCACAAGGATATTTAATCCGCTCATACCCTTAATATCCGGAATACCGGGGAAGATAGGCGGCATGGCGGTAAAGGCCTTCGGGAACTTTTATTATGACAGCAAAATGTCGGTTTATCCCGGCATAGATTATCAGATATACAGCCTTGATGATTCGATACGCGAAACTGTATGCGGAGAAGTTGAAAAAAATAAAAGCGCAGACACTGCAGATAACGAAGCAGGCAGTGCAGATATCAAAGCATCCGGCACCGACAGCGCAGAGAAGGTATGCACCTCACATCCCCTTGTCACCGTCGTCACCGTCACCTACAACAGCTCGGACACCATCGAAAAGACCATACTCTCCGTGCTTCATCAGAAATACGACAGGATAGACTACCGCATAATAGACGGTGCCTCGGAGGACGATACCGTCAGCATCGCCGAGAGCTATGCCGAAGAATTTGCGGCCAGAGGATATGGCTTTACCATAGTGAGTGAGCGCGATAAGGGCATTTACGATGCCATGAATAAGGGCATCAAAGCCGCAGAGGGTGAGCTCATAGGCTTTATAAACAGCGGCGACAGATATCTTCCGGATGCGGTGAGCACCGCGGTAAATGCCTACGAAAAGACGGGGTATGAATACTTTTTTGCAGATATAAAGCTCGTCCGTCCGAACGGAAGCTATGTGATCAAGCATTCCAAAAAGGATGTGATCGCTACCAGCAGGCACTGGAACCATCCATCATCCTTTGCGACCAAAAAGCTCTATGATGAGCTGGGCGGCTTCAAATGCAAAGGGATACATGATGATTTTGAGTTCTACTTAAGATGCCGCAGGAATATGCGAAAGATCGTGATACAGAACAAGGTGATCGCCGAATTTGCCACGGGAGGAGCCAGCAACGAAAAGTCTCTTTCCAAGGCATTAAGAAGGATCGCCGACAGATATGAATGTTACACCGACAATGATTTCAGCCCCCTTTATATCGCCGAATGCGTGGCGATAGAGGCTGCCAAGGCAATAATGATATGAGGATTGGAATCGATCTGCTCTGGGTGAGAGTGGGAATATGCGGCGGAACGGAATCATTTATCAGAAACCTCATGGAGGGGTTTGCCGAATATGATGCCGATAACGAATACATATTATTCGCCGCATCCGACAATGCGGAAACCTTCAGGGAGCTTTCCCGCAGGAACAAACGCATAAGGATCCTTAAATGCCCCACAGAGAGCAAAAGCAGAATAAAGCGGATAGCATGGGAAAATACAAAGCTTGACGATACCGCAAAGGCTGAGGGGATAGACGTGATGTTCATCCCCGTATACAGCATGCCAAGGGTCAAGAGGAAAAACGGTATTCCCTATGTGGTGACTATACATGATATCCAGGGGCTCCACTACCCTGAATATTTTTCTGCCCTGAGGCTGCACTTCCTTAAGAAAAAGTGGGATTATTCCACCGGGAATGCAAAGGCTGTGGTTACCATTTCGGAATATGTAAAAAAAGATCTCATAGAGCACTATCCGAATGCAAAGGGAAGGACCATTGTTATCCCCGACCCCGTGATCCTTGATATGACTGATACGGGAGAAGATAATATCGCAAAATTCGGCATAAAGCCTTATGAATATTTCTACTGCGTAAGCTCAATGCTGCCCCACAAGAACCTGGCCACGCTTCTAAGGACGATGACTTATCGGAAAAAACATGTGATGAGCCGTAAGAATCTTGCGGAAAATCTATCGGAAAATGCAGCGGAATACAACGAAAAACTTGTCCTGAGCGGAGTGGGTGGCGCAGGAAGCCCCGAGCGGAAAAAGCTTGATGAAATGATAGAGCAGCTGGGCATCGGCGATAATGTGATCATAACAGGATTTGTGAGCGATAAAGAGAGAAACTCTCTTTATAAGTATTGCAGGGCATTTCTGTTTCCCAGCGTGTTTGAAGGCTTCGGTATGCCACCGGTGGAAGCGCTTATGGCGGGGCGCCCGGTTATAACCACAAGCTTTGAAGCCATCAGGGAAGTTACAAAGGATAAAGCGATATATGTAAAAGATTCCTTTGATGAAAAGGAATGGTCCCAAAAGATAGACAGCCTGCAGGGAAATAGCGGTGCCGAAGATGTGGAGGCCGCAAGCTTTCCCGAATACAGCATAAAAGAAGTGGCAGAGAAATATATACAAGCCTTCGCTGCCGCAATCAAGTAAGCATATAAAAGCATAAAAAGCATTAGAATGAGCTTTATAATCAGCATAATAAGAAGCATATAAATAAGCATATAAAAAGCTTATAAACAGGCATCGGAAAGATCAGAAGATTTGAGCGTGGTAATATGTACACAAAAATATCCGTAGTGCTGGCTTCGTACAACGGGGAAAGGTTCATAGAAGAGCAGCTTGAGAGCATCGCTTCCCAGAGCACACCTCCGGACGAAGTCATCATAAAAGATGATGCATCAACCGACAGCACAGCGCAGAAAGTGCGGGATTTTATCGAAAAGAATTCCCTCCCCGGATGGCGCATCGAAGTAAACAGCGAAAACCGCGGATGGAAAAGGGGCTTCAGGGATCTTATAGAGGAGGCTTCGGGAGATCTGATATTTCTGTCCGATCAGGATGATATATGGAAGCCGGATAAGATAAAGCACATGCGAAAAGCCATGGAGAGCGATCCCCGGATAATGGTGCTGTCGTCCAATTATGAGCCGCTTTATATGTCGCCCTCCGCGCCGCGGATGAACAGGTTTTACACGGATCCCTACGGCTCGGACCACATTGAGAAGGTGAAGATGGACCGGCTCTGGCTCGAGACCAGGCGCTCGGGGGCTGCCATGTGCCTTAACAGCGGGGTGAAAGAGTTCTTTCTTTCAAGCTGGAGCGAAGGCTTTGCCCACGACAGGCTCCTTCAGGGAATAGGAACGGCTCTCGGTGGATTTTACATCCTTAACGAAGTGCTGTCCCTTCACCGGGTACATGATTCCAACAACACCCCCTCCAATGAGCATGCGCGCAAAGTGAGGATGGGGATCTTAAAGGAGTATGTTGAGATCTCGGAAAGAATACTTTCGCTTGATCCGGAGCAGATAAAAGATCCCGGGGCAAATATATCCCCACAGGATGAATTCGTTAAAAATATAGATCTGATGAATAAAATGAACCGCTTCTGGAAAAGAAGGACAGAGGCCATGAAATCGGGAAATCCCTTCAGGTTTGCCGGCCTTGTGGGAAGCCTGGGCCTTTATCCCAAGCCATCATCCTTCGGAGCGGATGTGATAAGTACATGTAAAGGGAGAAAAGAATGAAAAGAATCAAAAAGATCATCTCGATCCTGACAGTGCTGGCATTGACAGTGCCGTTTTTTATGTTTAATTCCATAACGGCGCAGGCTGATGATGCGTCGGATGTGGCACAGTTCCCCGAGAGCTACAAAAGACAGCTCAGGGAGCTGAAAAGTGCACACCCAAGCTGGACTTTTGTGCCGGTATTTACAGGCCTTGACTGGAGCTCTGCGGTTGCAGCCGAGACATCTTCCAACAGAAGCCTTATAAGCTACACCGCCAATAATTACTGCAAAGGCGATCTGTACGGACAGGGCTGGTATTACGCTACGAGCGAAGCCGTGGCTTACTATATGGATCCCAGGAATTCCCTCACCGATGAGAGGATCTTCCAGTTCATGGATCTTAAGTATCATATGTACCAGATAAGCGTGGAGGACATAGAAAACTTCCTCTCCACCACCTTCATGAGCTCTCAGAAGGGTACGGCTCCCGGTACGGATATGAGCTTTGCGCTCATCTTCTCAAGATGCGGAGAGGAATTTAACGTGAGTCCTTTTCATCTTGCATCGAGAGTATATCAGGAGCAGGGCCTCGGAAACTCACCTCTTATCTCAGGCAAATGCGGAGGATACGAGGGATATTACAACTATTTCAACGTGGGCGCCAGCGGAAAGACCAACGACAAGGTGATAGAGTCCGGCCTTAACTACGCAAGGAATAAAGGCTGGACAAACGCATACCTTTCCATAAGGGGAGGAACAGAGCTGATCGTCAGCAAATATGTGGCAAACGGTCAGAACACCATCTACTTTGAAAAATTCAACGTTAAGCCCGGAAACAGCTACGGCAATTACACACATCAGTATATGCAGAACATCGTTGCACCCATGAGCGAAGCTAAGACGATGTACTCCGAATATGCGGGCGTGGGCAAGCTGGATACGGACTTTGTGTTTGAGATACCCGTTTACAACAATATGCCCAGGGGAGCGGCTCCCTTCCCTTCGGACAAGAGCAGGGACTTTGTACGTAACGGAGTGGATTATTCCGCGGTATACGATCCCGATTATTATTACGATCACAACAAAGACCTGGCAATTGTGCTGGGATATGACAAAGAAAGGCTCCTTAACCACTTCCTGGAGTACGGTATGAGAGAGGGAAGGAAGGCCATTTCCACATTTGATGTAAATATCTACAAGTGGAACAGCTACGACCTCGAGTGCGCTTTCGGCGATGATCTTCCCTCATACTACATGCATTACATTACCAACGGACAGTATGAGAGTGACCGCAATGCAACAGAATACAGCCCGACAAAATATCACGGAGTGGATTATTCTGCTGTCTATGATCCCGAGTATTATTACAACACCTATAAGGATGTGGCTGCCGCGTTCGGATATGATGAAAAGGCATTGATAAAGCATTTTGTGGAATACGGAATGCGCGAGGGAAGATGTGGAAACGACAAATTTAATGTGCTAAAATACAAATATTCGTTTACAAACCGCGACTTAAAAGATGCATTCGGAGATGATCTGCCCGCGTATTACATTCATTACATTTCATGCGGAAAAGCAGAGGGAAGAAATGTGTCCCAGTGGGATGGGGTATTTAACGCTGAGTATTACCTTAAGAAAAACCCTGATGTCAAAGCACATATTTACGCTCTGTATACCGAAAACAGCAATATCGAGGGATGGTGTCTGTGGCATTATCTGGAATACGGTATCAGCGAGGGCAGATATTCGGGAACCGATTTTGATGTTATGAACTACGCAACGGCCAACCCGGATGTATTCAAGGCGAATTCATATTATGACGAAGAGGGCAGAGTGCATACGGATTTTGTCGGTATCGCAACTCATTATCTCGAGTCCGGGCTTCTGGAGGGAAGACCGACCGAAAACGGCGTCTATAATATGAGAGCGCTCCCGGAATTAAGACCGGATGTGATCGATGCATTTGGATACGATCGCGCCGCATGGTGCGACTGGTTCATAACCTACGGAGGTAATTGAGTTGAGAGGCATTTCCATAGTGATCCCGGTCTATAAGGATTGGGAAACACTGAAAAAGTGTATAACATCGCTTATCGAATATTTAGGAGAAAACGATAAGGTTATTATCGTGAACGACAAGAGCCCGATCTGGAAGGAGATGGAGGATAATATCCTTTCCCTCGTGAAGGGGCGCGAGAATTTTGAGTACTATCTGAATAACGAGAACATGGGCTTTGTAAAGACATGTAACAGAGCCGCACTTGAGCTTGATAAATCGGGCAACGACATACTCCTTCTTAACTCCGACACCGCAGTAACACCCGGTGCGATAGATGAGATGAGAGAGGTCCTTTATCTCTCCGAAAAGCACGGAATCGTCTGCCCGAGGAGCAGCAACGCAACGCTGCTCACAATGCCCGTTCACAATAATACGGGTGATCTGCTGAGCGAGGAAAAGTCATACAGTGTATTCACTCAGATGAAGGATGTTCTCCCGAGGTACAGCATCATTCCCACAGGTGTGGGATTTGCATTCCTGATAAGACGTGAACTCATCGACCGGAACGGACTTTTTGATGAGATATACAGCCCCGGCTACAACGAGGAGAATGATTTCTGCGCACGCGTAAACCAGTACGGTTACAACGTTGTGATGGCTAACAGGGCATATATCTACCATTTTGAGGGAAGAAGCTTTGGCTCATCGAAATCGGAATATGAAGTGAAAAATCACAAGACGTTTACCGACAGATATCCCTATTACGACGGTCTTGTGGACAGATATTTCAATCAGCATATCAGCCCGCTGGAATACTATGCCGATCTTATCGCGAAGGATGTATATGAAAAGCCCAGACTCCTTATCAGCCTCTACGAAGTACCCAGTGCATACAACGGGACCGCGCAGTACGGGCTTTCGATAACCAAAGGATTTATCGAGAGATTCAGCGACAAATACGATATACATATCCTCATAAATAACGATGCGGATGAATTCCATAAGGTATCGGAGAAATACAAAAATGTATGGCATCCGGACAATATAAACGGAACATTCCATATAGCATACGCACCCTCTCAGATAATCCATCTGGAGCATTTATTCATCCTTAACCGCGTTGCGCTTAAATATGTGTTTGCAATGCAGGATATAATCAGCATACGCAGCCATTATCTCCTTATGCAGGATTATGAGAGACTTGAGATCTTCAGAAAATCCATCGATTACTGCGACGGCATCATAGGGATAAGCGCCTTTTCACTCAAGGATACAAAGGATTATTATACCGCGGAATTCGCAAGGAGAGAGATCCCCGAGAAGGTTGTCCGCCATGGTATAAATACGGAATTTTGTGAGAAAAAGTCGGACGAATCCCTGCCATTTGACAAGTATTTCATGGTCTACGGCAATTTCTACAAGCATAAATATCTTGCGGAAACGATACCTGTACTCAAAAAGTGCGATGCCAACTTTATTATCCTCGGCGCAAAGGAAAAAGGAAGGCTTGCTGCCAATGTGTACGGCTACAGAAGCGGCGGACTTACGGATGAATTCATAGAAAAGCTCGTCAGCTCCTCGACAGCGCTGATCTTCCCGAGCGTATACGAAGGCTTCGGCCTGCCCTTCCTTGACGGTATCAAGTACGACAAAAAGGTGCTGGTGACCAACAATGAGCTGAACAGGGAACTAAGAGATTACTTCGACAATTACAGTGAGAATGTTATCCTTTTCGATGAACCCGGAGAGCTCATCGAAAAGACGCGGGAAGTGCTTGAAAACCCCGAAGTCAGCTATAAGGGCGGCAAAAAGGAAATGCGTACCTGGCAGGATGCGGCAGCGGATATAGACTCATTTGTCGAAGAGATCCTGGCAAGGCCGCTTGATGCGGAGACACTGACGAGAAGATGGAACGAGTGCAGATATCTCGAGAATGTGCACCGTATGTATATCACAGTTCAGAGCCCAAATACCATAAGCAAATGGCTGAGTTTCAAGATATGGCTCAGGGATAATGTCCCCGGCCTGTTCAGATTCCTTCACAAGGCAAAGCGCCTGGGGAGGGAAGAGTAAAGTATGATATAGAATAATAAAAGCGGTAAAAAAACAGCATTAAAACGATAGGATAGAACAATAGAACGATAGAAATCACTAAAAACAAAAATAGCAAGAAAAAATTTAGAGAGGGATGTAACAGAATGAAAACAAGAAAGATCACGCGAACAGTTTTGTCATTTCTGATGGCCGTAGCATTGGCCTTCACAGCGGTGAGCTTCACGGCTCCCGGAACGATCAGTTCATATGCTGTGGAAAATTACGGAAGCCTTAACGACTATCCGTTCACCATAAGCGACGTACGTGATGGCAGCAGCCATTCCTTTACGGCGAACAGCAGCGGGGTAAAGGTTCTTGTATACGGTGATATTAACGGCTGCTCAAATACTATGGCAGCTGTAAACTCTCTTTCGGGAATGCTTCCCTTTCTGGAGGGTGTAAAGGCATACGAACTGGATTCAGACAGCGAAGGTGAGGTCAGCGCATTAAGAACTCAGGCATCCAGGCTTGATCCGGGTAAGAATCTTGCAATAGCAAAGAGGGAAAATGATTCTCTGGAAACATATTGGGAATGTACAAGCAAGGTGCTGAATCCGGAAGAAGGCTTTGTGCTTCCGCTCATTGTGTATGTAAACGGAGACGGGAATATCTACGATTATAGCACAGGATATGTTTCTGATACGAAGATTCTTGCCACCCTCGTTGAAGGCGGCGTGGAGGACACATATACCGGAAGAACAATTTCACCTGTCGATCTGGGAGTGCAGACACATACATGGGACGAGATAAGAGCGTTTGTGAATTCTCATCCGGTGAATTTTAACGCCGGTCCCGTATATAATGTTGAGCCGAGTTCCGCTAATCCTTATAACATCGGAGAAGTAGCACAGTCCACCTTAACAGAAGGACTTAATGCGGTCAATCAGATGAGATATATAGCAGGATTATCATCGGATGTAACGCTCTATGACGATTATAATACCTATGCTCAGGCTGCATCGCTTGTAGATGCGGCAAATAATGAGCTTTCTCATTATCCTGCTCAGCCCGCCGGCATGGCCGACGATCTGTACAGTATCGGATACGAAGGGGCATCCCATTCAAACATAGCAATGGGATTTTCATCACTCTCTTTATCCATTGTATCCGGATATATGTGTGACGGAGATAGTTCAAATATCAGAACGGTTGGACACCGAAGATGGATACTCAATCCCAATATGGAAAAAACGGGCTTTGGAATAGTCCCCAGTCAGGAAGGATATTATTACTCTGCGATGTACTCCTTTGACAATGGAGGATCGTCTACAGCTACAGTGTCCATGTGGCCTGCCATGAACATGCCGGTTGAGTATTTCAAAAGCAACTATCCATGGTCATTCAGCACCGGCGCCAGTGAGAGATACAGTGAAGTGTCTGTAGAGCTGAAAAACAAAAACACCGGTAAGACATGGACGTTTAACAAAGATACTAAGTTGGGATATTTCAGCTTAGATAACAATGGTTACGCTATACCGGGATGCATTATCTTTAGGCCTAATGATATCGAGATAAAAAGCGGAGATGTGTACACTGTGACGATTTCCGGAGTGAGGGGCGGTGCAAACATACAGTACGACGTCAACTTCTTCAGCCTGAGCGGAAACGATAACGGCGGAAACAACAATGGCGGCGGAAGCAATGACGGCGACAGTAACGGAGGAGAAAACGACGGCGGAAGCAATGACGGCGGCAACATTCAGGAAGAGACAGAGGAAGCATTAAACAGGATCGAGAATGAGGAAACGCCTGCACCCGAAACCGTTAACATGTACAGACTCTACAACCCCAACAGCGGTGAGCATTTCTACACTTCCAAAATGAAGGAAGCCAAGTCTCTGATAAATGGCGGATGGAAATACGAAGGAGTGGCATGGGTGGCACCGAAGGAATCAAGCAAACCGGTTTACCGTCTCTATAACAACATTTCCGGTGAGCACCACTATACAACCAGCATGAGGGAAGCAAAGAATCTCTACACCACAGCCAGCGGAAACAATACTGATGAAGACATAATAGGCCAGGGCTGGGATTTTGAGGGCATCGGCTGGTATTCCGCAGATGACGGAACTGCGCTTTACAGACTCTACAACCCCAACGCCACAGGCGATAAGGAACCCGGAAGCCATCACTATACAAAGAGCAAGAAGGAACGGGATACCCTTATGGCCATAGGCTGGAGAGACGAAGGCATAGGCTGGTACGGACTGTGATCACTGGAGGAGATGCCGCGTGGAAGCAAATAAAGAATCGATAAAAATCTCAGACTCAAAAAGAGAAGAAGAATTAATAAAGCAGATAGAACAGCTTGAGGGAAGGCTGGCTGCTTATACCGATATTTCAAACGGAAAAGATGCTGCGCTCATAAGGCTTGAAAAAGAAAATGAGAGACTTAAAGAGAACTGTGCAGAGCTGGAACGTGAAAAAGAGGAACTTAAAAGAAAAATAGAAGAACGCGGAAATGAAAATGAAGCACTAAAAAAAGAAAATGAGCTAATCAAAGAGGAAAACAAAGCTTTGAAGAACAGAAAAGTTGTAAGGCTTGTCGACAGGACATCTCAGATGGTCGGGTCGTTAAACCCGAAAAAACAGCCTTAAAAAGCTGATCCGAGGCGTAAACATTGGTTTGCGTTTACCCTGTTTTTGTGGTAAAATATATAAGGTTAGGTTTGCCTTGAATTTCAATATCTGAGGGGCATAAAACCATATGTAACACAGTCATGACTCCCGTGGATAGAAATGGTCGCAGGGGCGCCTTTAAGGAAAGGGGACGAAACAGGGGAAAACGTGAACCGGCCTTATACGAGGCAGGATGGCGGAGCTTACCCTGAATGTAAAAGGATTTGAATACCGAAGAAAAGTGGTACGTTATACAGACAAGGACGGGAAACGAAGATAAAGTCAGGGAGATCTGCGATATCCGTCTTGAGAAAAAGTATGTGGACAGGATATTTGTCCCCAAAATAGAATTAAAGAAAAAATATCGCGGAGAATGGCAGAAGGTTAAAAGGCCAATGTATCCGGGGTATATTTTTTTTTCAGTAAGGGATATTGAAAGTGAAGAAACTAGCAGCACAGTGACGGGATCACGGGCCGTTGATGACTTTTATCTGGAACTCAAAAAGATACCCTATCTTACAAAGATCCTCGGAGCTGACAGGATCGCGGTACCGGTTTCCGAAGAAGACAAAAAGAGGGTGGAAAGCTTTATCGGAGAAGGCGAGACTGCCGAGCTTTCGGTAGGAGTGATAGAGGGAGATAAAGTAAGGATATTTGAGGGGGCTTTGACAGATCATGAAGCTCTGATAAAAAGGATTGACAGACACAAAAGGACAGCTCTGGTCGAGACAGAATTTCTGGGAGAAAAACGCCTGATAGAAGTAGGGCTTGAGATAATCCTTAAAAGCGTATAGGACCAAAAGGAAAACAAAGAATGGCAAAAGTTAAAGAAACAAACAGCTTCTGGTATGATCTCGGATTCAGAGTCGGAGGACCGTTATACAAAGGTCTTCTTGAGTGGATCGAAGAAGAAGCGGTAAACACCGGAAAAGAGGTATTTTTCATTTCCGGATCAGGATACAATCTATACGCTTTACTTAAGAACAAGGGCTATACCAATGTAAAATATGTCGATCTATCAGATGATCGGACCGACAACAGAGAAAAGGCAGCCGATGAGCTTAAGACGTCAGGGATCCTTAATGATGATGTTATGATCTTCGACTGCGGCTGGGAAGGCGATTTTCAGTTTTATCTTGAAGAGTACAAGGAATCGAACGGAATAAACAAAAGGCATGAGTTTTATTATCTCGGGATCCTCAACACCGAGAAAAGCCGCAGCCAAATGAGGGGGAAGAAGTACAAGACCTTCCTTTTCGATTATTGGAATAATTTCAATATTCAGGTTATCGTTTCCACAGATATGGCAGTTTTCGAACTGTTCTTCCTAAAATCCGCGTCGGAAGACGGCAATGCGAAAGCCTATAAAAAAGATATCTTCAAGGGAATAAGTTCTTACATCGACAAGAACAGCGACGGGGAGAAAAAGACAGGAGCCGAAGCATCGGTATTCCTGTGCGTGGAACAGCTTGGACATATGGCATTTTCACCCGAAGAAAAGGAAGCCGAGCTTATAGGCGACCTGACTTATGAAGGGTGTTTTCTTGATAAGGAATACTGGGGAAAGAAAATGGCCTTTGTCACGGACGATGAACTGGATGCGGATCCCGATACGCCGATCTGTTGGAAACAGGGGCTGATATCGAGAGGCGATATTCCCTTTGAAACAAAAAAACGTGTTGCACAGCGATACGGAATGGCTTTCCCTGAGAATAAAGAGCTGAAAGAACTGCATCTTGAAAGAGAGGTCAGCTTCAGGAATTACGAAAGATGGCTGAGAAACGCCGAGAAGCAGACCATTTCGGAAAAAAAGGCTGAAGAAAAGATTCTGTTTTCTGTCATAGTTCCCGTATACAATGTTGTTGCTTCACAGCTCAGAGATTGTATAGATTCTGTGATGTCACAGACATATACAAAGCTTGAACTGATACTTGTTGAGGACTGCTCGACTCAGCCCCATGTTATTCCGACATTAAAAGAGTACGAAGGCAATGACCGGATAAGGATAATCTACAGAACAGAGAACGGTAATATCTCCAAAGCCACAAATGACGGAATCTTTGCCGCAAAGGGCGATTTCATCGCATTTATGGATTGCGACGATGTCCTGGCGGAACATGCTCTGAATGAAATGGCTCTGAAACTGGAAGAGAATCCGGAACTGGATTTTATATACAGCGATGAAGATCACCTGAGTGAAGACGGCAAAGTAAGACATCTGCCCTTTTTCAAACCCGAGTGGTCGCCGGATCTGTATATGTATATGAATTACACAAACCACCTCTCGGTATTTCGTGCTTCACTGGCGAAGCAGACCGGCGGTCTTAGAACGGAGTATAACGGAAGTCAGGATTATGATTTCACTCTCAGGTTTTTGGAACTGACAGATAACAAAAAGATCGGTCATGTCGCAAAGATCCTCTACCACTGGAGAGAGAGAAGAGAGTCCGTTGCATTTGATATAGGCTCCAAGAGTTATGCCGTGATAGCTGCGGGGAAAGCCAAAGAAGATGCAATACTTCGCCGAGGGTTGAAGGCACATCTTGAATTCGTCCAGGAAAGCATGCAGTATTACACCGTCTACGAGACCGAAGGAAATCCTCTGGTAAGTATAGTTATTCCCTCCAAGGACAATTTCAAGATCCTGAAACAGTGTATTGATTCTATTCAGAAATTTACCACTTACACCAACTATGAGATCATAGTAGTGGATAACGGAAGCCGCACTGACACAAGAACGGATATTTCACTATATCTTGCGGGGATAGGGGCCAAGTATCTTTACGGAGAGTATCCCTTTAATTTTTCACTGATGTGTAATAAGGGTGCCGAAGCTTCAAGAGGAGAATATATTCTTTTTCTCAATGACGATATTGAGATCTTCCGTCCCGACTGGCTTGAAAGAATACTGGGTCAGGCTATGCAGCCTCATACGGGTGCGGTAGGAGCCAAACTTTACTATCCCGGGACAACAACCATCCAGCACGGAGGAGTTATCAACACGGCAGAAGACCCCGAACATCTCTTTATCGGAGGCCGGGATGAATACGAGCAGTATTTCCAGCTCCACAGAGCTGTTTTGGATTGCATCGCCGTGACCGGAGCGTGTCTCATGGTTTCGGCCGAGAAATTCAGGAAGGCGGGGGGATTCGACGAGAGCTTCCCGATCGCATACAACGATGTCGATCTTTGCTTTAAACTGCACAAACTGGGTTATTACAATGTGATACGGCCGGACAGCCTTGCGTTCCACCATGAATCCCTGAGCCGCGGAACCGATCAGATGGATGAGGACAAGCTTCTTCGCCTGGGAAGAGAACGCAGAGCGCTGTACAGAAAGCACCCGGATCTTCAAGGTGCAGATCCTTTTATGAACAGCAACCTTCGGACATATTCATTGGAATTGGAACCCATTGAGAAATATGAAAAGGTTGAAGCCGTCGATCTGAACGGAGCCGTACCGGGCGGGATAGCATCCATTGATTCAACCGTGATAACAGAAAATATCGTTGTCAGGGGCTGGTCATTCCTTCAGGGAAGGGATGATAACGAAGAGCTTGTCAGATACCTGCTTCTGGAAGATCCTTACGGAAGGGTGCTGAAGGCAGGGCTTTGCAGATGGGACAGAGGGGATGTTCAGAGCATCTACCCCGATGAGCCCGGAGCTCTTATGAGCGGATTTATATGCCTCCTTAAAAAAGAGGACATCAGGATAGATGTTATTCCGTATCGTCTTGGTGTAATGACGATTGGTAAGGAAGGTGAAAGGATCGTAACCTGGTGCGGGCAGAAGATACCGGTTATGAGAGAGCCTTTCCCTAAGAAGCAGTATAGCAAGATAGCAGACTTACCGTTTAAAGCAGCAGGGACTGCAGAAAAAACAGAAAGCAACAGCTCCGACGAAATCCCGGGCGTCATCTGGGGAATGGATGATATCTCATCAGATGAGTACACACTCAGCATCGAGGGTTATGCTTTTGCGGATACACCTTATCATTACGATTACGACACATTCATAGAGATCGCCGGAACCGTATACACCGTTCAGAAAATGGAGAGAGCGGATGTTGCAGCGGTTTACCCCGAGAAGCATTACCTTTACTATACGGGATTCAGGTGTCTGATCCAAAAAGAAACGCTATCCGGAGCCGGCGGAGAGAAAGATGATCCGGAGATAATCATCCGGCTGAAAAAAAAGCATTACCGGGGAGGAGAGGAAATCCTGATCCATACCGGGAAATCGGCCAGGATATGACTGACTGAAAGATGAAAAAGATATTCAAAGAAAAACTAAAATACATTATTCCCACAGCACTTCTCCTGATCGGAGTGATAGCTGCGGTTGTGATCATATCGCACAAGGTTGGCGGAACATATTATTCCGACAATAACAGGCCGGGTTCAAAAAAGGGAATACAGCTGAATCATTCTTTTATCGGCGACGCAAAGGATCTGGACGTCGACTGGGGGTTTGTTAATTTTTCAACCAAGCTGATGAGTGCAGAACCGACAGAGTATTCCATAGAGTACAAGGGAAGGGTTTACTATTTCGACGAAGAGGAGATAGAAACATACGACAATCTGATCTCGGATCTCACAGATGACGGAGTCAACATCATTGCCTCGGTGCTCAATCATGGCAATGACGCTTTTCCCGAACTGATATACCCGGATGTAGTGGCGGGGGATGCGACAATGTATTACGCCTTCAATGTGGAAACCAAAGAGGGCATTGATACAACCACTGCTTTTGCGGAATTCTTTGTCGAAAGATACACAAACGGTGAGCATGGCCATATATGTGACTGGCTGGTCGGAAATGAAGTAAACGACAATCTTCAGTACCATTACATGAACCCCTGCGACATGCAGACCTATGTAAAAGCGTACTACGAGGAATTCAAGCTCTTTTACGACATAATAAAAAAGCATGATAAAGAGGCTGTGGTATACATTCCGCTCGAGCACCGCTGGCAGACCGCAAATACGATGACCGACTATGGCGGAAGATGGTTCCTGGAATACTTCCACGAGCTGGAACTTGCCGAGAACAGAGACATGGACTGGGGAGTGGCATGGCATCCCTATCCCTATCCGCTCGGGGACCCCGATACACTTGACGACGGAGATTATCCGACTATCGATACGGATGAAACACCTTCATACGGCGGGGAAGTGACTCTTGATTACACAACCCCGATAATCAGCATGAAGAATATCGATATCCTCACGGATTATCTGAAGGAGAACCTTCTCACCAAAAAGGGAAAAGTCAGACCGGTGATCCTCTCGGAGGTCGGTTACACATCTTTCAGCGTCGTTGTCGGAGAAAACGAAGCGAAGCAGGCAGCAAACCTTGCTTACGCGTACTACAAGGCGGAAAGCAATCCGTATATTAAAGCGCTTATAATCAGGTCGCACTGCGATGAGCACGAAGGGAGTCCTTATTTTCAGTTCGGACTCAGGAATGGGATCGAGAATCCCACAAAGAAAATGTCCTATGATGTCTACAAAACGCTTGGGACCGACGAGGGGATGAAATATGACAGGATGCTGCTATCCGTGCTCGGGGCCGATGACTGGAATGAGATAATCCCGGGATGTAAAAGAAGCGTCAAGGACATTTCGGGTGATACCGGATACTTCGGAGAAGGGAAAGATATCTCACAGTGCAGAGTGGTATCCCCCGGGACGCAGCAGTACACCGGACGCCCGATCCTACCGGGTATAGAAGTGTATGACGGCGATAAGCTACTTGAAGAAAAAACAGATTATTACACATCGTATACATCAAATGCCGAGCCCGGGACTGCGCGCGTGTCCATAGTGGGTACCGGAGATTACAGCGGGTATACAGAGAGTTATTTTGATATAAAAGGCGACTACGCAGCAGTTCTTGATCCGGCCTGGTATTTTGCCCACAACGAAGCGGCAAGGGAAGCCTGCGGCGGAGACCTCACAAAAGCAGAAGCCTATTTCATAGAGCATGACATGAGCGCCGGAGTCCAGGGATCCGAAGAGTTCAACGTCAAGTATTACCTGAATAATTATCCCGATCTTTCAGAGGCTTTCGGTGACAATTATAAAGCCGCATATGAGCATTACGCGGCAAACGGAAAAGCAGAGGGACGCGTTGCAGACCGAATGCTCGATACTGCCGTATACCAAGGTTTTGATTATACATATGTCTACGATGTTTCCTATGCGGCACTTCAGAATTACGACATCTGGCTTGAATGCGGAGAAGATCCCTACAATATGCTGGAGTACTTTGTCACGAAGGGCATGGCTGAGGGGATGAGAGCCTCCGACAGATTCGACTGGGAATTATACAGGGACATGAACGGAGATCTCGCCGATGCCTTTGGCGACGACATCAAGGAGTATTACAGGCACTACTGCGCAAATGGATTTGCAGAAGGAAGGCCTGCCTGCGGTATGTCTCCTGCAAATGATACCGAGAAGGTCTATAAAGGATATGACTACAGGGATGTATTTGATGCCGATTACTATATGTCCCATTACGAAGATGCAAAGAAATATGCTCAGGAGCACTCAAGCACAAGGTCAAAGAAGGCTGCAGCCCTGGAACATTTCGTTATATGGGGTATGAAGGAAGGCAGAAAGGGAAACGACCTTTTTGATCCCGAGATGTACAAAGCGCTTTACAGCGATGTGAGGGAAGCCTACGGAAACTGTTATGCGTTTTACTATAACCATTATATTCTCTGGGGCAAACCTGAAGGGAGATTTACCTCGGTAAAGGTGTTATGAAGCCCGATAAACGTCGAATAAGAATAGTATTAATATCCGTGGCGGCAGTACTGCTGATCGTTATGGCAGTATTATCCGCCAAATACGCTAAAAGGGCTTACAGGAAGATCCGGTTTCTGATCGCCGAAAACAGGATCGAGAGGCTCGAGAAGACGATCGATTATCCGACGCTTCCCAAGGAAGAAGATGAGGAAGCCAAGCCTCTTCCCGCTTCCTGCTATGTCTCGAAAAAGGGACTGCAGGTAGATGAACACATGGTTGAAGATGCTATAGATCTCGGAATGGAATGGGGATTTATAACATTCTTCTTCAATGATCTTATCACTGTAGAACCGACCAAATATGAATATACTTACAATGGCAGGACATATTATTTTGACGAGCGGTATGTCGAGACTTTTGACTATATGATCTCAAGGCTGACGGGAGCCGGTGTAAAGGTTATGGCTTCTGTTGTGGCACGATACAATGAGGATCTTCCCGAGCTCAGATACCCGGGTATCGGTTTAAATCCCGGGACAAATTACTATGCCTTTAATGTCAAGACGCCGGAAGGCATCGATATGATAGAGGCTGCGATGAGCTTTCTGCTCGAAAGATACAACGGCGGCGATCACGGATATGTAAACGACTGGGTGATCGGGAACGAAGTAAACGACAATCTCCAGTATAACTACATCGGCCCCTGCGACGGAGAGACCTATGTAGCCGAGTACTACGAACAGTTCAAAGTGTTTTATAACGTGATCCGCAGATACGATGAGGAATGCAATGTTTACATCCCTCTTGTACACCGCTGGAACACTGCGAATACGATGACCGATTACGGGGGAAAGTTCTTCCTGGAATATTTCCACGAATGCGAGGAAAAAGACCTGGAAATGGACTGGGGCCTTGCAATCCATCCATATCCTTATCCGCTGGGAGACCCCGATACTCTGGATGACGGAGACGAGGCGACCACAGATACAGACGGGCAGCCCACCTACGGCGGCGAAGTGACAATGGAGTATACTTCACCTCTCGTAAGCATGAAAAACATACATGTTGTCACGGATTATCTGTCGCACAATCTCCTCAAAAAGGACGGAAGCGTTCGATCGATAGTCTGTTCCGAAGTCGGTTATACCTCATATTCCGTGCTGTGCGGCGAAAACCAGTCGAAGCAGGCAGCCAATATTGCATATGCTCAGACAAGGGCCCAGATGGACCCTCATATAGATGCATTTATCATCAGATGCCAGCTAGATATTTACGAGGGAAGCCCTTATTTCCAGTTTGGCCTGAGAGATGATGCGGAGGATAAGTATTTCAACAAAAAACTCGCCTATGATGTGTTCAGATATATGGACACAACCGAAGCGGAGGAATATATAGACGACTGCCTGCCCGTGCTCGGACTTAAGAACTGGTCCGATGTAATAAAGAGATACGATCCTGATGTGTATAAGGGAATGACCGAATATACGGAAGGGGAGATATACAGAACCGTCTCAGAAAAAGCAGGCACGGATAGCACAGTTGATCAGGTGAGCGTTATCGGAGCATACGAGGACGCAAACTATGATGACTGGATGTATCGCTGCTATTTCATGGACGAGACCGGTGATGGGGCAGCGGATCCGACCGACCTTTGCGGATACGGAGCCGTAGGCTTCGAGATCAAAAGAAGGAGCGGGGAAGCAAATGGCGAACTGAAAGCCCGGATCAGGATGCGCAGCGGGAATCATATTCTGGAAGCGGAAGGAGTGCTGATCCCCGGAGACAGTGAAAAGCTTATACTTCCCATAAGCGGATGGGAATATATTGAAAGCGTCGATAATATCGAGCTGTGGCTCAATGACGCCGCCACCGAACTGAAATATTCTGCGGAATATAATGTAACAGGGTTACTGTTAAAAACGGATGACATTCAGCAAAAGGACGATTACGAGAATATCACGCTCCGAAAGCCGGAGAAAAAGAGCTTAGAAAGCCTTATATATTCCGAAATACCCGATCTGCCATACACGGGATACCATCAAAGGCCGGAGGTCATCGTATCCGACGGGGAGAAGGTGCTGACCGACGGAACCGATTACTGTATAAGCTATGCGAACGACAAAGAGGCGGGAACAGCTTATGCCGTTATTCAGGGACTGGGAGCTTATGAGGGAACCCATGTAATAGAATACAGGATAGATTGTGAATACGGAGATATATTCGATCCGGTTTACTATCTTGAGCACAACCGCGATGTAGGCAGTGTATACGGAAATGACGCGATCGCGGCGCTGAAACATTTTCTGATAAAGGGAATGAAGGAAGGCAGGCAGGGATGCAGGGATTTCAATCCGATGATGTATATGGAGAACTATCCGGATCTGAGGGCAGTTTACGGGAATGATCCGGTAAAATATTATCTTCATTACAAGAATGTCGGAAAGAGCGAGGGAAGGATAGCGTACAAGCTGCTTAACAGTGCGCAGTATCTCGGCGTGGATTATACGGAAGTCTACGATGCGGCTTATTATGCGCGAAACAATCCACAGCTGTTCACAGATCTTGACCGAGATGAATGGAAGCTTATAAGGCATTTTGTCGAGACCGGTATGAATGAAGGAAAAAGAGGGAGTGCGGAATTTGACGTAATGCAGTACAAAGATGCGCATCCCGAGCTCGTTTCCCAATACGGAGATGATCTGAAAGCTTATTATATATATTACATCGAAGAAGGGTTCACGGCGGGAGACAGCGGCACGCCTTACGAGGAACCGGTGTGGATTGCGGACGAACCGTTTACCTACAGGGGTAAGGACATCACATATATTTACGATCCGGAATACTATTCGACACATTATGATGATGCGGCGGCTTTAGCCGGTGATCCGGAAGCACTGATAAGGCATTTTGTCGTATACGGGATGAAGGAAGGCCGCAGGGGAAACAAAGAGTTTGATCCCCGGATCTATATGGGAAGATATATCGATGTGAGAAACGCATACAATAATCTTGTTGAAATGACTTACGATGACTATCTGAATTACGGAAGAGAAGCGGGAAGATAATTGACAAAAGCACAAAAAAAGGGCAAAATAAAACCACACCTTTTTAAGGGTAAACTACTATTTCAAGGAGGAAAGCGATGAGATTATTAAAGAAGATTATCGGCTTAATGACCTGTTTTGCGCTTGTTGCGGGGACGATAAGTTTTTCGCCGTTCCATGTCAAGGCAGCAGACCGAAAGGGCGAGACCTATCAGTCCAAGAAAGGTATGCAGGTTGAGATCGGTACCATGTCGGATGTAGAGGATATGGGCATTTCGGAAGCGTTTATCAATATCGTTTTCGAGCGTTTTATCAGTATCGGAGAGACTGATGTTAAGTGTTCGGCCGGAGGCAACACTTTTTCGATCAATAAATCCGAGCTGGAGATCCTGGATTCTGCGATCTCGGATCTTAACAAGATGGGTGCAAACGTAACGGTTGCATTTATTAACCAGTATAATCCTGAATATACCTGGATGCTTTACACCGGTGAGGCCCATGAAGGAACAGCCGATTACGGTTTTGCGATCAACAACGATCTTGGAAAAAATGCGGTATCGGCAGTTTCCAAATTCGTTGCTGAGCGTTACAACGGTGGAGAGCACGGTACGGTTTCCCGTTTCGTTATCGGAAACGAGGTCAACGACAATGAGGCATACAACTGGGTAGGCGCAATGGACATCGACAGTTATGTCGATGTTTATTATCAGACATTCAAACTTTTCTCGGAAGGCATCAAGTCCGGAAACCCGAACGCTCTGGTTTATGTTCCGATAGAGCATATGTGGAATGTTAAGAACACCGATACCTCATATGCAGGCAGAGATTTCTTAACAAAGTTCAATTCACGTGCAAAAGCTGACGGTGTTGACTGGAACCTTGCATTCCATGCTTATTCCGAGCCTCTTTGCAACCCCAATCCGCTCCGTGACGGTTCACCCATCAAAAATGAAAAAGGTGAATCGGTTCCGGCCGGAATAGTTGAGAATTCTCAGGATACCATGGCGATCACCATGCGCAATCTGAACGTGCTCACCGACTTTATGCAGAAGGATGAGATGAAGAACAGTGCCGGAGAGGTACGTTCGATAATCCTTTCGGAGCAGGGCTTCACATCCAATTCCAGAGTTGCGGGAGACAGCGAGACTCTTCAGGCTGCAGCTGTAGCTTATGCTTATTATGTTGCGGAGATGAATCCCTATATTGATGCATTCATCCTTTATTCCTATATTGAGCCTTTCCTTGATAACGATATCAACAGATTCGGTATCAGAAACCGTGTGGGAGACACCCAGGTTCCGGCAGCTCCGAAGAGGGTTTATTATGTTTACAAATACATAGACACCAAGGATTCTCTTGCAGTGACCAATTTTGCACTTTCTACACTCGGCATCGAGGATTGGAAGTATGCGATCAAGGACTTTGATGCAAGCAGATTCGATTCGATGAAGACGATCGACAACGGAAGTCTTTATTCCGTAACTTCAATGGATGCCGCTGTTGGTCAGAATGTTCTTTCAAGCGGAATGGCTACCGGTGACTTAAGTAATAATATATCCAATGTTTACTGGAATCCCGGATATTATGTTCACACACTGAGCGCATATGATTATGAACCGCATTGTGAATATTATCCAAATATGTGCGTAGCCGTAGGTGACAAGGATGTATATGCGATAAGTGCGCAGACTGTATACCATGAATTCTCAACACCTCTTGATCTCTCTGCAGCTCCTTATCTTGGATTTACGATCGGATTCGACGACAGAAACGAACAATCCGAGAAGCTTAACGTAAGATTCAGAATTTACAGCGGAGCTCATGTATATGATGCAAATACCAATGTAAATTCAGGAAACTATGCAACAGACGGAACATCCTTTACACTGTTTGCAAATCTTTCAGACTGGGCTTATAAGAATGCAATAGACAAGGTTTCGGTATGGATCTCCGAAAGCGACAAGGATACATCATTTGATGGAACCTTCTTTGTAAAAGATTTCTCAACAGCCACATCTCTTACAGATGCTAAAGAGGAGGCAATAGGCAAGGATACTTCTAAAAAGCTCCTGGATCCCTATCCCTATCTTGATCAGCCCTGGGCTAACAAGTGGGGAGATCTTGACCTCAGCGGCGAGTACAACTGGGAAGAGTATTACAATTCAAATCCCGATATAGCAGCAAAGCTCGGAAAGTCTCCCGTTCTTCTTATCGAAGCTTACGCGAACAATACAGTTCCCGAGTATGTTGACATGTACCGCCTGTATAACCCCAACAGCGGCGAGCATTTCTATACTTCGAGCAAAAAAGAAAGAGATAATCTTACCAAGATAGGATGGACCTATGAGGGAGTTGCATGGAGCGCTCCCGCTAAGTCGAGCAAACCCGTTTACCGTCTGTACAACCAGAATTCCGGTGAGCATCATTACACGATGTCATGGAAGGAAGTTGTTCACCTTTATACCGTAGGAAGCGGCAACGATACCGGTGAAGACGTTATCGGATGGGGCTGGGACTATGAGGGAATCGGCTGGTATTCGGATGAAAGAGAGATCACTCCTCTGTATCGTCTCTACAATCCCAATGCAACCGGTGATATGGAACCCGGAAGCCACCACTACACCAAGAGTAAGAAAGAAAGAGATAAGCTCATCAGCCAGGGCTGGAAGGATGAAGGCATCGGCTGGTACGGCGGACAGTAAATAACAGAAACAATTCCGGGTAACCGGAAGAACATACTATAGAACCGGCAATAGCCGCCTGCGGATAACGCAGACGGCTATTAGCTTGAAAACATGGAAAATATTTCGAAAGAAAAGAAGATCAATTACATATTGTCCGGGGCACAGCTTTTGTTTTTCCTCGTCGTGATAAGCTATGACATACAGATGCTGATCACCGAACAGGAACCGACCGAAGGAACGCCTGTTTTTCTGAGTAAGATGGCAGTGTGGATCATTTCCTTTGTCTTCCTCTGTGCGGATCATATAATACTTTGCATCCGCAAGAACGGATTTGATATATTCACATCCATTGTCAGAGTCTGTATTCTTGGCCTTATAATCTCACACGGTGACCTGACAGGAATCATCCTGTCATTTACAATGCTCTGCGCTTTCTATGCCTTTTTAGGCATGGGACCAAAAGTGTTAAGGATTATTTTATGGATCCTTGCACAGATTGGGCTGGCGGGAACGCTGATCGCAGCTGTCATCACCGTGAACGGCGATTATTATAAGACGAAGGGGGGAGGGAGCGAGCTTGAGGTCGTAGAGGTTGAAGAAGAATCCATCGTTCCGGAACTCATAGTTGTCCCCGAGAAAGAGATACTTGTTCAGGAAGATGTCAACATGGCCAGTTTCATAGACGGATATATCATCTCGATTGATGAAAGCCGCATAGACGGTTGGCTCTTACTTAGGGATGAGAACTCATCCAATATAAAAATCGCGGTGTGCTTAAGAAATTATGATACCGATGAAGTATACAGACTGGTAACACACGGCGGGAAACGAAAAGATATCGCTTCGATATTTGACAACAGGGACTATCTTGACAGCGCATATCATGCAAGATTCCCGGATTATACGATCCCGAGTGGCGATTATGATCTGATCTATGAACTCGTTATAAAAGAAGCAGATCCGATCTATGTCGATTCGGGAGAAATGTTGGAAATCATGACTTATACGGAGTACAGAAGGGAAAATGCCGAGAGAGAACAGCGAAAGGAAGAATGATGTCTTAACAGTTTTGACCGCTGTTTTGACCTTTATCATCCTGCTTGCCTTTCAGACCGTTATAAATTTCAGACTGAACGTCCCTCACAGCAATCCCGATGAATGCGGTGCATTGCAGCTGTCGGCCGGGCTAATGGGATACGACTGGAGTCCTATTTTTGAGAAATCGGGGCTTTATTACGGATTCGGGACCACGCTCCCCTTTTGCTTTCTTTTTAAGCTGATAAGCGACCCGATCATCCTATACAGAGCCTTTCTTGCGGTGGGATGTCTGTGGAGGACGCTTCCGGTCTTTGTGATATTCCCGATGGCGAAAAGATACTTCGGGATAAAGAATCCTCTTGTCATAGCGGCGATGGCTGCAGCGGCCATACTCGGAACGCCGACAAGAGGAACCGCGATAGACAACGAACCGATGCTGATTCTGACAGGCTGGCTTGCCACGTATCTGCTCCTTAAGCTGTTTGATGCCAAGAGCATAAAGGGGAAGATTATATCACTAATACTCCTTGCGGCAGTGATAGGATACAGCTTTACCGCACATCAGAGAGCCTTTATCGCCGTGATCTCCGCTTTGATCGCGATAGCGGTGTTTTTCATAAAGCCCTCAAAAAGTACAAAAAAAACAGCCATCATTGTCGCAGCGGCCATAGCTGTCACGATCGCGATCATCATCGTGGTCCTGAATGTGCTGAGTTCGGTCTTATCCTCAAGTGAGGGTGAGATACTGAACAATACACTGGCTTCAGTCATAGTGGGGATACCCGATAAGCTTTCCGAATTCTTCTCACCGGAAGGCTTTGTTAATTTTATAAGCCTTATGGCGTCCAACTTCTGGGGTACTTCGGTATACTTCTGCGGAGTGGTCGGAGTGGCTGTAATTATGGTCTTCTCACGACTTGGAGTAAAAAGAGTAACAAAGACCACTGAAGAAGAAACCAAAGAAGAAGCTGAAGAAGCGATAACAGAAGAAAACGCGGATGACAGGCCACTAAATGTAGCGGCGCTCTATCCGGTCCTCATATTTCTGATAAGCCTTATAGGGCTTGGCTTTTTGTGGAACTCATATCCCCGCGCCACGATAGATGATGGGGAGGAGCTCTCAAGAGGATATTTTTATCTCAGATATTTTGGAAGCACCCTCGGTATATGCCTTTTTATCGGGGTGGGATATATGTTCAGGTACGGCTGTAAATGGGCGTATACGGCGGTGAATATCGTGACCGCGCTGCTGGCATTTCGCTTTACTTATGTGCTTAGCCTGCAGAAAGCTTTTGACAATGATCATTTCGAAGGAGACCTTTTCGGATTCTTTAGTCCGCTCTCGTTTTCGGGCAAAGATATATATTATAACGGAAAGGGACCTTTTTATTATATTATTCCGACCATCATTTCCTGCGCGGTGATCGTACTCATACATGTGCTTTCGCAATACCGCGTAAAAGTGCTAATACCGATTCTGCTTATGCTGATAATGGCTTATCAGTATTCATATCTGGCGATCATGAAGGATGAGAGATCGGCGGATATATTTTATTCCTATGCGGACAGTCTGTACGAGTTAAAGACCGAATATCCGGAAGAATTTGAGGGTTCTTCGGTGTACTATTGCAGTAGCAAGACAGGGCTTGATGTTAATACGCAGGTGATCCTTAAGGACATTTCCGTCATCCCGGATTTCCCTGAAGAGGTCGGGGATAAAATGATCCTTCTTACCGATGATGAAGGCTACTTTAATAAATATATAAATATCGATATGAGCGGATTTGATATATACTATCTCGACGACAACGAGATCATCTATACCAACAAGAAGGATCTGAAGAAAGTGATAGAAAAATATCTCTGGAACAAGAACAGAATCGATAAGAAGGTAAATAAGAGTACCAGTAAGTAAATGGCATCCGGAAGAAAGAATAAAATTCCATATTTTTTGGTCGCGGTCATTGCCTCGATCCTGATAGCTTTCTTTGCGGAGTATTTATCCTGCTTAAGCTCAAGAGAGATGAAGCGGATCGAAAAGAGTGAGGCAGTGAGCGCGGAAGCAGATCCATCGGCGGCTCAGTTTTTCGGGTGCAGGATGCAGGATGGGTACCTGATCTCCGAAAGCGACGATCCGATGATCATATTTAACGGGATAAATACCTATGCCGACTCGGTGCTCATCGAATACGAAGATCCCAACTACAGCGTGATCCCCGCCTCGATCTATTACACAACGGGCTATGCGGATGCAGCGGGGGATGAAGACGGAAGCAAATTCAGCGAAAGCCGCAGCGCGTCGTTTCAGATAAGATCGGATAAAAAAGAAGTCTTCGTCGAGGTCGGTGCAGATGTGCGAGACCTCAGGCTCGATATAGGATGCTCCAAGGGGGAATCGGTAAAGATAAAAAGAATAACGGTAAATCCCGGGCTTAAGAGGTATCTCAAGGCGGCAGGCGGTGACATGTCGCTTTTGAAAACAGTGATCAGGTTTGTGATCATCCTTACAGTCTGCCTTGCACTGATCGATTTTGAGAGCTTCAAAAAATACCTCCACAAATACCGCTGGGCAATAGGCGGCATTGTGATCGTGCTCGGTACCGCATTTAAGATACACGGCTCGTCCATCGGAAGGATGGCGGAGCTCATGCAGGGAGTTGATACAAGCCTGCTCTTCGGGCAGAACAGATCGATCAGGACCGATGAGTATGTGGCGTTTACCGAGATGGCTCTCTCGCAGGTAAAGTCGGGTTTTAAATGGTTCTCGGATATATGGGGATACTCGCCTTCGGACATGTTCCTGATCTACGGACAGCCCGTAAAAAATATCATCACTATCCTGAGACCTTTCTCAATCGGATATATTTTTCTGGGAGCAGAAAGAGGGCTTTCATTATACTGGATAGCGAGAAATGTCATCGGGCTCCTGGTATCATATGAATTCGGGAGAATGATGACAAAGGATGACAGAGCCCTTTCTTTCATCTATTCAATCCTGGTATTTTTCGCACCCCTGACGCAGTGGTGGTTCTCGACGAATGAATTCGTTGAGATGCTGATCGCGGGGCAGTGTGCGCTGCTTATAATATACAGTTATATAAACGTTGGCAAGGAAAAATCAAAGACTTTTGAGAAAGGCGGGGTCGTACCGGCAAAAGGCAAGCCGGTTGTGATCCTTAAAAAAGCCGGCCTCTCACTCGGATTCGGATACTGCGCCTGCGTGTATGCGCTCTCACTCTATCCCGCGTGGATGATACCGCTTGCCTTTGTGTTTGCAGCCTGCGTCGCTGCGATCATAATAGAAAACAGAAAAGAGATAAAGATAAGACCCTGCGACCCCATCATATGGGTTATCACGCTTGCAGCAGTTGCGGGGTGCTTTGCATATATCTACAGCATTTCGGGTGAAACGATAAAGACGATCCTTAACACATCATACCCCGGGAAAAGAAATTACGCCGGAGGTCCACTCATTAACCTGAGCGAGCTCTTCAGAGGCTGGACAAGCTATATCTGGACATTTACAGATACAAAGAATCCCTGCGAGGAAGTGTGCTTTATCAGCTTCTTCCCGCTCGGTATCATACTGTCGGTGATCTCGATCTTCAAAAAGAAGATAAAAGATATATGGCTTATCCTGCTCGGAGCGGTGAACGTGCTCCTGATCTTTTACTCCGTGATACCGCTTCCGGAGTTTATCGGAAAAGTGACTCTCCTTGGAAAAAGCCACCATGCCCGCATCATAGTGATCGTCGGATTCCTCAATTTCCTGATCATGATAAGGGCGCTGTATGTATTAAAGGGCGAGGATCTGAAGAGATACCGCATTCTGTTTATTGCTGCAAGCGTTGTATCCTGCGTTGTTTCGATCCTCAACTTCAATGAAAAGCCCACTGTGGCGATAAGTGCGATGGTGCTCTTTGCGGCAGGGCTCTGCGGATACCTCGTATCCGGGATAAACCGGACATCGATCAAAGCGGCCTTTATCGTATACTGCGGAGTGCTGGCCCTTATCGGCGGTGTCATGGTCAACCCAATATCAAAGGGACTTGGCACCGTTTACAGCGAGCCGCAGATAGAAGCGATAGAGAAAATAAACGACGAGAGCGAAGGCATATGGATGGGTGTCGGAAGCTATATGTTTTCCAACCTTCCTTCGATAGTCGGGGCCGATACGGCTTCCGCGCTGGACACATATCCCGATGAAGCGCTTTGGACGGGTATCGGGCTCACATCCGAAAGGGAGAGCTGGAACAGATATGCTCACAAGGTGATAGAAGTCGGTGACGAGACAGAGCTTATCTGCGATCAGGATGATCTTGTGACACTTATCATCACCCCCGAGGACCTCGGAAAGCTCGGGGTCAGATACCTTTTCTCGATCCGCGACCTTAATGATGTCGACGGCCTGGAGCGAATCTATTCTTACACAAACTTTGAGATATACAAAGTATGCTATTAACTTGCCTTCCCCCCTGGGGGGAAGGTGGCGCGAAGCGCCGGATGAGGGGTTATGAGGTAAATACATGTCAAAATACGACTTCGAACTGGATCTGTCCCTCAACACATCGACGGGCCTGATCCTGAACAAAATAAAAAAAGGCTCAAAGGTTCTCGAATTCGGGTGTGCGGAAGGGCGCATGACCAGATATATGAAGGAAGAACTCGGATGCGAGGTATATATCTGCGAGTACAACAGGGAAGCCTTTGAAAAAGCAAGAAACTACGCGTCAGACGGGATCTGCACCGACATAATGAAGTTCGAATGGTGCGATAAGTTTGCAGGTATGAGCTTTGATCATATCCTTTTTGCGGATGTGCTGGAGCACCTGACCGACCCCGTTTCTGTGCTTGAAAGAGCAGGGGAAATGCTTGCCTCGGGAGGAAAGATAATTGCCTCCTTGCCTAATGTCACACATAATGATATCATCCTTAAGGCGACGGATGAGCATTTCGATTACATGGACACCGGTCTTCTTGATGATACCCACATCCACTTCTGGGGGAAGAAGAACCTGAAGCCCTTTGTTGAAAAGGCGGGGCTCTTCTTAGAAAAAGTTGAGGGGACATATTTCGAGACCGGCTTTTCCGAGCAGCTTTACGGACAGAGCCTCAGACCTTATTCACCATACCTGCAGGCGATCCTCAAGGAGCGCGAGTGCGGAGAAGTGTATCAGTTTGTGATCACGTGTGCGAAGCGGGATGCTACTTCACAGGCTTTACCGGGTGTGGGAGACACAAGCGATTCCGTGAAAGAAGGAGAACTTCAGACCGAAGAGATATTCAGAACTCCCTCTGTCAAGAGTTCGCTGTACTACGATCGTGGCTCGGGATATTCGGAGGGAAACCGTGACTTCATATTTTCTGAAAGGATCGAACCCGGAAAATACAGGGCGGAGATCAGGATAGATAATACCGAGAGCCTGAGGGAGATAAGATTCGACCCCGTCGACAACCAGCCCTGCATCGTGACAAAGGCGGTGGCAAGGCAGGCCGGAAGAGATCTTGAGATCAGATACCCAAGATGCGTGCAGAGTAACTTTGGCGCGGTTATCTACGGAGATGATCCGCAGATCATGATCCCGGTCTGTGAGGGAAGCCCCGTAGAAATTGAAGTCGAATTTATTATAGCGGGAGATCGGTATATCGAGATACTGACAGAACAAATTTTTAAGTAGCAGGTGTATAAATGAGAGGAAAAAAGAGGATCGCGACTGTATTTCTCGCGATAGTAGCAATTTTAGTAGATCTGTTCATAGTCATCGCCCTTGGCGATAACCCTATATGGCAGAAGATAATAGTCTGCGCCTTATTTGACGCGGTGATCGTGTTCAGCATTATCAATGTGGAGGCTTTTTTCAGAGTGCCGCTCGATCTTTACCGGAGCAGGGACATGTTCTGGGATATGACAAAGAACGACTTCCAGTCAAGATTTGCGGGAAGTGTGTTCGGAATATTCTGGGCCTTTGTGAACCCGGTAATAACGATGCTCCTATACTGGTTTGTATTCCAGGTGGGCTTCAGGAGCGGAGCTGTCAACGGATATCCCTTTATCCTCTATCTGATGTCGGGACTTATTCCTTGGTTCTATTTTCAGGATGCTTTAAACGGTGGGACGAGCGTGCTGATTGAGTACAGTTACCTTGTAAAGAAGCTTGTCTTCAATGTGGGAATACTTCCGGTACTTAAGGTGGCATCCGCGCTTTTTGTGCATGTGTTCTTCCTCGGATTCCTGCTGATAGTATGCTCGATATACGGACTTATTCCCAGCCTTTTCACGCTGCAGGTATTCTATTATATTATCTGTTCGGCATTTCTTGTGCTGGGCCTGAGCTATGTCACAGCTGCCTGCACCGTATTTTTCAGGGATATGTCGCAGATAATAGGAATTGTCCTGATGATCGGAACATGGATCACCCCAATCATGTGGAACCCCGAGGGAATACTTTCACCGGTATTGTCGCTGATCTTCAGGATCAACCCGATGTATTACGTGGTGGATGGATTCAGGGATGCATTCCTCTACCACAGATGGTTCTGGGAAAAACCGCTCTGGACCGTTTATTTCTGGGCGGTTGCGATATTGATCTATATATTTGGGGTGAAGTTCTTTAATCGCCTTAAGATTCATTTTGCGGATGTATTATAACTATGGATAATATAATTAAAGTTGAAAATGTCAAAAAAGTATATAAGATGTACGACAACCCAAAGGACAGGTTCAAGGAAGCTCTTGGGCTTGGCGGGAAGAAAAAGTCGTATTCAAAGGATTATTACGCATTGAATGATGTGTCATTCAGTGTCGGTACCGGAGAGATCGTCGGGATCGTGGGGCGTAACGGATCGGGAAAATCCACGATCCTTAAGATCCTCACGGGAGTCCTTAACCCGACCGAGGGACATGTTGAAGTAAACGGCAAGGTTGCGGCCCTGCTTGAGCTCGGAGCCGGCTTTAACCAGGAATATACCGGAATGAAGAATATCTACCTCAACGCGACGATGATGCATGTAAGCCGCGAAGAGATAGAAAAAAAGATTCCGGAGATACTGGCCTTTGCCGATATAGGAGACTTCATCAACCAGCCGGTCAAGACTTATTCAAGCGGTATGTTTGTAAGACTGGCCTTTGCGGTTGCGATCAATGTCGATCCCGATATCCTTATCGTGGACGAAGCGCTGGCGGTCGGAGACGTGCGTTTCCAGTTAAAGTGTATGGACAAGTTCACGGAGTTCATAAAAGCCGGGAAGACCATCCTTTTTGTAACTCACGACATAAACGCCGTAAAGAGATTCTGTAACCGTGCGATCTGGCTAAACGACGGTAAGCTTATCATGGACGGGAACACCGATGAAGTGACCGACCACTACATGGACTTTTTAAAGAGTGAGCTTCCGATAGAACAGTTCCTGTCAAGATCAGACGGAGCGGCAGGTGAGGAAGAAGATGTTGACACCGCCGTATCGGGGATCGATTTCGCCCAGATAAAAAGCTTTCATATGTACAACGAAAAAGGCGAAGAGACCGATTCGATCATATTCGGGGAAAAGATAACCGTAAAGGTGAAGTACCTTGTAGCGGATACAAGCCTTGACAGGCCGATCCTCGGTGTGGCGATAAGGAGCATCGACAACGAGTACATCTGCGGTATAAATACCAAGCTCGATGATATGATAATCCCCTGGGAGAGAGGATACAACGAGATGACTCTCGTGTATGACTCTTTCAACCTCATCGGGGGAGAGTACTATTTTGATGCAGGGATTTTCGACAGGGCGGGCATCGTAAATATCGATTACCGTGCCAAGATCAAGTCGTTTTTTGTAAAAATGGATTACGTGGGAGAGGGTATTGTGATACTCGACCATGTGTGGAAGGGCGGAAGCCGCGACCCCGAGAGTAAAGAAAGATCAGCGAAACAATAAACCGGTATGAACAGCAGCGATAAAAAAGTTCTATATGAAAAAGCCGATAAAGCAAAAGTCATTTCGTTCGATCTGTTCGATACACTGCTTTTCAGAAAGACCGCAACACCCGAGGAAGTGTTCGATATAGTGGGAGATCATTTCGGGATCCCTGGCTTTAGAAAGATACGCATCGATGCCCAGAATGAAGCGAGCCGCAAGGTAACGGAGAAGTACGGTTACCCTCATCCTGATATGGATGAGATATACGAAGAACTCGGATCGTGCGGAGAGATCGCATCAGTCGATAAGCCGGATTTGAAAGCACAGGAGATCAAGAACTACGAGATATCCGTAGAAGAGGACGCGCTCTATGCAAACGACGAGATGCTTGAGGTCTTCAACGATCTTAAGAACCGAGGCAAGCGTATTGTCATAACCACGGATATGTACCTCAAGGCCGTGACGATCGAAGGCTTCCTTAAGAAGAACGGATTTAAAGGCTATGATAAGCTCTACTGCTCCGCTGATGAGAGAAAAGCCAAGTTCAACAAAGAACTTTTCGAGGAAGTGGCAAAAAGGGAAGGTGTAAGCTTTAACGAGATCCTTCACATAGGTGATAATGAAAGTGCGGATGTATCCATTCCGGGGAGCCTCGGGATAGATACATTTTTGTATAAAAGAGGTTCGGAAGAACATTTCTGGCAGGACTTTGGCGAGAGGATCGCCGGCCCCGTGCAGCTGGGGCTCTACAGATGGCTCGAGAAAGAAGTAAGGGAGGCGCGCGATAATGGGGAGAATTTCTATTTCCTCTCCCGCGACGGATACTACCTTCACTATCTGTTTAAAAAGTCAGGTTATGATAATATAAAATACCTCTATGCCTCGAGAAGATCCCTGATAATGGCAGGGGTCACGGAACTTGATGAGGATTCACTAAACGTGTTTCCGCCCTATTCCTTCGGGCAGACCCTCGGGGAAGTGATAGACTATCTTGGGCTTAAGAGGGAAGATATAAAGCATCTTGACGAGGCCGGGTTCACCGGGTTTGACGATGTGATCGCGCAGCCGGGGGATCTTGACAGAGTTAAGAAGCTCTATACTCTCAATCCGGAAGCTGTGCTTGAAAGATGCAGGATCGAGAGAGAAAATGCCCTGAGATACTTCCGGGAAGAAGGGCTTATAAATAATGCTGACGAAATAGCTTCAAAAGAGGGTCAGACCGGAAGAAAGATCAGGATCTTCGACTGCGGCTGGAACGGAAGCTCGCAGTATCTGCTCGACAGGGCTCTGAAAGCGATAAATCTTGAAGACGGAACACCTGGCGACACGGCTCCCGAAACCTTCTTCTACTACTTCGGCATCCTCAACACAAAGAAGAGCCTGAAGCAGCTTCGCGGCAAAAGATATAAAACCTACCTCTTTGATTTTTACAGGGATTACAATCTGCAGAGGCAGGTGCTTCACGCCATCGAGCTCTACGAGCTTATGTTCTCGGCACCGCACCCCTCCGTATATATCTACTCGGAAGATGGAGTGATATTTGAAAAGGGCGAGAAAGAAGCCTACAGGGAAGAGATCCTTAAAGGGATAGAAAAGTATTTCGATAGGGTAAGCGCATTTTCGGAAAAGTATATAAAAGAGATTCCAAAGGAATCGGTAGTAACCCAATTAGAGAGGCTGATAAATCATCCCACCGTGGATGAGGCAAGGATAATCGGAGATACTCCCAATTCCGACGGGATCGTTGGAAAGACAGGCGCGAGAAAAAGACTTGCATTCTGTACGGAAGAAGAGCTTGAGCTGAATCCCAGACTTGACGGATACTGGCTCGAGGGGCTCCTTACAAGGGGCGATGTGTCTGATAAAGTTAAATCGGCTGCAATCAAGCGAAAAGGTCCGGTACCGAGTGATGCACCGGGGGGATACCGTCTCGAGCAGACAGTCGACTACCTATATTACAGGAACAGATATAAATACTATTTCGGCGAAAGAGAAGAAAAAGAGCTTGGGCACAGACCATTCTTTTCAATGGTGATGCCGGTCTACAATGTGAAATCCGAGCAATTAAGGGAAGCGGTTGATTCCGTGCTGGCCCAGACATACACAGACTACGAGCTAATACTTGTCGATGATCATTCCACATGGGATAATGTGGTCCCGATCCTTAAAGAATACGAAAAGGATCCGCATGTAAAAGTTATCTACCGGGAAGTAAACGGAAATATATCAAGGGCGACAAATGACGGTATCGCTGCTGCAAAAGGGGAGTATCTCTTCTTTATGGATTGCGATGACACTATCGAGCCCTATGCCTTTTATGAATTTGCCAGTAAGATAAACGAAAACCCTGAGCTTGACTTTATCTACAGCGATGAGGATAAGCTCACGGAGGACGGAAAGGTTAAGCATCTTCCCTTCTTTAAGCCCGACTGGTCACCGGACCTTTTCTGGTGCGAGAATTACACCAATCACCTTTCCGCTTACAGAATGGATGTGGTCAGAAAAACCGGAGGGCTTCGCTCAAAGTACGACGGTGCACAGGATTATGATTTCGTCCTTCGCTTTATGGAAAAAAGCGACAACAGCAGGGTGGGACATATCAGCAGAGTGCTCTACCACTGGAGGGAGAGGGAAGAATCTGTTGCATACAGCCTGGGCTCAAAGAGCTATGCGACCATGGCCACGGGATTCTTAAAAGAAGAAGCTCTTTCAAGAAGGGGGATAAAAGGAGAAGCCCGACTTGTCAGCGAGGTGAGCCAGTACCGCATCGTATACGAGCCGGTGGGGGATCCAAAGGTGAGCATAATAATCCCCTCAAAGGATAACCCCAACTTGCTCAGGCAGTGCATAGAATCCGTCGTAAAGCATACGGATTACAAGAACTACGAGATCATCGTAGTGGATAACGGAAGCTCGAAAGACAACAAGACAGAGATAGAAAGTTACCTGAGAGAAGTCAATCGGCAGAGAACAGCTTCTGAAAAAATTTCCGAAGCGGATTTATCTCACAAATGTGAGTTCTGCAGGTACATCTACGAAAAGAAGGACTTCAACTTCTCCCACATGTGTAATCTCGGAGCCAAGTCCGCCAAAGGAGAATACCTTCTCTTTCTCAACGACGACATCGAAGCAATTGAAGGAAGCTGGCTTGAAAAGATGCTCGGACAGAGCATGCAGGACCACGCCGGAGCGGTTGGGGCAAAGCTTTTCTACCCCGGGAGAACGGCGATCCAGCACGCAGGAGTGAGTAATCTCAAAGAAGGGCCGGGTCATGTGTTCTTCGGGCAGGACGACGCGGCGCTTTATTATTTTGGGTTAAACCGCCTGGAGAGTAACTTCTCGGCAGTGACAGCAGCCTGCCTTATGATATCAAAAGAAAAGTTCATAAATGCCGGAATGTTCGATGAAGCGCTCAAAGTGGCATATAATGATATCGACCTGTGTTTTTCACTCTGTGAAGCAGGCCTTTACAACACTGTAAGGCAGGATGTGATACTCTACCATCACGAATCTTTCTCAAGAGGGAGCGATGATGAAGCCCCCAAAAAGAAAAAGAGACTTGAAGCCGAGAGGAAGAGATTATATAATAAGCACCCGGAGATGAAGGGAAGGGATCCTTTCTTAAGTCCCAATATCCACTACTACTTTGGACCGGAGCTTGACCTGAATCCCGTATGCGGGGAGATAAGCGTACTTGACGATTACGGTTCCGTACCCATGGGTAGAGCGTTTATTGACCGCATCTATAAGCAGGATAAAATATTTGTGATCGGCTGGGCGCTTGTTGAAGAGTCAGAGAATTCCCCTCTGGATGAAAAATACCTTATCCTCGATAACGGAAAAGGCGAAAAGCTGCGTATAAGGGCAGATATCATCAAGAGAGATGATGTGGCCGATGCGCTCGGGGGAAGAGACGACCTGCGCTACTGTGGGCTCAAGTGTGTGATAGATCCCGAGAGCTTGACCGGGAAGGACGGAGACAGAGAAGCCGAAAAAGCTAACCTTTTCACAAGATTCTTCAAACATGAAGAATCCTACAAACTCGGCATCCAGCTTATCGACGGCCAAGGTGTATCCCATATCTGGTGGGATGAGGAAAGAGGCTTCGCTCCCTTCCCACAATAAGTAGTATTTTTTTGACATTAGCATCAATATATGGTAGCATAAAGAATATGAAACTTATCATCCAGATTCCCTGCTATAATGAGGAGGAAACTCTGACGATAGCCCTCAATCATCTTCCAAAGAAGATAGAAGGCATCGACGAGATAGAGTACCTCATCATTAACGACGGAAGCCGCGATAATACGGTGAAAGTCGCGAAAGAGTGGGGTATTAATCATGTCGTAAATCTAAAGCAGAATATGGGCCTGGCCAAGGGCTTCATGGCGGGCATCAACGAGTGCCTCTGCCAGGGTGCGGACATAATAGTCAACACCGACGCTGACGATCAGTACAGAGGCGAGGATGTGGAGGCTATAGTGCGCCCCATCATCGAAGGGAAGGCCGATATAGTTATCGGCGCCAGACCTATCGATGAAACCGAGCACTTCAGCCCCCTCAAGAAGATGCTGCAGCATTTCGGAAGCTGGGTAGTGAGAAAAGCATCGGGCACAGATATACCGGATGCTCCTTCGGGTTTCAGAGCCTACAGCAGGGAGGCTGCTTTAAGGCTTAACGTTATTAACAATTACACCTACACCCTCGAGCAGATCGTACAGGCCGGCAGGAACAAGATAGCCATCACATGGGTGCCTATCCGCACCAATGACGAGCTCCGCCCCAGCAGGCTCTTTAACAGCATGTTTGGGTACATCAAAAAGAGCATCCTCACCATCGTGAGGGCTTATATCATGTATAAGCCGCTGGCGTTCTTTACAGGGGTGGGGCTTATACCTCTGATAGTAGGAATAGGAATCGGAGTAAGATTCCTTATCTTCTACTTCGGCGGGCAGCCCGGAGGGCATATACAGTCCCTTATACTTGGCAGCCTGCTCATTACACTGGGCGCCATCATTTGGGTTGTAGGGCTCCTTGCAGATACGACAGCAGCCAATCGAAAGATCATGGAAGACATTCAGTACCATGTAAGAAAGATGGACTGCGATAAATGTGCCGAGGAGAATCGCAAAAAGGCATTGGAAAGCGGAAAGCCCACAGAATAAAGGAACAGGATGGATAACATTTACGCTGTTGTCGTTACATACAACAGAAAAGATATTCTCACAAAATGCATAGATGCCATATTAGCGCAAACCCATCCGGTTTCAAAGCTTGTGATCATTGACAACAACAGCACCGACGGTACGGAGGAGCACCTCAAAAAAGAGGGGTATATCGGATCCGAGCCTGTAAAGGACAATACCGATAAGATACTATACAAAAAGCTCCCGCAGAATATCGGCGGAGCAGGCGGATTCCACGAGGGTATGAAAGCCGCAAGGGGAGAAGATGCTGACTGGATCTGGATAATGGATGATGATGTGATCCCCGAGAAGAATTGCCTCGAGGAGCTTGTGGCTGCAAGGGAGAGAATAGATGAAGATGTCAGCTTCCTGGCCAGCTCCATACGCGGAACAAATGGGGAGGCGATGAATGTCCCCAAGATAACCAGAAAGCAGTTCATGCATTATACCGACTGGTATAAATACCTGGATTCCGGGATAGTACAGATAGTAAAAGCCACATTCGTCTCACTCCTGATAAACGGAAAAGCCGTAAAAAAGTGCGGCCTTCCCTGGAAGGAATTCTTTATATGGGGGGACGATTCCGAATACACACAGAGGATCATAAGAGATTACGGCCCTGCATACATGGTGGGAAAGAGCAAAGCACTGCATTTAAGGGCCAGCGCAAACGAACTCTCGCTAGTGAAGGAAACGGACAAAAACCGGATTCCACTGTATTTTTACTATTACAGGAACAACCTTATAGTGTTCCATGAATATGAAACGCTGCTTTACCGCTTTCTATGTATGGGAAAGCTCTGGTATGATTCCCTGAGGGTGCTCTTTAAGGGAAAGCACAAGGCAAAGAAGCTGGGCGTTATAACAAAAGCCTTTTTCAATTACGTGACGGGGCGCTATGGCAGAAAGTCATTCAGAAACAGAGCAGAAGAATAACAAAAATATGCCTGATGAGAACAAAAAGGGGAAGATAAAACCACCTCTGGTAAGCGTGATAGTGCCTGTGTACAACGTAGAGCAGTACCTCGAGTACTGCCTGAACAGCATCCTGTGCCAGACATACAAAAAGCTCGAGATAATACTTATAGATGACGGATCGACAGACAGCTCAGGTAAGATATGTGAAAGATACGCCGCAAAAGATCAGAGAGTGAGAGTGATCCATCAAAAAAATGCAGGGCTTTCCGCTGCCAGAAACACCGGTATCGAAGAGATGAAAGGTGAATGGGTAGGCTTCATAGACTCCGATGATTATATCCGCTGTGATATGATCGAAAAGATGGTAAAGATCGCGCTTAAGGACGGAAGCGATATTACTTTGGTGCTTCATAAAAAGACGGCACTTAATCTGGAGTTCCGAAGATCCGGAATAAAAGAGAACGACCCGTATCCCGAGGCCGGTGCAAAAAAAAGAAGCGCAGGTATGCTCCGTAAGAAGTACGACAGAAGGGATTTCCAGATAGATATTCTGTCCGGAAAGCTTGCGATGTACTCCCACGGGAAGCTATATAAGAGTTCCCTTTTTGAAAGTATCAGATTCCCTGAGGGAAAGCTCTACGAAGACGTACCCACCACTTGGGCTGTGAGCAAGCTCATAAACAAAGCTTCATTCCTGGGTGAGGAGCTGTACTTCTACAGACAACGCATCGGAAGCATAGTAAATGCCCCTTTCAAGCCGGGAAGAATGGACCAGGTATATGCGGCTGAAGCAATATATGAGGAAGTAAAAGGGGACGAAGAACTTGAACCCATAGCCGCTTCAAGGTGCTTCTTCAGTGCCGCGGATAATTACAGCCTGGTCACTAAAGAGTATTCCGAAGAAGCCGGGTACCTTAAGGACGCGATAAAGAAGTACCGAAAAGGTGTACTGAGGGATAAAAGAGCCGGGAAGAACTTAAAACTCATGGCGATGGTTGCAGGCCTGGGACCTGCTCCGGTCAGGCTGCTGGGAAAGATGTATAAGAAAAAGCAGTCACTTAGCCATTAGTGATGATCAGGATAAGGCTTCACACCCCGACGGAGGGTTAAAGACGGATGAATTTGTACAGAAGTAAAAGAAGTATATTGCTTATTTTAGATGTAATGATGATCATTGCATCATTCCTACTTTCGTTTTTAATGAGAAGCAGAGCCTTGATGAACGGATTTGGTCCCACAGGCGGTATGCAGGTGTATGCACCGCTGCTAGCATATGCTCTCATCATATATATTGTCATTTTCCTTCTTATTAAAGAGACATCAATTGAATTATTAAAGACCAGAGAGATCATTTTTAAGACCATTGAGCATCAAATCCTTTTTATGGGTGCTTTCATGGCCATGTTTTTTATACTTCATAAGTATCCTTGGATATCCAGATTATTTGTAGGCCTTTTCGGTATATTCAACGTGATCTTTTGCTGTATTGAAAGACTCTTGTATCGTGCGTACTGCATAAAAAAGAGTAAAAAGGAAGTACAAAGGCTTGAGGCTATAAAAAAGAAAAATGCTGAAGTTGCCGAAAAGCTAACGGATAACAAGACTAAGCATGTATTCATTATAGGAGCGAGAAGTATCGGCCTGTACGGAGGCTTCGAAAGCTTTGTATTAAATCTGCTACAGCTCCATAAGAATGAAAAAGGTATACAGTACCATGTGACCTGCAAGGCCAGTGGAAGCGGATACATGGATCTTAATAGTCTTCCGGGTGCGGTAAGCATCAATGAGAGCGAATTTATTTACTGCAATGCTCACTGCATGCTCATACATGTTCCTGACAGGTTTGGTACAGCTCAGGCGGTTTACTACGATCTTATGTCCCTCAAATGGGCATGTGAGTATATCGAGCGGCATCATATATTGAATCCGGTAGTTTACTTCTTGGCACCAAGGATAGGTTCCTTCGGTAACAGATATATACAAAGGATACGCGAAGCTTCAGGAATGATATATCAGAATCCCAATGGAAACAGGGACGGAAGAGGAATATTCAAGTATCCGATCAGAAGCTACAAGAAGAGCTCCGAGCGCACCGCCATCAGGAATGCAGACCTAGTGATTTGTGACAGTAAGCTCACCGAGAGCCGTATCAAAGAGGAATACAAGGATTTTAAGCCGCAGACAACGGTGGTTCCCTACGGATCATATGTGATCCCATACTTCCTTGACGATGATGACTCTAAATATACAGGATGGCTCAAATCACACAACCTGACGGATGGACAGTATTATATATGTGTGGGAAATTATGCTGAGGAAAATAATTTCGAAGCGATAATTAGGGAATTTATCCGCAGTAACTCTGATAAGGACCTTGCTATCATTACTACGGATAATCCCAAGTATGACAGAAAGTTGCAGCAGAAGCTCGAATATAAGCATGATAAGAGGATTAAGTTCGTAGGAACAGTTTACGACCAGGATCTTTTAAACAAGATAAGGGCAAATGCATATGGTTGCATCTACGGCCCGGAGGGAAGCAGGACAGATCAGCTCCTTCTTGAGGCACTTGGCACGATAGATCTCAACTTACTGTTGGATACGGAATCCTACAGGGATGCAGGCGGAGATTCAGCGCTTTATTGGAGCAAGGAATACGGATATCTGGCAGAGCTTATAGACAAGGCTGATAAAATAACCGCAGATGAAAGAAACTCAATGGGAGAAAAGGCTAAGCAAAGGATCAGAAGAGAGTATAGCTGGGAAAGAATCTGCGGGGAATATGAAGAGCTTTTTCTACATACTCAGTGAGATAATTAGGATTGTAAAAAAAATATAAAAAAGACTGATTTTATGCGCTTTCAGGGAAACTAAAGAGACCCTCCGAATTTGACATTCGGAGGTTTATTTTGTATAATAAATTAGTTAAGTTTTGCCTTTATGAACTATACCAAAATCCGGCTGGTCGACCTGCTCGCCGCCGGCGAGGAAAGGGACACACAGCAAGCCTACAGACAGAAAAATGAACCTTTCTGCCCGATGGCGAAGCTATGGGCAAAGCATCACAATGACGAGGTTAGGAACTGAACCAGAAAAGATTAAAGATTTTATAATCTGAAGGTTTATAGGCCCGGTTCTCTGTTATGCAATTTGGGATATCAATTTATAAGACCATATAGTAATTACTTAATGGCATATCTGCGGGGAGCAGAACTATTAAAGAAGAATGGCTTACAAGTCAAAGATTTAAATCGCAATAATTATGAGAAAGTAAGCACTATTTTGATAAAAATGCATCTGAGATGATACAACCTCTTGAAGAGAGATTAGTAGTTTTTCTAAAAGAGTATTCTTCATATCTAAATCCACCTTCGTTGAATCATATTGACGATCGAACAATTGTCGGAGCATTCATAAGATATGTTTTTTTGATGAAGCGAAGAGAAGAATACTTGGATAAGAATCAGAACAATAGTATCTCAAAAGGAGACAAAGTCTTGAAAACAGTGATTATGGCTGGCGGTAAGGGAACTCGTATATCAGAGTTATTCCCAGATATCCCAAAGCCGTTAATTCCAATTAAGAATAAAGTTGGAGTTTGTAAGCCAGTCTTGCAGTGGGAAATTGAGAGTTTAGTAGATCAAGGGTTCAATGATATCATCCTAACAGTATCACACATGGCTGATAAGATCCAGAGTCACTTCGGTAACGGTGAGAAAAACGGATGTCATATAGAATACTTCGTAGAGGAAACTCCGTTGGGAAACGCCGGGGCGTTGTTTAAGATGAGAGAGAAGTTTGGTTCCGAATCTTTCCTTTTATTGATCGCAGACGCAATGTTTGATGTGGATTTCAACAGGATGATTGATTACCACAAAGCTCATAATGCTATCGCAACGCTATTTACACATCCCAACAGTCATCCTTACGATAGTTCAGTCATTGTGGCCGATAGCAATGGCGCTGTAGAACAATGGCTTACAAAAGAAGATGTAAGACCTAAGTTTTATAAGAATCGCGTAAACGCAGGATTGCAGGTCATAGATCCGCGGATCCTTGATATGACGCTTGAGAGGATGGAACTCAGAGCTGAAGATATTGGAACAACTGATGACCGGGGAAACATAATCAAGATGGATATAGATCGGCAGATTCTGAAACCTCTGTGTGGAAGCGGTAGGGTGTATTGTTATGATTCTCCGGAGTATTGCAAGGATATGGGTACGCCTGAAAGGTTCAAGCAGGTAAGTCGCGATTTTCAGAACGGAACGGTAAGTGCTAAGAACTTGAGTAAACTACAGAAGGCAATATTCCTTGACAGGGACGGAACGATCAATAAGCATATCGGTTTTTTGAGGAAACCTGAAGAACTTGAACTGTTACCTGGAGCTGCAGAAGCCATAAAGAAGATTAATGAGTCTGGATATCTTGCTATTGTGATCACCAACCAGCCGATTATTGCCAGAGGTGAGGTTACAGTTGAAGGGCTGGAAGAGATACATAAAAAGCTCGAAACGGAGCTTGGAAAGCAGGGGGCGTACATCGATGCGCTCTATTACTGTCCACATCACCCGGATAAAGGGTTTGAGGGTGAAGTAGCAGAATTGAAAGTTGATTGTGATTGTCGGAAGCCGAAACCAGGGATGATAGTAAGAGCGGCACAAGATTTCAATATATGTTTAGAAGATTCTTGGATGATTGGGGATGGCAAGAATGATGTTAAGGCGGGTCAGGCAGCAGGGTGCAAGACTGTGTTGATTAAGGGTGAGAGAATAGGAGACTGTGAGCCTGATTATACTGTGGCAAACCTAAGAGAAGCAGTTGAAATGATTGCTCAATAAGCATTTTTTAGAGCTTGGCACAACTGGGTTAGTTAATCTAGGCACATTGTTTAATGCTTATTATAATTTTCACCTTAAGACAGGGAACTATATTTCAAATGTGGTATGTTTGGGATTATCAAGGAATTGTTTGACTGGGTCAGAAACTTAGAGATTGAGTTTTGACCTTGATTATCATACGATAAAGGAATAGCAAAGCATGGTAGAAGCAAGAATTCAGAAACACGTTGACACGCTAATGGAACGGTATCCTGTGCTTGAAGTATGCCGAGATGATATTGTTAAGGCTTATATGATTATGGAAGACGCATATGAAAATGATCATAAGTTATTAATCGCTGGTAACGGTGGATCAGCTGCCGATTCAGAACATATAGCAGGAGAGTTGATGAAGAGATTCAGGACTCCTAGACCTGTACCAGAAGAGTTCAAGCAGAAATTATTGGATATCGATCAAGAGCGCGGTGAGAATCTTGCTAAGAATCTTGAGAGAGGATTGATGGCCATACCACTTGTAGCGCATGAAGCATTGACTACTGCGTATATCAATGATGTTGACGGTATGGGAGTTTTCGCACAGCAGCTTTATGGATTCGGCAGAAAAGGTGATGTATTCCTTGGAATAAGCACATCAGGAAATAGCAAGAATGTGATTTCTGCAACTGTTGTTGCAAGGGCGTTAGGTATTAGGGTTATCGGTTTGACTGGTGTAAGTGGCGGGGAGTTAGCAGAAGTTGCAGACGTAGCTATAAAGGTTCCTGAGGAAGAGACTTATATGATTCAGGAATTACATCTTCCGATTTATCACTGTCTATGTTTGATGCTTGAAGATAAATTTTTTGGGAAGGGAGAGGCTTAATGATAATCACAAAGACACCATTTAGAATGTCGTTCTTCGGCGGTGGAACTGATATGGAGAGTTTCTTCCGTGAGTACGGAGGGGCTGTGCTCTCTACTACCTTTGATAAATACTGCTATGTAAATGTTAGACATTTGCCTCGCTTTTTTGATTGGAAAAATGAGCTTTCATATTCGAGGACAGAACGAGTGGTTCATGTGGCAGACATCGAACATCCTGCAATCCGTAACGCAATGAAAATGTTGGACATGCATGAAATACGTCTTATGTATGAGGCGGATTTACCGGCTCGTTCAGGTTTAGGAACTTCATCTTCATTTGCGGTCGGAATGCTTAATGCATTCTATGCACTTAAAGGTAAATATGCAGATAAGAAGAAGTTGGCGGATGAGGCAATATATCTTGAACGTGTTCTTTGTAATGAAACTGGAGGGTGGCAGGATCAAATTGCAGCAGCTTATGGTGGGATGAATCGCATTGAATTCAACAAGGATGGTACATATGATGTACGTCCTATCATAATTCATCCGGATAGGAAGAAGCAGTTGAATGACAATCTATTAATGTTTTTTACTGGATTTACAAGGTTCAGTTCTGAGATGCAGAAGGCTAACCAAGCTGGATATGATGAAAAAATAAAGCAACTTCAACAGATGTATGAGCTTGTAGGCGAAGCAGAGGCAGTTCTTGAGGATAAGCACATAGATCTTGATAATTTCGGAAGACTCCTTGATAAAACATGGAGACTGAAGAGACAAACCGGTGGAGCAATAACGACAGATTCTATAGATGAACTGTATGAAAAGGGAATAGCTGCAGGAGCACTTGGAGGAAAACTTCTTGGTGCTGGCGGGGGAGGTTTCCTCCTTTTCTACGTACAGCCGGAGAAAAAGAACCTAGTTAAGGAAACAATGAGAGACTTGCTATATGTTCCGTTTCGATTTGAGGATGGTGGGACTCAAGTGATTCACTACACACCGGAAAATTTTGAACCGTTAGATTAAAGAGAGTAAGAAGATGAAGGTATTAGTTACAGGTGCTGGCGGCATGGTAGGCTCACACATGGTTGAACTGTTGTATAACCGTGGAGACGAGGTTATAGGTGTCTGGCACAAGAATAAAAAGAATGTTGAACAGATTACACTCCCCATTAGATTTGTTCAGTGTGATCTTCGCTATGGTTATGGGATTGAAGAACTGATTGTGGATAACATGCCAGATCAGGTTTTTCATCTTGCGGCGCAGTCTTATCCGACAGTTTCATGGGTCAGCCCTGCGGAAACTATTGATGTGAATATTAATGGTCAGGTTGCTGTTTTTGAGGCTATTAAGAAAGCGAGAAAGTATAAGGACCTTTCTTATGACCCTATGGTTGTGGTGGCATGTTCAAGTGCTGAGTATGGCCAGACGCTGAATGAACTTGAAGATCCTTTCGTTAAAGAGACGGCAGAACTCAAGCCGTTACATCCGTATGGAGTTAGCAAGGTCGGACAGGACCTTCTGGCATTTCAGTATTTTATGAATGATCATATTCGTTGCATAAGAGCAAGGATTTTTAACTCGACAGGAACTCGTAAAGTAAATGATGTAACATCAGACTTCACTAAGAGAGCTGTAGAAGCGGATAAAGCAGGAGTGTATGAACTTCGCTGCGGTAATCTTGAAACGAAGCGTGCGATTATGGATCAGCGTGATCTTGTTCACGCATTAATGCTTCTTGCTGATAAAGGAAAAGCCGGAGACGTTTATAATATCAGTTCAGAGCATATATACCAGATGGAAGATATTGTGAAAATGATTGAAAAGGCTATCGGTCATCAACTGGAAAGAAAGGTGGATCCTGTGTTGATACGTCCAACTGACGAAAGAATTATAGTTGGCAACGTGGATAAGCTTAAGGCTGACACTGGGTGGAAACAGGAAGTACCTATGAGTCAGACGATAGCTGATATGCTTGAGTATTGGAGATTATATCTGAGGTAAATGTAATGGCTTTAAATAGACGTAACTTCATGAATACCGTGATTGATGATGTTACTATGTCGGAAGCGGTAGATTATATAGAAAAGTGCATCTTAGAACGCAGAATCGGACAGGTAATAACACCAAATGTAGATCAAATAGTTCGCATTGAATGGGATGGGTATTTCAAAAAAATCTGTGAAAATTGTGAATTAGTATTAGTTGATGGACATCCGTTATTATGGATTGCCAAATGGTATGGAAAACCTTTTAAGCAAAAAATTCCAGGGTCTGAACTTGTTCCTGTTTTATGTGAAATGGCAGCAAAGAAGGGGTATTCGGTTTTTTTACTTGGGGCAGCAGAGGGAGTTGCGGAAATAGCCGCAAATAATTTGAGAAAAAAATATCCTGCGTTAAATGTAGTAGGAACATATTCTCCTCCGTTTGGGTTTGAAAAAGATAAAAAGGAAATTGAAAAAATTGATGAGATTTTATATAAGTCAGGTGCCGATATGCTTTTTGTTGGCATGGGGGTACCTAAACAGGATATTTTTATTTATGAGAATATGAGTATATACAAAATACCTATGTCTTTTTCTATAGGAGCTACAATCGATTTTATTGCTGGCACGCAAAAACGTGCGCCAAGATGGATGAGAAATCACGGACTGGAATGGCTTTATAGAATTTTTAGAGATCCTTTGAGATTAGGAAAAAGATATCTTATTGACGATAGAAAAATATTTAGGCTTGTTTTTAAGTACAAGCCCAAAAAACAGAGTAATTTTTGATTGTAATCATAATTCATAGTTGGAATAGAGACAATGAATAATAAAAGATCACTAAATGGAATAAATTTAATATATGGATTTTACAAGTATTTGTGGTTTTTTATTATTTTTCCAAAACCTATTCAGCTAATTTTGCTTGTTATTATTTCAGTAATTATGATATATGATTCTAAAGGAAAATTACGATTGAATAAATGGGCTAATTATTTGTTAATACTTGCCTGTATACACTTTACAGCAATAATGTGCGATATACTAAGATTTCCCGATGATGTTAATAGATTATTTGCAGCAATTAATACAGCTACCTTATGGTTGACATCAGGAATAATTATTGGATACGTGATTCATTGTAAAGCCAAACTAGATATTATTCGAATAGGTAGATACTGTGTTATAAATATATACATAAATGCGGTAATGGCTTTGCTAGCCGCTTTTTTGTACTATGTAATGGATATTCCGAGTGTTGTTTTTTTAGGGAAGAATCTATATGGTACAAATTGGCTAAATAGTAGAGCTGTAATAAAGTATTCAGGTTTTAATGATTACCCAAATATGAATTTGTTTTTTTTGATGTTGTTATTTACTATGAGTATACCTTATTTAAAGAGGAAGGGAAGAATATTCACTTTTTGGGTTGTGAGTATTTGCTGTTTGTCAGAGCTTATCATACATTCAAGATCAGGATTGGTTTTATTTTTTTTATCAATCGTTATTTTCCTATCAGAAAACATGTCAAATAAGTATAGAAAGGCTGTTATAGGGCTTTTGTGCATCGTTACACTACTGCTCTTTGTTTTATATTATAAAAATATATGGGGGATAATAGTTAGTAAAATTATTTATGGAAATACTAGTAGCACGATGTATAGAATTGACTTGATTATAACTACAATAAAAGTGACAATTAAAGAAAATCCAATATTTGGGATCGGAGTTAAAAGGGTCTTTAGGCCTGAAGAGGCTTATGTTGCTTATTTGGGGTCGCATTCTACATACGTTGGTTTTTTTTACAAAACAGGTATGATTGGCTTTCTTATAGGACTTCTTATTTTTTATCATTTTAACAGACCCATTTTAAGATATTATCGTAGCTCTATTTTTGTCAAGCAAATAATAGGCTTTATCTTAGCATTTATTATTTTGTTTGGAATAGAAGATATTGACGGGACAAATTGGAGTATTATTGCCTACTTTTTAAGTATGGTTTTGCTAAGTGAATACATTGGGGAATCACAAAAGTTAGGGGTTTACAAATTTCGAAAAGACTAAGTGCAGAACAGAGTGAGGCAAATGATTAATAATTTGAAAAATATTTTTAGAGTTTTTGCTGCTATTTTTTTTGGAAGTATTATATACGTATATATTCTGTTACGTAATAGAAAAACTCTTTATATTATTACAGATAGTGGAATTGGAGACATTTTTCCTACATGCTCTTATTTACAAGAGTTTAGAAAAAAGCATAACAAACAAATAGTGATATTAGGAATAGAAGAAAAAAAAGAATTATATGAAATGTATCCTAAATCATATGATGATATTATGTATTTTAAGAAATCAAAATATGAATATCTACAGCTGTTTTCATCTTTAGATATAGGATATGCTTTTTCTGTGTTTTCCAAAAGAATAATATCAACTAGAGTGGGGAGTCATTCAAGAGGAGATTATGTGAGTAAGCTATATAATACGTCTTATTTGGATACTATAAAATGCGGATGTTTTGATTTGAACAGAGATACACAATTACATCCGCCAATAGTCCCCGATGCAGATATTCGAAGGTTTATTGATGAGTTTGATCTTATAAAAAAGAGGACAATAATTGTAAATCCATATGCAAATTCTATAGTTACTGACTGTGATGCTTTTTTGTCTGAGTTGGTACTAAGACTAAAAAAAGATGGGTTTCAAGTAGTAACTAATTTGTCGAATAACAAACAAAAGCCAATACCTGGGACGAAAGGGATGGTATGCTCATTAACTGAGGCATACAAGTTGGCTTCGTATTGTGGTTTTGTAGTAGGTGCACGTAGTGGTTTTATGGATTTTACTGCATATGCAGATTGCGTTCCGATTACGCTGTTTGATGAGAAATATCCTTATTATGAATTTATAAGATTGTCAAAATGGGGGATTAATCCGAAAGTAAAAGATATTATACTTACAAGTGACAATAATAAGAATATCGAAAATGTAGTTAGAGTGGTTATGAATGAACAATAAAGAAGAGAAGAAAGTAATAAAGGTTAGTGTTTGGTTTGCATTATGTAATATTATACAGAAAATAGCAGTTCTTATTTCTGTTCCAATTTTTACAAGACTTATAATTCCAGAGGAGTATGGCTTGGTTGCTGTATTTCAAAGTTGGAATAATATTTTAATTATAATTGTAACCCTTAGTTTATCAATGGGAGTTTTTAATAATGGAATGTTGAAATATGAGCATGATCGAAACAGATATGTTTCATCAATGCAAGGTTTATCATCGCTAAGTGCAATATTCTTTTTAATTATGGCTCTTTTTTTGCGCAATGTTTTAATTGAAGCGACTGGGCTTCCAATAAGTTCTATATTACTCATGTTTATATACTATATATTTCAGCCATCGTTTGAATATTGGACGGCCAAAAATAGATATGAATATAAATATAAGTGGTTACTCGTTGCAACGATAATATATGCTATCGCGACAATTATAGTGCCAGTAATAGCAGTGCTGAGTTGTACTGGCAATTTAGGTGTTGTAAAAATTAACTCAACTTTATGCACGTTGATTATTTTTACTTTTGTTTTCTATGTTATCAATTGGGTTAAGGGGAGAACACTGTATGTAAAAGAATATTGGAAATACGCTTTTTGGTTTAATCTTCCACTTATTCCGAATTATTTATCCAATATGCTGTTGCATCAGGTTGATAGAATTATGATTGACAAAATATGTGGTTCAACTTATGCAGCGATATATAGCGTTGCTTGTTATCTACAAACAGGTGTGACAATCATGATTAATGCTATAAACGCCACTTTTGTTCCTTGGCTATATGAACGACTCAAAAATAAGGATTACAAATCTATTCAAAAAAGATCTGAAAGTATTCTGATTATAATTGGAGGAATAACTTTCGGTATAATTTCCTGTACACCAGAAATAATTCATATTATTGCGCCTAAAGAGTATTGGGAAGCTATATGGGTGGTTCCGCCGGTTGTTCTTGGAACATATATCACCATATTATATATGTTTTTTGCCAATGTAGAAATATATTATGAGAAACGAATTTTTATGACTTGCGCTACAACGGTTGCTGCATTAATTAATATGGTATTAAACGCTATTCTTATTCCATTATTTGGATACATTGCTTGTGCCTATACAACTATTATCAGCTATATAATATATGTCTTTGCTCATTATATTTTTACTAACAGAATACTTACAGAAGACGGACGGCATATAAAAGAAATTCGTATATACTCAATAAGAAGGCACATGTTAATTTGTACTATTGTAGGTGTATTTTGTGTTTTGCAGATGTTGCTTTTCCGCTTTATGGTTATTAGATTTATAATACTATTTGCAATTATAATTTTTTTATATAAAAGGTGGGGATACAAGTTGAAAGAAATATTAAAATGATTGAGAAGCAGTATGGAATTATTATTCCTGATGAACGAATCAGAATATGAGAAGCAACGTTGGAAGTGTGGAAAGTATGTGTTGATACGTGCAAAGAGAACAACATAAAGTGTTTTTTTTTGGAATGCCTTTAGGTTCGGTTTGACATGAAGGATTTATAAATTGAATGGTGATCTAGGCATTGTTAGCATTAAATAATTACGTATGATCTGAGATTTATTTATCTATAGTTCACGATAGTTTTTCTAACCACAATCAATCGACTGTGATCAGTGGTATCGACTCGAGACACTCGATACCAAGCAGTTTATAGTAATGGTTGGCTTTATTGAAAGCCAACCATGTGATGATTCTATCATCATAAACTTTACTTTTTTGATTACGCATTGTCAGGAAAAGTGATAGAGGATTGTATTCCGAATCCTTCAACAATTCCTGCAGGCGGCGGACTATAACGGTAGATATTAATGTCAGGAGTAGGCGACCACGGAATGTATCTTCGCTCTATCTTCTGAGCGGAAGCATGTCGGCATAGTTCTTGCCGATATTAAATACCTGCTCAATGTGCTTTCTTGCATAATAGTGAGGAAGGACCTTATCTTTTGCAATCCTTCTGGATGATGCAAGAACAAATGCTCCTTCTGTAACATTCTTCCTGTCCGATAGAGGAGAGGAACTTGCTGAATCCGCTAGCTGACAGGGTTGGTGTTCGGATAAAGAGGCCTGGCATATTCTTTTCCTACCATGTATAAGCATGCCTATTGGCAAGTGAGCAGAGGATATAGTAAAGAGTCATGGCATACAGCGTTTCTGTATTTGGATATCCTACCGATTCTATGATACTGTCCAGTCCTTCGTCACGAATAAAGGAATCAAGCAGTAAAATGTCCTCGAAATCAAGGATGAGCTTTTCCCTCTGTGCGGACAAGGATTAAGGAAACAGAACCGTCGGATCGGGAGGCGGGAATTCATTGGCATCGGGATCATAACAGAAAACTCTACGTTCCTTGTTTCTGAAAAGTAATTTCTCCTTATCAAGAATGAGGGCAAGGTTGATATAATCCTTGGAAGTTTTTTGCCCTGCCATTTGCTGATGCAAAGTTTGCCGTACTACTTGCTGTTTTTGGTATCATATGCGATATATACCGGATTCCTCCTTTTACGGTTAGAAATATTCTAACTACAATATTTCACAGATAATATAAATATTCAATAGTCAAAGTGCAAAAAGTGCAGTAATAATCAATATTTGTAACCATTTGCCACATGGTCAGAATATGTGGTCAGATAAGTGGCTCGGAAACTAAAGTTTATTAAGAGGAAATATTAATGAAAAAAAAACTTTTAGAACTAGAGAATAAGTATGAGTGTAAAATTCCAGAAAAAAGAGTAAAAACCTGGGAAATACAATTGGAAATGTGGAAATGCTTTGATAGGATCTGTCAGGAAAACAATTTAAAATATTTCTTTTTTTGGGGAAGCCTGTTAGGTGCAGTGCGACATGAAGGATTTATACCTTGGGATGATGATATAGATATTGTTATGCCTAGAGAAGATTATGATAAGTTTGAATTATTAGCTGATAAATATATCCAGATGCCACTGTTTTTAAAGTCTGCAAAATCAACGGAAGGATTTTATTGGAGTCTACAGATTATAAATACAAATACATCTTGTGTTAGAACGCAAGCTATGGATGATCCAGAATTGCATCAGCAGGGGATGGCCTTAGACATTGTACCGCTTGATATTGTTCCAAGTAATAAAATAGATAGGAGAATACATTACATACATATGAAAATGGATTTTTCTATGTTGAACAAGCATGTGGATAGGTGGAAAAATCTTGGAATAAAAGGGAAGATTATAAAGGCACTTTCATATCTTTACTATTTTGGTATGAGTCGTGAAAAGCAGATTAGAAGAACAGAAAAAATTCGAACAGTAAAACAATTAAATAACAGCTTGGAAGTTTCAGATTCAGTACATTTTCACAGATATCCTAAAGAATGGTTTGATGAAGCAGAATACTTGCAGTTTGAAGAGAATCAGGTTCCGGTGCCAGTTGAGTATAAAGAAGTATTGGTGGATTTATATGGTGATTATATGAGATTACCAGATTTGAAAAATAGAAAGATTCAGGATGATCAAGCTGCGGGGTGGTTTGTTGATCCAGACATCTCATACCGTGAGTATAGTGAAATAATTAAGATGAGAAAGAATTCAATAATAAACGAGACAAAAAAATCATATCATGCATACTGTGATAAATGACATATTATCCAGAAAGAGATCATTATCAAAAATGAAAATAATTACATGACAGATACTGTAGTTAAGGAGCATTAACAATATGAATTGCAATTATATAATTGTTCAAGCAGGTGGAAGGGGTTCTAGAATGGAGTCTCTTACACGCAATAAGCCAAAGGCATTAATACCTATAGAGAATCTACCAATGATTTTTCATCTTTTTCGTAAGTATCCAGATAAAGAGTTTATTATCATTGGCGATTATAAATATGATGTCTTGGAGCGGTATCTTAAAGAATTTGCCGATGTGGATTATAAGTTAGTGAGGGGAACGGGTCATCGTGGCACATGCGCTGGAATGGCTGATGCACTAGAAAAAATACCTGAAGGAGAAAGATTCCTTTTGATATGGTGCGATCTAGTTCTGCCTAAGGATTATGAATTGCCAAATAGTGATAATAATATCGTTGGCATCTCTAAGGATTTTTCCTGTCGTTGGAGCTATAGAGATGGGAAATTCATTGAGGAACGCAGTACCGAATATGGAGTTGCTGGTTTCTTTGTTTTTAAAGAGAAATCATATATCACGGATGTCCCGACAGATGGAGAGTTCGTAAGGTGGCTTCAATCAAAAGGCATGGTATTTGACGAGGAACCACTTCGAAAAACTCATGAATATGGACTTTATTCTGTATGGGATGAACTTCCAAAACTAAAAACAAGACCATTTAATAATATTGAAAAGCGAGATGGAAAGCTTTACAAGATCCCGCTAGACAAGCAGGGAGAGAATTTGGCCGTAAGAGAGCAGGCATGGTATAAGATGCTTAAGGGCGAGCATTTTGATAATCTTCCTGAAATATACGGCTATGATCCACTCTGTATGGAAGAAATAAAAGGGAAGAATATTTACGAGTATGACACAATTACTTTTGAAAAGAAACAGCAGATATTGGAACAGATTGTTGAATGTCTTGAGTCTGTACATAATCTGGGCACCATTCCTGCAGATGAGAATAGTTATAGAGTTGCATACCTTGATAAGACATATGACAGATTAAAGAAGGTTCGTTTCCTAGTTCCTTTTGCTAACGATGAATATGTAACGGTAAATGGAAGACGCTGTCGGAATATTTTCTATCATATGGATGAAGTAAATAGCCTTGTTATGAAATATCTTCCGTCGGAGTTTAAGTTGATTCATGGAGATTGTACATTCAGTAATATGATGCTGAAAAATGATGATGTTCCTGTCCTAATTGATCCCCGTGGCTATTTTGGGAACACAGAACTATATGGTGATGAGGCATATGACTGGGTTAAACTGTATTATTCTGTGGCGAGTAATTATGACCAGTTTAACCTTAAACGCTTTAATCTTTACATCAATGAAAATGACGATTATGTTGTTTGTGATGACCGAGGTAATGAAGTATCAGTTGATCCGAGAAGTGTAAAGCTTGAAATTGCTTCTAATGGTTGGGAAGATCTGGAGGATTATTTCTTCGATTTACTTGGGGATAAAGTTACAAGACGTCAAATGAAAATCTTTCTTGCAATTACATGGCTTAGTCTAACCACATATGCTTGGGATGATTATGATTCAATATGTGGAGCATTCTATAAAGGTTTGTTTTATCTAGAAGAAGCCCTTCAGATGAAGGAGGAGAATGAGAAATTAGCGCCATATCGTCCATTTGAGAGTGCATATAAGAAATATTTTGTAGATAATATTAGAATTCTCGAAAACGCTCTGAAATCTATAAGTATGGATCAGATGGAAGCATTGATAAAAGACTGTGAAGAAACCCTAAAGGAAGGAAATAAAATTATTACTTCAGGTCTTGGAAAAAATGTACCTATTTGTGACAAATTTACTGGAACAATGCTATCGCTTGGTTTTAATGCAGCATTTATGCACACAAATACTGCTGTTCACGGCGATATGGGAATGGTTCGTCCAGGCGATTTAGTAATCATTCTGACAAAGAGTGGATCCACTGCAGAATCTGTGTATTTGAAGAGCCTTCTTGAAAAAAGAGAAGGTGTTAAGCTTTGGTTACTTAGTTTTAAAGAGCATAGCGATTTGGCGGATTCTATGAAGAATAAACTCATTATCAGTTTGGAACATGAGGGGGATCTTTGGGATATTGCTCCCAATAATTCTACTACATTAAATCTTATAGTATTACAAGAAGTAGCTATAGAGCTTTCAAGAAGATTCGGGTTAGATCTTTTAAAGGATTTTAAGCCAAATCATCCAGGTGGAGCTATAGGCGCAACATTAAGGCAGAGATGATTAGTACGAATAGCAAACAGAGATTTTTGATCTTCTTTTTATAGAGAAGAATTGATAGAAAAAATGGGAATGGAGAAATAAAAATATGAGCACAGTTTTTTTATCAGTTAGTACGGATATAATTCATGGAGGGCATATCGCAATTATTGAAAAAGCATCAGCACTAGGAGAACTTATTGTTGGAGTTTTGACGGACGAAGCTGTAGCTAGCTTTAAAAGGTATCCATTATTGAATTATGATGAACGTTGTAAGATTTTACGTAATATAAAAGGTGTATCTAGAATAGTTCCTCAGACGGAAGTTAGTTTTAAGAATATTTTGAATGAGCTCAGGCCCGACATTGTCGTTCATGGAGATAATTGGCAGAGTGACAATTTGAGACCAGTCAGAGAAGAATGTATAGAATTATTGAATGAATATGGAGGAAAGTTAGTGGAATTCCCCTATTCCGATAATCCGGAATACAAAAAATTGGATTCGTATTTTCGTAGTCAGTCGTCTCTTCCGGATATCAGACGAGCAAGATTGAAAAAAGTTCTTTCAATGAAAGGCTTTGTTACTGCTATGGAAGCGCACGATGGCTTGACTGGTTTGATTGTTGAAAATACAGTTGTTTATCAGGAAGGAGGAGCACATCAATTTGATGCCATGTGGGTATCAAGCCTTTGTGACTCTACTGCTAAAGGCAAGCCTGATATAGAGCTTGTGGATATGACTAGCCGTTTTCGTACTATCGAAGATATCATGGAGGTAACCACAAAGCCTATAATATTTGATGGTGATACTGGTGGAAAGACTGAGCATTTCGTTTATACAGTAAGGTCTTTGGAACGTCTTGGTGTATCTATGGTCATCATTGAGGATAAGACAGGACTTAAGAAGAACAGTTTATTTGGAACAGAAGTTCAGCAGACTCAGGATAGTATAGAAAACTTCAGTGAGAAGATAAGGGCCGGAAAAAATGCACAGAAAACCAAAGATTTTATGATATGTGCACGTATTGAGTCATTAATACTTGAGCAGGGAATGGAGGATGCTTTAACACGTGCGTTTGCGTTTGTAGATGCTGGTGCAGATGCTATTATGATACATAGTCGAAAGAAGAATCCTTCTGAAATTCAAGAGTTTATAGCAAAGTTTAGAGAGAAAAACAAATCAACACCGATTGTTCTTGTTCCAACATCTTTCAATTCTGTTACAGAGGAAGAATGGAAGGAACGTGGTGCCAATATTATTATTTATGCTAATCAATTAATGAGGGCAGAAGTTCCAGCTATGAAGAAAGCAGCTGAAACAATTCTTGAAAATCATAGAGCTAAAGAGTGTGATGAAATGATCATGCCGTTCAAGGAAATAATCAGCATGATTCCAGTGGAGGAATAGTTCAATGAAGGCTATTATTTTAGCTGCTGGGGTAGGAAGCAGAATCACAGATAATATTGGCCCGGTACCTAAATCAACTTTAAAGATTAATGGCAAAGCCATTATTAGAAATACCACAGAAATGTTGATTAATAGAGGAATCGATGTTGCTATATGCACAGGGTATCGCTATCAGATGATACAACAAGTATTAGAAGGATTACCAGTCAACTTCTATAATAATCCTTTTTATGCGATGATGAATAATATTGGTACGCTGTGGTTTGCAAAAGATTTCCTTTGTGATGATGACTGCATAATTATTAGCGCAGATGTAGTGTTTGAAGATACTCTTCTTGAAAGGATAATTATTGCAGAAGGAGATCTTCTTATGGTAACAGACAGTTCGAGAACTACTGATGGAGACTATTTCTTTTCGTTGGATGCAGACGGAAGAATTATTGAATATGGTCCTGAATTATCAATAGAAAAACGTTCGTGTGAATATGTGGGACTCTCTAAGATAAGCCGTAATGCTAGTAAGGCATTTAACAAGCAACTAATTAATATGGTCGAAGACGGCGATTATAAGATTTATTTTGAAAATGTTTTTTTCTCTTTTATAAACAATGAAAAATATCAACTTAAAACAATAGATGTGTCAGGTTGCGCTTGGAGAGAAATTGATAAGATTGAGGATTATAAAAAGGCGTTAACGCAATTCAGCTAAGGAAGGATCTATATAATGAGCTATTTACCCATATCTAGAGAAGAGCTGGATTTAATAACAAAAGATATTCGTTTTGATATTCTTAGGATGGTGAGAATATGTGGAAAACAGAATGGACATCTTGGCGGCTGTATGTCAGCGGTTGAGCTATTAACAGTTCTATATACCCAAGTTATGAACATCAATTATGTTTCACATTCGGAATTAAAATGGTCTGAAAGAGATAGATTTATTATGAGTAAGGGACATGCTGGTATTGCTATGTACGCAGCTATGAAACATGTTGGCCTAATTTCCCAAGAAATGATTGAAGGATCTATACGTGGTGATGATAGCATTCTTTTTAGACATCCTAAAAGAAATATTGAATATGGGATTGAGTGTTCTGTTGGAAGCCTTGGTATGGGAATTGGATATGGTATTGGTTTAGCTGAAAGTTTTAAAAGAAGAAAGACTAGTCAAAGAGTCTTTGTGATGATTGGTGATGGTGAATGTGATGAAGGCTCCGTATGGGAAGGAGCTGCATATGCTAGTCATAGGAAACTTGATAATCTTATAGTAATCATCGATATGAATGGATTACAGCTGGATGGCCCGACACACGAAGTATTATCAATAGATAATATGTCTGAAAGATGGCGTTCTTTCGGATTTGAAACTGTTGATGTTGATGGTCATGATATTGATAATATAATAAAAGGTTTCGATACAAATCACATTGAAAGACCCTTGGCAATTATAGCCCATACTACAAAAGGTAAGGGTATCCCATTTGCTGAGAACAAAACAGAGTGGCACGACAATTATTTAAGTGAAGAACTCTATAAACAAGGAATTAAAGCTCTTGGAGAAGAAGATTTATCTGTAGTACGCATGAAAGCAGAAGAACGATATGCTTCTAAGAGAATTAATCTAGATTTGACTCCTTCAAGTTATGTAACAATAAATGAATCAGCTGATGATATAGAGGCATGGAATGATATTGGATCAAAGAATATTATAGGAGAGATATCATCTCTTTTAGCAGAGCAGAATGAAAAATTCACGTTGATTTATTCTGATTGTGCAAATAGAATTGGAATTCAAAAACTTCAAGAGTCACATCCGGAAATGTGCTATGAAGTTGGTATATCAGAGCAGAATCAGGTAAGTATGGCTGCGGCTATGGCTCATGAGGGCTTTCATGTGTTTGCAGTTGCTTACGCTCCTTTTATTACGGCAAGGGTGCTTGATCAGATTAGAGCCAATATGGCGTACATGGAAGCACCTGTATGTTTGATTGGATTAGGGGGAGGAATTGCAAGTAGTGATTTGGGAGCGACGCACACTGCATTTGAAGATATTGCCAATTTGAGATCAGTTCCCAATGTAATTGTTTCTACACCTGTTGATACATACGAAATAGCTAAAAATATGGAGTGGTTTGTTAATAACCCCTCTCCCATGTATTTAAGAATAACTATTAATAATCCTGAAAGCAAAGTTTATAATCATGTTATACATGATTATACTCCTCTTTCACATAATGTTGTATTGCAAGGAGAAGATGCGGTCGCGTTAGTAACAGGTTCACTTATGAGCGATGTGGTAGAAGCAGTTAAGCTACTTAATAAGAACGGGCATTCAGTTGAAGTCATTAATGTAAGGTCGATAAAGCCTTTGGATAAAGAGTTAATCAATAAAGTTATTAATGCCAAAAAAGTAATTACGATTGAAGAACATAGTATTATCGGAGGCTTAGGGAGTGCGATAGCTGAGCAGATTGCTACGACTCGATGTGAAACAGTATTGAAGATGATTGGTATTAATGATGAGTACTTCAAGGCTGATATACCTGAGGCTATTAGACGTAAAATAGGGTTAAATTTTGAAAGTTTAGCCAAGACAATAGGTTCATTCTTGGAAGAGTGATTAATGCGGGATCTCAAGAAAAGTATATGTAGGTAATAAGAAATATGGTTTTTTCTTCTTTAGGACATACATGGATATTGGACATAGACGGAACGATAGTAAAGCATAATGGATATAAGTTGGACGGTTATGATTCTTTATTGCCGGGAGCGATGGAGTTTCTATCCTCAATTCCAGAAAAAGATATGATAGTGTTTTTAACATCAAGAACCGAGGAATATAGGACGATTACAGAAAAGTTTCTTAACGCAAATAAAATACGGTATGATCATATAATCTTTAATGCTCCCTATGGAGAAAGAATTCTCATAAACGATGACAAACCAAGTGGGCTAAAAATGGGAATAGCCATTAATAAAATAAGAGACGAAGAATTGGATTTAGAGATAATAGAAGATAAGAACTTATGAGTTTATATTGAATGAGTTCCTTCTATGATATTACAGGATTTCTTTTTAGTGTGGTTATCTTAAAACCAGATAGTTTATTCACCAGCAGATTCATACAAACTTGAGAGCCACCTTGCGGTCTTTACACGTTTAATAGGGAACCCAATATAAGTCTTGCCTACATTTCAGGGCAAGTGAGAAAAACATTGTAAAGGAAAAACAATCAAATGAATGTAGCAAAACTTGTAGAAATAATTGAATCAGACTTTTACACTGGAGTACCGGACTCACAGCTTAAAGCTCTCTGCAACTATCTTATGGATCACTATGGTATTGATCCTAAACATCACATCATTGCAGCTAACGAAGGTAACTGTACAGCACTTGCAGCTGGCTATCATTTAGCAACTGGCAAAGTCCCTGTAGTTTATATGCAGAATTCAGGCGAGGGTAATATCATTAACCCAGTTGCTTCACTTCTTAACGATAAGGTCTATGCGATACCCGTCGTATTCATTATCGGTTGGCGCGGAGAACCGGGAATTCATGATGAGCCTCAGCATGTCTATCAGGGAGAGGTGACTGTAAAACTTCTTGAGGATATGGGAATCTGTTCTTTCATCATTGGTACTGACACAACCGAGGATGAAGTTAAAGCTGTTATGGAACAGTTCCGGGAGAAGTTAGTTCAGGGCTTGGATGTTGCATTCGTAATTCGTAAAGGTGCTTTAACTGATGCTCCGAAGGTGAAGTATGAGAACTCAAACTCTATGGTTCGTGAGGAAATAATCCAACACATAGTAGCTGCCTCTGGTGAGGACCCGATAATCGCAACCACAGGCAAGGCAAGCCGTGAGCTGTTCGAAACAAGAGTTGCTAATGGTCAGTCTCACAAGTATGACTTCCTCACAGTGGGTTCCATGGGCCACAGTTCTTCAATAGCTCTTGGTGTAGCACTTAACAAGCCAAAGCAGCGCATATGGTGTGTTGATGGTGATGGTGCTGTTCTTATGCATATGGGTTCAATGGCTGTGCTGGGATATAACAAGCCGAATAACTTGATTCACATTGTAATCAATAACGGTGCACATGAGACTGTTGGAGGAATGCCCACAGTAGCTAATAACATCGATTTCGTTAAAATCTCAGAGGCTTGTGGATATCCGTATGCGGTTTCTGTTGACTGCTTCGAAGATTTGGATAAGGAATTAGTGGCTGCGAAAGAACGTAATCAGCTTTCCTTAATAGAAGTGAAATGTTCTATCGGAGCACGTGAGGATCTTGGACGTCCGACGACCACAGCTATTGAGAACAAACAGAACTTCATGGAGTATCTGAAGACGTTGTAATGTGAACTTCCATGATAATTAACACTCATTAGGAGACGCCATGTATCTGAATATAACAATAGCCATACCACCTTTAGGAAACGGTAGTTTACACTAACCCATCAAGGGAACTAGGTACTTTTATTACGAGCACGGGATAGGATACAATAGGGGCTACACCGTCCCGCAGACAATATCCATAGGAAAGATACGCGAAGAAGATGACTCGGCGATGTATCCCAATGATAATTTCCTTAAGTCCTTCTCCGAGGCACAGCTGCCGGAGGTACTGCCGCTATCAGTTCAAAGCGGATGACTGAAGATCGGAGATTATCCTGTTATCAAGAAGATGATAGGGTATTACAACCTTGACGAAGAGATTTCTGGCATAATAGGGAAAGATGCTGTCCTGTTCCTTGATCTTGCGGCATATACGATAGTAGCGGAGAACAGTGCTACACAGTATTATCCGGATTACACATACAACCATCCGCTCTTCATGGATGAGACGAAAGTATTCAGTGATTCAAGGGTATCCTCTTTCTTTAAGAGAGATCAGCCGTGATGACAGTATACAGATTCATTTGAATTCATCCATGAGTATCTGTATGAATTCTGCATGGATAACAGGATGTACAGCGAAGACAGTTATCAGTATGGATTCGGACGGTGGTGCCACTTCATCGGATATAGCCATTGATAAGATAGGACTGGTAAAGGGACAGTTTTTTCATTACTTTATGACTATGGTGATGACTGGATGTTTACGATATATGATCAGAAAATATAGGATGATGGATTTTGAGTAACGAGAATTAATTATGCGGGGAGTTGACGTATTTACATGCTTGCATATCTTACAGGACGATTTTGGATTCACTTGAGTGGCCTGTTATGATATACATTGACAATATCACATGTAGGATGCTTCACGCAGTAAAAGTTAAAATATCAAATTCAGTTTTATCTGGTTTATTATATGGTAGTATATATGGGTACACTTATTATTTGTATTTTATTAACCGGAATATCATTAATAATATTCTATATTTGGGGTAAAAGCTTTTTTTTCTTTTTGAAAGGAAAAAGCTGTGCAAGCGATTGCGTTTTGTTTGGCTTTATGATTCTTCATATAGTTTTTCAACCCATTTATCTCATTTTCTTATTAAGCAGAGGTTCTTTTTTAGTTCTTTCTGTTATTTGGCTTATATTTGCTTTTTTGATAACGATTGGCATAACTGTTGTTTTGCAAATTCACAAATCATTGAGACCTGTCTTTAGTTTTGACAGAGTAAGCAGTATAGTATTTTTGATAAATGTATTGGTAGTATTGTTGTTATGTATTTATATAGGTGGCCATCCGAGAAATACTGCAAAAGATTCGGTTCAGTATATTGAACGAATGAATGAGATGGTATATATGGATACATTGTGGAATGACGGTAATGTACTTGAGATTCATCAGGGATTGAATTCATTTTATTCTTTGTTTGCAGTGATGTCCTTGGTGACTGGGATTAAACCTATATATATTAATAACCTTACAATGCGCTTTTTGGGGGTGATTCTGTGCTCAATGACTGCCTTTAAATATGGCAGAATTGCCTTTGAAAAAAAGAGTCCGACGTATCCCTTTACTGTTGCGATAATGGTACCTTTGACTATGATGATATGGAACAGCCTGTATGGGGCGGGTTATTTTTTTTTCCACAGATTGAATGAATCAAAGGCATATTGCCAGGTTATTTTATTTCCTTTAGCGGTAGCTATATTCTGGGAAATGATCAAGGAGAATAATAATAGGAATAGATTATGGGTTGAGGAAATTGTTATTGGGCTATCAGCTGTTCCGATAGCAGTTAGTTCGCTATCAATATATCCGGTGATAGTATTTTCAGGAGCTATAGCTATACTTGTTTATGATAAATGTAAGAATTGGCTCAAAACCGTAACCTATTCTGCATGTTGCATGATGCCTAATATATTGTATACAGGTTTTTATGTATTGTATACACAAGGTATTATTAGGTTTTGAGGAATAAGAAATGCCAAATACAACTAATACTCTTGATATGATATTTAGATATGTGAATAGCTGGGTATTTTTATTTCTATTTGTATCAGCAGTCGTATATTTGTTTTATGTTGCAAATAAAAGACAACGATTAGCAATAGTAGCAATTATTCTGTCTTCGATGGTATTTATTAATGATTTTGTTTTGCGCTTTGTTGAAGAAGTTATGGGAGAGGGACAAAGGTATTACCGATATTTATGGACTTTTCCGTTGATTTTTATTATTATAACTTGTATAGTTGATGCTTATGGAAGATGGAATAATACTGTAGTTCGATTAGTTATAATTGTAATATCTGCTGTTTTGATGGCGGTACAGTATTATAATAGTGATCAATTAAGAAATCTAAATAATTATAATCCTTTTAATCTGTCTGTAGTATCATCGGAAGTAATTGCGATGGGAGACAAGTTAGATGAACTTTCCGAAAAAAAAATCATTTCGGTGGCATGTCCGGACAGCCTTTATGGCTATTTTAGAATGTATAATGGACATGCGGTATTTATGACAGAAACCAAAATAATAACCCCGGATGAAGAAAACCGCATTGATTTTGGCTCGGATAATCCGGATGTAGACAGCATCATGGGCACCTGCTGTGCTAGGGGATTGGATTATCTTATAGTAAGATTAAATGATAAAAGTAAAGCAGTATATGAAGAATATGGATTTACACCGATTTTTGAAGCTGAAGGGCTGGGCATTTATAAATGTACAGGCTATGAGGGAATAAAAAAAGAGTACACAAATTGGGGGCAGGTAAGCAGAGAAACATATGTAGATGAAGAAGGTAATCCTTCAAACGGGGAGAGAGGGTATGCCACGATTCATTATGAGTATGATAAACATGGTAATCTTACTCGTGAGTATTATACTGACGCAGAGGGAAAAAAAGCAGCGGAAATTAATACCGGAAAGTACAGTGTTGAACGTAAGTATGATAGACGTAACCGTTGTCTTGCGGAAAGAGCGATAGGAGTCGATGGCAAATCGATAAAGAATAGTTTTGGAAGTGCAGAGATTCGTTGGACATATAAGGGGAGAAAAATAGCATCTGAGGAGTATTTTGATGCTAATGGGAATAGGGTATCAATCGCACCCGGATACAGCATAAAGAAATATGAGTATGACAAAAAGGATAATATTATTTCGGAATCATATTATGACGATGAGGGGAAGCCGGTTAATTGTGTAAATGGATACACAGTGCATGAAAGTGAGTACGATGGAAAAGACCAGATAGTAGAACGGTTTAAGGACACGGAAGGAAAACTTGTGGTTACAGGATCCGGATATGCGGAAGTACACAGAAAATATGATGATCACCAATTAGTTTTTGAAGAATATTTTGGTGCTGATGGAAAACCATATTATCAAGTTGCGGGTTACTGTAAAATACAACAGGAATGGTCTGATGGTGTTCTATATTCGAGAACCTATCTTGATTCTGACGCGAAACCAGTAAATAGAGTGGATGGCTATAGCAAAGCAGTATGGGAGAAAGCGGAAAATTGCACCAATATAAGATTTTATAATGTTGATGGCGAGGAAGTTGGATTAGAAAGACTAAATTTATTTATGGATGTATATTATAACGAAGATGGTTGGTCAGATTGGATGATTCCCGGATATGATAAACAGAATTCCTGTTTTAATATTGGCAGTATTAATCTGGGAGAAAAAGAAGAGGGCTATGTTTATACAAGTACCATTGAGATAGAGTTTAAAGATGTGACCGCTACAGAAGGAAAAAGGTTCCGTTTCTTTACACAAGGAGCGCAAGACGGACAATGGGGAATTGGAAACGTTTGGAACTCAAACTTAGTTTATCTTGAGAGAGTTCTAGGAGATGGAGTATATATATTTACCTCAACAGAAGTTTTATCAGAAAAAATGGTGGATATAAACTCCTTCAATGTTGGGTTTAGGTCTGATTACTGGGCAACCGGCATGTACAGAGTAAGAAATGTCAAAATCGTAAAGGGAGATATTGCTTACGAGTGAAAACCAGGTTTATTAGGAGTATTCAAAAATGAATAGTATAATTGCTCTCTCTGTTATAGTGCCTGTGTACGGCACGGAAAAGTATATAGAGAAATGTTTAGATTCTGCAATTAACGCTATTGAAGGTATCAATGCAGAAATAATTATTGTTAATGATGGAACAAAAGACAATGCCGGGGTTATAGCTCAAAGGTATGCAGCAGATTATCCCGGGAAAATAGTTTATCTTGAAAAAGAAAACGGTGGGTTAGCAGATACCAAGAATTATGGTTTGAATCATGCAAGAGGACGATTTGTTACATTCTTAGATAGTGATGATTTTATAGAACCGGACATGTACAAGGAAATGTTGGTATTGGCTGAAAATGATCAGGCGGATTGCATAGTTTGTGATATGCTATATGATTATGAGAATGGAAATCCTTCTTCATATCAGAAATGTGCTTGTGGCAGGGAGGAGATATTCCATAAGCTGATCGATACAACTCTTATGGCTAGCTCCTGCAATAAAATAATGAAAAAGGATCTTCTGGAGGGTCTGTCGTTCCCCAAGGGAATGAATAACGAAGATATTGCGGTGACTCCGATTGCAATGGGACGTAGCAAAAAGCTGGCGTATATACCCAAAGCATTTTACCATTATGTACAGAGAGGTGGCTCGATTCAGAACAGTTCCTTTTCACGAAAGAGATTTGTTATTTTAGATGTTTGTGGGTTGACAATGGAGAGAGCAAAGGAATTATGCCCGGATCGTTATGAAAAACTGAAAGGAGCAATATATGTCTATCAGATTTTGGGGATCCCATTTTGGCGTATTAGAAAAGAACCGTTTAAAAGTCGTTATTTGCTATTAAAAGAATATATGCAAAGGGTTGATAAAATGTTTCCGGATTTTCATGATAACAAGGAGATTCATGAATATGGTACTTGGGGGAGTAACGTGGCAGTACGATTTTTCAGGAAGGCGAGTCTTTGGCTAAATAAGCACAAGATGTATTTTGCGCTTAGTGTTTTTTGGGGGATAGTGAAACCTTTTGCTAAAGAGTGAGGATAAGTGATGTCGTTTTTTAGAGATTTTTTCATAATGATAGGCAGTGTGATTCGTGATAGAAAAATGCTGTGGGAATTATCAAAAAATGATTTTAAAGCCAGATTTGCAAACTCAATGTTGGGGATAGTGTGGGCTTATATTCAACCTCTGGCAACAATCTTGATTTTCTGGTTTGTATTTCAGGTTGGTCTAAGGAGTAATGATGTTGAAGGACTTCCGTTTATAGTATGGTATTCTCCGGCATTCCTGATATGGACTTTTTTCTCTGACACTCTCAGTACTATGACCGGAAGTATCAGAGATTACAGTTATCTTGTCAGAAAGGTGAATTTTAATGTCAGTCTCATACCTTTTGTTAAGCTGATTTCCGGGATGTTTGTTCATGTAGCGTTCATTGGTTTTTTATTTGTAATAAACCTGATATATAGAGTTCCATTTTCAATTTATAATGTACAAGTATTGTATTATTTTATATGTACGATAGCATTGCTTACAGGTCTTGGCCTAATCTGCGCGACATTTACACCTTTTGCCGGAGATGTTCCAAATGTGGTTTCTGTTATCCTGCAAATGCTATTTTGGGCTACGCCGATTGTATGGAATCCTTCTATTTTGTCAGATAGGATATACAGGATCATGAGGTTTAACCCTATGTTCTATATTTGCACAGGTTATAGGTATTCGTTTCAGGGCAAATCCTGGTTTTGGGAGAGACCGGAAACAATATGGTTTTGGATTGGAACAGTAATACTGATATTTATCGGATGTCATTTGTTTAGAAAACTCAATAAGGATTTTGTTGATGTTTTGTGATTTTTTAGTGGGAATGTGCTATGGATAAAGAAATAGTAATAAAAGCCGAAGGCCTGGGAAAGGCCTATAAGCTTTACGGTAATAATAAGACCAGAATTATAGAGGCGATAGATCCTTTTCACAAGGCAAGGCATTCTCTTCATCATGCACTTCATGATCTGAATCTAGAAGTGACTAAAGGTGAAGCTCTTGGAATAATTGGAGTTAACGGGAGTGGGAAGAGCACGCTTTTAAAGATTCTTACCGGTGTTGTAACACCAACGGAAGGGACAATTTCGGTTAACGGAAAGATATCTGCTCTTTTGGAGCTTGGCGCTGGATTTAATCCTGATTATACCGGAATGGAGAATATATATTTAAATGGTACTATGATGGGCTACACTCCACGGGAGATGGATAAGAAGGTCCAAGAAATAGTTGATTTTGCTGATATTGGGGCTTTTATCAATCAGCCCGTAAAAACTTATTCCAGCGGTATGTTTGCTAGACTGGCTTTCTCTGTTGCTATAAGTGTTGATCCTGACATCCTTGTAGTAGATGAAGCGCTAAGTGTTGGAGATATTTTCTTTCAGACAAAGTGTTTTAAGAAATTTAACAGTTTTGTGGAAAGTGGGAAAACAGTATTATTTGTGAGTCATGACCTTGGCAGTATCTATAAGTATTGTAACAGAGTAATTCTGCTGAATAAGGGAGAAAAAATAGCTGATGGTAATCCAAAAGAAGTAATCGATATATACAAAAAACTTCTTACCGGTAATAAAAATGCTCAGTCTATCATTGAGAGTGGAAAGGGTATCAGCTTTAATTCCATTATTGAGAAACACTGGAAGAATATGATGGTCTGCAACCCTGAAGTCAACGAATACGGGGATAAAAGGGTTGAAATAGTTGACTTTGCAGTTATTGATAAGGATGACTGCATTACAAATACCATTTCAAAGGGCGATTCTTTTATGATTAAAATCAGGGTGTGTTTTAACGCTGATATTGTTAATCCGATCATAGCCTTCACGATTAAAAACAAGCAGGGTGTTGAGATAGCCGGAACAAATACTGACATGGAGGAGCAGGATATAGAAAACGCAAAAGCAGGAAAATATGCTACCGTGAGCTTTAGCCAAAAGATGTTGCTTCAAGGCGGAGAGTATTTGTTGAGTTTTGGTTGTACAGGATATGAAGGAGACCAATTGGTGGTATACCATCGCTTGTATGATATCTGTAATATTGTTGTGGTTGAGAGCGTAAGAAAAGTGGGTTTCTTTGATATGGAATCCGAATGTGTAGTGGAAGAAGATTGATTAAAATTGATTGCGAGTGAAGAAATGGAAAGAGAATTGGCTAAACTGGATCTGACATTTTATAGTGGTGAAGATAGCTATTCAGACGGTGATGAGACAGAAAACTATATCTTTGAGGCGGTATGTAGTGGTAAAAGCTTAGACGATATTCCGGAAAATGAAAGGACATGGCCTGTTTTTTACCATCTGACCCCAATCAGGGAAGGTGTATGTAATTGGTACCCATTTAAAAAAGATGCCACTATTTTGGAAATTGGATCAGGGTGCGGAGCTGTCACGGGAGTTCTTTGCCGTAATGCCAAAAAAGTCACGTCGGTAGAATTATCAAAAAGAAGAGCATCAATAAACTATGAGAGAAATAAAGAGTATCAGAATCTTGAAATAATAGTAGGAAATCTTAATGATATTAAATTAGAGGAAAAATATGACTATATTACACTTATAGGTGTATTGGAGTATGCAGGAAGATTTACTCAGGGAGAGACTCCTTTTCATACCTTCTTGATGAATCTGAAAAAGTATTTAAAACCAGATGGATCACTTTTGATAGCCATAGAGAACCGCTTAGGTCTTAAATACTTTTGCGGAGCACCGGAAGATCATACTGGTCGGTTGTTTGATGGTGTTAACGGATACCCGGAATACAATGGTGTAAAGACTTTTTCAAAAAGCGAGCTTTCATTGCTTTTGGATGAATGTGGCTATTCATTTAAACGATTTTACTATCCATATCCTGATTACAAATTACCCAATGAGATTTTTACTGACAGCTCCATAAACCGAAATAAAAGGCCATACTATAACTATGATATTGACCGATATTCTTTGTTTACGGAATCAGACATAAGCAATGTGTTGCAAGCGGAAGGAGTATCGGCGTCTTTTGCAAATTCTTTTTTCGTTGAGGCAAGACAGGATAAAGAATGTGATAATTCCATACTATATGCAAAACTGAATCAGGACAGAAAAGAAAGTTTCCGAATTGGAACAATTCTGTTAGACAAGGATGGGGAAATACAGGTAGAAAAAAAGGCTTTTCATCCCAACGCTGTTGGACATATTGAACAACTTGAAAAGAATGATCAGAAAGAATATGGTGATATAAATGTTAATAAGGGGGAATTACGTGATGATGCAATAATATACCCGTTTATAAAGTATAAGAGTCTGGACGTAATTCTTAAGAATCTGATCTTGTTCGGACGTGTCGAGGAATTCAAGGAACAAATAGATCTATTTATCAGCAGAGTTTTTTCTGATTCTTTTATAGGAAAACCTAATACAGCTTTCTTCAGGCAGGTTTTTGGAAATGAGAGCTTACCGGAAGTTGAAATGAAGTGTGTTTGTCCGGCTAATATAGATATTACAGCAGCCAATGTGTTTTGTACAGAAAACTCATATATTATCACAGATTGTGAGTGGGTTTTTGATTTCCCGATTCCAACTGATTTTATTATCTGGAGGATGGTTAGATCGCTTTACGTTAGTGTCCCTGAAATTGCCAGATTTTTAACAGAAAGCAGTTTATTGGAATACTTGGGGGTAAAAAATGAGGATATTACAGTTTTCTCTGGTTGGGAATCCTCTTTCGTGGATAACTTCGTTTGCAGTAAAGGAAACGGAATACCAAAGAAGAATCAATTTAAAGAGATAGTCTATGGAAAAGAGGAAAAATTAGAAGAAGAGAGATCCTGTTTAGAAATAGAAAAAGCCAATCTGGAAAGAGAGAAGACGGGGCTGGAAAGGGAGAAGGCGAGTCTGGAAAGGGAGAAGGCGAGTCTGGAAAGGGAGAAGGCGAGTCTGGAAAGGGAGA
>CAMUYA010000008.1 GCA_947164865.1 uncultured Lachnospiraceae bacterium
TATTAACGACCTGCACCCTTTCCAGGGGTGTCTCTTCAACCACTTGAGTACTTCTCCAAATGCTTGACTTGCGTTACCGATATGCAATTTCCGAATCCACACTTCCGCAGGATTCCAGCGGAGAGAGTGGGATTCGAACCCACGCGCCCTTTCGGACAAACGGTTTTCAAGACCGCCTCGTTATGACCGCTTCGATACCTCTCCATTGCCGATATACAGTTGCCACTCATCACAAGCGGCGTTTAATATAATAACAATCAAACAGGCAAAAGTCAACACCTTTTTAAATTATTCCGGGCATACATTTTATCGCAGCTCAGACATAACGAGTCCCCAGTTGTTCCAGAACCACATTGTTTCCTTCCCTCCGGGTTCCGTAATATGAAGAAACTCTTTTTCGTCAAGCCATATATCTTTGGCTTTTATGCCCAGTCTTGAGGATACCCATATAGGATCCACCCTGTCCTCGCGCAGCGTGTCATAATCATAAATGCCTATATGCTGAGACCAGTTTTTTTCATCTTTTACGATCCAGAATGGCTTTGAATCCCCAAAGCTTCCGATTCTCCAGAACAGGATAACTATCTCGTCCTCCTCGTCATGATCTATATCATCGATAAAGTATTCCGAGACTTTCCAGCCCTCCTTGCTTTCCCACAGCAGTTCTCCCGATTCATCAAACACCGAAAAATGCCTGTTTTTCAGAACTATACCGGCAGTTTCCACGACTACTTCTCTGTCAGGGTTTTCAAATTTTCCCGGAATATCCGTAAATACATGGTTTTCCGCCTTTTTGTTCCATTTTATCCAGCCCGGGAGAAATGCTCCCCTTTTCCATAGGAAATACAGTAAAAAAGCGCAGACCAAAACGGCTACTGTGATGCACAGTAGCCGTTTTATCACATGTATTGTCTTTGAAGATCCGTCAGTCTTCCCCATATCCATATCTGTATGATTTTGTCCAATCCTCCTGCGGCGGAACTCCTTCACGCATGTAATTGTAGTTGCCATCATCCATCATTTCCATGCCGAGAAGCTGTCTCCACTGTGTATCTGTCATCCTGTCACTAAGAGGCTGCTCAAACTGATAGAACGAATATACGCTTCCGAATGCAAGCTTCTTTACTCCGTCTACTTCCACTATAACAGCTATCGTGTTCACATATCCCGTAGCCAGTTCCAGACATGATCCGTTAGGATCCGTGGCAACGTCCGCTATGAGTGCGGAAGGAAATTCCCTCGAGGTAAAGTATTCATTTTCAGCTTCATTCTTGTGCACTTCCTGCCAGAAATGCTCAAGCTGGCCACCGTAGGTTCTTATAAATTCAAATTCTTCTTCGGTTGGGAGCTCATCGGTGAGTTCTTTTTCCGCTATTATCTGAAGCTTTTTAACTATCTCTGACATAAGCTCGAGATTCTGCTTATCCTCGGAACTCAGCACACCGTAATAATCCAACCCTTCACTTGTAGCATTCACAAGGTTGTACAGGCGGGCATAGACCTCGGGTTCGGGCTCAACATATCCTCTGTCATCTCTGAGGGGGAGCTCTCCGCCGCCCATCTCAGCCATCATCTGCTTGGCGTAGAGAATGGTATCATGCTTTAATTCGGTATAACTTCCCAGGAATGTTGTAAGATTCTTTTTATTCCATTCCTCAGACTGCATAAACGCAGGATAGCCATCTCCCTTTTCCTCGAGAATAGGACGAAGGGTGTTTATCCAGCCGGAATACAGGCTGTTATTCCACAGTGAATCTGTGGAAGTATCTACCATCCGGCGCAGTTCTTCCATATTTTCTGTATACTTGGCATAGTCTGTTTCCCCTTTATCCTCAAGGATAGCCAGTGCAGTATCTGACCCAAGCGCTGCCGGGACATCAAGCGCATTTGGCAGATATCTGCACTGCCCCTGCGAGTCGGCATCAGTTTTGTCATAACAGAGATTTGCGAATATCGCTTCGTCTATTGAAAATCTCTGTCCCATAAATCTGAAACCTGTTATCTTGGCTTCTTTCTCATCTTCGCTATCACTTGCCATCACTACCACTGAATTTATACGGGGTGCAGGCAGCATGCCTACCAGCTTATGGAATGCCTTCCAGTTCTTTTCATCTCCGGGAAGATCTGATACCGTTACATTTTCACCATATGTGGCATCTATTATCGGTCTGAATTCATAATATCCGCAGTCATCGGAGGATCCGGCAAAGAATGAGGTGACAGTGTAAACTCTCTCCCACTCCGCCAGCACGTCAGCGTCCATAGCCATTGTCATAAGGAATGCCGATCTGTTCTGATCCTCATCCTTACTTGCAAAATTGCGCCTTCCGTACCACATCATCGCCTTAAAATACTTGCTCAGTTCCTCGTCGGTATCGTAATACCCTCTGGGCTTGTACTGGGAATAATCCTCCATGTAATCGGGATTGTTAAACAGCGGTGATACCTCTATCCTATCGGCAGCCTCAATAAGCGAAAGCTCTGCCTGTACAGCATCCGCCACATCGGCAGGTATATTTGCACCGGGATTAAGAAGTACATCTCCCACCGTAAAGAATGCAAGATTCGTCCACGCTGCTTTTTCCCACTCGGTACCCTTGAGGGCATTATACTGTTCCTCGGACTTTGCTTTCATAAGGCTTCCGAGATCGGACACCTCTGCTATCAGTTCGTTCTTTTCCGTATTTTTCATAAGATATGCAAAATACAGATGATATGTATGCATTATTGAATCAACGGTAACAAAGTTGGCGGTCAGATCATAACGATTTTCTTCATAAATAGGGAAGAACTCTTCATTATACCCGTCCATAACAAGGAATTGATTCTCGGCGAGCATTTGCTTAGCCCTGTCGTTATAGTACTCGATCAAGTCGGCATTATCGATGTCACTGAAATCGGCTTCAAACGAGAACAGGCGGGAAGCCGGAATAACCGCGGCGTGGTCCGAGGCAATATTATCATTAAGGATAGAAGGTCTGGAAAGATATTCTATTCCTTTGGAGGATATTTCATTTACGTAAGCGTCAACTTCTTCTTCACTTACCTGCGCCGTCTGCTGTGTGTCATCAATCGCAGGAAGCTCGGAAACCGCAGGCTCGGCATCGGTGTCAGCCTCATCACTCTCATACACGCCGATGATATCCTCTACAGCATCTGCGGCATGCTCGATCTTGGGCTTTACTACCAGAAAGAACACTGCAATCGCAACCGCTGCAATGATAAGCAGTAAACCGGTAACCGCTGCCGCGATGATGATCGCAATCTTTGCGCCCTTGGGCAGACCTTTTTTAGGCGCAGCGGGTTCATTGGTGGGCTGAGTTGCAGTGGGCTGAGCCTGCATATCAGGCACATTTACGCTGACAGTCGGCTGAACCTGAGTTTCCGGCTGTGCTATCTGCATAGCCGGCTCTGCCGGTGCTATAGGTTTAACTTTTGCTCCGCAGCTTGTGCAGAACGATGCACCTTCCTTTATCTGTTTTCCGCATTTAGTACAGAACATATTAATCCCTCCATAAACCGGATAGGCTTGTACCGATCACAAGCATATAAACCGGCTGTAAAATGATTAACTCCTAAATCTGTGTTCTTTAAATATACCATATCTAACCACTGTTGAGAAGTAATAAAGCATACCTCATGCGATATGCTCGCGCGAGTCGCATCCATGCAGAGCGTTTTTTACCTTATGGGAAAATTAAAAGAACTTTCCTGCAAGATAAAAAAGCCATCTCCAAAAAGGAAATGGCTTAACATGTATATTTTCTGTTATTTCTTTTAATCTACTTCGCTCAGATCCAGATCCATCGCAGCCTGGATTGAATAATCCGGGAATTCTTTCTGGACCTTTGCGACTGCAGCCTCGTATACGGCCTCTCTGTCCTTGGGATCAAAGCTTACTACGATATCAAAACGCATGGTTTTTTCTTCAGGATCTATATTAAATCCGTGCATCTGAAGCACATTGGGATCCTCGGTGACAAGGCGTGACACCGTTTCTCTTGCCTGAATGGCTTCCACATCCTTGGTATTATGAGAATACAAGCCTATTGCGGTAAGAACCACGTTATGCTCCTCATATACCTTTATCTGCACCCGTCTTATCAGCTTATCCAGCTCGTCCGCCGAAAGAGTATCGGGAATCTCAATATGAACCGACCCGTTATGAGAATCGGGGCCATAGTTGTGCAGTACCAGATCGTATGCCCCACTAATCTCGGGGAAACTCCTGATGGTAGCCTTTATATCTCTTGCCAGCTGCGGGTCGACCCTCTCACCCAGGATCTTCGAAACGGTCTCCTTAAGCATATCAAATCCCGATTTGATGATCAGTATGGAGATAATAGCACCCAGCCATGCCTCAAGAGAGATATGGAATATAAGAAACACAGCGGCTGCAGCCAGTGTCGAAGCTGATATGATAGAGTCCATCAGCGCATCCGTTCCGGAATTGACAAGGGAATCGGAATTGACCTTCTTTCCCGTGCGCTTTACAAACAGACCAAGCACTATCTTTACAACAACCGCCACTGCGACAATGATCAGTGATACAACCGAGTAATCGGCTTTCTCCGGATGGATGATCTTCTTAATGGATTCAACCAGAGCCGTCGCGCCTGCATACAGGACGATCATCGAGATGAGCATAGCACTCAGATACTCTATTCTGCCGTATCCGAAAGGATGCTTTTTGTCAGGCCTCTTTCCCGCGAGAAATGTTCCAACAATAGTAATGACCGAGCTGCCTGCATCGGATATATTGTTTACGGCATCCATCACAATAGCGATGGAATTGACCGTAAGCCCTATAACCGCCTTAAATCCCGCGAGAAAAACATTGGCCACTATCCCGATGATACTTGTCCTTATTATCGTTTTATCACGATCACTCTGCACTTTCATTTTATTATCCTAAAAGCTCTTCTACAGCCTTTCTTACCTCTCCCATATCTGTTGTGGGCTCAAATCTGGCTACAACATTTCCCTCTCTGTCGATCAGGAACTTGGTGAAATTCCACTTGATGTACGCCTTATCACCAAACTTTTTGTTGTTGGCATTGGTGAACTTGTTAAGTGCGGCATTCTTAAGACCCTTTCCAAATCCTTCAAATTCCTTCTGTGTAGCAAGGTACACGAAAAGTGGATCTGCATCGTCGCCGTTTACGTCGATCTTGGCAAACTGAGGAAATTCTGTTCCGAACTTCATGGTGCAGAACTCGTGAATCTCATCGGCATCGCCGGGTGCCTGGTTTGCAAACTGATTGCAGGGGAAATCAAGGATTTCGAATCCCTTGTCCCTGAGATCCTTGTACATAGCCTCAAGGGGCTCATAATGCGGTGTGAAGCCGCATCCCGTCGCTGTATTGACTATGAGGAGAACCTTTCCCGCGTAATCGCTGAGACTAACCTCATTGCCTGTTCTGTCTGTAACCTTAAAATCGTAAACTGTAGCCATTTTTTGTCCTCCTTAAATAATAACTTATCGGTTTAACTGTTGCAAGAATTGCTTTTATCTTGTGCGCAATATAATTTTGTAAAATCAATATAGCAAATCCCCTGCAGTATGTCAACAGGTTTTTCAAATATTTTTAAAAATCGGACGTTCTCTCTTTGTTGTGCGCTTCATCTACGTGTGTTATAATGAAATCCGCCTTTTTAAGACCTGGAAAACTGTAAGCGGGGGATTTAAGGAACATGAAAAACAGAATTAAAAAAATCATATTGGATATCCTGTGCGATATCATAGGAAGCATCCTCTACGCCATGGGCATTCACTGCTTTGCAAAAATGGCAAACTTCGCCACCGGTGGGGTATCGGGTCTCGCCCTCATCATGAACCATATGTGGAATCTGCCTGTGGGAGTGATGACCATAGCAATGAACATTCCTCTGGTGATCGTAAGCTGGAAGATAGTAGGAAAGAAATATATATTTAAAACAGCCAAGACCATGGTATTTACCATGATATTCCTGGATGTGATCTTCCCTCTCATCCCCATGTACAGCGGAAACAGACTTATGGCAGCCGTTTATTCCGGGCTTTGCATGGGAGCCGGAATGGCATTCTTCTATATGCGGGGAAGCAGTTCGGGCGGATCTGATTTTATATCGATGATCGTAAAGGTCCGTCATCCCTTTATTTCCCTGGGAATAGTTACAGCCGCGACGGATTTTCTTGTCATCATGCTCGGCTGGCCCGTATTTAAAGATGTGGATTCCGTTCTCTACGGAATAATCAACTCGTTTGCCGCGTCCATTGTTATCGACCGCATTCTGTACGGTATCGGTGCCGGTAAAATGGTGCTCATCATCACCACCAAAACAGACGAACTTATCGAGAGGATCAGCGATATGACCGACCGGGGCTCCACGATCATAAAGGCTATCGGGAGCTATACCAGAGAGAACAAGGATATTATCCTCTGTGCCTGCTCCAAATCGCAGACATATACTATTACAAGCCTTGCCCACGAGGTTGACAACGGCGCCTTCGTGATGGTAACAGAAACCAGCGAGGTATTCGGAGAAGGCTTTAAAGAGTATAAAAAAGAATATAAAAAAGATTACAAGAATCTTACTAAGAAAGAGGGCGATTAATCTCGCCCTCTTCTATTAATCTGCCGGATCACTTTCGGCACCGGACTGTTTTGCCGTCATAGACAGGTTATTCTTCTATGCTCTCGCTTACTGCCTCTGCTACAGCTTTCTTTGCTTCGTCTTTGCCAAGTCCGCTCACGTTAACATTGTGGTTAACCTTAGCGTCATAGGTCTGAGCCTTCATCACTTCGGTAAGATCGAAACCTGTGGTCTCCCTCACCGACTCGATAACCTTAGCGAGCACTGCGGGGGTATATCCACCCACTGAGGTAACTCCGCCTTCACCCGAACCGGAATCGATAACGGTAACTTTGTCGATAGCGGAAATGGGTTCTGCGATAGCCTTTGCGATCTCGGGAAGCTGTTTGATGATCATTTCGGTGATGGCTGCATTGTTGTACTTTGCATAAGCTTCTGCCTTCTTTTCCATAGCCTGAGCTTCGGCAATACCCTTTGCTTCGATTGCTTCTGCCTCTGCACGTCCAACGGCTGCTATACCTTCCGCTTCTTTCTGCTTTGCATATATTGCAGCGTCTGCCTGAGCCTTTACAGCCTCGGCTTTCTTTTCCTGCTCATACTTAGCAGCATCTGCTTCACGCTGTCTCTCGATAAGATTTGCCTCTGCTTCCTGCTGACGGCGATACTTCTCTGCTTCTGCTTTCTTTCTGATCTCTGCGGTGAGCGCCTGCTCAGCAACCTGTGCTTCCTTTGCCTTGAGCTCTACTTCGCGCTCCTGACGTGCGATGTCGGCATTGGTACGGGTTACTTCGATAGTCTTTCTCTGCTCTTCCTGCTGGATCTCATATGCTGCGTCGGCTGCTGCCTTCTTGGTATCGGAAGCCTGTTTGAGTTCTGCCTTCTGGATTGCCAGATCATTCTGTTTCTTGGCGATCTCAGTCTGTGAAAGAACCTGAGCATCATTGGCATCCTTGTCTGCCTTAGCCTGTGCAACCTTGATATCTCTCTCGGATTCTGCTCTCGAGATGGCTGCTGCCTTCTGGATACGAACAACGTTGTCTACACCGAGGTTCTCAATAACATGATTGTTATCCGTGAAGTTCTGTACATTGAAGGATGTGATCACAAGTCCCATGGCTGCGAGATCGGGATCTGCATTCTCTTTAACAAGAAGTGCAAATTTCTGACGGTCGGAAACCATTTCCTCGAGTCTCATCTTACCTACGATCTCACGCACGTTACCTTCGAGCACTTCTCTTGCAACCGCTGCGATATACTCGGGTTTCTTGTTCAGGAAGTTCTTTGCTGCCAGCTTGATAAGATCCGGTGTATGACCAACCTGTACGTTAACCGTTGCATCTACATTGATGTTGATATAGTCCGCTGTAGGTACCGCACTGGATGTTTTAACATCTATCGGGATCAGCTGGAGTTTTAAAACATCCTTTTTCTCAAGAAAAGGTACTTTCACTCCGCTTCGTCCGATAAGGATCCTGGGCTGCTTGTGAAGACCTGTGATGATGAAGGCCTCATCCGTTGATGCTTTTACATAGCCTGCAAGCATGATAATCAGGACTATGAGCACTGCAATTCCGATCAATACATATTTAAACATTTTGTCCTCCTTTTCCCGGCGAACCACTCGTTCGCTTCGTGTTGAGAATACTATACCAATCTCCCACAGATAAATATATCTCAAAAAGAGCAAATTGACTATGCTTAATCCGCAAAATATGTATCATCGGAGAAAAACAGCCGAAGTCACCCAGGCTCCGACAGTTATGTATGGCACCATAGCAACAGGTTTCAGCAGCTTCCCGCGTTTGTCGGTGTTTTTCTTTATCATCTGGACTGCGGAAAGCATGATAAAAGTCACCGAAAGGTGAAAAACATATACATCTATGGTCCTTCCAAACCCTGCAAAATAAAATGCGCAGGATGTAAAAGCATGACTGTCCGCCCTTCCGTAAACCTTTCCCATGGCAAATTCCTGCACGATAACATATAACAATAATCCGGGCAGATCAAGCAGCATCAGGCTTCTTTCTGTAATGATAAAAAATGCGGAGGCAGTTATGCATACGATCCAGACAAGATCGTATACTTTTTTCTCCTTAAGATCCATCACAGAGGCTATGACCATCATCAGATTGATCAGCGCAAAAAAAACAGCAGCAACTCTCATCTGAGGCATGTCCTCAGTTCATCCAGTACCGATCCTTCTATCTCCACAACATTTATCCTTGGGTGACTCGTCAATGTTCTGCCGTCCTTTCTTGCGATTACGGTTACTGTGAAACTGTCGGGATTCTTTTTGATCTCATACAAAGGTATCATAAAATGGATAGTCTCATCCTTTTCAAATCCTTTATTGCTTCCGTAGTTAAAAACCTTGCTGTATTTTGAAAAGATTCCCGGGAATACAACCTCTACCTGTTCCGCATAGCCGTATGTCTTTATTTCCAGATTTCCGCTCTCTCCCCTGGCAAAGACATCTTTTCCGTCTACGCTCTCAAGCAGTCTCACTATATCAGCCTTAAGATCAAACCCCCAGCCTGATACTTTCTGTTCGGATACGTTCCCCACCCTGTCGGATACATGCACTGTGATCTCAAAGTCACCGAAATAAAAATACTTTTCAGCCTCCTCTCTTCCGAAGGATACAACGATATCACCGCTTCCATCCGGCTTCCACACACGGCTGCTGCCATTGTCCGAATTATAGATCTTTACGTAAAAGTCATCAGCATTCACCCCTGACAGTGAATCCTTTGCCTTTATCGTTATTCCGGGAAATCCGCCGTTTTCGGATTCATCAAACAGGTATCGCCCCATGTCGGGATAATCTTCAAGACCTGTTATAACAGGCCTTTCCCCGTCAAAGATCACGCGGATCGAGTTATAGCGATCATCGGTTACGGAAGAATAGATCTCCCTGCCTGTCTTTCCCGGGCACACTGCTCCCGCTTTGGGCACTATAGTTACTTCCTGCCCGCTTAGGGCAGCCGGAACCGTAAAACTCCATGAAGCTCTGCACACCCTCCCATTATCGGATCGTGATGCATAGGGACCCGAACTCTTTTTCAGGGCGGTGCCTGCGCTGTCATACGCCGTAATGTTTTCCCACGGAACATACCCGTCTGCGGAATTCTTTATATTTATATAATGATATTCTCCGCCATGATCATTTTCATACAACCAGATGTCATTGATCATGTATGAAGAATCTGTCGAGCCTTTAAGATATGCCTGCCCGGATACAGTAAAAGAGGTTATTCCATCGGCTCTTACATAGAATGTCGAAGTATCTTTTATATACACATTTTCACCGTCATCCACATAGGGTCTCTCGGTGGATACTTCCGGTCGCCATACAGCATACAGAACTACGCAGGTATCATTTGCAAAATCTCCGATCGAAAGACTGTTTTGTATATTCAGCCAGCTCTCCCCATCATCAAATACCGCTTCTCCTCCCGGTGAAGTTGCCCATCCTATAAAAGAATAGCCACTCTTGCTGTATCCGCACCCGGAAATGTATTCGGCGGGATATACCCTGTTTCCTTCATATGTACCGGCATTATCGTAATAAAATGTATCCTCGGACATATATCCTGAAACCCCCGGCATATCAGGATCATATGATATCCTGTATCTGTTGTTGGATTTTCGTTTGCATGTATGGTCTATGTATCCGGTCACTTCCAACGAATTGTCATAGGGACAGAGATAGAAATAGTTGCTGTACCCGGTACCCGAGGGCAGATACGGAAGAGACGCGGCCATTTCTTCGGTCATATAGATAAACCCTGTGTTTATGCGTTCACCACAGTAGGCACAGTATGCATTCCACCCGGCATTATAATCCCTTCCGCAATTTGTGTACGTAGCCCCCATAGCGCTCAAACCATAAGCATTGAGATCGTAATAATCCAGGGTATGTATACAGCAGGCATAGGGATGTTCAATCTTCCAGTATCCCACCGGAGCCCTTCCCTCAATATGACGCGTATAATAGTGCTGTCCCTTTGACAACGGACCCCCTTCGAGATTCCCGAAAATAACATGTGTATATCCCATGTATTCATTTCCGTGAAAAGCAGCACTTTGGTCTCTGTATCCTACTGTAAATGCATTGCCGTCCGGAGACATTGTTATATACCCGTTACCTGAAAATATAGTCTCTTCCAGCGTGAAGGCATATGCTCTTTCGTAAAAAAGCAGTATAAACGGGAAAAACAATAAACTTATCAGCAGAAGCCTTGCCTTTGAGAGAGTCACAGTCTTTACCTGCATACTGTCACCTCTCAATCAAGTGCCAGAGCTATCCGAAGCTTTTTTGAGTCAAGGCCGTCATAGAATTCCTCAACATCGGATTTTTCCAGATAAATATTAAACCTTACAGCCCTTCCCTCATCCTGTTCATAAAGCTCATTACCACCGCTGTCAAAGGCATCTGCAACATATATACCGCTCCATCTCAGCTTAACCTGTTCATCTTCGCCTTGAAGATAAATATGTATGCGGTCTCCGCTGCGGAGTTTCCCGCCTGCAGACTGGTATAGGTCGTCCACTTTGAGTCCTATCAGCACCGGATTTTTCATTTCCCCTGTCACCGTCTCTGCGCTCTCAAACATGTCACTCGTCAGAATGCTCCCGGCCGGGATGTTTATGAGTGCCACGGACATCCCCATATCATCCGGGTTTTGAAATGCCATTTCCGGGACTACCGATCTGGGGACGGTTTTTATTTCAAGTCCGGTTTTTTTATTCTCATTTGTTGTGATAAAACCTTTTTTTATCGTGCTTGCCGCTACCACTACAGGCATCTCTTCTTCCTTCGAAAGTGCTTTCTTCTCTGAATATATCAGCACAGCGTATACCGCCAGCGCTGCCATAAATGCCATCCCTATCAGTGCAGGAACAGATCTTTTAATACTGTTTTTGCTTTTCATTTTATACCCCTTCCGGATCAGGCCCAGTCTATATATGACTTGACATCCACCAGTTTTGATTTTTTTGTACTGAACACAAGCCCCATTATTCCCCGCAGATCAAAAGCTATCTCCCCGTATATACCCGTGTTTTGTATAACTTGTCCGTTGGGTGCCTCCATGATCCCAAGCTTTCCCTCTTTTTTCTTCCATCTCCCACTGTCATCCATGTAGATCTCACTCACTTTATCACCCTCGACATTGTAGATTCTGAACTGCTCTATCTTCACGGGGCCCTCTATGGCCCTCTTCCGCCTGAAACTGCTCCCCTCGGCAGCGAGATTGACATTAAGTGCTTCCACATATTTCTGATAGGAATTATCGGGATCCGAGATAAGCAGAGTATGATCTATACCGTATCTTTCAACATCGACAAGTGCTGCTGCAAGACCGCTTGCCGCAAGCGCATCCTCGATGGCATCCGAATTTGCTCTGAAAGCACAAAGCTGAATGACAAACACCATAGCCGCCATAATAAACGTCAGGGCAAAGAGTCCCAGCACCCATTGGCTGCTCCCGGAATTGTTGTTGATAAACCTTGTCTTCTTTATATTCCGCATCTTCTCCTCCTCAGTATTTTGCTGTTGAAGCACGAACTTCATTTACTTCATATTTCCCGTCGATCCTGCCCCTGACACGAACGGTAACGGTGTTACCGAAACCTGCTCTTTCCGTCGTCGTTCCCGTAAGGTCTATCTCGCTTATTCCGAGATCCTTAAGGCTGTCTATAAGTCCCTGTCTGTCAGAAGCATCCAGATAGCCCTTGGTCTCGGCGATAAGCGTATATCTTCTCACTGTCTGGCTTAAATCCTCCCTGGTGCGAAGTATCGCTATACAGTCCATAAAGACTATCATCAGATAAGCCATGGCCAGGAGCATGATCCCCATCGAGAGTATATCCCCTGTATTTCCGTCGGATTTAACGAGAAAACCCCTTCTGTACTTCTTCATCCTGCCCCTCATACATAGAATGTTCCTGCAATGAATGCCCCGGTACCGGAAAGGATCTCCTGTGCACGCTGTGTCATTGAAGCTGTGATACTCTGAATAAATGCGGCAAGAGCATCTTTCATGACCACGCAAAGGACCAGAGCTATGATGCAGAGGCCGATGGTAACAAGGATCCCATCAATTCCCTCCTCTTTGTTAAGCAGTGTTTTTTTAATCTTTTCTGTTATTTTGTTCATTCCTTCTCCTTTTCCCGCTGTAAGCGAATAATAATCTTTTGTTAAACAATAACCGGTTAAAGACCTGCTGCCGCTGTCAGCATATAGTTGACGCAGGCATACAATGCAATTCCGAGAATACATGCAAGCATTCCCAGCTGATAAAACGTGAGGCTTCTGTCCAACCTTCCCTTCCTCTTTTCAAGTACTGACCGCTCCATATCTTTCATCTGGTCTCCTATATCAGTTAGCAGATCCGATGCCTGACCCGATTCCACAAGCTGCAGTATGGTAATACAGAGTGAATCAATATACCTGTTGTCAAAGCCCTTCTGGAACTCTTCGAGTGCGGAAAAGAGATCTGTTTTCATTATGATGTCACTTCCAAGCTTCATCAGGCCTTCTTTAAGTCTTATTTCCTTTACACCCGAGTAGATCTCCGAAAGAGCATCGGTTATATATACCCCTGCCCTGATCTGCATAGCCAGTGCCCTGTAAATCAACTGAAGATCCGGGAGCATTCTTTCGTTGTCCCTGCGATTGAGAAACGGGATGAGAAGCCATATGAGCGAAAGCCCTGTCAGCGATGCCACAGCTGCTATCCAAACGGATATCATATTTCCGACTACAAGACCCGTGACAAAAAGCAGCAGCGACAGCAGGATCAGCTTTTTTGCATTAACCTTTTTCCCGAAATGGTATCCGGCACCGTTCTTTTCCACAAATCTCTCCAGTCTTACAATAAAAGGCATTTCTGCACTCTTTACCGCCAGCATACCCGAAAACTCTCTTATTCCGCCGATGATCTTTCGAGGCGGATGTCTGCCGCACACGGCGTATACTGTCATGAACGCCAGAACGGTGGCGACGATCCTGCTGAGCATTAATAAATTATCTTTCATAGCTTCCCCCCTTCTCTAGCTCATAGAAGCTGCCTGTATGAAATAAAGCAGTATTATTAATGCCATCCCGGAAAGAGCTATATATCCCGGCAGACTGTGAAAAAGAATACCGAATATCCCGCCCTCTATGAGCATGTTCACTATAGCAAGCACAACTACCGACATTATCAGTAAAAGAAACATATTGATGCCGGATTCTCTGAGAAGATTTTTCCGGTCCCTGTTCTGACTCAGATATTCCCGGAGACTCTTTCTGCTGTCACTTACGACCGATCCCAGATCTGCACTGTACCTTGATGCAACTTCCAGATTCCTCGCAAGCTGTTTAAACTGCGGATGCTCTATCTTCTCTGCCATGGAGATTATGGCTGTTCGGGAATCTCCGCTGACTTTACTTTCGGCTTCGCACTCCTCCATGACACTTCTTAGAGGTTCTTTAAGATACCTGCTTATCTGTGAAAAGACCGATGTTATATCCCCGGATGTAAGGCTGTAGTTGCCGAGAAAATCCAGAAGTTTGGGGAGTTCTTCATTAACGCTTCCAAATCTGTGTGCTTTCATTACCGAAATGGCCGCATACTGAACCGCTGCAAGAAGAGCTGTCACTACCAAACCGGTTATAACTCCACCGAAAAACGATCCCAGAATAAAGGCTGTCACCTCTGTCAATATCTCTGCCAGAATAAACCCCGATATCGTAAGGTGAGGAAATCTCCGGCTGAGCCCGCTGTATTCCAACTGCCGCTCCAGCTTTAAAAGAAATGACTCTCGGCGGGTATCCCCTCCCAGATTCTTTCTCATTTCGCTTCTGAATCTGCGGTCATGTTCATCCATATTCTTCTTTGCTTTCTTTATGCCTCTGTCTATACGGTCGTCAAGACCGATCCGGTAAAACAATCCCCCAAATGCCGCAAACAGTAAAACAAATACAGCTATGTGTTCAAAGCACTTTATCATATTCCAGTTCCTTTCTTTCCTCGTTCCATCCTCTGCAGTAAAAAATGTTGGCCACTTTGTAATCCTTCATAAAGACTATGGTTTTAAAGCAGTCCATCATTCTCATCAGTTCATTCCTGCCGTATCTGCTCTCATACATCGCGTAGTCCACAAGTTTATCCACTGCCCTTACGGCGCTTGTGGAGTGAATGGTTGCTGCGCAGGTCTGACCCGTGCATGCGGCATTTATAAGATACAGCGCTTCCTCGCCTTTGACTTCACCGATTATGAAATAGTCCACATCCATCGTAAGTCCGGCAATGCTTATATTTTTTAGGTCGTAAGTGATCTGGCTTTCGCTGTTCCCCGGAAGTGAGTGCATGAACATCATATCCGGGTGAAACCTTGTTGTAAGCTCGTCAGCCTGTTGGGCGACCAGAATTGCCACATCATTCGGGAGTGTCTCCTTAAGTGCATTTAGAAGTGTTGTCTTTCCGCTGGAATTTCCACCGCATATAAGCATTGAATCAGTTCTGAACCTTTCAACAAGAAACTCCGCAACCTCCTTTTTCATCATTCCCAGATCAACCAGATCACTTATCAGCGGAAACTTCTTGGGCACCTTTCTGATGCACAGATATGGCTGGGCATAGGTGTTAACAAGTGGCATCGAAACAGTAAATCTCAAAATAAAATCCGGATGCGACTCACTGTCAGTGAACCTTTGTATGGCGTTAAGATTCGAGATATTAGCCTGATTCTTCATTGCCACATAATCCACAAACTGCCTGTACTCCTTTTCATCCGAAAAAGCGATCTCAGACCGCATCCTGCGGCCCTTCTTTTTCACCCTGATGCAGTCATGACTGACTACCCTTATATCCGAAATATCCGGATCGTCTATCAGAACAGACAGGCGGGAATATCCGAATACATATTCTTCGAAACGTTCAAGGAGCTCCTTTTGCATCTCCCCGGAAAGAGGAATATATTTTCTGATATGCTCCTCCGCCTCCTGTAAGAATTCCTGTCTGGTAATATTCCCTTTCTTAAGCGCTAAAAGTCTTGCCTGCTTTTGACTGACATAATCTCCGACGACAGTCTTTAAACCTTCTTCAATCTGCGCGGTATCGCTCTGCTTTGAGGTAACCAAAATAACTCCTCCCTTTCTTTCAAAGTAAGCTGATAAAGCTGCATTTCTGCAGCAAAAAAATATATGATTATCCTCTCCAATATGAGGAATGTGGCGGCTGATACAGCCTAATACGGATCACTTGGATCCTTTTATCGAAAAACCCATGGGAGAAATCCCTTCGGGGTGAATCCGGACATTTCCTGTTCGGTGATAGCAAATTTACAGCATTTGTTTTTTGAAGTCAATAGAAAAGAAAAAAGTTTTTTCTTTTCGTTATTTTTGCACATAAAAAGAGCTTCGGCATTTTTACCAAATGCATCGAAGCTCTCATTTTTCGCGGTTTTATGGGCCCTGAAAGTTGCACAAAAACCCATTTATGACACTCGTTTATTGTGAATTATTTTACTCCCGGAAGTTTGACCGAAAGACGTGTCTTCTGGCTGATCCAGTAACAGTTTTCTATCTGTGCGGTAACGGTTTCCGCTTTTCCGTGCTGACCTTTCTCAACAAGAACATCGACAGCACTGTCGGTTATATCCGGTTCTTCGACAATTATCCCTTTACTTTTTACGTAAAACCTGTCGCCTCCCGCGGTAACAAATCCTTCAACGTAACATTTTATGCCGGGTTTCATTTCTTTGTTAAGTATAGCCATATTATTTCCTCAAAAAAGGGCAGGATAAACATCCCGCCCTTAAAAAGTATCAGTTGGAAATTACTTCTCAGCGATAGCCTTCTTTAATGCCTCTGTAAGCTGGGGAACGATCTTGTTGAGATCGCCTACGATACCGTAATCGGCCACATCAAAGATAGGAGCGTCTTCATCCTTGTTGATGGCAATGATGATGTCTGACTCTTCCATACCTGCTACATGCTGTATAGCACCTGAAATACCGATAGCGAAGTATACATGAGGACGAACGGTCTTTCCTGTCTGGCCAACCTGAAGATCCTTTGGCTTCCAGCCGGAATCTACAACCGCACGTGAGCAGGATACCTCACCGCCGAGTACCTTAGCGAGATCCTCGAGGATCTTGAAGTTCTCGGGGCTTCCTACTCCACGTCCGCCGGATACGAGGATCTTTGCATCCATGATATCAACGGTATCACCAACAGCCTTTACAACCTCTTTGATGGTCACGTATCTGTTGTTGGGAGTGAATCCGGGATTGTAATTGATGACCTCTGCCTTAGCGCCTGCTACGGGCTCGATCTTCTGCATAACGCCGGGACGAACGGTAGCCATCTGAGGACGGTTGTCGGGGCATGCGATGGTAGCAATGGTGTTTCCACCGAATGCAGGACGGGTCATAAGAAGCTGATTGTGCTTCTGCTCCTGACCGGGGATAGCAACGAGAGGGAAATCACCGATCTCAAGTACTGTACAGTCTGCTGTAAGACCTGTAGCTACTCTTGCGGAAACGGTAGGACCAAGGTCACGGCCGATTGCTGTAGCGCCTACAAGCACGATCTCGGGCTTATACTCATTGATAACAGAGCTGAGTGCATGTGCATAAGGCTCGGTGCGATACTCCTTGAGCTCAGGATCATCAACAACGATTACTCTGTCTGCACCATACTGTGCAAGAGAATCAACAAGGTCTGCAACACCGCTTCCGATGAGGACTGCGGTAACCTGTGCATTAAGGGGCTGTGCAAGCTCCTTAGCTTTTCCCAGCAGTTCGTAAGCAATTCCGCTTACCTGATTGTCAACCTGCTGAGCGAATACGAATACGCCCTTGTACTGAGCGATCTGTTCTTCAGTCATTTTCATGATTATTTACCTCACTATACTTAGATGACATGCTTTTCAGCAAGTTTGCCTACAATGTATGAAACTGCTTCTTCGGGTGAATCGGGAGTAACCTTTTCTCCTGCACCTTTACGAACCTTATCGGAAGCCTTTGCGATCTTGGTAGGTGATCCGTTAAGTCCGATATTTCCGTCCTCTACGTCTACAAGATCTGCTCTTCCCATAGTGGTGATCTCTGCTTCGCATGCATCGAATATTCCGCCGGGAGTCATGTAACGGGGCTCGTTGAGCTCTGCAAGTGCAGTGATGAGGCAAGGCATCTGAGCCTCAAGAACATGGTATCTGTCATCATACTGACGCTGAACGATAACCTTGTCGCCTTCAACCTTGATATCCTGAGCGTAAGAGATTACGGGATATCCGAGATGCTCTGCGATCTGAGGTCCAACCTGTGCGGTATCGCCGTCGATAGCCTGACGTCCGGTGATGATAAGATCGTATTTATCTGTCTGCTGAAGCTTTCTGATGGCACCTGCGATAGTGGTTGAGGTTGCCCAGGTATCTGCTCCGCCGAGTACTCTGTCTGTTACGAGAACTGCCTTGTCTGCTCCCATTGCAAGTGCCTCGCGGAGAACATCTGCTGCCTTGGGAAGTCCCATGGTGATAACGGTAACTTCTGCACCGTACTGATCTTTCAAACGAAGTGCTGCCTCAAGACCTGCTTTGTCATCGGGGTTCATGATGGCAAGCATCGCTGCTCTGTCAAGAGTTCCATCGGGATTAAACTTTACGCCACCCTTTGTATCAGGAACCTGTTTAATACAAACGATTATTTTCATTGTATATTTACTCCTTTATTATTTTACATTCTATAACGTAAGCACCACTCGAGACCTACGGTCTCTCGTTCGCGCAGCTGCGCTGCACATTCACAGATCGATGAATTCGTCTTCTTACCTGCAAGCAGGACGTCGACTCATTCATTGATCTGTTTTGCTTACTTAAGCAGATTCGCGGAGATGACCATTCTCTGAACCTCGCTGGTTCCCTCGTAGATCTCGGTGATCTTTGCATCACGCATCATACGCTCGATCTCATACTCTCTGATGTAGCCGTATCCGCCATGGAGCTGTACAGCCTTGGTGGTAACTTCCATTGCTACCTCAGCGGCATAGAGCTTAGCCTGAGCTGCTTCTACAGAGTAAGAAACCTTAGGATTCTTCTGATACTCGGCCTTCTTCATTGCAGCCTTATAAACAAGGAGCTTGGCAGCTTCTACCTTTGTAGCCATGTCAGCGAGCTGGAACTGAGTGTTCTGGAATGCGCTGATGGACTTGCCGAACTGCTTTCTTTCCTTGGTGTATTCGATGGTTCTCTCAAGAGCGCCTTCTGCGATTCCGAGAGCCTGAGCAGCGATTCCGATACGTCCGCCGTCAAGAGTGTGCATCGCGATATTGAAGCCCTTGCCCTGCTGTCCGAGGAGATTCTCCTTGGGGATGCGGCAATCGGTGAAGATGAGCTCGTAAGTGGATGATCCGCGGATACCCATCTTATTCTCCTTGGTACCGAAGGTGAATCCGGGAGTGCCCTTTTCTACGATAAATGCAGAGATCTCTTTGAGCATCTTGCCGCGCTTCTCAACCTTTCCGGTAACTGCGATAACAACATAAATATCAGCTTCCTTACCATTGGTGATAAAGCACTTGGATCCGTTGAGTACCCACTCATCGCCGTCAAGTACAGCCTTTGTCTGCTGACCCTGCGCATCGGTACCTGCACCGGGCTCGGTAAGTCCGAATGCACCGATCTTCTTGCCTGAAGCAAGGTCGGGCAGGTATTTTGCCTTCTGCTCGGGTGTTCCGTATGTAAGGATGGGATCAACACAGAGAGATGTGTGTGCTGAAACAATAACGCCTGTGGTAGCACAAACCTTTGAAAGCTCCTCTACGCACATAACGTATGTAAGAATGTCTGCGCCCTGTCCGCCGTACTCCTTGGGAACAGGAATTCCAAGAAAGCCGAATTTTGCCATCTTGTCAACGGTAGGTCTGGGAAATGCCTCGTTTTCATCTGTCTCGATCGCCAGAGGCTTAGCTTCTTTCTCAGCAAACTCTTTGAAGAGAGTCTGAGCCATTTCATGCTGCTTGCTAAGAGTAAAATCCATTATGTTTTTCCTCCGAAAATATGATTATTTACACACGAAGATGCAAAGCGCTGATAGAGGCACTTTGCATCTCCAATAGTTTCAATTAAAGCTTATCTACTGCAGTCTTGGTTCTGTCTGCGTTGTAAACATAGAAGCCCTTGCCGCTCTTGCATCCAAGGTTTCCGCCGCGTACCATCTTGCGAAGAAGAGGGCATGCGCGATACTTGGAATCGCCGGTCTCCTTGTAGAGAACGTCCATGATAGCAAGGCAGATATCAAGTCCTACAAAATCGCCCAGCTCAAGGGGTCCCATGGGATGATTTGCGCCAAGCTTCATTGCGCTGTCGATTCCCTCGATATCGGATACACCTTCCATCTTGATGAAAGCTGCTTCGTTGATCATGGGGATAAGGATACGGTTAACAACGAATCCTGCTGCCTCGTTAACCTGTACGGGCTCCTTGCCGATCTCCTTGGAGATCTCGATGATCCTGTCAACGGTAGCCTGAGGAGTGTTAACACCTGCGATAACCTCAACGAGCTTCATTCTGTCAGCAGGGTTGAAGAAGTGCATTCCGATCATAGGACGGGTAAGTCCGTTGCCGATCTCGGTGATTGAAAGACTTGATGTATTTGAAGCAAATACACAAGACTCTTTGCAGATCTTGTCGAGCTCTGAGAAAGTGGTCTTCTTAACCTGCATATCCTCAAATGCAGCCTCTACGATGAGGTCACAGTCAGCACAGAGATCCTCCTTGAGACCGGGAGTGATCCTTGCAAGGACAGCATCAACGTTCTCCTGAGTCATTTTTCCTTTTTCAACAAGCTTTGCATAACCTTTTGCAATCTTGTCTTTTCCGCCTTCAGCCCACTCCTGCTTGATATCGCAGAGTGCAACTTCATAGCCGTCAACCAGTGCGAATGCCTTAGCAATTCCCTGGCCCATTGTTCCGGCACCAATAACGCCTACTTTCATGTTCATTCCTCCATAATGTGAAATAATAAAATTGATTTACTTATTCTGGAAAGGTACGACTTTAAGCTTCTTCTCTTTATCCTTCTCAAGGAAGTTGCCCATGCCGGCCTTCTGATCTTCTGTCTCGAAGCAGTCACCGAAAAGCTTCTCCTCGATAACGATAGCTTTGTCCATATCTACCTGAAGGCCTTCATTTATAGCCTTCTTACAATTGCGGACCGCGATGGGTGCGTTCTGAGCGATGGTGGTTGCCATCTTCTCCGCTGCAGCAATGAGATTGTCCTTAGCGGATGCGGTAACATTTCCTGCCTCATCAACGGTAGCTGCGATAACATCATTAACAAGTCCGATGCGGTATGCCTCGGGAGCCTTGATGTTTCTTGCAGTGTAGATAAGCTGCTTGGCCATTCCGGCACCTACAAGTCTTGCCAGACGCTGAGTTCCGCCGAATCCGGGAGTGATTCCCAGGCCAACCTCAGGCTGACCGAACATAGCATTTTCGGAACAGATACGGATATCGCAGCTCATTGCGATCTCGCATCCTCCGCCCAGTGCAAAGCCGTTAACGGCGGCAATAACGGGAATGGGGAAAGTCTCGAGCTTTCTGAACACATCATTTCCCTTCTTGCCGAAAGCTTCGCCCTCAGCCTTGGTAAGAGTGCTCATCTCTCCGATATCAGCGCCTGCAACAAAGCTCTTCTCGCCTGCGCCGGTAAGGATAAGACATCTTACCTCATCAAGATTTACATTATCAAGAGTGGCATTAAGCTCATCAAGAACCTGTGAATTAAGAGCGTTGAGAGCCTTCTCCCTGTTAATTGTGATAGTAGCGATACTACCTTTCTGTTCGTAAAGAATATATTCCATGTTTATCTCCTATCAGTCTTCGATCTTAACGATAGTAGCGCATCCCATTCCACCGCCGATGCAAAGAGTAGCCAGACCAGTCTTAGCTCCCTTAGCCTGCATCTCGTGAAGAAGTGTTACAAGGATACGTGCTCCGGATGCTCCTACGGGATGTCCGAGAGCGATAGCTCCTCCGTTGGGATTGAGCTGCTTGTCAACGTCGATTCCAAGATCCTTTCCGACTGCTACAGACTGTGCTGCAAATGCCTCGTTAGCCTCGATGATATCGAAGTCCTCGATCTTCATGCCGGCTTTAGCCATAACCTTCCTGGTTGCTGCAACAGGGCCGATACCCATTACTTCGGGGCGAACACCTGCAAGAGCTCCTGCTACGAAGGTAGCCATGGGCTTAACCCCGAGCTCCTTAGCCTTCTCTTCGCTCATAACAACGATTGCAGCCGCACCGTCGTTGATTCCTGAAGCGTTACCTGCCGTAACTACTCCGTCGGGATTTAAGGGACGAAGCTTTGCAAGACCTTCGATGGTAGATCCCGGTCTGGGGCCTTCGTCTGTATCAAATACTACTGTCTCTTTCTTTTTCTTGATCTCTACGGGAACGATCTCTTTCTTGAAAGCGCCGCTCTCGATAGCAGCACATGCCTTCTGCTGTGACTTTAATGCAAACTCGTCAAGCTCTTCTCTGGTAAGTCCCCACTCCTTGGCAACATTGTCTGCGGTGGTGATCATGTGATAATCGTTGAATGCATCCCAAAGAGCATCCTTTACCATGGTATCAACAAGAGCGCCCTGGCTCTGGCTGGGCCATGTCATTCTGTATCCGTAACGTCCCTGAGGAAGTGCGAAAGGAGCCATGGACATGTTCTCCATACCGCCTGCAACAACGATGTCGGCATCGCCTGCCATGATCATCTGTGCAGCCTGGTTAACGCAGTTAAGACCTGATCCGCACACAACGTTAATGGTAACGGCGGGAACTTCGATGGGAAGACCGGCCTTGATGGAAGCCTGACGTGCTACGTTCTGTCCCTGGCCTGCCTGGATAACGCAGCCCATGTAAACCTGATCAACCTTGTCAGGCGCAACACCTGCACGGTTTAATGCCTCCTTGATAACTATTGCACCCAGATCAGCAGCGGGTGTAGTGGAAAGTGAACCGCCCATAGTACCGATAGCGGTACGACAAGCGCCGGCTAAAACTACTTTTCTTGCCATTTAGAAGTCCTCCGTTTCGTATAAAAAAAGTTTGTTTGATGTGATTGTTATTTTTTTCACACACTATGGCATAATTTTATCATAGAAAGCCTATAATTGCAACGATAAATAGCCTTCTAACGTCTCAAATTTTGCTATTTTTCACATCCGGTTGACATAAAAAGGAGTGCGGCCATTTACCGCACTCCTTCGCTTTACCATTATTCTGTTTTATCAGATTTCCGGTTCTATAAGTCCGTAGGTGTCGCCCTTTCTCTTGTATACCACGTTAACCTGGTCTGTTTCGGCGTTGATAAATACATAGAAATTATGCCCCAACAGCTCCATCTGCACGCATGCATCTTCGGGATACATAGGTTTGATCTCGAATTTCTTGGAACGAATGATCTTAATCTCTTCATCATCTGCGTAATCGTTCTCAACATACATCTTGGAGAAGGATACAGCATCCTGCTGCTTCTCTATGATCTTATTCTTATACTTTTTGAGCTGACGCTCGATGATTTCTTCGACAAGATCAATGGATACGTACATATCGCTTGAAACCTGTTCCGAACGTATAATGCTTCCCTTAACGGGGATCGTAACCTCTATTTTCTGGCGCTCCTTCTCGACGCTTAAGGCTACGTGAATCTCTGTGTCTTCGTTGAAGTATTTCTCAAGTTTTCCAAGCTTGTCTTCAACTGCGCTTTTAAGTCCGGGCGTAACTTCGATGTTTCTGCCGATAATCACGAATTTCATAGGCTTCACCCACTCATCCGCCCCGGAAGGCGGATACCTTTCTCATTGAATTTTGTCATTACTATAGTAGCACAATTGAGGCTGTTGTTCAATTGTTTTCTGACATCTTTAGAAAATGTTAATATTTTTGCCACAATCACTGTTCAGGAGCGCATATCCTTGCTCCACATCCTGGAAGCTTCCACATTATTGTTGTTAACATAGAGGCCTTTCCTGGAAACCTTTTCCTCACCGTTATCCTGTTCGGCTTTAAGCATTCCTTCGGTGACATTAAACCTTCCGTCGGTTATCATCCTGTTGATCTTGTGACGCGGCACTCCGGTGGCTCTTTCGATCTGGACCACATTGGAACCGGGGAATTTCTCAAGATATGCTCTGACAACGCCATATGCATCGTACTCCACATGGCCGCAGTCAGGACAGACGTACTCCCCGAGCCCGGAATAGTCAAGAAGTGCGCCGCATAGCCTGCACAGAGTAGGCTTGCTCTCACCGTTTTGGGTTACCAGAGATTCCAGATCTATCTCATGCGCATCCTCGTTTTTAGGCATTTTTTCATTATTCATCAAAACCTCCCTGAAAGCACCGCTCCGGATGATCTTGTTCCGTAATAAGCATTTTATTCCCTGTCGTGTTTTAGTCACTTTCGATGGGGTCAACCGAATCGATCTTTGTGAACTCGTTATTCTCCTCATCGAGAAGTATTCCCTCGATATCGGTATCTGCCTTTAGGGCATAAGTGAATACTTTCACGTTATCCTCAAGATATAGTGTGACTGTATCTCCTGATACTTCATAACTGCCGGTTCCGCCTTCGCCTCCGTCAGCGTCCCATCTTACGGATCCGTCCGATCCGAAGTAGTATGTGTAATAGAACGGGCCCACTTCTCCCTGCCAGCTTCCGATGATGGTCTCTTCAAGGTCACTAACCGTTTCATCCTCTTCGACCTCTCCGAACCACTCCGGCGGACCGTATACGTCCTCATTGTAATTCTCACTGGGATCAACGTCTCCGAACCACTCCGGCGGTCCGTATACTGTTGTGGGCTCATTGCTGCCCGGAAGCATTCCGCAGCCTGCGGTTGCAAATACTGTTGTAGCGGCGAGCCCTATCATGGCTGCCTTTTTGGGATCAACTTTCATAAAGAATCATGCTCTCCTTTTCGATCAACACATCGCGGCCGGATCAGAACTTCACCGTTCTGGGTGCGGATGTGAATGAATAAAACGTTGCTGTGGCATCCTTGAAATACAGCACTTCGGTATTTCCGTCATCCTCTTTGTACATACCCTGAAGTGAGGGATAGGCTTCGAGCATGGCGCGACGCGCCTCAACACGGTCGTCCTCTATGAGCTCGCCGGATATTCTTATCCACTCTCCGTCCTTAAATGCACACACCTCAGCCTTAGGATTGGCATGAAGCTGCTTTGATACATCCTTGACCTTTCCGGTCTGGATATAGAGCTTACCCTCGAATACATTTGCTGTGCCGAAAGGCCTTACTCTGGGCTGATCCCCGTCAACCGTTGCCAGATAATAAGTTCCTGCTTCTTTTAAAAACTTTACTACAGATTCCATATAATACCTCCCTTTAATGTATAAAACCATAAAGTCTATTACATTATACATCTTATTAAGAATTTAGAAAAGACAAGAAGACAAATGACAATTATTATCGTTTGTGCTACACTACATTGCGTACTGAAAAAGATATAAAAGAAAGGCTTCAAAATGAGCTTACCGGTTATCCTGCAACAAATGGGCGTAATATTTATACTTGTGGCCATCGGATTCATTCTCCACAAAAAGGGGATCATCGACGGAGCTTCTTCAAAAAAGCTGTCCGCCATAGTGGTTGATGTGTGCAATCCCGCACTTATCATGGCCTCAATACTGTCAGGAAACATCACTGCCACCCACAGGGATCTGTTTATAGCAGCGGGGCTGGGTGCGGCGTTTTACGTATTTCTGGTTGCACTCGGCTTTTTGATACCGCTTATTCTTCGCGTAAAGCCGGATAAGCGTAAGTTCTACAATCTGATGACAGTGTATACCAACACCGGATTCCTTGGGATTCCCGTTGCCAAAGCCGTGCTTCCGCCGAATGCGCTGATCTATATCATAGTTATAAATATCTTCTACAGCCTGCTGTTCTACACTCACGGGCTGATGATACTGGGAAAGGGCAACGGTCAGGAGTCTTCCGACAGGCACCCCATCCTTAAGGTTTTCAATATCGGAACTGTAATGGCTGTGCTTAGCCTGGTTGTTTTCTGGTTTAATTTAAGGCTTCCGCCAATACTTGCTAACACCGTTGAATATGTCGGGAATGCCACGATCTTCCTCTCCATGGCGCTACTTGGAACAATTATCGCAAGATCGAACTTTATCGAATCTGTCAAAGACTTCCGCATCTGGATCTATATCGTGATCAGGCTCATACTGATCCCGGTTGCCATAGTGTTTATAATGCGCGGATTATTGTTTGACAAAACGGCGATCCTGGCAATGTGCCTGATGGGTGCGGTTCCCGTAGGAAACCTGCCAATGATCCAGGCCGAAAAGATAGGTGAGGATACCACCACGCTCTCATCGGGAATAGCTGTCACCACGGTTATATCCGGGGTGACCATAACGCTGCTTATATCGCTGTTTTCGGCCGTGCTAAAATAGACCCGAATGTTCTGTTCTTTTCGATATTCGATATGTAACAAAAAAGCCCTTGGATCACCGCTGCCTTCCTGATACGGCGCAATGTTCCAAGGGTTTATAGTTTATAGCCGAGCAGGATACGGGAGTCGAACCCGCCTCTTCAGCTTGGGAAGCTAACATACTACCGATGTACTAATCCTGCTAAACGACTATATTAGTTTACAAAAAAAGTGTGTGATAGTCAATATCAAAGATTTAATTTCAATCAACTGTCTAAGCATTTACTCCATGATTATTTCTTTACATTATTCGTCCTTACTGTATTCCAGTATATCCCCCGGCTGACAGTCAAGAGCCTCGCAGATCGCTTCCAGAGTCGAAAAACGTATGGCGCTTATCTTTCCCGTCTTCATCTTCGACAGGTTAACATTGCTGATCCCGATCTTTTCTGATAGTTCCTTTAAGGATGATTTCCTGTCCGCCATCACGCGGTCAAGCCTTAATATTATCTTTCCCATATGATCACCCCCTTATAAAGTCTCGTCCGACTGGATCTGGAGAACTCTTCCGTAGTCCATTATCGCATATACTGCCCATGTGATAAGACCGGCTATAGCAGCCTGTCCCAAGCCTGAGGTCATGGCTATAATAACGTCTATGATGATGAGTGCTATTAGAAGCTTTTTTAACACCTTTTCGCTGAAGGGTGTGTCTTCTTTTTTGATGATGTCAAACACCGAATATATCTGGAAAAGGGCAAATGCAAGGATCGCTATTCCGAAGCTCATTCCTATCAGCGTCAGACCGAGTGAAAAAGCATACGGGGTTTCATCCATGATCTTCTGCCATGCAGGGATAGATGATTCAAACTTCAGGTTCTTGAACCATTTCATCACAGCCGGATCCACCTTGGCAAGATACACATTTACATCTCCTATCTTCTGCCCTACAGCCACCTCGTCATGTTCCTCCAAAGCCTTTGTTATGCTCTGCTCCATATTCTTCCTGTTTGACACTGTTACAATGCCGCTGATGAGTGAGATCACGCATCCTACTACGCACACCATAAAAGCGATACGTGTAACAATACCTGCAACTTTGCAGCTTTTCTTGATTCTCTCTAATTTAACGTTTTCCTGATTCATGATAATTCTCCTCTCTATTAAAGCAAAAGTGATGCCATAAGTGTGATAAGTGCGTCATATACGCCATGGGCGATAATGATCGAAAGGGTGGTACAGTTCTTGATCTTCAGCCTGAAGAAGCAAAACAGTGCGCCGATAAACCCGGTAATGACCATCTGGATAATGTTTCCACTCAGAATGTGGAAAAAACCGAAAAGAACTGAGCTGATGATCACTGCAAGGAAATCTTTTCCGAAAAGGCTTTTAACCCTTTGATAAATGAAGCCCCGGAATGCGAATTCCTCCGCAAGTCCCACGCCTACTATGCAGTAAAGGAATTCCCAGCAAAACTGCCATGCATATTTATACCTGGTTCCGTTATCAACATAGTTGCCGAATCCGAGAAGATGGGGAACCAACGTGAGTATGGCCGACATTCCGATCCCGAGCCCAAGGCCGATAAGGATCTGCAGGCCGATCTTTTCCCTGCTGAAGCCAAATCCGGAAAGCTTCTCCTTACCGGCGATGACTATAATCACCGGTACGATTGCCGTAAGCCAGTATGCTGCGATGAGAAGTACCATTCTTACTCCGATGGGAAGAAACATGATCCCTTGAACGGCAAAGCTTGTAGCGATCAGACCTGCCATGATCCCGGCAAACCCAATGATCAGTGTGATGATGCTTTTCTTTCTGCTCATAATCTTTATTCTAACGCGTATCTCCTTTTGTTTTTTCAGCTGATATATGGAGTATAAACCATGAAATAACATTTGTCAATAATAATTTAACGTTTATCGTTAATTTTTATTCGCCTTATTTTAATTTATTAATGATAAAGTGCTGTGCAACGATCTATTTTCCGTACTGCCCGTTTTTCATAAAGATGACAAAAAAAGAGAGCTCTCGGCTCTCTTTTTAATAATCTCATATCAAATAGGTAATGCAGATATCCTCTGCTTTTTCTTAGCTTACTTTGCTCTTAGCGATCTCTGCAAGCTCCGCAAATCCCTCTGCATCATTTACAGCGAGGTCAGCGAGTACCTTGCGGTTAAGCTCGATATCAGCCTGCTTAAGGCCATACATAAACTTGCTGTATGAAAGACCGTTGATCCTTGCAGCTGCGTTGATACGTGCGATCCAGAGTCTTCTGTACTCACGCTTCTTTTCCTTACGTCCTGCAAATGATGTAGCAAGTGCTCTCATAACGGACTGCTTAGCTACTCTGTACTGATTGCTTCTTGCGCCTCTGTAGCCCTTAGCGAGCTTAAGAACGCGATTATGCTTTCTTCTGGCATTCATGCCACCTTTTATTCTTGCCATTTTCTTAATCTCCTTTCAAGACGGAATGCGAAAAACGATGCATTCCCTGTCCGCTTAATATCGCGGGGTTAAACGACTGCCTGATTATGCGTAAGGCAGGATCTTCTTCATGTTCTTAACATTTGTTGCGTCCGTGATAGCGGGCTTTCTGAGATTTCTCTTATTCTTAGTGGTCTTCTTAGTAAGAATATGACGCTTGTAAGCCTTATTTCTCTTAAGCTTTCCTGTTCCGGTTACTTTAAAACGCTTTGCAGCGGACCTGCTTGTCTTCATCTTGGGCATAACTGTTTCCTCCTGAATAAAATATATATCTTAACTGTCAAAATTCATTAGTTGATTAATTCTTTTTTGCAGTTAAAAACAAACTCATGCTTCTGCCTTCAACCTTGGCGGGCTTTTCGATAACCGCCACATCGTTAAGAGCTTCCGCAAAATCATCCAAGACATGCTTGGTGGTGTTCATATGTGCCATCTCACGGCCACGGAAACGAAGTGTTACCTTTACCTTGTCTCCTTTGGTAAGGAATTTCCTTGCGGCATTGACCTTTGTGTTGAGATCGTTGGAGTCGATATTGGGTGAAAGACGTATCTCCTTTATCTCAACCTGATGCTGCTTCTTTTTGTTTTCCTTTTCCTTACGGAGCTGTTCGTACTTGTACTTTCCGTAATCGACTATCCTGCAGACCGGTGGCTGTGCTGTGGGCGCAACCTTTACAAGGTCAAGCTCTGCCTCATCTGCAAGCGCCTGTGCCTCTCTCGAAGACATAATTCCGAGCTGCTCACCGTTAACACCGATCACGCGGACTTCCTTGTCGCGTATCTGCTCATTGATCATTAAATCGCTAATGGCTGTTTACCTCCTATAGCCGACTTCATAAAAATGAAAAAAAAGTGGATAGACACCAATCTATCCACTCGAAATCACATTAACAGACCACAGATCATGCGGTATAATAATGGACGGTTACGCTTACGAGCTCACTTAAGGCTGTAAGGTGAGAGCGGATACTCTTCTTGATGTCCTTGTTTTAAGCACTCTGATAAAATAACACATCTAAAGTAACGTGTCAACAGTTTTTTCTTTTTTATTTTGGCATTTATTTTCTTTTGACACTTTTATTTTCTTTCAGCTATCTCGCTGACCATGCGTTTATATTCTTTCTCATCGATCTTATATCCCGCTTTCATGATAAGCCGGGCGGCTATCATAACAATAAGAGGGATCGCGACCATGCCTATGCGGAGAGTGAGTGTCTGGGAGGGCTCTACCGTGGCGATGATCCTGTCTGCGGTACCCAGCGCTTCCTCGCTCGAGAGCTCTCCGCTTCCTATCTTGACTTCAAGATCGCTGATATTCTGGCTCACGGCGTAAATGCCGCTCACGATCAGTATCAGTGAAGCCGTGCCCTGATTAAGAGCTCCGGAAAACTTGGAAGCAAAGGATCTTATGGCTGAAATAATACTGTCGTGACGCTCCCCGAACCGGTATTCGTCATATTCTATGGTATTGTTTATCATTACCACCATCGCAAGGTTAATAAGGCCCTGGCAGAAGAAAATGATCAATCCCGTTGCCATAAGAAGGATGATGTTTTTGGGTATTATATAACCGAATCCGAGCAGGACGAGATAACCCACTATCAGCACGATCATGCATATGGTATAAATCCTGCTTCTGCTTACCCTTGCCGACAGAACCGGATACACAAATTGGGCGGCAAGAGTGCCGAGTCCGTACATTACGGTGAAATATGTCACAAGGTCTCCGCTTCCGGAATATCCGAATTCAAAATAGAAAAAGTTAACTGCCAAAAGGAGAAGCAGCTGCTGCCCGACACAGAATAAGACATAGGATATACCTGATATGACAAGCTGGTCGTTCCTTTTAAGGATCTTAAACATAGACCTTATATTTACCTGCTCTGCATTATCCTTTCGCTCCTTTTCGGTAACACCCAGGAAGGTGAGTGTCTGAAATAAAAGGAATGCCAGTGCCACTATGAGGCCGACGATCCTGAATGCGGATACTGCATTTCCGGCTATGACCATAGGTACCACTCCTGCAACGGAGAACTGTCCGACGCAAACGAAGATGCCCATGAGAGTCACGAGCGAATCTCTCTCCTTGGGATCGCTGGAAAGGCTGGGAAGCATTCCCCAGTATGCGATATCGTTAATGGTGTAAGTCATTCCCCACAGCAGATACATTATGCAAAAGAATATGACAAATGCCCACCCGGTAGGACGCACCGTAAACATAAGAGCGATCACTATCGCATTGAGCACAGCTCCAACAATGATAAACGGCCTGTATTTCCCGGTCTTAAAATGACTGTTCTCGATTATGGAACTCATAAGCAGATCGTTAACCGCGTCCCATATCATGCACACAACCATGGTTACGGATATCACGGTGAACTGTATCACCTCAAGCTTCATGGTGTACTGGATGTATGTAAGGAGGAACATGCTCACAAGAGTGTAAGCGGCATCTCGCCCCGTAGCTCCCACGCAATATGACCATTTTGTTTTCTTATCGACCATGACTTATACCTTTTCAATCTTATAAACTGAGCCCATCTGTTTCAATCTGTCGTTTTTGTTTTCTTTGGTTAAACTTCATCCACCCCGTCACATTTGGGGATCACATCTATGGACCCATCCTCGTTATAGGTAAACTCCGCAACGCAGACGCTTCTGTGGAAAAGGCTTCCCCCGGGAAGCTCTCCTGTGTGGTAAAAGAGATAGGAATGCCCCTTGAAATCCGCGATTCCGGGATGGTTTGTAAAGACACCTCCCTCGCTTGTCATGAGCACTCCTCCGTATTTCCATGGGCCGGTAGGGCCTTCGGATGTTGAATATGCAAGATGCTCATCCTGCTCTCCTACGGCAAATGCGGCGTACACCATGTAATAAAGGCCGTTTTTCTTATAAAACCAGGGGCCCTCCCCGTAGGATGTTCCTGTATCGTGGCTGCCTTTGTTAAAGGCTTCCTCGGTCATAGGCACCTTCACAATGCCCACCTTCTCGTCATAGGAGATCATATCCTCGTTCAAAAGAACATATCTGAGTTCGGGATTACCGAAATAGAGATAAGCCTGTCCGTCATCATCTATATAGACCGTCGGATCGATATCGTTCCAGTCACCCTCTGCGATGAGCGGGTGGCCAAGATCCTTGAACGGCCCTGTGGGGCTGTCGGAGATACCTACCGCGATAGCCATTCCGTCATCCTTTTTGTGTACGGGGCAGTACAGATAATACTTTCCGTTTCTCTCGATGCATTGGGGAGCCCATGCCCTGTCGTCCGCCCACTCAATATCATCAAGTGAAAAAATCTTTCCATGATCGGTCCAATTGACCATATCCTTTGTGGAAAAGCATCTCCAGTCGTACATGGTGTAGAAATTGTTCACGAGTTCGTCCTCGTCATGTGTGGTGTAGAGATACAAAGTATCTCCAAGTACCATAGGCGCGGGATCTGCTGTATAGATGTTTTTCATTATAGGGTTGGAGCTACGATTTTTCATAAGATGATGTCCCTTTCTTTCGGCTGTTTTTCCTTTTTTCAATACTGTGCTTTATTACCGAGGCTTGTATATCTGATGCTCTTTTTAATCCGGATACTCTGTTTATTCCAGATACTTCGTTCTCTCTCCGCCGATATATTTTAACCTGCTGTAACCTGCTATTACGACGGCTTCTCCGATCCTGTTATTTTCAAGCTTTATCGGAACCACCACAGGCCTCATATGCATTCCGACCATCACACCGCCTATATCGACCCCGATAACGGCGGATGAAGCTATGTCTTCCACAACAACCGGATCTTTTAATGAGTGGTAATGCTTTGTGGCGAACGCGCCTCCGGCCTTTCTGTGTGGAACAGCGTTTACGATAGTAAATCCATGCTTTAATGCCACTTCTTTTTCTAGTACCAGCGCTCTGTTTAAATGCTCACAGCACTGAACGGCTATATCATATTTATCTCCGATAGCTTCGCAGGCAGCACGGTACAGTTCTTCCGCCACTTCCTCGCTGGAGTTCGTCCCGGGCTTATCTCCCAGCACTGTGCTGGTTGAGCACCCGATGACAAGCAGATCTCCGATCTCCGGTCTGCTTTTTTCCATCACTTCGGAAAAAACGCTCTTAGCCTGCTCATAAATACCTGTCATCTTTACTAATCCTCGCTTCTTCATTGCAGTTATTACGATAAACATTTTATCACAATCAGTTCATATGTGCGAAAAAAGTGTCACATTTACAAAGAGAATACATATGATGCCGTGATAAGCTGTGAGAATCCTGAACTTTCAAAAAACTGCTGCAGCTCTTTGCTCTCCCCTAAAAGGCATGTATATCTTATGTCTCTGAAGAGCCCTATAAACCAGACTCTTTGTTCCAGCAACGAAAACTAACTCTAAACAATAACTGCACCTGTGGCAGAAATGCCGCAGGTGCAGTTACTTAAACAGAGTTGAACTGAGTATTTGAGAGATGCTTTTTCAGTCAGCACATACCACTAATTGATCGAATTAACGATCTCTTCAAACAGTTCCAAGTTTTCTTCATTTACTTCATAGTAATTGTTGTAGCTTATATTAAGCATATTTCCGTCGATTTCGATAAAAAAGGCTCTAGTATACATATTCATCCCCACTACAGTATTGTATCCTGACCAATCAAATACAGCCACTCTTTTACCATTTTTCAGGGTTTTCAGTGTTCGGCTTTCCTCGCAAAAATCTGTATATCCATCCTTCATTGCTTCAATAAAGCTATCAAGAAAGCTGTTAATAGCGTCATTATTATCAAATACAAAACCCGACCCCTCCTGTACAAAAAGCATCAACATCCCGCCATCAGGGTAATAATACATGTATTTTCCGTCATCTGAATAGTTTGCTTCTCCCCATTCCACTGGTATTTGGAATGAGATATTTCTAAAACTGCCTTCTTTCCATTCAACAAATGAGTCATTCCAATCTTCACCCTCATAATCTCCCCATAAAACTGATGTTATAATGCTACCATCTGTACTGTCCCAAATCATATTCATAAAAATAGCCGGGTATATATATACTTCAGAGAATCCCTGATATATACCCTTTGCAATAACGCTGTGACCAATTAAATCATCATATATTTTTTTATCTACTTCCGTATAATCAAGACCAATTAACCACCCTTCCCCCTCGTCCGTATATAATATACAAAAAAGGGTATCTCCTCCCATCACACTAACTTCTTTTATTGTTCCTTTCACCCAGATTTTGTCACCGCCATACCCATTCTCATTAGCGGCAGAATTATACTTCTCATATTCTCCAAATATATAGCCTTCAGTAAATCCTTTGGGAACCTCATGTTCCTGCAAATTCACTGTATCATTTTCTTTATCATCAGTAATACTGTTGTCCGACGTCTCCGTTTGAGTATTCTTTTCTTCTATAAATCCCTTATCATCTTTACCTTCTATTCCGATAATCTCAACTTGCTTCCTGTCCCCGACTAATTCCTTAAGAGCACTAATCTTAGTACACGCTGTAAAAACAAAAGCAAGCGCAAGAATACTAACAAATATTACTATTTTTTTATTTTGCATGATGAATACCTCTCAGCATCAATATTATCTGATACTTGTTTCTGTTCTCTAATGCATTCCAACAATAATGATAGCAATCGTTATTGCTAATCCCGCTACAGGTATAGCTGCTACAGACAACCCCTTAAGTTTCCATTTCTTTACAAGCGAAACTATAGAAAGTCCAATAGCGCCACTCCCCACTATAAGTGTCATCCACCATGGCTCGGCAAACCAGCTTATAATTGCAAATACTAGAGCGGCTATACCAAAAGATATAGTCCAAGTCGGAGCAGAATCGGTACCTATATCTGTAAAAAAGCGGGAATTGTCATCATTAAGACTTCTCTTTTCCATAGTAGGTAAAACCGGTGTCGGATTTGACACCAAGTACTCTGAATGTTCTGTGCTGACATCGGTTTCTGTATTGGAACTGCTGCCTAACTGAATTCTTGACCCACAATCATTACAAAACACAAAGGTTCTTTCTGTATTCGCAACCACTTTTTGTCCACAAAATGGGCAGAAAATATTTACTTTCATGAATCTTTCTCCCTATATATTTCGAGCGCACTTCTGACTGTTATTATCCTTGAGTGTATTCCCAAAAACTATCAGCAATACTCCTCCGAATGCAAAAAGAATACCCTGAAGCATAACAGCCATTCCCCATAAATATTCCTCATAATAAATAAACAGTATTCCAAAGCCAATGCAAGGTAGTGCATACAAGAATAAAAGAACTGCCGGAAACACTACCTTAATATCTGAAGCAAGCATATTGTTGAGAGCTGACTTGATATTGTCCCTGAATTTATTGAGCATAATTTGCAGTACAATCCAGAAGGCGAGTGGTGCCAGGGAAACCAGAAAGATTATCATCCCAAGATTTGTGGACATTGATAATAGATTCTTTAGGCCAAGATCTGTGCCAAATATATATACCATAATATCTTTCAGTCCGTCTCCAAGCCAACCGACCACAGTCGACCAGATTGCCGCACCTATGAGTTCAACAAAAACTATAATGCCTGTAAGTACAATATAAATAACACCAAATACCTTGCCCACCGTCAACCCTGCAGTTTTTACTCCATCTCTACCCCACTTGGCTGTCCCATAAGTAATCCATGTCTCTACTACTGCAGCTATGGCCGGAAGGGCTACAAAGAACATTCCCAATAATATGTCGTAGTAAACTCCAATCATCAGTGAAACAGCAAGCATGACTGCCTGCGCTAAAGCCATAATAAAAACAGGGGTAGAAGACAAAAAACTGTTAGTCCTGAGATAATTATCTACAACCTTACGATTCGTATATTCAGCCGCACTTGATATAGTGTTCTGTGCATGCTGGTTTTTTCTGACATGCGGATAGTTTTGCTGAGGATATGCTTGCTGTGGCTGCTGATATGCATGTTGCGGATAGGGTTGCGGATACGAATTCTGCTGATAGAAACTCTGTTGATGCTCTTGGTGGGTTTCCGCAGTTAATGGCATATTGGGTTTCTGCCCATCGTTTATATGCGGATCTATTTGGCTTTTCGCTGTTCCAAAGCATACTCTTTCTCCGCAGTTATTGCAAAAGCTGAAACCCTTCTCGGTTTTCATTGTCATTTCTTCGCCGCATTTAGGACATTCCAATTTAATAAGCATTGCGTTGTTACCTCCCTATCATTTCGCAACAATAAAGATTCACCACGGCAGCATCCCTCTTATTGCTCCCTTTATTACTCCCTTTGTTATCTCGGTAGCAATTCCTGTTCCAGCCTGGACAGCAGCATTTGTAACCGCCAATTTCGCTGCCATTCCCCATGTAAGGCCGGGATTAGGCTGTTGTATGACCTGTGTAACCTGGACTGGCTGCATTTGAACAGGTTGAATCTGTTGTTGGATTATCTGTGGCTCATTTCTTTCAAACATTGTCCCGCAATACTCGCAGGAATATGTATCCGGTGCAATCGGAGCACCACATCCCGGGCAGATTCTGGCCTGCAGTCCCCTTTTGTTCTGATTGGAATATTCGGAAAAACCATCTCGATTTGTTGTTCGGGAGATAGAATAGCCTGTCTGTTGAATCTGCCGTTCAGAAGGTGCCCTGACCACTCTTACCTTTGAAAAATCATTTCCGCAGAACATACAAAACGGTGATCCGTCGACTACTTGTTTTCCACATTTATTACAAAACATGATCTGAATGCCTCCTGTCTGATTTACAGCTGTCCAGCCTCTTATTTCATGTGCTCATTAACTGTTTTTTGCAGTTTCTCCCTTGAATAATCATAAGGTTCATCAGATATCTTTATGTACTCTTCATCATCCCAAAAGAAAGAAAGTGATTCAAATCTGAGTTTCGAAGTATTGCTATCAGTTAAAGTCGCATAAATATCTGATAATAGATAATCTGAATGCCACTGAAGTTTATTGTTCTCATATTTCCATTCATTATCCATATTCCTGTCACATTCATCTTTTGTATAACCATCGTAAAAATAATCGCACGTTCCGTCATCTCTAAAGATTAATATCGAACCATTCTCTCCGTAATATGTTCCCACAATAGCCTTCATAATATCTTCCTTTGTTTCGGAAGAGTCCGTGGTCGGCATATAAGATGTTGTTGCGGATGAAGATGTCCATGTTGATGTAGAGGTATCAGGCGTCTTTTGCGTACTTGCACAGGTTAGTCCAAATATAGGTATCATCATGCAAGTCATAACTGCACCTATCGCAATAGCGGCTATCGACAGCTTATGATCTCTGTCTTTTCTGTTAAACACTGCCAGATCCAGTACTCCGAGCACAACAGCTATTGGGGATGTATAAAATAGAAATGACAGAACAAAAGCAACAACTGACCAAGGAGATTTCCTCAATGCAACTTGAGAATTAACCTGCTGTTGCAGATTGCTTTGCACTATCCTTGTAGGCTGTTTCACCTCTTCCACAGGGAGGGTATATGGGGGCTGATCTATCCATATATTTGCCTTCCCGGTATATGACGCATTAATTTTCACCGGTGTGTTATCATCAGGTATGTAAATAGTTCTGTTATAGTTTATTTTTCCAATCTTCAAAACTATAATATGTTTACCGGGTTCCAGTCTGAATGTCAGTGTCTGACCGCTGATATATGTATTCTTCTGTCCGGTTTCGACTATTCTTGTCACCATCAATACTCTAGAATCACTCGAGGCATAGTTGATTATCAGGTTGGAATCATTACTCCTATCCTGCTTGTACGTAATGTTTATATTCTGATTAAGATCAACCTTGGGTATGGTATTCATGATCCTGGATCCACAAAATTGGCAGAAAATATTATCTGTTCCCTCCTCAACTTCCATCTGAGCCCCACAATTTGGGCAAGTCATAGTGGTAAACATTGTTAACGATCCTCCTTATCACATGCTAGAAATGCTGCTAACCTGTCATATACTTCAAATAAATCTCTTACCGTACGCAACACGTATTCGCATTGTTTGTATTCTATTTCCAATACTTCAGAGATTCTTTTAACCAATCCTTTTTCCTCCTCGGAATATACACCATCTGCCAAAATGATTCCTGCCGCTTCGATCAAGATTACTCTTTTCTCTCTGGTGGATGCTGTCTCTTTGATTCTTACTAACGCTTCGTCAAATCCGAGCCTGTTCTCAATTCTCTGCGGTATGCCCATTTCCCTACACATTTCCGATAAAACAATTCTCTCCGAATCATCAAAACTACCATCTCCCTTAGAAATACAAATCCCAAGATCCAGAAACAATTCCTTTTGTTCCGGTCTTAGTTCCGATAAATACATTTTCTCTTCCTCCAGTCTAAATATGTTGCATGTATTAAAATATCATCATAATTTTATTCTATTTTAGAGTTTATTCCTCTAAAAATCAATACTTTACCCTAAATTATGAAATACTCTATTTTATGGATAATATCATCGATTACAAAACCAGAATACGAAACTTAAGAGAAGATCACGACCTGACTCAGACAGCGGTAGCCGAAGTACTCGGTGTGGGACAGCGGACATATGCGGATTATGAGCTGGGAAATACAAGAATTCCTGTCGATTCCCTTATAAAACTCGCTAAATTGTATGATGTCAGCATGGACTATATATGTGGTCTGACATCAAAAACAACCTCTTGATCACTGCATTCTATATTTAACATTTTGAATTATACTACCATTCCTCTTTTTATAGTCCCCCTCTGCGGTGGGAATCTTGATCAACCTTTTTAATACTTTTGCACAAATTCTTATATATATCTTTTGTGAACTATTCCGTCTATCATATGTAATATTTCTGTGATATCATTCAATCACTCTTCCCTTTAATAATCTTGCGTATGCAAGTTTCCGGATTTTTCTACAGTTAGGAGTTTATCGCCCGCAGAACTTAATCCCCTCAATGAAAGTCCACAGTATTATTATCTATGAAGTTTTTTGTTGCTTATTAATTGACATTATGGGTTATATCCCCTATAATTCAGGAAGGAGAGTTTTATTGCCTACTATCAGTTATTTTTATGGAATTACAATCGTGATGTACTTACATAACAAGGAGCATAATCCTCCTCATGTGCACGCGATAACACAAGATTTTGATGCACCATTTCTTATCTCGTCAGGAGAAATAATGGACGGAGACTTTCCACCAAAAGCCAAAACCATGGTGAAAGAATTCATTCTAAAATACCAAAAAGAATTGGAAGAAATGTGGGAAACTGAGCAATACAAGAAGCTTCCCCCGGTGAAATGATATGTTTCATAAAGCAGTAAAATTGGAATATAACGAGGGAACAGTTTTAGAACTTACATTCCAGGATGGGATTGTAAAGCGTTATGATATGGGTATTTTATTTGCAAAATACCCCTGTCTTTCCGCGCTCAAAGACAGGGAGTTATTTCTTTCCGGCAAGTTAACAGGGTCTTATGGGATAATATGGAACGACAGTCTTGATATAGAAGCAGAAACCATTTATCAGGATGGAGAAACTATCCGCATAGAAGAACCCTCTCCATGCGTAGCAGTCGGCTCCGCGCTATCGAAAGCGCGGGCTGAAAAAGCAATATCCCAATCAGCTTTATCTGAAGCAACCGGAATCGATCAATCTGATATATCAAAAATAGAGAGAGGGATTGCTAATCCCTCCCTCAATACGCTCAGCCGAATCGCTAAGGCACTGAATTGCACGCTTAATATAGGTTTTATTTCAAAAGATTAAATGCCGCACTTAACAAATCATAGATCATACAGAAAACCATTTTGTCTATTACAGTCCATACCAGCCTATTCCTTCGTACTGCCAGCCGATGTTAACAAGATTATCTCGTTCTTTCTCACTCTGGGTATAATGGTGGGCACCGCTTACTGCATTAGGGTTATACAGGCGATACAGTGCCTTACCTTCTGAAGTGGTACGCCATGCGATTCCTTCATCATTCCAGCCTGCCTCTATCAGATTAGTACGTTCTTTTTCGCTTGTAGTATAATGATGATCTCCGGCATTTGGATTATATAGACGGTAAACAGGTGTTCCCTCTTCGGGAGCTATCCACCCTTCCCCTTCCCATATCCATCCGGCATCAATGAGAGTATTTCCTTCTCGAATACTTCCGGTGTAAAAATGCTCACTATTATTTGGATTATAGAACCTGAACAGCATCACATAACCTTCCGGAACATTTTTACAATCATCTTCGGAAATATATGTTTTTTCATTCGAGCCATTCGATTGTTCCTCAGTCTCATTAAGATTTTCACCTAATGACTGACTATCCATACCCTTTACATATAAAGTAGGGCGAACACCTAAGATCATAAAGAGATTTGTATTTATCTTGTAACCAACTCCTCCGTCAGGTTGAACATAGCATACCGATTTTTCATCCCTACCCACGGTTCTTGTATACCAATAAGATCCGTTTTTTCCGATCACATCTGGGCTATATCCCCTTTTGGCAAAAAAACTGTAATAGTCACCTGATGCAAACTTACTGACACTGGCTTTATGTTCTATTGCATAAGGAGTGGCATCAGTTATGAGTTCCTGGCTGTATCCGCTTTTCAACTCATCGATCCAAGCATTTATACTAAAATACTTTTTTATTTCTTCTATGCTTAACAAAAAAACTTTATCCCACGTATCAGAGCATCCTTCTGTATCATAATAAATATTTCCGTCATTAGTATTCAAAGTCTCAACTATCTTTATCTGATCTTCTCGTGAAAAAGCAGTATAGTAGAAATCCTCATTCAACCATTTTCTTAAGCTACAACTTTCCCAGGTTATTTCCTGAAGTTTATTGAGACTATTATCATTGTAATCTACACAGTCAAGAACATATTTGCTGGTTATAAGAGCCTTATCTCCATCCACATCCAACACTATCCACTCGATAGGTTCCTTTCCATTCGACAGATCATTATCCTGTTCATACTCTCCAAATGTAATAACATCTCCTATGGAGGCAGCATAAGCTGTATTGTTTGAAAACACAAAGGATAATGCCACAACTACAATAAAAGTGATCCTATATAAGAATTTACTCAAATCAGTCTTCATTTTCTACTCCTTTTCTGATACCGAAAATACAATTTATACCTGCCTCCGTCAAAAAGATATCAAGGGATTAATCCTGCAACCCACTGCTTCTGAGGGGCTCCTGCCCATAACTCTGAAGGGTTTCGTTTACTTCGATTATTCCGCCGGGTCGATTATTAATGCAGGTTATTATAAGAGCATCACGTTCTATTCTGGGATAAAGTTGCGGCATTCCATACAGCTTGAGTGCATGCTGAGTCTCATTATAATTCAGTCCGGCGGCATAGAACAACCTTAGCAGAACATCCCTTCTGCGGGTTTTCTTTTCACCAGAGAGAAGCTTGTAGCCATATTTCTCAGGAATATCGGCACGGACAAAAACATCCTTAAGAGATAGTTTCTTTTCGTCTATTAAATCCTTAAAGAAAATCTCGAACTGTTTTTCATTGTAAATGATTTCCTCTTTGTTTTCCTCGAGAAATCTGTCAAATTCCGAAATGCTTGTATTTCCGAGTATTTTATCAAGTTCATCGGTTTTCTTTTTCATGAGCATGCACCACTAACAAACAACGCTTAAATCAGCCGTATTCACTTCTTTACAATAGAATTATACATCATTTTCAATCGACATTTTCCCACTGCAGAGGGGGAACTTCATTTCACATAACGCAGCTGTCCGTTTTCTATATACGCTTTATATGTGGCATCATCGTAAGGATTGTAACAGTTCCCGTAGGCATTTAGCAGATTTTCAAAGATGCCCTCAAACACCTCGCCGGTTTTGTATTCTATCTTACCATTCCCAAACGGTTCACCATCCTTGAAGTCGCCTGTATAAGTGAAGCCCTGTTTAAATGAATGCATTACTCCGCTTATTTCATAATCATCAGAGTAATTCCCCTCAAAATAATAAAAATACGGATAAAACTTTATTCCATTGCCGGAAAAATGTCCCGAATCCCACTCTCCAAAGTATGTCCACACAAGATACTTCTGCGTCTTCTCATCACCCTCATCCATAGTGATAAAATATCCATACTTCTCAGGCAGTCCATTCATTAATATTCCGTTATATTCACCTTTTTTAGTACCTGTTGCAAGATCCAGCGTAATCGGATAATCCGCTACTATCTCCGCGCCTTCCGGTATGGCTCCCGAAGCCTTAAGCCGATCAATATTGCTGTTATACTCAAGAACGTACTCTGTTAGTTTCTCATAAGCTTCTTTGGAATACTGATCTCTCCTCATCAGATGCTGATATGCGAAGACAACACCAAATACTACTACACAAACAACAAGAATTATGACCGGTATCAACCACCCTTTATTCTTTCTTTTTCTCTCCTTCGGAATTGCCAAATCCTCATAAGATGGTATTTCCGGGATGATCATTCCCCCTATCTCATCATCGTGACCGTTCATATATCTATCCCTTTCAACTGATCGCTAAGGAAAACCTGTTAATTAAACACTACTCTTCTTTTAGCTTTACATCATCTGATTTTACCACTAAAATAAGATGACGGTCAAAATTGTACTGATGATTGATTTATGATCATCGGATGGAGTTAACGAGGATAATCAAATGAACATTAATTCCGAAATGATCCTGTCCTTTTACAAAGAAATAGCCATTCTCGACAGGGAAGACACTATATCTGTAGTACAGAATACGCAAAATAATAAAATATATCTGAAAAAGACTCTTACAAACTATGATCCCGCTGTATATAAGCAACTCATGGATGCTCCTGTTAGCGGAATTCCACGGGTTTATGTGGCATGCGAAGAAAATGATTCCCTTATCGTAATCGAGGAATACATTTCCGGCTTTACTCTCAGTGAAATCCTTGAGAAAAATGGGAAAATGCCTGAAGAGATCGCATTGGATCACGTAATACAGCTCTGCCGGATCGTTAATAGACTCCATAGTGTCAAACCTCCCGTAATCCACCGTGACATAAAGCCTGAAAACCTGATCATCACATCTGATAACCGCGTGATCCTGATAGATCTTAACACCTCAAAATTTGAAAAACCCTTGCAAAAGGTTGATACCAAGTTGCTAGGCACAATGGGCTATGCCGCCCCGGAACAATATGGTTTTGCCGCTTCAAACAGACAGACTGATATTTACGCTATAGGCATTCTTTTAAACACAATGCTCACTTATGGTGAAAGCAATTCTTGCATAGCGTCAAAGCAGATAGGGCGGATCATTAAAAAATGTACCCAGCTTAATCCCGCTGACAGATACAATAATATAGATGATCTGGTCGAAGATCTTGAAAATGTACAATCTGACCGAATCACTTCCCAGAGCACTAGAAAGCCCAGACATTTCCGTGAATATCTTCCACCCGGATTCAGAAGTCTTACACCATGGCATATGATCGTGGCATCAGTTTATTACGGAGTTTCTTTTTACATTGCCTTTTTCTCGCCCATAATAAATAACAGATTGTTTATCAATTTCACCTACACGTGCACCAGATTTTTCCTCTTTGCCCTGTTTCTTCTTCCGGTTTTCGTTATTTGCGATTACCTGGAGATAAGAAATCTTATCCTCCTTTGCAGAAGCAACAAGAAAAGCAGGCGCGTAGTCGGCTGCCTGCTGCTTTTACTCTTGCTTGGTGTCGTTCTTGGTACTTTATACTTCTTTTCTCTTATGCTTTGCGTGGTTATGTATGAATTGATAAATCGCTGACAGCTTTCTCCACTACGACCTGAGTGCATCGATGGGAGTCATGCGGGCTGCCTTTCTGGCGGGGTAGAGGCCGAAGAACACGCCGATACCCATGGAAAACGCTGCAACTCCCAGCATGAAAAAGATATTAAAGGAAGGTGCGATCTCCATTCCTGCTGCCGTCTTAACGATAAGGCTTGCCAGCAGCGAAAAGCCGTATCCCAGAAGGATACCTATCACTCCTCCCATAAGCGATATCATTCCGGATTCTATCAAAAACTGCCAGAGGATCGATGATGTTCTGGCTCCGAGGGACTTTCTGATCCCGATCTCGCGGGTTCTCTCCGTAACGGATACAAGCATGATGTTCATTACCCCGACTCCGCCGACAAAAAGCGATATCCCTGCGACAAGCATCACGAATGCGGTGATCGCGGTGAGGATTGTCGAAAAGCTTGAAATACTGGAGCTGAGCTCGTATGTTTTGACAGTATCACTGCCTCTCTCATTCATGGATGCTTCTATAAAGCGCCTTCCTTTGGCGGACATTTCTGCCACATTATCCGGCGAATCGACAAATATGACTGCATCGGAAACAAGGTCAAGATCTGCTCCGAACATATCCCTTGTCACTGTTGATGGGATCTCTACAGAATAACCCGAAGTACCGGTAAGCAGATTTCCTATGGTGGAAGAGGCTTTTCTCACTCCTACCACCCTAAGGACAAAATCCCTTCCGTAAGCGGTTATCTCAAGCCTCTCGCCGACTGCATCCTCTTTTCCGAAAAGTGCCTTCGCTCCCGCGGTATCAATAACGCAGACCATATCTCCCTCATTCCACTGCTCCCCACTGAAATATGTTCCGTAAAGTATCTCGGCGGAATTATTCTTTTCAAGGTCGGTCCTGCCCGAGCGGACCATGACCTTCTCTTCCTTTCTGCCCCGCACAACACTACCGTTAAAGGCATATATCTCGGTGAATCCCGTAATGTGATCATACTTTTCGCAGAGCGTCTCAATGGTAGAAACAGGAATACGTTTTGTTCCCATCGTATATACTTCAAAGTTGGAGCCTATGATCCCGTTAAGAGATCCCGAGATCCAGTTTTTGACACCGTTACCTATGGACATTACGGCCACCACGGAAGATATCCCTATAATGATTCCGAGCATGGTGAGGAAAGCCCGGACTTTGTTCGAGCGAATATTAAAAAATGCCATTTTCCAATATTCAAAAAACTTTCCCATTCTGATAATAACTCCCGTGTTATTCCTGTCTGAGGGCTTCTATAGGGCTCAGCTTTGCAGCCTTCCTTGCCGGATATATTCCGAAGAATATACCTATCGCGGTAGAAAAAGCAGTGATCAAAAATACTGTGAGTGCATTTATCTGAGCCACGATCTCCATGCCTGCCACCTTTGAAATGATAAAGCAGATGAGCTCTCCTCCCAGATATCCGAACAAAAGACCGAATATTCCTCCCAGAAATGTGAGAAGTGCCGCTTCTGCAAGAAACTGGATGATGATGGATGAAGTGCGGGCTCCCAGCGCCTTCCTTATACCTATCTCCCGCGTTCTTTCCGTCACTGACACCAGCATTATATTCATTACTCCCACACCGCCTACGCCAAGTGATATGGCAGCGACAAAAGCGATAAAAATGGTTATGTAATTTACGATCTTCATGATACTGTCGAGATATGAGGTGAAAGAGATATAATTGATCTTTTCCTGACCGCGCATATTCTTCTTTGCTTCAAGGTAAACGATGATCTTTCTGACAGTATCCTCCGCGTCCTTTACTGAATCGGACATGAAAAGAACCTGAAGAAATGAAGCATCATCATCCCCGCTGATCTGCCTGTACAGAGTATAAGGCATCTCGAATTCCACTTCATCTTCCATATATGTCAGATTGTAGAGTTCCGAATCCGATCTGTCCCTGACTCCTACCACGCGGAGCTCACGCGATACTCCGTCAAGCTCGAAGGTAAAGGTCTGACCCACAACATCCGTGTGACCGAAAAGATTTCTTGCAGAATTATAATTCAGCACACATACAGGAGATGCCGATTCATATTCTTCATCGGTAAAATATCTTCCTGCCGCGTACCCCTGGGGCTTCTGAGATTCATAGGTCTCGTTGACCGCATAGTAATATGCCGTCTTTTCGCCTTTAAGAGAATATGCCTTGCCATATCCAGCCTCCTCCATTGAGAAAGTCTTTATATGGGGAAAACTCTCTCTTATGGCATCTATCTCCTCGGGGGTGATAGCTGCCTCAGGATAGACTTCGGTTATAGCCATCCCCTGTATCTTACCGGCAGTGATATATGTCTGACCTCCGAAAGCGGAATCCAGCTGTCCCGATATGGAACCTTTTACTCCGTTTCCGACAGATACTATCATTATTACCGAACCGATTCCGATAATGATGCCGAACATGGTCAGGATCGAACGCATCTTGTTGTCGAGTATGCTCTTTATTGATATTTTCAGATACTCAAGAAACTGTCCCATTTATTCTTGATTTCCCTGCTGTTCTTCAGATTACTGTCCTTCAGATTGCTGCTCTTCAGGCTGTTCTTCAGTCTTATTCTCAGACTTATTATCAGTCTGTTCTTCAGACTGTCCGTCAGACTGCACTTTTGCCTGCTCTTCCTGCTCTTCCTGCGCTTTCTCCGACTGTTCTTCCTGCAGTTTAGCGGCTGCCGCGGTTATATAATCCATAGATTCGGGAGATACCATGGCCGGACTTCCCTCGCTGATGGTTCCCGAATATGTGGTAACTATGATGTCACTCTCATCGATACCGCTCTTTATCTCTATGAAAAGATCTGAGCTTGCGCCGGTTTCCACATACTTTTTACCGATGATAAAAGTTGTCGGGTCGATGGTGAATACAAATTCTCCGATATTATCGACGTTTACCGCCTCCACGGGAACCTGCAGGCAATCCTCTATGCAGGCGGTGGTGATGGTACATTTTACCTCGAGGCCGAGGAACATATCATCATCCGGATCGTCGATCCCGACCGTTACTGCCACCTGGGAACTTCCGTTGGAATTGGTGGTAACGACTCTGTTTATCATCTCCACTTTTCCTTTGTATTCCCTGCCGAGCATCTTGATCACAGCGGGCTGGCCCAATGCAATGCTCTCAAGATCCGACTTGTTCACACCTATGTTGACATGCAGATCGTCAAGGCTTGAAAGAGTAGCCAGAGGCGTGGCTGCAGTGGTCGTATCATCCTTTGTGTAATTGAGCACGGTGATAACGCCGTCAAACGGAGCTACCAGGCCGTTCTCGAATTCAATGAGATTTTCGTAAGTCTTATCGTTCTGCATCTCTGCCAGCTCATCATTCAGGTCGAGATTTTCTCTGTCAAATGAGTTGGTAACCGTACCCTCAAGGGATCTGACTTCCGCCTCGGCACTCTGCTTTTCCGCCTTATATTCCGCAAGCAGGCTGCTGGCATCGTTGAGGGCCTTCTGGTTATTGTATGCTTCGGCCGACATGCTCAGCATATTGAGCTGATTGGTAAGCCCCGTGATAGTGCTCTGCAGCTGATAAACGGTATCGTTATATTCCTTTATCCACTTTTTGTCGTCCTCGGATTGTTCGTATCCTATAGCCGTGAGCTCCGAGAGCTTTTCTTTGTTGTTGTACTGGTAATCCGAGAGGACCTGCTGATAGTAATTGATCGAACCCTGGATCTCGGCGGACTGGTACGCTTTATTGTCACTGACATCGGCGGTGAGCTGATCGACAACCTGCTGCTGGGCAGTCACGAGCTGGGTATATTTATAAACTTTTGATCTCGCCGCAGAAAGCCTGTTATCGGCATCTTCGATCTTGGCTTCCGAGCTCTGATAATTATTCTCCGAGATCTGTTTGTTGATCTCGGCGGTACGGAGCTCTCTCGCATATGAATCGGCATCAAAGGAAAGCACAGTATCGCCCTTTTTTACGAAGCTTCCGGTCGGCAGGCAGTCGCTTATGAGAAGGTTTGCCGGGGCAAAGTAATGGATAGTCTTTTCGCTTTCTATGATCCCGCTGATGGTGAGTTCGCTCGTAAGGGTGCCCCTTGTGGCAGTTCCAAGCGTTACGGTACCGCTGAGCATGTTTTTCATCTTATGATTGGCATATGCCACAAGGCCCACTATCGAAAGGACCACTGCGCCGACCACGCTGAATACGACTATGAGTGTGGTCTTTTTCTTCTTTTTCTTTTTCTTGATGGCAAGCTTTTCCTGCGCAGTAAGCTCAGCAGGTTCCTTCCTTGCTGCTTTCCTCATCTTTCCCGCTTTTTCCTTCTTTCCCTTTGTTTGTTTGTCGGGAAGCCCGGTGTTGGTTTCTTCAGGTGTTCCTCCAATGGCTTCTGCGGTTGTTTCTGTAGTTGTTTCTGCAGGTGTTTCCTCAGTTGTTTGCTGCAGCTTCTTCTCTTGCTCTGTCGAGTTCATCTCTGATACTGTTTTCTCCGCGTTTACCGTCTTCGTTTTTCTCATCTTTGTATATTTCTCCATCCATAATATGTATGATCCTTTCGGCTTTTGCCGCTATTGTAGGATCGTGGGTTATTATGATCACCGTGTGGCCTTCATCATGAAGGCCTTTAAGTATCTCCAGTATCTCAACGCTCGAGTGGGAATCGAGGTTTCCCGTAGGTTCATCCGCCAGGATTATCGGCGGAGCCTGTGCTATAGCCCTCGCTATCGCCACACGTTGCTGCTGACCTCCCGACATTTCTGATGGCTTGTGCTTCATCCGCTTTTCAAGCCCAACCTTTTTGAGAGCGGTAACTGCCAGTTCCGCCCGCTTTGCTTTGGGTACTCCCCGGTATATCAGGGGCAGCTCCACATTTTCCTGCGCGGTCAGAGCAGGTATCAGGTTGAACCCTTGAAAGATAAATCCTATCTCTCTGTTCCTTATATCCGAAAGCTCGTCATCAAGCATCTCTGCCACATCTTTGCCGTGCAGATGATATGAACCTGAAGTCGGAACATCAAGACAGCCCAGCATGTTCATCAGAGTGGATTTGCCCGAACCGGACTGTCCGATTATGGCGACGAATTCCTTTTCTCCGATTGAAAGTGAGACATGATTCAAAGCTCTCACCTCGTTTTCACCGGGATTATATACTTTACAGATGTCTTCTATCTCTATAAGTGCCGGCATTTTTGTTATTCCTCTCGAATTCAAATGATACCTGTATGCACAGAACAAGGTATCGTTTGTTTCTCTTTGCGCATCGATGCGCAGTCCTAAGCCTGCATCATCTTTACCGATGATACTACAATAACCTTTCCGATAATGCATCAAAACCTTAACATAACCTTAATTCGAAACCGGATTTTCGAAATAGTCTATAGAATTATGTCAACTGACAAATGCCGCAAAAACAGGCGGAATGAAATATCTTTTTCCGCCTGATCTTTTGTTAACTCTCAGTCTTCAATTCGTTCTTATTATGGTACATCTTTTCATCCGCTGTTTCAAATACACGCGTCATGCGGCCTTCTCCGTTGTACCTGGACATTCCGCATGCGATAACGATGCCTCCTTCTTTTTTGGCTCTGGCATTATGCATTGCCATCTTTTCAACAAGCTCATCAACACATAAATAATCTTCTCCCTGAGCGATAACGGCAAATTCGTCGCCACCTATCCTGAATACAGGGCTCTTCTTGAATGTGTCGCAGATTATCTTGCAGGCGTCCTTAAGATACTTGTCTCCTGCCCGATGCCCTTCGCTGTCGTTGATCTTCTTAAGGTCATTCACATCAAAGATAACCAGTGCAAATTCCGGTTTCTCCCCACTCTTTATCCTCCGGTTCATTTCAGCTTCTTTATCCAGATAAGCATGCCTGTTCTTGACACCTGTGAGAGCATCCACATGAGCAATATTCTGAGCCTGTTCCAGACGTCTCGCGTAATCCTCCTCCTGGTGCACAAAGAGGTCAATATCGTTTACTCCGACTATAAGGCGTTTTCCGGCGCTCTCCTCTACCATCGCTGCTTTGACCTGGACGTATGTGGGCTTTCCGTTTGAAACAAGTCTGTAGCTGAGAGAGAATACTCCGCTTCTTTCCACTTCCGCAAGTACACTCTCTTCAGTGTAAGCTGAAAGGAAACGGTCGATATCATCCGGATGTACCACTCTTATTGCATTCTGACGCGAAGCTTCAAAGAAGTCCATTCCCTCCTTGGGTATATCCAGAGTCTCAAAACCTTCTGTGGAACTGAATTCGCGATACCTCCCGGTCTCGGGGTTTACCACATACACGCAAAGAAAGTCTCCCGCCAGAGCGTTAAGCCTCGAGTATGCTATATGCTCCTCTTTGGCCCTCTCTGCGGCTCGTCTCTGCCTCATCTCATCATCCACATCCATGACACCTATTACTATGAATCTCTCATCATCCTGCATCCTGGATACTTTCATACTCAGATAGGAGGATGATTCCCCCTCTGTCAGTCGGTATGTCATCATAAAGATCTTGTTTCTGTCAAGAGCATCCAGAAGGTTTTCTCTCTTCATGGATTCGATAAATGTCTCTCTGTCGTCTACATGAACAAACAGCTTTGCCTCTTTTTCACAGGATCCGAAGAAATCCTCGCCACTGCGCTTTTCCTTAAGAACTCCGGTGTTTTCGTCGGACTGGTATTCGATAAATTCCCCTGTCTCCACATTTACATAGAATATATCCCTGTATCCGCTCGCAAGGGTCTGGGCGATATGCGTGTGGATGATCCCATTTTTTCTGGCCTTTTCGTAGGCTTCTTTGGTCTTAGCGTTCTCACGTTCAACGCGCACCATGTCGGTTACATCCTGACACATTCCCAGCAGACAGAGCCTTCCCGTAGAATCTATATATTTAAGCTTGGTGGTCTGGAACTGCCTCTGATTGCCCGCAGCATCCGGAACATCCTCGAAGAAAATATATGGCTCATCCATCGACATAGCCATACGGTCGTCCTCGACGAAGTGCTTTGCTGTCTCCGCATCGAAAATCTCCGCGTCGGTAAGCCCGACTACTCCTTCGGGATTCTCTTTATGTGCATATTCGGCAAAGGACTGATTGCACGCAAGATAAACACCTGTGTCCGCATCCTTGGAAAAGCTTAGGGCAGGCATATTGTCAAGAAGCGCCGTGATCGAAGCCTTAAGTGTCTTGATCTTCTCAGCTTCTATCAGTTCTCTTCTGTACTCTTCTATTTCATCTCCAATTACAAAGGCCCTGAGCAGACAGGTCCCAAGCATATATGCCATGGAGTAAAAAGGTAAATAAGCGAACAGGACCTGAGCGATGAGAAGGGTCAGCATTATAAGCCCGAACAAGGCCGTTGTACGGTATCGTTTGATCTTATCGCCAATGTTTTTACGCTTTCCCATAGAAGAAAAAGCATATATCGAAATAAAGAGAAAAATCAGAATCTGAGCGAGAAGCACCGCGTATCTCGGTGCATAAGCTTTATACACACAATCGCTGTCGACTGTGAAAAAAATCGGTAAAAAGATATTGATCAGAGTAAGCGCTGCAACACAGACAGCAAGGGCACGCCCTGCGTAGACAAGAAATTTCCCGAAGCCGTTATTCTCATCAAGATACAGGACAACATACCATGACCAGCAGAAAACGCCGGCGGCCATAGCAATAAAATAGACTGAGGTGTCTGCAAAAAGAAGGATCGGAAGCTTTTTTGCCTCAAAGATCCCCCACAGGATATCCGTGACATAATAAACCAGCACGGTGTACAGGAAAGTCCTGTACACCTTCCATGCCGGTTTTTCAAACGCTTTGTTTCTGTTAAGCAGAATATCCTGATTTTCGATAAGCAGGATAACTGCCGCAAGCAGACCGATCGCAGAATAATACATAGGCACCTCATCGGTCAGTCCGGAGACTGACAGCTTTCCTGAAAGGGAAGCCGTATCATCTGTTACTTGTGATTAGCTGTTTTTTCCTTGCACATTTCAATGAATTCGCTTAAGCTCATCTCGGCCGTTTCATCGGTATCGCGGTCACGTGCGGATACCGTTCCGGCTTCTGTTTCCTTCTCTCCGAGAATGAGCATATAAGGCACCCTGTCCTCCTGACGTGCAGCGCGGATCTTGTAACCCACTTTCTCGTTGGAAGCGTCGATCTCTGTACGGATGCCTGCAGCATCAAGTGCCTCGTATACCTTGTTTGCGTAATCGAGGTGCTTCTCGGATACGGGGATCACCTTTACCTGAACGGGAGCCACCCAGAAGGGGAACTTACCCTTTGTTTCCTCGATAAGATAAGCCATAAACCTGTCAAGTGATCCGAGGATCGCTCTGTGAAGAACAACAGGTGTCTGTTCATTGCTGCTGCTGTCGATATACTTCAGATCAAACTTGGCAGGAAGACAGAAGTCCAGCTGGCAGGTTGAAAGCGTATATTCCGCTCCTACAGCGGGCTTAACATTTACATCAAGCTTGGGACCGTAGAATGCAGCCTCACCGATCTCCTCAGTGTAATCGATCTTAAGATCGTTAAGCACCTGGCGAAGAGCATCTTCTGCTTTATTCCACATTTCGTCATCATCGTGATACTTCTTCTTGTCCGCGGGATCACGCAATGAAAGCACACAGCGATAATCCGTGATATTAAAGTCTTTATAAACGTCAAAGATGAGATCCACAACGCTTTTTACTTCCGCCTCGATCTGATCGGGTGTAACAAATAGGTGTGCATCGTTCTGGCAGAAGTGCCTTCCGCGCTCGATTCCCTTAAGTGTGCCGCTGGCCTCAAATCTGAAGTCGTGAGCTATCTCGCCTATTCTCAAAGGAAGCTGACGGTATGAACGGGGTTTGTTGGCATAGATCATCATGTGATGAGGGCAGTTCATGGGTCTTAATACGAATGACTCTCCCTCAACTTCCATAGCGGGGAACATGTTGTCCTTATAATGATCCCAGTGGCCTGAAGTCTTGTAAAGCTCTACGCTTCCCACACACGGAGTCATTACATGCTGATAACCGAGCTTGCGCTCTTTTTCCTTGATATAATTCTCAAGCTCCTGCCAGACGGTATATCCTTTGGGAAGGAACATGGGAAGTCCTCGTCCTACAAGGTTGTCCGTCATGAAAAGACCCATCTCCTTGCCGATCTTACGGTGATCGCGCGCTTTGGCCTCTTCCATCTCTTTTTCATAGGCTTCAAGCTCTTCCTTGGATGCAAATGCAACGCCGTTGATACGGGTAAGCATTTTGTTCTCGGAATTATTCTTCCAGTAAGCTCCGGAAATACCTGTAAGCTTGAATGCCTTCAGAGCCTTGGTGTAGCAGATGTGCGGTCCTACGCACATATCAATATACTCACCCTGCTGGTAAAAGCTGATTATCGCATCGGGATCGAGATCGCCGATATGCTCAACCTTATAGAGCTCGCCTCTCTCCTGCATGAGCTTTATTGACTCTTCACGGGAAAGGATGAAAGATTTGAAGGGAAGGTTCTCCTTGACGATCTTCTGCATCTCGGCTTCGATCTTGGGGAAATCCTCCTCGGAGATAACAGTATCTCCGGTATCTATATCGTAATAAAATCCCTTTTCGGTCGCCGGACCGTAGGCAAAATGTGCCTCGGGATATAATCTCTTAACTGCCTGTGCGAGAATGTGCGCCGCGCTGTGCCTAAGGATGTGAAGTTCCTCGGAAGCTTCGCACTCTCCAACTTTTCCGTCATTGTAAATAGCTTTCATGATCTTTCCTCCCGCCGATTTCCGCTTACCGGATAACGGCAAATATATAGTGAAATAATAAGTTTCATTTTATTACGAAATCCGCCGATTGTAAAGGCTTACGGCTCTCTTTCCGCTATCAGCCCCATATTTATCTTGGCCTGCAGGATCCTTCTCACGCTTTCGTCGATCCTTTCCTCGCTTATCCTTCCGCTTTCAACGGCTTTTTCAACGGTGGTCACGGCGTCATTAAAGTCGATGGGGCACAGGATAATGTCCACTCCCGCATCAAGGCACAAAAGTGATGCCTCACCGCTGGTATAATTGTCTCTTATGGCCTTCATCTCCAGGGCATCAGTCATCACCACGCCGTCAAATCCCAGCTCACCCCGCAGGATATCCGTGACTATGGTGTGCGAAAAGATGACCGGCATATCGGACACATCCGATACGATCATGTGGCCAAGCATTATGGCATCGGCTCCGGCTTCTATTCCTGCCTTAAAGGGAAGGAACTCACCTTCACGGAGTTCATCAAGTGTCTTGTATACATGGGCCAGCCCGTTATGGGTGTCCTCCAGAGTGTCTCCATGCCCGGGGAAATGCTTAAGCGTGCAGCCCACTCCCCCTTCGTGGAATCCCTCCACGGCTGCCGCCACCAGCTGCGCGGCTTCCTCATAATCATCACTGTATGCCCTGTCGCCAATGACCGTATTGGCGGGATTTGACCACACATCCGCCACGGGTGCGAGGTTGAGGTTGAGCCCGCATCTTGTCATATCGCTTGCTATGGTAAAAGCGTTCTCGTAAGCTTTTTCGGTTCCCTGATCCTTGTAACCAAGCATTGCACCTATCTTAGTAGTGCCTACGGTGAACATCAGCCTCCCGACTCTTCCGCCTTCTTCATCGCAGGCTATAAAGAGAGGGATCTCCACAAAGGACTGGGAATTGTCTGCCATCTGTCTTACCTGCTCCTGCGACTGCATATTTGTCATATTATAGACAAGACCGCCGACCGGATTCTGCTCCAGAGCGGCTTTGGTCATATCTCCCGCGGAAGTGACGGGATTTGTCCCGACTATTGCGGATGGATATACCATAAAGAGCTGACAGACCTTTTCATGAACAGTCATATCAGCCATCATGACATCGACCTGAGAGGGTTCCTCCGGCTCGGGCCCGGGTACAGGTGCAGCTTCGTCTTCCGTTTCAGACTCCTGCTCATTCTCGCTATCCCCTGTTACCACCTCGGGTTCTTCTTCCGTCTGCGCATCATCTTCTTCAACAGACAAGTCTTCTCCCCCTTCCACCACCGTATCCGAGGCGGTTTCTTCCTGCTTTGCGCTTTCTTTCGCTTCCCGCGGCCCCTCATCATTTCCGCTCTTTAAATACCATATCAAAAAAACAGCCAGCGAAAGGATCACTATGATCGTGCCCGCAATTATTACTCCGGACAGGATATTTGTCTTTTTATTCTTTAAATTACCCATGATCCGGCCAAATCAGTCGACATTATAAAGTATCTTCTTCTCATCGGACAATTCCGCATCTCCAAACTGCCTGCGGGCTTCTTCGCACAGTTTCTTATAATCCTTATACTCAATAGAATAAAGGTTAGAATACCCGGACAGGATAAATGACTTTTTACCTTTGCAATAAGTTACACCAAAGTTGCTGACACAATCTGCCACAACAGCATACTTTGAAGTCTCAAGCATAACCACCAGTTTTCCCGAATCCAGCGCAAGCAGTCCGTTTTCTTCATCTTCCACGATATAATCGATCAGTCCGCCCATATCATATGAGCTTATATGCTCGGACCTTTCTATATCACGTATCTTTACGGTGTAGTCATCCCCCTGGGATATAAGGTATTTTCCGTCACCGGTAAAATCTATAAAAAGGTTGGTCAGAGTCAGAAGCGTAAAATCATCCTTCACTTCTCCGGAAGCCTCATCTATTATCCTGACCTTTCCGTCACTGCAGCACATGGCAAGAGTGCTACCGTCAGGGCTTATCGTTAAGTACTTCCACTGGTAGGCATTGGCCACCTCCCGGAGAGAGTCGTTCTCGTAGTAATGAATGTCCCCTGTGGCGATGTCAATTCGGTAAAGATTGGTATCCGTAGCAGATACGTATAGTTTCCTTCCGTCTTCCGAAAGTGCGACATTTCCTATCTTTTGGCCGGCAAGCTCCTCTGAATCGTTTAAATACACGCATTCTTCTTTCTCCGTATCCAAAACGGCAATAAACCCGTTGCCCCATGCGACGCAATATTTTCCGTTGCGTGTAAAGCTTCCTCCCGTAGGGTGAATGTATTGTTTTATATCCGAGAAGTCATAGGATCTGACCTCTTTTGTAATGGGATTTATCTGACGGATAACATCATCATCCAGTATAAGGTGAAATCCGTCCCGTTCTCCGTCATCATCTGTGAGAAGGTAATCCATATCACCGAACCTGAACAACTCTTCACCGGTATTTGAGAAGTAAACGTATTCGTCAGAATCCCAGGCCTTTGTGATGATATATTCAGAATTCCGTGAAACGCCCACGACAGTCAGCTCTTCATCACCCTCATGTATCGTGTTAAGATCCGGAGCATAATGCGGAGTCAGGATATAAATACTCGATCCCAGATATTCCTTCAATACCAGAGTCTGTCCAAAACCAACAATGTTAGATATCCTTTTCCCCGTTTCGATGAGACCATCCAGAAACTCGCCTGTGGAAAAATCAATGGTCTGGATCTGTCCGTTTCCAAGAGCTGCCATACCTCGAGGGCTGTTCAGGAACACAATGATCGAAAAGACGTTATCCGGAAGAACTACTCTTGATTTCTGCTTTCCGTTTTCTTCATCAAAGCAGAACACCATCCTTCCTTCCGCGATAACAATATCGGAGCATTTTCTGTCATCTGTGGTATATGTATGGTTTTTGATAATAGTGGAACTCGCCCAGAAAGTGTTCGAATCCACATCCAGCGGTGTTTTCCACAATACACTGCTGCCGTCGGCGGCAACAAGCTCTAAGTTTGCATTCGGATAGTCCCCTATGAGTGATAGAGAAATCGAGCTCACAACGGCAAAGTTTCCCGATTCAAGAGGACATATCTCAGTAACATCCTTTTCAGCCAGAAGCGTGGAAGAACTTGTTCCCGCGGCAATGTCAAATACCGTTATGTACGCCCTGGGAACCTTGGAAAATGATCCCCCGTGGCAAACGGCCAAATGGCTTCCGTCTTCTGAAAACGTCATCTCCAGACCAAATTCCGTATCCAGCGGATTCTCAAAAGTCTGTATAATTTCGCCGCTCTGCAGATCCAATATATCCACCACATAGTTCTTTTTTGAATTCATCAGAAACATCGTTCCTGTGATATCATTTGTCTCATTGGATTCCGGAGAGATAAGTGCCGCTATTTTATTCTTGGTCGAGATGCTGCACGAGTCAATTATCTGGTAGTCTGAAAGGGCTCCCTTTCCGGCATACTCAAAGATCACATCCCCGTCAAAGGAATACTTGGTCACTCCTCTCCCGGTGATCACATAAATCCCTGTTTCATCTGCGTTTGCTGTATTGACAGCTATCGCACGATTGTCTTTGTCAACCTTGGCATCTATCTTGCATAAAAGATCCCAGGTTTCGGTATCCCAGACATATACATTTGCACCGGTGTCGGTAACGATCAGGTATTTTCTGTCATCACTCACGCTGACATCAAAGACTTTCATATCGTGAGGTAAAACTCTGTCGAAATAAAAGTCATTTGTGGTGCTGTATGCATAAAGTGCTCTTGAAAGAGCGTATTCCGTCTCTCCCACATAGGGTCTGTCGTTATCCTCCGAAGGCAGCCCTGCCATCGCCACCAGCGCAGCATCCTCACGGTACCCATCATTAAAAAGTGACAGTGATTTTTCAGCGTAAAAACGGGACTGGTTCCTTTGCTTGTCTGTATATTCTTCCAGTATTTCTTCCGCGAGCTGTGTCTTTTCGTCAGCCAGACGGGACTTCTCGTCGGCAAGCTGAGCTTTCTCATCGGCAAGCTGTTTCATTTTGGCCGCAACATTTGCGTTATAGATACCGAAAGCGGTTCCCGCGATCGCCACAATTGCCGCCGCTGATGACACGATCGATATAGTCCTTCTGATTATCCTTTCACGGTGACGCTGCTTGAGATCATCATAGGAGCAGCCCAGAACGGGCGCAGCAAGCCGAAGTATCTCGGTCTTAAACTTCTTATTCCTGTCGGCGGCTGTTTCTCCCCTTACATCCGCTGCCAGCGGCTCCACGGGATTTCCCTTTTCATCGGTAAGAAGCTGGGGAGGAAAGCTCTCGTCGGGCTCACCTTCAATAAGCACGGCAAGAACATGATCCCTGTCGTGCATCTCTATGAATGATTCTATCTCTTTACAAACCCAGTATGATTCGGGTGTGCGGGGAGAACAGATCACGATAAGATATTCCGACTGGGCAAGTGCAGAGGATATATTATCATTGAGGTCGCTTCCTATAGGCAGCTCCTCCTGATCTCTGAACACTCTCTTTATTTTCTTTTTGCCGGTCTTTTTCTGAACGGCTCTCGGTACGTGATATGTCTCAAGGCCCGTGTGTACCTTTTTGGCTATCTCCATATCAAGAGGAGAATGCCTGTAACTTATAAACGCATCATATTTCATAACTTAATCTTCCCGACTTTATCGTGTGCCGCTCTTTCTTAACTCTTAGTTCTACGTTGTCTCCTACGCGGGCCTGTATGTTTTATTGAAAATTTTCTTTTCGACAATGTATACATCCGACAGATCGTCAACCCTTACCGCCAGATAGTCTCCCTTTACGCCGAGATAATACTTTTCGGGATCCCACGAGGTGAACACCTTGACCCTGTGATCCAGCTGCCTTGCATATATTCCGCTCCCTCCCGCTGCAATGCAGGCACGGGCATAGGGAAGCACTTCTATCCTCTCTCCCGTTCCCGTATTGATAACAGCCGGTACATACTCTCCGGGATAAACGTATTCCTCATCAATAAACCTGTAGGAAGCCTCGAACTTGCTTTTACGTGTCGGGTACAACTCTCCTTCCACTCCCAGAATAATGTAAATGTCTTCCTCTATGTCGATATCTACATCTCCTTCGAGAGTTCTTATAGTGATCACCGTTCCCGGTTTTGCAAGCTTTGTGGCCTCTACGCAGCCCACTTTGACCTCATTTTTGAGATACCTGGTAAGCTTCTCGATGGGTTCTTCATGCTGTCCTGCATATATTATCTCGGAAGTCTCGAAATACTCCTGCATCCTTGAATCCATGAGTTCTTTCAACTTATCGGATTCGTATGCGATACCGCTTTTTTCGATCAGATCCTTTTTGAGAAATCCCCCGGCTTTGACAAGATGTCCCCCTCCGCCGCCAAATCCTTCAGCCAGAAATCCTGCCAGCTCGCTGGCCTTTACTTCCTTCACACAGCTCCTGACGGAAATCTTTACTCCAAAGGGAAGAATACTGTAAACAAGACAAGTACTTATGGAATCCACCTCCAGAAGCATATCGCTGATTATTCCCAGGATATTGGGGTCACAGGGCTTTGCCTCCACTATGCTGTAGGAATGCTTTTCGTTATACTTCGCATGTTTAAGTGCATCTCCGGCTATCACAAGCTCTTCTTTGGAAAGATTTGAGTTTTTGAAAAGCACTATATCCGTGCTCCTGAATTTGGCGAAATCGCGAAGATCCCTGTCAGCAGGGTGCGATATTTCCGCAAAGCCGTTCGTGTCGGTCATGAGTCCGTAATAGAGCGCCGTTGCTACCTTTTCGTCTTCGTTTACATCGATCCCCTCATTCTTTATAAGCTCATAGAGAACCGTGGCGCAGGATCCGTAGGTACTCCTGACCTCGGAAAGCTCCGGGAGCTGGCCCGAAACCTGGTGATGATCTATCACAGCGATGTTTTCCGCATCAAAACGAGTCACATTGCTTTCGCCGTACTGACAGTCAACAGTGACCAGAAGCTCAGGCTTGTCAAGCTCGGTGACATACTCGGCAGGTATCTCCAGCATATCCTTCATGAGCACCAGATTGCTCTTCTGCACGGGAAATTTGCCGCCATAGATAAATCTGGCCTCTATTCCCTTCTTTTCAAGATACCACTTTAACGCATATCCGCTGGCCAGCGCATCCGCGTCCGGGTTGTCGTGACACTGTATCACGATATTCTTAAAGCCTGTAAGCTGCGATAAACTTAATGCCATAAATAATCCTCTTTCAGATCATCTGCCTGCTTTTGCCGGCAGACATTTATACATATTTACCTAACCTTATATATTTTACATTATCGTACAAAAAAAGAAAAGGACAGGATTTCTTCCTGTCCTTAATAAATGCTGTTGTAGCGGGCCGCTGTGCCTGTCAGTCCCATCCGCTCTTAGAGATATAGCCTTCGACCTCATTCTTTGGCATATCCAGTGATATTGCAAGCTCACCGAAGAGGAACTCCGCAGCTATCCTGAAATACTTGGCGTCTACCGCCGTTTCTTTTCTTCCGGCTTCCTGCCTTTTCCTGCGACGGACATATATTGTCTTTACAAGGCTCACAAGCTTGCGTATATCATTGCTGCGAATGCAGACTTTATATTCCGCCTCCACTGTTTTCTCGCTCTGAATGTCAAGGCAAGCTATCTGCGGAATATCCTTAAGAAAATCCTTAGCTTCATTTGCACTGAGTATGGAGCGTATTGACTCATCCGCAAGCGCAACGGGAATATACACGGTGCTTGCCGTGTTATATACAGGCTTTAAGATGTAATACTCTTCATTCCTGTCAACTCCTGAAATATCAAGGGTCGTCACTTCACTAACCCTGCAGACTCCTTTATTCCCGCAGGCAACATAATCTCCGACTTTGAACATATTTAAACCCCGAATCCGATCAGAAAAGCCTTCCGCAAAAGCGAAATGCGTTTACATAACTATACTACGATTATAACAGATTCCGAATTAAAATGTAAGCGGGAAATTATTAAATTGCAGCCGATATTAATGCTTTACCCTTTGCAGGTAAAGTCCGTCACGCACTTTCATTCATGCGGCTGAGTTTCGCTGCCTGATCGGCGGATATGCAGGCATCCAGTATCTCCCCTATGTCTCCGTTCATGACCTTATCGAGCTTATATACTGTAAGTCCTATGCGATGATCTGTCACACGTCCCTGCGGGAAGTTGTACGTCCTTATCTTCTCGGATCTGTCGCCGGTGCCTATCTGGCTGCGGCGAAGCTCGGCTTCGGCATCATGTTTTTCCTGCTGCTGGATGTCGTAGAGCTTTGATTTAAGAAGTGCGAAAGCCTTAGCTTTATTCTGAAGCTGGGATTTCTCGGTCTGTGAATAAACCACGATTCCCGTAGGATAATGGGTGAGGCGCACCGCCGAGTCGGTGGTATTAACACACTGACCGCCGTTTCCCGATGCACGCATCACGTCAATCCTTATATCCTTTTCATCTATCACTATATCGATATCCTCATCTGCCTCGGGCATAACGGCCACAGTGCAGGTAGATGTGTGGATCCTGCCTCCGCTTTCAGTGACGGGAACTCTCTGCACGCGGTGCACACCCGACTCGTACTTCAGCTTGGAGTAAGCTCCCTGACCGTTTATCTGGAATGTCACTTCCTTAACTCCGCCGATGCCTATCTCGTCCATGCTGATAAGCTGGGATCTCCAGCCCTGGCTCTCCGCAAAGTGCACATACATCCTGTATATTTCTGCAGCAAAGAGTGCTGCCTCATCCCCGCCTGCTCCGGCTCTTATCTCCACGATGACATTTTTATCGTCGTTGGGATCTTTGGGGAGAAGCATGATCTTCATCTTTTGCTCCAGTTCCTCTATGCGCGCCTTGGATTCATTGAGAGTCTCTTTAAGCATCTCCCTCATCTCTTCGTCATTTTCGGATTCAAGCATTTCCAGCGAATCCTGCACATCAGCCTTACACTTTTTGTACTCGGTATAAGCCTCTACGAGAGGTGCGAGATCCGACTGCTCCTTCATAAGCTTCTTAAAGCGTGCGTTATCGTTTGCAACATCCGGAGAATGAAGTTCCCTCATGATCTCTTCATATTTAGCTATAAGGTCGTCTAATTTATCAAACATAACAACTGTTCTCCATCTACATAAGGACCGACTTTGTTCCGTATACCACTCTGTCCAGTCCCGAATAATCCTTAACTATATTAACATCAACATATCCTTCGTTCTTCATGAGGCCGGACACTTCTTCACCCTGATCGTACCCGATCTCAAAAAAGAGCATCCCGCCCGGAGCAAGAAAAGAAGCTGCCTCGGGAATGATCTTATTATAAAAAAATAAGCCGTTATTTAATCCATCCAGAGCAATCCTGGGCTCATGATCTCTCACTTCGGGCTCCAGCGTTCCTATAACATCGCTCTTTATATATGGCGGGTTTGACACTATGATATCAAATCTGTCTCCCTTTCTTACAGGCTCAAACAGATCACCCTGCAGAAACTCTATCGCGGCTCCCTCTCCCGCCATTCCTTCGTTATCACTTTCCGGTGTATCCCGTCTTCCCAGGATGCTTTCGGCATTCTCCCGCGCAAGTGCAAGTGCTTTTTCCGAGATGTCGACCCCAACTCCCTCGCAATAATTTGAAAACTTTAAAAGGCTTGTCAGAATGCATCCGCTGCCGGTGCACAGATCAAGAATACGGCTTCCGTCACTCAGGTTTCGGAGCACCTCCTCTACGAGTATCTCGGTATCCGGGCGAGGGATTAAAGCATCGGGTGTTATTTTAAAATCCAGCCCCATAAAACAGGTCCTTCCGAGGATATGCTGTACCGGTTCTCTTTTCTTTCTTCTTTCGACCGCAGCTCGAAAGTCAGGAACGTGGGATTCGTCCAACAGCTTTTCGGGCTCTGTCAGGATATCGATCCTTTTTATGCCGAAAAAAGCCTCCAGAAGCAGCCTTGCATTTTCCTCCGGCTCCGGTACGCCTGCTCCCAAAAGCTCTTCTTTGGTAGTTTTATAAATCTCCGCGACCGTCATTTAGTCCTCCCAGTCGTCCTCATCCGGCTCAAATTCCATCTCAAGCTCGGGACCTTCCTCAAGGTCATCGTCATCCAGAACAGCCACAGCGTCCAGATTGATGGAGGAAAATTCCTCTCGGTCTTCCTTGTAATTTATCTTGATATGGTCTTCCTCTTCCTCATCTTCACGTACCATAGCATCTGTTACTTCATAATCGTATGCCTCTTTCAGGTACGCCTTCCAGTCAAACACAGCCTCGACCGATGCTATGGCAGCCTGGATCATATGCTTATCCGGCTCGCGAGTGGTGATATGCTGAACCCACAGACCGGGTGCGGAGATTATTGTCAGAAAAATACTGTCATATCTTCCTGCAAGCCTCAGAATCTCGTAGGATATTCCCGCGATCACCGGCATTATCGCCACTCGTACCACCATACGAAGCCACAGAGCATCAAATCTTAAAAATATGAAAAGAATGACACTTACCATAGCGACAATGAATATGAAGCTTGTGCCGCAGCGCTTATGGTAGCGGGAGCTTCTGGCAACATTCCTGACGCTGAGTATCCTTCCTCTTTCTATGCAGTTGATACATTTATGCTCTGCTCCATGATACGCAAAAATCCTTCGTATATCCTTAAGTGAGCTTATCAGGATAAGATACAGAAGAAGTATGAGAATACGTATCACTCCCTCTATAATGGCATTAAGAGAATCGTTTCTGACAAATTTTTCAAAATACGTAGCTATATAAGTGGGCAGGATGACAAAGATACCGACTGCGATGATCATTGACAGTATCCCTACTATTACGCCTCCCGCGCTATTCTTTGTATCATTATGGACTCTTTTGGAATCTCTGCGGGCTTCTTTTTCCGCTTCCGAATCATAAAACGAGACAGCGTAATTCATTGTCCTCATTCCGAGGATAACGCTGTCGAGGAAATTAACCACACCGCGAACAAACGGGATATTATCGGTCTTTCCTTTTGTGAGACCCGAATAATGCTCCACTTCAACAGTGAGATTCCCGTCGGGTTTTCTGACGGCCACAGCGTACTTTTCGCCGTTTTTCATCATGACGCCCTCAAGAACAGCTTGTCCTCCGATGCCTGAATATCCTTTTTTTGCTGTTTCTTCCATTAAACTAACCTCCAGAAAGCATATCGTTTTTCGCGGAGCGTTTTTTTCCTTATAGGTAAGTCGGAAGAACTTATCTATAAGGAAAAAAAGGGTTGAGGTTTACCCTCAACCCGTAGATGATCGATTTACTTAAGTCCGTACTTCTTGTTGAACTTATCGATACGTCCGTCCGCCCTGACGTTCTTCTGCTGACCGGTGTAGAACGAGTGGCACTTGGAGCAAACCTCGACGTGAATCTCGGGCTTGGTTGAGCCTGTCACGAAGGTGTTGCCGCAGTTGCAGGTAACGGTCGCCTGGTAGTACTCGGGATGAATTCCTTCTTTCATTATTTTCACCTCTCTATAAAAAAGAATATTATGCGTTTTTGATCCGCACTGCCTATGCAACCACAGACAGCTATACCACTATACCATAAGAAACCTTCTCATGCAAGCGGTTTTTTATATTTTGTATGATCCGCGGCCTACAGGAATTTGTTGGACTTAACAAGTCTGACAAAATCCTGATTGTTCCTGGTCTTGGAGAACATATCAAGGATGCGGTCGGTAGCCTCATCGGGCTTCAATCCGTTGAGTGCCTTACGCATTATGGTGATGGCCTCGAGTTCATCCTTATCCATAAGAAGATCTTCTCTTCTCGTGCCGGATTTGGCCAGGTCGATTGCAGGGAAAATCCTTCTCTCGGAAAGCTTACGGTCGAGCACTATTTCCATATTGCCGGTGCCTTTAAACTCCTCGTATACCACATCATCCATCTTGCTTCCGGTCTCGACAAGCGCTGTTGCGAGCACCGTGAGGCTTCCGCCCTCACGCATGTTTCTGGCGGCGCCGAAAAATCTCTTTGGCATATGAAGTGCAGCGGGATCAAGACCGCCCGAGAGAGTCCTTCCGCTTGGAGGAATAACCTGGTTATATGCTCTTGTAAGCCTTGTAATGGAATCAAGAAGAATGACCACATCTTCGTTCTGTTCTACAAGACGCCTTGCTCTCTCTATTACCATCTCGGCAACGCGAATGTGGTGCTCCGGCTGCTCATCAAATGTTGAATATATAACCTCGACATTCTTACCGATTATTGCTTCTTTTATGTCCGTAACTTCCTCGGGACGCTCATCGATAAGAAGAATGATCATATGGGTCTCGGGATCGTTGGCAAGCATGGAATGAGCGATTTCCTTTAGCAGAGTTGTCTTTCCCGCTTTGGGAGGTGAAACGATCATTCCTCTCTGCCCGTATCCCACAGGGCTCACAAGGTCCATGGCTCTCATGGCCACTTTACATCCCGGAGTCTCCAGTTTGATCCTCTTGTCCGGGAAGATCGGTGTCATGTTTTCAAAGTTCACCCTCTTTAACGCTTCCTTAGCAGGGCGGTTGTTGACCAGTTCAAGATAAGAAAGAGGACTGAATTTCTCCTTTTCTCCCTTTGCACGCTTTACTCCCGTAAGTATATCTCCCGTGCGAAGCCTGAATGAGCGGATCTGCTGCGGAGATACATAGATATCATTCTCTCCCGGAAGGTAGTTGTCGCTTCTGATAAATCCGAATCCATCCGGCATTACTTCGAGGATACCGGTCGCAGCCTGATCTCCCTCCTGAGGAACGTATCCCTCGTTTGTTGTATTCTGACGCTGTCCTCCCGCCTGAGCTTCGGCATTCTGGGAATATGCTTCTTCAGCGCTCTTTGCTTCTACTTTGGATACTTTTCCCTGTTCCCCGGATGAGGGGTCCACCTCTTCGATAGCTGCGTTCCTGGACGGTCTGTCTCCGCGGTAGACTATAACCTTACTCTTTTCTTCCGCCGCAGCGACTACCGCCGCCTCAGCCTCCTTACGCCTGGCATCCTCTGCGATAAGCGCATCGACAAGGGCTTCCTTTTTCAGCCCCGAAACGCCCTTTACTCCGCCCGCCTTGGCAAGTGCCTTCAATTCGGTAAGAGGGAGCGATAATAATTTTTCTCTCATATAAACAAACCTTTCAATAAAAACTAAAACTGTTGATTCCTGCTAAAAAAGGGAAATACCGATTCTGATTGAATATCAAAGAATCAAATCACCTGACTGGTAAACACACGGCCCTGCCGCTTGTTTAGAGTTATGATAACACAAGGGATTCCAAAAAACAATAAGCAAATTTCCATATAATGCTTTTTGTGGTATACTCAAGATGTTTGTATGATCTATGGCCGGTCACTCCGGGGCCGGAAGCGTAAAGGACAGGTGTAACCAACATGCACATCGCCATCTGCGACGACAATATAGCGGATCGTAAACAGACCGAGCGGCTTATGAAACGTGAAGCCGACAAGGTGATATCCCGCGGCGGTACTCTGTACTGCGAGTCCTTCGGAAACTGTGAATCTCTGCTTTTCACCCCCATGCAGTACGATCTTTTTATCATTGATGTCCGGAACACCCCGGGTACCGATTCATTCGAAACTGCAAGAAAACTGAGGGATAAAGGAGTAGGCTCTCCCATATGCGTTATCTATATGCGGGAAGAAGGCATTCCGGATATTCCCGATTATCTGTCCGGCGAAAACGCCCGTTCCGAAGCCCCCGGTATACTGTTTCTCGCAAAACCCGTGCGTCCCGAAGAGCTTTCCTCACTCATCACACATGTTGAAAGTATCTGCGAAAGCAAAGTGTCAAGGATAGAGCTACGCGGCGAGTTCGATACATTATATGTATCCCCGGATGATATCCTCTATGCGGAAAGATCCGGAATTCATACACTTATAACACTCTCATCGGGCAAGACCTTCGAAGCAAGCTGCGATGTGCCCACTCTTTTTGACGAAATAAAAGAAGAGCATCTCTCTTTTGTGATGCCCTCCATTAATTATCTGATCAATATCAACCACATATCCTCTCTTCGTTTTCACACTGCTCAAATGAAAGATAACAGGTGTTTTAAGGTAGGTGGCCAGATCCTCAGATATATAAAAGAATATATGTCTGATTAGACGGTAACAATGACTCCGCCGTCGTTAGCGTACAGCGAGTTGAGCCCCCTTGTATCAAGAATGATAACCTCTCTGAAGCTGTCCTTTGCAAGGATCAGTTCCTTGACCATCTCGGCTTTATCCGGGGCGTTGCAATGGGATATCATAAGTGCTCTGCACTCTTTATCCTGAACTTCATTATGGACTGCGTCTGCCAGCTTTCCGAAAGTCTTTTTAAGCCCGATACCCTGAGATTTTTGAACTATAGAGCCTTTATCTCCGGCCATGAGCGGCTTGATATTTAGCGTGGATGCCACAAATGCCTTGATCCCCGTCAGCCTGCCGTTCTTTCTGAGAGTCTCGAGATTGTCAAGTACAAAGAGGGTGTGCATATTGTCACGGAATTCCTCTACCGTCTCGACGATATCCTCAAAGGAATAGCCTTTTTCCTCCATCATCACTATAAGCGAGAACAGCTGAGTCTCCCCAACGCTTGTGGATAAGGAATCAAAAACATGTATCTTCTTATTCCCATACTTTTCATGATAAAGACCGACCGCAAGATTGGCACTGTTATAGCTTCCCGAAAGCTTTGAGGAAATCGTGAGGCAGTATACATGATCAGCCTCTGTCCTGTATGTTTCTCTGTATGTTTCGGGCGAAGGGCATGCAGATTTGGCGCATTCACCGGATTCCGCAACCATTCGTAAAAACTCCTTCTGATCAAAGGTTTCGTCATCTATTATGGTCTGATCCTCGACATAAAGGATCATAGGAACATTCTGAAACCTGTCATCCCCTCTGAAGGGTACCGGAAATTCGCAACAGCTGTCTGCAACAATCTTGTAATTCCTGTTTTTATAATTATCGGGGCTGTCCATTTTCATCCCCGATCCGGATAATTCTTTGAGAATTGAAATATAATCCATCCTGATGCCTTCCGTACAAGTGATTATTGCTTATCAATAAGGTTATTCTATCACAGCATTAAAATAAAAGACAATATAAGGTCCAAAAAGGTTATAGTTTTTTAATAATTGTGCTAAACTGATATAAGCATGAATACTTAAAAGAAAAAAGAGGGCACACAAATTGATCGCACTGGGTGTAAAAGATGTAAAAGGTTTTATGAACGGAATGCTTGCAGGTAATCTCTTCGATCCGTTCCTGATGATAGAGGGAATGCTGGTAGTCTCCGTAACATACTCTTTCGACGGGCACATTAACTACGACTTCTATCCCGAAGAAGAGCGTGATAGTGTTAAAACCTACGAATTTCAGCCCTGGAGCGATTTTAAAAGGATCGCTCTGGAGCTTATCAAGGGTCAGAATGCACCGATCCTTGTAAAATTCATGTTTATGCTGAAACCCGAAAAAGCTGTGGAAATGCTGACGAAAGAGTCCCCGGAGAGAGATTTTTCCTCTCTTAAAGGATTGCTTGTCAGCATGAAATATGAAAACGGTGCCATAACCCTCACAACAGGTACCTCGTATGATACCTTTGTTCCGGGTCATGACACCGACCGCTTATGGGATAATAATATCAAAAAATACTTTTCGGCAAAGGGTGTGGATCTTGACCTTCTTTAGACTTCCGCTATTATCTCTATCTCGCAGAGCACTCCCTTCGGAATATCCTTTACCGCCACACAGCTTCTGGCGGGAGCGCTTGTAAAATACTTTGCATACACAGCGTTAAACGCGGCAAAGTCCCCTATATCAGCCAAAAAACATGTAGTTTTTACGACCTTATCAAAGCCGGTGTCGGCAGCTTTCAGAAGCTCGCCTATGTTCTTACATACCTGCTCCGTCTGAGCCTCGATCCCGGAAGGGATCTCTCCCGTGGCGGGATCTACCGGTATCTGACCGGAAGCATATAAAAGATCACCTGTGATTTTTGCCTGCGAGTAAGGTCCGATAGCAGCAGGCGCCTTATCTGTACTGATTGTCTTCATTTAAGCCTTTCCTCCTTAGTCTTCAAATTCAGCCTCTACATAAAATCCTCTGTCATTACGTACTATCTGTTTTACAACGCCTTCCTTGGCGGTAAGCCTTTCCGTGAAAGGTATATTGGGTGACATCGCAAGGAACGGATCCTCTTCTATCCCAATGGAATAAAAATAATTGCTCGGAAGTGAGCCTTCCGTAACTATCACCCGCTGTCCTTCCTGCAGCTTTCCCGGCCGTTCCATTTTAAAAGTGATACTTCTCATATCAGTCCTTGTTTCCGCTGTATTTCTCGCTCTGGGCGCGGATAAGCTCCTCATCATCGAAATAATTTATCCTCATTGCAGCCTTGACCTCCGAGAGTGTCTGCGAAGCAGTCTCACGGGCCTTCTCGCTTCCTTTTTTGAGGATATCGTATATCGCGGGGATATCCTTTTCAAGCTCGTGCCTGCGCGCGCGGATGGGCTCTAAGGTCTCCTGCATGATCTCATTAAGGAACTTTTTGCACTTGACATCACCCAGACCGCCTCTTGTATAATGCGCCTTCATCTCTTCAAGATTGGCATAATCGGGAAGATACCGCTCAAAATGCTCATCGCGGCAGAAAGCATCAAGATAAGTAAATACCACATTTCCCTCAAGATGTCCGGGATCCGAAACCTGCAAATGCTGAGGATCGGTGAACATCTTCTTCATGATCTTTTCTTTTACGTCATCTGCCGTATCGGACAGATAGATGCAGTTCCCGAGAGATTTGCTCATTTTGGCGTTTCCGTCCACTCCTGGCAGTCTCTTGCAGCTCTCGTTCTCGGGTATAAGGGCCTCACAGTCCACCAGCACCGGCTTGTCGGGAGAGTAGATGAAGTTGAATCTCTGTACGATCTCCTTGGTCTGCTCGATCATCGGAAGCTGATCCACTCCCACGGGGACGGTAGTTGCCTTAAAAGCGGTGATATCCGCAGCCTGGCTTATAGGGTAAGTAAAGAATCCCACGGGAATGCTGGTCTCGAAATTTCTGAGCTGAATCTCGTTTTTAACGGTAGGATTGCGCTGAAGTCTCGATACGGTCACAAGATTGGAATAGAAAAATGTGAGCTCGGTAAGCTCAGGGATCTGTGACTGAACCAATATGGTGGATTTCTCAGGGTCGATGCCTGCCGAAATATAATCAAGCGCCACTTCAATGATGTTTGCACGGACTTTATCGGGATTGTCAAAATTATCCGTAAGTGCCTGCGCGTCTGCTATCATGATAAAGATCTTATCAAACTCTCCGCTGTTTTGCAGTTCTACACGTCTGCGAAGAGATCCCACATAATGTCCTATGTGTAATCTTCCTGTAGGTCTGTCGCCGGTAAGAATTATCTTGTTTGCCATTTTACCAACTCGCTTTCTCTGAAATATCTTATAAATTGTAACACGCATATACTGAGCAGTCAAAGAAATATTGACTGTTATCATATCAGCCGGGATTCTGTCCCAGAAGCGTCAGGATAAGAGTTTCAACCCCCAGTCGCTCGGATATACGCCCCATTTTTATGTCCTCGTCGGTCTGAACCGCACTTTCGAATATTTCTCTGAGAGCTTTTGCGCTGTATCTGGAAGCTCTTGTCATGTACTTTCCGATAAAATAACGGTTTATTCCGCATTTATCGGCAATCTCGGCAGGCTGACCGCCTTCATCCCTGAGCAGTCTTATCTGCAGCAGCTGATTGTACTGCTTTTCCATAAGCGCCAACAGTTTGATCGGCGATTCCCTTAAGGCTATGAGGTCGTAATACAGATCCATCGCCTTTTTTGCATTTCTGTCAGCGATAGCGTCGATCAGGTCAAATATCCTGTCTTCGACATTCCTTGAACATACCGCCTCCACATCTTCATTGGTGATGATATCCGAGTCTATTTTATAGGTGACAAGTTTTTCCAGCTCACATCGAAGCATCCCCATGTTGTTGCCGGTCTTGTCGAGAATGAGATCCGCCGTCTCGAGCGTGGCTTTCTTTCCTTCTTTTTTGAGAAAAGAACCTATGATCCCCCTCAGCACTTCCCTGCTCTGCTCATCTATCTGCGCAGCAATGCCTTTGGCTTTTACCGTCTTGTAGAGCTTTGATCTCTCATCGACTTCGCTTTCGTAAAATACAAATACTGTAGTCTCACATGGATTCTCCAGATATTCAGCCAGCTGTTCTCCGCCTGCCTTGAAAAGCCCGGTGTCTTCAAGTACCATAACGCGTCTTTCGGCAAACATTGGAAGAGTCTCAGCCTGATCGATCAGGGCTCCTATATTGATCCCTTTCCCCTCATAGAAATCACTGTTCATATCTCCTTTTTTGGCATCATACTGCTTGAGGATGATATCGAAATACTGCTTTCTTAAATATCTTTCCTCCCCATAGAGCAGGATCATGGCGGGAAGTTCTTTTGACCGTATGGCTTTTTTCAGGTTTTCAAATGATGCCTGCGCGTCCTTAGTCTTCATTCGCTGCTCTCCGTCGTATTTTCTTCATCGGATCCTGTCTCAAGAGTAGTCACTATATCATCGTTCTTTTCAAATGAAACGGCGGAAAGGACTGACGGCACCTCTCCGTTTACAAGTATCTGAACCCTCTCTATTCCCGGAAGGTCCGTAAGAGCGTTTACTATGGAATATGCCGCCATCTCAGTAGGAACATTTCCCACTGTAACTGTAAAGCCCGCATCAAGATTCACATAACACACACCGTCGCTTGTACTTACACCTATTATGTTAGTATCCGGGTTTATTGTGGGGTACAGCCCCTCGATCTGCCCGCTGGGGCCGGCTATGGTCTCTTCAACAACAAAGAGCTCCAGCGGAACATTTGTTGAATAGAACTTATCCCTGTAAGCTCCTATCAGCCCCGTTGCATCTTTGTTTGCAAAATACAGTTTTACCACCACTTCGTCATAGGTGTTGATGGCATTACCGTCGTTGTAAATAAATGTTTTGGAACTCATTCCGCCTACAGGTTTTCCGATATTATCGGTAAGCGGCTCTCCTTCCACCGTAAAATAGATATATCTGATGCCTTTTACTCCGAGAAGTGTCTTCACTATCGCAGCTCTGACAAGCACTTCGGTGGAGGCATCCATTTGGGTGTACGCTGCATCAAAGTCAAGAGTGAGCACCGAATCGCTGACGGTATACCCAAGCAGCGAAAACCCTTTTGCAAGAGGTGCTCTGTATCTTATATCATCGGGCACGGATGAAAGGGATCCGAGAAGACTTTCGATATCCTTTTCCTTCTCTCCCGTAAGCTCAATGCCGGATCCTCTCGGCTCCAGTTTTGTTTCGGATGCGGAGAGATAGAACACCTCCGCTCCGGTGCCTTGGCTTTCCGTTTCAGCCTTACAGCCCGATAAGCAAAGCATTGCGGCAATATAAATCACAAGTGTTATTACAGCTGTCGGTCGTACAGTAACATGCTTTATTTTATTTAAACTCTTCGCTTTTTTCAATTACTCACCCACATAGCTGAGGGGTATAGTCACAGTAAATATACTTCCTGTTCCCTCGCTGCTCTCGGCCTCTATAGTACCCCTGTGAAGAAGGACCGCGCTCCTGGTTATAGCAAGCCCCAGCCCGGTTCCTCCGATCTCCCTCGAATGGGATTTATCTACCCGGTAAAACCTGTCGTATATAAAAGGAAGGCTCTCTTCCGGTATGCCGCATCCCGTATCCTCGACTCTGAAAATGAAATTCTGTATATCCCCGTCGATCGTCACTCGTACCGTTCCGTGTTCCTTATTGTACTTAATGGCGTTTTCCACAAGATTTGTCATGATCAGGGACATCTTTACTTCATCAACATCAGCTGTTATTTCTCTGTTTTCTTCCAGGATAAGCTCTACATCTTTCTTCCTGGCTATAGGTCTGAGCCTTTTCAGGATAGTCTCTGCCAACTCGCCTATATCAACCGTGGAGATGTTTATATCACTGCTGTTCATATCCATCTTGGTAAGGGAGAGCAGATCCGTAATAATGCGGTTCTCCCTGTCTATCTCGGAACCTATATCGTGCATGAATTCCCTGTAAAGCTCAGCAGGCGCATCGGGGTCGGCCAGAAGTGAATCGGACAGCACTTTCATCGAAGTAAGGGGCGTTTTCAGCTCGTGTGATACGTTTGAAACGAATTCCTTTCGAGAGTCATCCACCACCTTCATCTTGGAAAGCAACTGGTTAAAAGCATCCGAGATATGCTTCGTCTCGGTATAGGAGTAAACGGATACGGGTTCGTTTGTGTAACCCGCTCTGATCGCTCCGATAGCTTTTGTTATCCTTTCAAAAGGACCGGTCAGAATGCCGGAAATAATGTATGAGAAAACAATAACAAGTATTATTGTAACTATTTCCAGGGAAAGAGCGTTCCTGTTAAGCACTTTCATCATGGAGATGATGACCGAGTCCGAGATACTGGTAAGCATTACGCCTCGGATCAGGCTGTCACCGTCATCTGCGGTGTTGACGATAGGGGTGGTCATCTCAATATATCCGTGTTCCGAATCGTAATTGGACAGATTCTCCCCCTTGAAACACTTGACCACCTCTTCGGAGATCATGGTCCTACCTTCGCTGATGCTGTAAGTATCAAGCAGGACTCTGTAATTGCTGCCTATGATCATCACACGCCCCTCATAAAGGTTCGCAAGCATCTCAAGCTCGGCTTCTATTATCTCGTGGGATCTTTGCTTTTTGGGACTGTTGGGGTTATAATCCGTCAGAAATTCGTTAGTGATAAGGTGGTTGGCCAGTATCTTGAGCTGATTCTGCACCACCGCACTCCTTTGCTCCACAGCCCTCTTCTGATATGCCGAAACGATGACGGACTCCATAAACACGCTCGGCACAGTGCCGATCAGCACCAGTATTAGAAAAATTCTGGCCCGCAGACTGCGCATGCGGACCACATCCCAGATTTTACTGAATTCGGCTTTCACTCTACTTTTCCTTGTTCAAAAAATAATAACCCACGCCCCACTTTGTGTGGACATACAAGGGATTTCCCGAATCGGCTTCTATTTTTTCACGCAATCTTCTGATATGCACATCCACCGTTCTAACGTCTCCGGGATAATCCGTTCCCCACACGATGTTCATAAGGTTCTCACGGGTATATACTCTGTCGGGGTTCCTCATAAGTATCTCCAGCACTTCAAATTCCTTGCTGGTGAGAGGGATCTCCCTGTCCCCTATAAATGTCCTGCGCCCGGCCGTATCAAGGCTGATCCTGCCGCTGACGATCCTCGACGAGTCATCCGGCACTGCTTTTGTTCTCTCCGTACGGCGAAGAATGGCTTTTATCCTCGCCTTAACTTCAAGTATGTTAAAAGGTTTGGTGATGTAATCGTCTGCACCATATTCCAGTCCCAGGATCTTATCCATGTCATCACCCTTTGCAGTGAGCATTATCACCGGAACCTGAGAAAACTCACGCAGCTGCTGGCACACTTCGTATCCGCCGATCTTGGGCAGCATAAGATCGAGAAGCACAATATCGTATTCCTTTTCTCTGAGCATCGACAGGGCTTCCTCGCCGTCATAGGCACAGTCAACTTCCATTTCGTCCTGCTCGAGGCTGAATTTGATCCCTTTGACTATCAGCTTTTCATCATCTACTACCAGTACTTTTCTAGGCATCTCTTTTCCTTTCAATAGGGCCACTGTTTAACCCGCACAGATCAGATCCTTGATCTTTTCATACAACGACTCCCCGATCCCGCTTACATTCATGATATCCCCGGGGTCCGAAAATGCCCCTTTTTCTTCCCTATAAGCGATTATCGCCTCCGCTTTCGCAGCTCCGATCCCGGGAAGCGTGCACAGCGTTTCTCGGTCCGCTGTGTTGATGTTGATTTTTCCGTCAACGCTTTGTCCGGGCTGTTCTTCCCCTCCATGTTCCGGAGCATTCTCGCCTTCCTCGGGGAAATATACTTTCTGTCCGTCGGTTAAAAGCGAAGCAAGGTTTACATAACTCATATCAGCATACTCAGAAAACCCGCCTGCTTTTTCCAGTGCATCAGCCACCCTGCTCCCGGCCGGAAGCTCCACCACACCGGGATTCATCACTGCTCCACACACAAACACGCAGATATTCGCGGGATCTTCTTCCGCCGCATCGTTAAGTTCTGTATTTCCTTCTGTATCCGGAATTGCGGCATCAATGACTTCTTCGGCCATCTCTCCCCCTTCAAAGCCGATAACCGTATCTTTTGTGCAGCCGCACAATGACAAAGCGGTAATGAACACCGCCATTATCTGAAATACTTTATTGAATATATTATTATGCATACACCCTCCGATTTCCTTTCCCGGAAGGTGCCGCTGTCCGATACTATTCCATGAAGAAAAGCCTTACGGTGTTTTCGAGTTCCGAAAGCTCTGTCTCCACATCTTCGCCATCCCACACACGCTGGAATAACGCTTCTATTTCCATCCAGAAGTTTTCAAGTTCAATTATCTTGGGGAGCGGAACACTCTTGGCATATTCCGCATCAAAAACGTCCAGATTGGCATAATCACTGTTGGCACGGATGTTGCAGGCTGCCTTTCCGGTGCGGAGATAAAGCTCGGAAGCAAATTCTCCGGTAAGGTACCTGGCAAAGGCATTTGCGATATCCTTTTTCTCGGAATACCCGTTGATCACCACAACCGAGGTCATCGACATGGGAATGCTGTCAGTCTCTTCATCGACTGCGGGGATCAGTGCATATTTATAAGTAAATTCCAACGTGCCGTCCTTTTCCGCCTCCGCAAGCTTTGCAACGGAATCCGTTGATGCTATGGTAAACATCATTTTTCCGTCAATAAAGTCCTGAATGACCTTATCATAGGCCACCAGACCGGATTCTATGTTAAAGAAATTGTGGAGATGCTGATATTTTAGCAGGCAGTCGGTCACTCTTTCATCGCTCAGCATGAGCTGCTTCTTGTCATCACCGCTGGGTCCGCCGAGATTCATTACATCACCGACTATCCAGTAATTATACATAATATCCGTCACATCCCAGCTCATAACGCCATCCACACCATATGGAGCACTATAGCTGTCCGCTATGGTCAGAAGCTCATTCAGAGTCTCGGGCGTGGCGTTTTCAAATACTTCCTCTGTTTTTCCTTCAAGAGCCTTTGACTGCTCTTCTTCGGAAAGTTCATCATAGGGCACAAGATCAGGGTCAACTTCAAGGCTTGGATCCGCTTCCTTCTCGGAGGAATCGGAAGAATCCTCCTCCTGCTCCCCTTCAGTTCCGCCATCGGAAGTTTTTTCGCTTATCTCTTCAAAATAATCGCCCCCACCGTAATCCTCGCCTTCACCTTTAAGAATGGCAAGTGCTTTCTGCTGAGCCCAATCATAGAGATAATCAACATTATAAATAAGAGCACAGGTGTTATAGCTCAAGGGATAAGCTATTCTCTTTCCCTGATATGTAATAGCGTTCAGGGCAGCATCGGAAAAATAATCCTTGCTGCAGAAATTCCAAGGATCGTCGATCTCGCAGGCAAGTCCGGTAAGATATGCCATTTCCAGGGATTCATGTCCCAGAAGATACGCATCCGGAAGCTGATTGTTTTCCACTGAGGCATTGTTTACCGCCTCAAGATAGTTATCCATCGTAACGAGCATCGGCAGAACGTGAACATTGTTCTTCTCACCGAAATCCACCGCAGCCTTATTGATATAATCGGTCATGCTTTCATCATAATACCAGAAATAAATGGTATCGCTTCTGCTATACCAGGCCTTTTCCTCCGTCACTTCCTCCACCACGGACAGTCCCTTGGAACCCGCGAAAAACACACCGGCTGTGAGGAGTATGGTAATGATAACACTTATTATTTTATGCTGTAATTCCATCATGATACTTAATCAATCTTCTATACATCCATCAAGGATGTCTGCCATTTCGTCTATGTTTTCTTTCTCTATTACAAGAGGCGGAACAAATCTGAGAATATTTGATCCTGCATTTATAAGGATAAGTCCCTTCTCGAGCGCTTTATTAATAACAGGCGCTACCGGCCTGTCAAACACTAGTCCCTGCATAAATCCGGCTCCCCTGTGCTCCACTATCGAAGGATGCTTTTTCATTATATCATCGAGCTTGTCCCACAGGTAAGGTGCCGTTTCCCTTACATGACCGGATATATCATCTCTCTCAAATATCTCGAGTACTTTGTTAACGGCAGCGCAGGCAAATGGATTACCTCCGTATGTGGTGCCGTGATCCCCGGCAACCAGAGAGTGGGCTCCAACCTTCTCGGTCATCATAAATGCCCCCACCGGCACTCCGCATCCGAGAGCCTTGGCTGATGTCATAACATCCGGCTTGACACCGTATTTCTGCCATGCGAAGTCATAACCTGTGCGTCCCATACCGCACTGTATTTCATCGAGGATAAGCAGGATATCTCTCTCATCACAGATTTCCCTTACACCGCACAGGAATTCCTCCGTAGCCGGAGTCAGACCGCCTTCACCCTGAACCGTTTCCATTAAAATAGCGCATGTTTTGTCATTGACGTTTGCCTTTACGGAATCCAGGTCATTATAATCGGCGAACCTGATATTTCCTATTCCCGGCTCGAACGCTTCACGATAGTGGGGGTTCCCCGTAACGGAAAGAGCTCCCATAGTACGCCCATGGAAAGAATGATTCATGGCGATTATCTCGTGATCAGTTCTGCCATCCTTAAGAAAGCCATACTTCCTGGCAGTCTTGATAGCCCCCTCGATTGCCTCCGCTCCCGAGTTTGTAAAGAATACCCTGTCCATCCCGGACATTTTCTTTATTCTCTTTGCAGCCTCTATTGCGGGCACATTGTAGTAATAATTTGAAGTGTGAAGAAGCTTGTCGGCCTGTGCCTTGATTGCTTCCTTGTACTCATCATTGGAATAGCCAAGGGCAAAAACCGCTATTCCGGCCACAAAGTCCAGATATTTTTTGCCTTCGAGGTCGTACAGATATACACCCTCGCCTTTGTCAAGGACTATCTGATACCTGTTATATGTGTGTAAAAGCGACCCTTCAGCCTCTTTTATATAATCCGACATTATATTTCCCATGATCAGCCTTTATTTTTCCTCTCCGCTTATCAGATTATCGTCATCCGACAAAATGGCGGTTCCGATTCCGTCTTTGGTAAATATTTCAAGAAGCAGGCAGTGAAGCACTCTTCCGTCGAGTATATGTACACGGCTTACGCCGCCTCTTATGGCGCTGGTGCAATTCCCCAGCTTGGGAAGCATTCCGCCCCCGATTATCCCGCTGCTTATCAGTTCATCAGCCTCAGATGCCGTAAGTCTTGAAATAAATGTACTCTTATCGTTGATATCTCTGTAAAGCCCCTCGATATCGGTGAGAAATACCAGCTTATCAGCTCCGACGGCCTTAGCTATGGCACAGGCTGCATCATCGGCATTTATGTTATAAGTGTTGAAATCGTCATCAAGCCCTACAGGAGCCACGATAGGAAGGAAATCGTTGTCGAGCAGGTCATAGAGCACCTTGCTGTCGACATCCTTTATCTCACCCACAAAACCGATATCCTGTCCGTCGGAATATTTTTTATTGACCTTGAGAAGACCTCCGTCCTTGCCGCTGATGCCCACAGCTTTCACACCCAGCTCCTGAACCATGGTGACAAGGCTCTTGTTAACTCTCCCCAGCACCATCTCGGCTATTTCCATGGTCTCCTCATCGGTAACGCGAAGCCCGTTTACAAACCTGGCTTCTTTCCCCACCTTGCTCACCCAGCGGCTTATCTCCTTTCCGCCACCGTGAACGATTATAGGCTTGAACCCTACGAGTTTGAGGAGTGTTACATCCTTGATCACATTCTTTTGAAGCTCGGGGTCCACCATTGCGCTTCCGCCGTACTTGACAACTATGATCTTGCGGTTAAAACGCTGTATATAGGGAAGCGCCTCTATGAGTACTTCCGCCTTTTTCATTATTTCCTGCATATCCTGTGCCACTGTTTTGTCTCCTGTTACTGTCTTACAACAGCAATTATTTAGTATATCAGATTTTCATAATATATTAAACACCTTATAAGCTTAAATCTTCTTAAGATTATGGGGTGAAAGCATTTCAGGATCTGTAATCCGCGTTGATCTTAACATAATCGTACGTGAGATCACATCCCCAGGCTGTTGCTTCCTCACTGCCTTCATTCATATCCGCGATGACGGTCACCTCGGGAGCTTTCATTATCCTAACAGCCTCATCCTCGTCAAATCCGAGGGGTACTCCCTTATCAAACACCTTGAGCTTCCCCTCTGAGCTTTCAAAATAAAGTTCCACGTCATTCTGGTCGAATACAGCGCCGGAATAACCCATTGCACAGAGAAATCTTCCGAAATTGGCATCACATCCGAATATGGCCGCCTTGGAAAGGTTTGAACCAACTATAGCCCTGGAAAGTGTGCGGGCATCTTCTTTGGTCTTTGCATTAAGGACCTTTGCCTCAAAAAGCTTTGTGGCGCCTTCTCCGTCTGACGCCATACGTCTTGCCAGAAATCTGCACACATAAAACAGTGCTTCCTTAAATGTCTCATAGTCTGTGTTCCGGGAGGCTATCTTTTCATTTCCCGCAAGGCCGTTAGCCATAAGGAGCAGGGTATCGTTTGTGGAGGTGTCGCCGTCAACCGTGATCATGTTGAAAGTGTCCTTTACCACTTCACTGAGGGCTTCCTGCATAAGTTTTTTATCTATTGATACATCGGTCGTAAGGAATCCCAGCATTGTGCACATATTGGGGTGTATCATCCCGGAACCCTTGCTCATTCCGCCGAGAGTAACCGTCTTTCCGCCTGCCTCAAAGGTAACCGCGATCTCCTTATTGACCGTATCTGTAGTCATTATCGCCTTGGATGCCTCGGTCCCTGCCTCCCCGGAATCGGAAAGCGAATCGGACATCATCTTGACGCCGGCTTTCAGTTTTTCCACCGGAAGCTGCATGCCTATCACACCAGTGGAAGCAACTCCCACGGTTTCAAAGGGAATACCGAGGGTGTTTTCCACCTCCCTGGCGGTAGCCTCGCATGCGTCAAATCCCTCTTTACCGGTACATGCATTTGCTATTCCGGAATTAACGACCACGGCCTGCATCGGGCCTCCGTCCTTTACTATCTTCTGATCCCACTGCACACAGGCAGCTTTGACAATATTGCTCGTAAATGTCCCGGCGCACTCACAGGGTCTTTCGCTGACGACCATAGCCATATCGGTACGGCCTTTATACTTGATACCTGCTGCGGCTACAGCTGCTCTGAACCCTTTTGCGGAAGTCACTCCGCCCTTTATCTCTGTTATTCCCATACTCTGCTCCTCTATTTATTAAATGCGGTTATGTTTTCTTCATTAAGTGTAAAGTCGTAGTAATTGAGATCCAGCCTCCTGGTCCAGCCAATACAGTTCCAAAAGGCATTTCCCACATCATTTTTTGTAAACGCTATAAGGCTCACCTTATTGATCTTTTCTGCCTTGAGCGCGTTCATGCAAAAAACGACCATTTCTTTTCCTATTCCGTTTCTGCGAAAATCCTCTCTCACGCAGACATGGTACAAACATCCTCTTCGCCCGTCATGCCCGCACAGGATAGCTCCCACGATCTCCCCGTCTGCGGATTCGGCCACCACCGAAGTTCCGGGGTTTCTGTCAAGGAACCTTCTCACTCCTTCCTCGGAGTCGTCAATGCTCCGGATGGCAAATCCGTGGATGGTCATCCATAAGGCTCTTACGCCCTCATAATCTTCGATTTTCATGCTTCTAACGGTGTAATCCATATATTCCCTCTTTTTCTGATTTTCGTTTCACTTTTAATAGGATAACACTTTTACCGGATTTGTCTACTGTTTTTTTATTTTTATGCAGATTTTTTTATAATTCCTGTATATTTATGCATATTTTCTTGAATAAATTGTATCGTTGGCGAATATTTATACCAAAATTTTAAAATTTTTTCTTGCGTTTCTTTAATACAGGTTGTATAGTAGCAGATAGATAAAAAAATAACATGTTTTTATATAAACATAACCGAAAGGAGAAATCATGAAAGAAAAAGTAATTCTTGCCTATTCCGGCGGCCTTGACACCACAGCTATCATTCCGTGGCTGAAGGAGAATTTTGATTACGAAGTAATCTGCGTATGTGTGGATTGCGGTCAGGGGGAGGAGCTCGACGGACTTGAGAAGCGTGCAAAGGACTGCGGTGCCTCAAAGCTTTACATCGAAGATGTAACAGATGAATTCTGTGACGATTACATCATGCCCTGCGTAAAGGCAGGCGCTGTTTATGAGAATAAGTACCTTCTGGGCACATCGATGGCAAGGCCTCTTATCGCAAAAAGGCTTGTAGAGATAGCAAGAAAAGAGGGAGCTTCCGCTATCTGCCACGGTGCAACAGGTAAAGGAAACGACCAGATACGTTTTGAACTCGGGATCAAGGCTCTCGCTCCCGATCTCAAGATCATCGCTGCGTGGAGAAACGAAAAGTGGACTCTCGATTCCCGCGAGTCCGAGATCGAATACTGCCGCCAGCACGGGATCAACCTTCCATTCTCGGCAGACAGTTCCTACAGCCGCGACCGAAATATCTGGCATATAAGCCATGAGGGACTTGAGCTCGAGGATCCCGCAAACGAGCCCAATTACGATCATCTTCTCGTCCTCGGTGTCACTCCCGAGAAGGCACCCGATGAAGGTGAATATGTGACCATGACCTTCGAGGCGGGCGTTCCCACAAGCATTAACGGCGAAAAGATGAAGGTTTCCGATATCATCAGAAAGCTCAACGCTCTCGGCGGAAAGCACGGAATCGGAATTATCGATATTGTTGAAAACCGCGTTGTCGGAATGAAGAGCCGCGGCGTGTACGAAACTCCCGGCGGAACCATTCTGATGGAAGCACACAATCAGCTCGAAGAGCTCATCCTTGACAGAGATACCTACGCATTCAAAAAAGAGGTAGGCGGAAAGTTTGCAAGCCTTGTTTACGAAGGAAAGTGGTTTACCCCGTTGCGTGAAGCCGAGCAGGCATTTATCGATTCCACTCAGAAATATGTGACCGGAGAAGTCAAGTTCAAGCTTTACAAGGGCAATATCATCAAGGCAGGCACCACATCACCCTACTCACTCTACAATGCAAGCATTGCTTCCTTCACCACCGGAGATCTTTACGATCACCATGATGCCGAGGGATTTATCAACCTCTTCGGTCTTTCAACAAAAGTTCGTGCAATGAAGCAGCAGGAGCAGGGCATCGATCCTCTCTCGATCAATTGACTACGAAAGGGCTTTATGCCGCGTAAATAAAGTGATCCGTAATCAAAACACCCGTTACGTTTTCTATTACGTAGCGGGTGTTTTTTTCTGTAATATCTTTCAGCTTCAGAGCTGATGTCCCGAGTAATTATATTACTCCCCGGATCCCGGCTCAGAGTCTGTTTTTTTTGCAGTTTCTCCGGAAACATTGTCTTCAGGCGCCCCGGCTTCATCTGTACCGATCCCTACTGTGTGCAGCATAGTCTTTCCGATTCCGGCAAATCCGCTGCCCAGCCCCTTTCCGACTTCCTTCCAGCTTCCATCACTGTACACGGTGCTGTTTGGCTCCTTTTCGATCTTTTCGCCGTTCTCGTCCTTAGTGACTCCGTCAGCCCAATCTACCACCTTATCAGTTGTAGTCTGTGCGGATCTGACAAAAGTCTTCCCAAAGTTTTTAAACGCATGTCCAAGTTCTGTTCCGCTTTCTTTCCATTCCTGTTTTGACATCTGATCATCTCCTTTCACATTTCCAAAAATGTACACTGTAAGGTTCGAGAAGGCTTCCTCCTCCGAAATCATGTTCCTTGCCGGTGATAAGATCCACGGCCTTTCCGCAGCCGGCGTCAAAATGTGCCGTAAAAGGCTCTCCGTCCATATTAATGGCTACAAGTACCCTCTCATCCTCACAGGATCTTCTGAATATGCACTGCTTGTTGGTGAGAAGCACCTGGCCGAAATCTCCGTAATTAAGCGCCTTGGAGCTTTTCTTTGCTTCTGCGAGCTTCGAGATGAATTCGCTTAATTCATTCCACTCCGGCTTGTCAAAGCATGCTCTGAGAGCCGGATCGCCCTCCTCTTTTCTCGCCTTCGCGCCCCACTCGCTTCCGTAATATACTATGGGTATTCCCGGCATACCGAAGCACATTCCGTATATAAGAGGCAAATGTGCCTCATTCTGAAGTATGGAAGCAACTCTTGTCACATCGTGATTGTCACAGAAGCTTAACAGATGTGAGCCTCTGGCCACTGTCCAATCCTCAGGCCCGAACAGTCTGGCCAGGGAATGTATGATCTCAAACATATTATAGCTGTTAAAAGCTGAGTACAGGCCCTTATAGCACTGATAATTGGTCAGGGAGTGAAGATTCTTGGCTGCCAGCATACGTCCGTATTCCCCGTGCAGTACCTCGCCCACAAGGAAAAAGTCCTCTTTTATACCGTCACAGTGTGCTCTGAGCCTTCGGCAGAATTCATCACTCAGGCAATAAGCGACATCAAGCCTTAATCCGTCTATATCAAATTCACTGATCCATCCGCTTACGCAGTCCAGAAGATATCTGACCACATCTTCGTTGCCGAGATTCAGCTTGACCAGGTCGTAATTTCCTTCCCATCCCTCATACCATAATCCGTCATTGTAATTGGAGTTACCGTCAAAGGCAATTCTTGAAAACCAGCTTACATACGGTGAGTTCTCCCGGTTTTTAAGCACATCCCGGAAAGCCCAGAAACCACGGCCTACATGGTTGAACACTCCATCAATAACAACCTTTATTCCATTTTTATGAAGTTCATCGCATACCTTCTTAAAGTCAGCATTTGTGCCGAGTCTGGTATCTATGATTTTATAATCACGGGTGTTATATCCATGGGTATCGGACTCAAAGACCGGAGAAAAATAGATTGCATTTGCCCCAAGTTTTTTGATATGAGGTATCCAATCGATCACTTTCAGGATCCTGCTCTGCGGTACTCCGTCGTTTTCAAATGGTGCGCCGCAGAATCCCAGCGGATAGATCTGATAAAAAACACTTTCATAAGCCCACATATTTTTTCAGCTCTCCTTTCTGTCTCTTCTGATAACATAGTAGTCCAAACCGAGGATTTATGTCAACTTTTTCTCCCCATATAATGGTGCCCGGATCAGGCTTACATAATGATCAACCCATAACACCTGACTTGACACTTGCAAATTTTTCCGTTGCAAGTCTGACACTGTTACTATTGTCATAATCATTTGTCGGTAATCCACAGCGAAAGGTATTGATTTCAGGGAATCTATCCACTTAATCCACAAAGTTATCCACAATTGTCATTTTTGTCATAAATTGCAGAAAATGCATGTCATATGCTGTTTTCGTGAAATTATGACGTCAAATATAAAGATTAAAAGTTAACATAACTTATATGTTTCGCCTCAAAAAAAATAAAAAATTGCACCTGTTTCTTTTATTTCGGACGTAATTTATGTGAACCTCTTTCCCGAAGCTCCGCCTTATATTCCCCGGATTCCCAGAATTCTTTTAGCTTGCCTTCTGCATCTGAGGCGCAGATCCTTGTCAGCTTATCCCATTCTCTGGGGTATAGAGTTTTATATGAATTTTGAAGAAAACGATCATCCAGGAGAGCTATGATACCGCGGTCGCTCTCGGTCCTTATGACTCTTCCCGCAGCCTGCAGAACCTTGTTCATCCCCGGATATCTGTATGCATAATTGAATCCGTCCTCACCCGCAGCTTCAAAATGGTTTTTTAACAGCTCCCTCTCAAAGCAAACCTGCGGCAATCCGGTTCCCACTATGACGGCTCCGACCAGCTTTTCTTCTTTAAGGTCAATGCCTTCGCTGAATATACCCCCGAGCACACAAAAAGCAGTAATCCGCGACTCTTTCTCGAAAAGCCCGAGGAACATCTCCCTGTCATCCTCAGACATGCTCTCTTTCTGCATCACAATGTATTCCGTCTCCCGGGGCGGCCCGGCCTGAGCAAACAAAGCCCCCTCTGCCATGTCCTCATCCAAAGCGCCGAGCTCAAGATACTTATCATATACACTGTGCATAAAGGAATGAGACGGGCAGAAAACTATATAATTGCCCGCATGAGCGCCGACAATACTCTTTATATGCTCCGCTATCCTTACATATTCCTCATCTGACCTTCTGGTGTACCTGCTCGTGACATCATCCGCAATAAATATACCTCTTTTATCCGGATCGAAAACAGATTTCGCATACACTTCATAATCTTCCTGAGAGCCTCCCAAAAGCTTTTTGTAATACTGGATCGGCAGAAATGTGGCGGAAAACAGGATCGTACTTACTGCATTATCCATGCACTGTCTAAGATTTTTGCCCGGATCAACGCAAAAAAGCTTGATCATAAAGCTCCCGTCGTCACAGAGACTTGCATATTTGACGTAGTTTTCGTCGAGTTGCTCGTATATTTCAAGGAAATGAGAGATATCAAAGTAGAAATCCAGCAGTTCACAGGCTGCTTCCGGGGCATTCTGCTCCCTTTCTTCCAGATAGTCACTTATGGTAGAGTGCAATCTCGTAAGAGGTGTTACAAAACCATCTATGCTCTCCAGCACCCTGCTTCCGTTACACTCCCTCTTCATCTCCAAAAGTTTCCTGTTACATTTATCCAATCCGGAGATTATCCTGTCGGCGTAACCCCTTTTAACCAAAATACTCTTACCTCCGTGTCGTTTTCCACTTCCGGAGGTGAAATACAGAGAATCAAGCGTCGAATCCGGTGTAGAATCTGCTGTCATTTCGTCTGTCAACTCATTTGTCACTGCATCAGAATCCGAATTATCCGACTCGCTCGTCATTATTTCTGAAACACCGGATTTTTCGGCGATACCCGGCGTTATTAAATTCAATAACATCTGTCCTTCTATCTCATTACGTCTACTGACATGTGCGGTTTCCGACACTATCGTCTCTTTTAAAGAGTGCTTAAGTGACAGAAATGACTCCTTAAAAAGCACCGCGCTGAACATTTCTCTTCCCCTTTCGAGAAGATTGTGTGCTTCATCTATCAAAAAAAGGTATTCTCCGCCTGCGGAATCGCCGAAAAACCGCTCCAGCTTTACGTCCGGATCAAATACATAGTTATAATCACAGACAATCGCGTCAGAAAACAGAGTCGCATCAAGCGTGAGCTCAAAAGGGCATACCTCATATCTTTTTGCATACTCCTCTATAACAGCCCTTGTGAGCACTTCCTTCCCCATAAGCATCTCGTAAAGGGCTTCGTTTACCCTGTCATAATGTCCCTTTGCGTATGGACATGCGTCGGGATTACACTCCGTTTTTTCCGCAAAGCATATCTTCTCCTTAGCCGTGACAGTGACACTTCTGAATCTCAGGCCACCCTTTCTGAGGGTCTCAAAGGTTTCCTCTGCCACGGTTCTTGTGATGGTTTTTGCCGTCAGATAAAATATTCGCTCCGCTTTACCTGCCCCGACAGCTTTTACGGCCGGAAAAATCGTTGTAACCGTTTTTCCGACTCCGGTAGGTGCCTCCAGAAAGAGTTTTTTCTTTTCCGATATAGTCTGATACACCTGTGTGGCAAGTTCCTTTTGTCCCTTCCTGTAATCGAAGGGGAACTCCAGCTTTGATGCGCTCTCTTTCCTTTGCTTGTACTGTCTGCACTGTAAAACAGCCCACTTATCGTATTCTTTAAGCAGCCCTTTAAACCACTTCTCCAGTTCTTTGAAGATGTAATCCTGATAGAAATACCTGATCTCTTCCGTCTCGAGATTACAGTATGTTATCCTGACCCTTACTTCCTCCAGCCCCCTGTCGACCCCGTACATGTAGGCATAGCATTTAGCCTGAGCCAGATGGACCGGGACAGGTTCCTTCATGTGTTCAAGCTTACGATATGTACCCTTTATCTCATCTATAGTTACTCCTTCGGCATTTTCGATGATACCGTCAGCCCTTCCCTCAATACATATGGCATATTCCTTCTTTTCACATGAAAAATACAGGGGAACCTCCGGAGCATAATCCGGCCCCATTTTCCCCTGTATCTTGCGATGGATCCTGCTTCCTTCCTGCATAGCCGAAAGCGTACTGCCTCCGAAGCGGTTATCGATATCTCCGCCCCTTAACAGGAACTCCACAAATGATCTTACCGATATATTGATCAGAAACAGATCCTTTTTTTCGTTTTCTCCCATAAAACCCTCATTTCCCCTTTATCCCCGGGTAAAAAGCTTCAAACATTTCGTTTTTGTATTCCGAAGTGTATTCTCCTGCCCAAAGAAGTTCCTTGATGACATCCAGTTTTCCGTTTCCGGTCATTTCCGTAGATGCCATGTACTCTGAATAATCTGACGATACAACTATCAACGGTAATTCTCCGTTTCCGTTATCAGCAATTCTGATATACTCTCCCACATCTTTCCGCATCACATCTTCGCTGTAGGACTCCAGATCGGGCCACGAATTAAATGCCGGGGGCATCTGCAGATAGAAAGAAAGAGAAGGGATAAAACCGTATGTAATGATCTCGCTTTTCCCGTAGAGATCCTTTTCGGATACATATTCATACAATCCGCTGACAGCTTCCGCTCTTTCTTCCGACATTCTGACACCTTTTAAGGTTGCGGGGGCATCTACCCTATGGTCGGCATTTACGGCCGGTTGAGCATCAACAAATACATAATTTGCTCCGAATATTGCAAATCTCACAAAGCATACCGCACAAAATGCGGCTATCACACTGCCCGCTGCCGCCATGACCGGCTTTCCGAAGGCCTTAAAGCATGTGCATATAAACCAGGGCAAGGCTATGAAAAGGTTGTTGAAAGTAAGGACTATTCCGTTATTACTGCCGATGGGTGTGACAAGTATAAGCAGTATTACAAGGCCTGCAAGCAGTTTGTCCTTTTCGGAAAAATCTTTAAATCCTGCAAAGATAACATATACGCCAAGCAGCATCATCAGATAGGTAAGCACCGTCCCGGGGATTTCAAGCGATGCCCCGTCGGTAGATCTTCCGGAAAAGAATCCGGTCAGAAATAAAAATGCTACAGAAGAAACTGAGGTCATCAGGCAGAGCACCCACATTACGGCAGAAACAGATTTCTTTTCTCTTGCTCCCGCTCTCCCTGCCAGAAAAGCAAAAAGACCGGACACAGCCGCAAATGCCAGAAGTGCCAATACCCATTTGGTGTTTCGCAGATACCCGAAAATAACACTGGCAAGCATCTCCTTGGATGAATAATGATATGAAAGCCTTGGAATATCAAAAAGCCTCTTTATTCCCGAAATGTACTCACCGATTCCGTATCTTATGCCGATGAATCCCAGCACAATAGCTGTCGCGGCGATGTATCCGCCCAAAAATACAAGCGTCCTTACAGCTGCTTTTTTAAGCTCGGCTGATACAGCGGGCCTGACCTCTTTTCTTTTCCGGAGCGCACACACAACTCCGTATGCCCATATAGCAATAATGAATATTATCTCAGGGAGGTTGGAAAACCTTACGAAGACATTAAGCCCTATAAGCGCTCCCGGCACAGCCATAAAAGGCAGCCTGTCATCGCTCATTCCCATATACATAAAGATCAGAGCAAGATGCATAAAAAGATAAGTGAGGAAATTATAGATCAAAGAGGTCGGGCACCAGCACAGGCTGAGGGAAATCATCTCCCCAAGGAAGACGGGGATCGGATCCATTTCCAGTTTACGTGTGCAGAAAACAAAAGAAATAACAGATGTTACCGCCGGGAGCAGCGCAGTATACACGTTCATCCCTATGAGAGTCTTTCCAAAGGGAAGCAGCGTAAAAAGATGCCCGAGAGCTGTTGAAAGATATGTTGAAAAGAGCCACATGGAATCCATGGATCCGGGCCCCATGTATTCAAAGTTGGAGTAATTATATCCCGTATCCCACAGATCAAGGCCGATATTCACGTGCCTCATGGGGTACAGCACCAGAACCGCAATAAAAAGCGCATTAATTATCTGAGCAGAATACCGCGAATTTTTCATTCCTGTAAACAATTTCATAATCTCGCGCCTCAATCAGTTTCATGATAAGAAGCCACTTATCGTCTGTGATCTCTTTAAAGTCTTCCTCGTCATTTTCACCGTCAGCATACCTGGCATACGATACATCCGTGATGATGAGGGGCAGAGCCTCTTCTTTCCTGTTTATGACTTCTTTGATCCTGTCCTTCATAACATCGTATCTGTATGAAGGCAGATCCATCCAGGGGTTAAAAGCCGAAGGCATCTGCAGATAAAAAGAAAGTGAAGGAATATATCCGTATGTGATCAGATCAAGATCTTTAAGGTTATTTGCTTCGATAAAATGGATCAGGCCAAGCATCTGCACGGCCTTCTCCTCGGACATTCTGATCCCTTCCAGTGTCTTTCCCGCAGTCATCTTGAAGTGAGGATTCTCTGCATTCCTGGCCTCGGCAAAAGTAAATCCGTACCCGAACAGTGTAAACACCACAAGATTAAGAAGCAGTACTGCGATCGCTGTTATCTTGATGGGGTAGAAGGAAAAATAGCTCTTTATCACCGCAAATATCCGTACTACCCTTTTCTTTTTTTTATACTTATCCGGAAGTCTCTTAAAAGTGTAACCGGGCTTTTCGGGTTTTCTCAGTAGCATGTATACCCTGTGAGCGAACCACGGAAGGGCTATAAATAGATTGTTAAACGCCGGAAACAGCCCATTATTGCTGCCTATTGGAGTAACCATGATAATGATGATAACGATCCCTGCCATAAGCTTATTGTTGATCTTCTCCCCCGGGAGAAAGATAACAACCGCTGCCCATACGACCATGACCGAGAGAAGGAACACGGCAGGCCGGATGATGGCATTGTAACTGGCATGATCTCCGTCGCTGAAGTTTGCTATAAGGAGCCAGTAAACACATCCGCCGGCAGCTATCGTTGCCGCAAAATATCCCAGTCCTGTAAAACTGAATTTTCTTCCGAAAACGCCCTTTGTAACAACGGATATATCAAATCTGGCGTCCATGAACTTTCCCACTGCCACTGCAAGTACTCCGCATGCGGCAAAAAAGGCCACCCTCAGGATCCAGTAAGAATTGGTGATATAAGTATTTAAAATCGACATTATCATCGACTTTGCGGAATATCCCGTAGCCACTTCCTGCATTCCGAAAAGACGTCTGATCCCGTTCACATACTCCAAAAAGCCGTACCGCAGGCTTATAAATCCCAGCACACCTGCCACCGCGGCAGCGTATCCGAGGATACACCATACAGTTCTGATCCCGGTACGTTTGAGAATATCCGCACGGTCTCTTTTCCTGAGCGCAGCAGACTTTTCTTCTTTGCTTTCGGATATAGCTTCGAGAATGCAATATCCCCATACCGCAAATATGAACAATACTTCCGGAAGGTTTGAAAACCTGACAAATACATTCAGCCCAAGACATATCCCCGAGATAAGCAGAAACCTCCTCTTGCTCTGTGTAAGTCCCACATACAGACCTATTACCGCAAGCAGCATAAGAAAATATGTCAGATAGTTGTATAAAAGAGCTGTCGGGCACCAGCAGAGATTGATCGCCGCGAATTCCGCGACAAACACCGCCGGCTTGGAATATTTCAGGTGATTTGTGCAAAAAACATAGGAAATGACGGCGATAAGACTCACCGTAAGAGAAGTATAAAAATTCAGACCGAGAAGTGTCTTTCCAAAGGGCAGAAGTGTAAGCAGATGACCTACTGTGTTGGAAAGATAAGTAGAAAACAGCCACATCGGATCCATGGATTTAAGCCCCATGTATTCGAAGTTGGCGTAATTGTAGCCTGTATCCCAAAGATCAAGGCCTACATGTATATGCCTCAGCGGATAAAGAGCAAGGATCAGGACTGCCACTACCTCCAGCGCACGCCTGATCTGCTTGCTTTTATTCACTTTTTTGACCGTTATCCCAAACATATGTTTAGTATATCATTTATTCTCTTTCGGTGCAATAGTACATCATCTGGTTGACGATCTCGGGGTAGACCCACTCAAGACTCGTGCGGTCGATCAACCTGAAGTTTTCACCGTCGGATTTATATGCGTTATTATCCCAGTAGCAACAGGTCATTCCGTACTTTCTGGCAGTTGCGACATAGTACGCCGTAAACTGCATTCTCGAATCAAGATTATCCTTATCAAGAGCTCCAAATTCATCTATAAGCACAGGGATCCCTTTACAAACATATTTTTCATAAAGCCTTTTCATAAAGTAATCGATATCATCCGTGCCTTTTTTTGTAGCGATATCAAAGACCTTCGTACCCTGCCTGTTGAGTGCAAAGTCATAAGGAGTGTATGCATGAGCATTCACTATTATCCTGTTTTCAGCAGATGCGTTGGGGTCTTCCGGAATAACGAAATAATCATTCAGCTCAAATTCGGGTGAAGCCGCATACCCGGGAACAAGAATGTATCTTGAAAGGTTGAAGCCCTTGCCGTTTGCACGGATAGTATCCACACCCTTCTGATTCATTCTGTTGATGCAATCAAGCGCTTCCTGCGCCTGAGGCGAATCGATATCTTCTATCCACCACTCCATATCCGTTCCCTTGAGGCGGGGTTCGTTCATGATCTCAAAAATAAGATGTTCATCATATTCCGCAAATCTGTCAGCGAGTTGTTCCCATATGTGACCGATATACTCCTCCGACCTTTCAATACAGTCATATGAAGGATACATGTAATTGACATCATCATCGTGATGGATGTTGATTATCACATACATGCCCTCATCCAGAGCCCACGATACAACTTCCTCATATCTGTCAAGCCACTCTGTGCTGATCCTGTCATCGGCATCAACATGATTATGCCAGGATGCGGGAATCCTGATCGTTTCGAAACCGGCTTCTTTTAACGAATGGATCAGTTCTTTGGATGTTCTGGCTCCGCACCAGGCCGATTCGTAATCAAGCTCATTGGTCAGCCAGTTGCAGTCTGCAGCATCAAAGGCATTCCCGAGATTCCATCCCATCTTCATATTCCGTATGAAGTTCAGCGCCTCATTATCCGGTATATCAAGCTTTACACCCGTATCTACAAGAACGATCCCGTCAACCACATCGCCGGGTACGGGAATATAGGGCTCCTGCTCCGTCTCCGCAGTACCCTCCGTGTTTTCTTCTTTGTTATTATCCTCTTTTGTTTCGTTCTTGTCAGAAGTATCCGTCACCCCTGTATTATCTGATGCAGGTCCGGTGTTTCCCCCGGTGCACGCCGTCAGCGAGATCATCAGTCCCGCCAGTATAATGCTTACAATCTTTTTCTTCATAATCATGGTCCTCTTGTCTAAGTCTGTATTTTAAACCTTTTATCCCGGCCTTTATTTATCTTTAAATATGATCAGTGAGAAAATGCTTCCCGAAAAGATCACGGTCATAATGATTATAAACGGCCAGCTCACTATCATTTCGTTCCTGAGCAGGGTGTAAGAGCCCACATAGGCAATAAGATTCTGGATCACATGCACCGCAAGCGGAGCAATGAACGACCCGTAATACTCATATGCCAGTGCTGCGATACATCCAAAAATGAAACCATATATACCCTGTACAATGTTTCCGTGATAAATTCCGAACACCACAGCCGATGTCACGATCGCAGCAAGAATGTATGTGTACCTGCGAAGAGTGGTATATATTATCCCCCGGAACAGCAGTTCCTCCGCCACCGGTCCGATGAGGCAGTAAACCACGATACCTATCGCAATATGGCAGCTATACTGGCTCTGCGCCACCTGCCTGTAACTCTCCGAAGCGGCCGTAGCCTGTACCTTTATCGCTGCCGTCTGTGTGGCCAAAGTAAAGGCAGCAACAAAGATCACTCCCAGAATATACAGATATACCGGCTTTCTCACCATGTTTGCGTGCCTGGTATCCCTGTCTGTCCTGCGGATAAGCTTCACGGCCACAAAGGCAAGCGGAACGGCGGCTATCAGGTATTCCAGTCCGCCTATGACAGTTCCTATATTTCCCTGATAAAAAGCCGAACTAAAGTTGTTTTCATTTCCTTTATACAAAAAGCTCAGCAATCCTTCGGGAAGAAATGAACCGAAAGTCGAAAACAGGGATGTGAAAAGAAGCCCCGCTCCTGTCCGCAGAAAAACAAACAGCAGGAACGAACCGACTATGGCGAAAAAGGCCTTTATTCCTATCCTTCCACCGGCCTTTCCGCCCGGAAGAGATATCCGCCCCTCGTCATACTCATGGGTTTCACGCATAAGGAAGTCATAAAGCTCACTTAATGAGAGCACGATATAGTCCGCATGCGCTTCCATGAGCTCTTCCATATCTTCCATATATCCGGCAAGGCCTACACTCTCCAGCCCCTGTTCCCTTGCGGCTTCCGCTCCGGATACCGTACATGTCACAAGATATACAAGGCTTTTGTCCGTTTTCTTTCCTTCAAACAGCCTTGACAGGCCTGCCTTTACTTCCTTTGGCTTATCTTTCCCCTGCGCCAGAAAGGTGAAGCGAAACCCCTTCTTCTCAAGCCTGCACCTCATTTTTTCCGCGGCTTTCGACTCCATGATCTGAGCCATATCACCATCGGGGTCGATGATTATATTCTTTTTAAAAGCTTCGTATGCTGTCTCCGTCATCCCCTGTATTTTTCAACTCCAATATCTTTACATCATAGGACACTTCCTGGCTTACTTCCACATGAACCACATCACCGACTTTTCTGCCCATAAGTGCTTTCCCGAGCGGCGATTCGTTGGTGATCAGCCCTCCGAGTGAATCCGCACGTACCGTAGTCACGATCTTAAATGTATCCACGCTTCCGTCATCCACAAATTCCACCTTTACGGTATTGTTCATTCCTACCTCATCCTCGGCGGATGTCTCTTCGATCACGGTAGCTGTCTTTATCATTTTTTCGAGATAATGGATGCGGCTCTCATTCTGATTCTTGAATCTTTTTGCCGCATAATACTCGAAATTCTCCGAGAGGTCTCCCTGAGCACGGGCAGCCTTGAGATCCTCAAGCGCTTTCGGCCTTACAACCAACTTTCTGTGCTCTATTTCCTCCTCCATTTTCCTTATATCACTCTGGGTTAATTTGTCGAACATGTTATATTTTCCTTCTTATGTAAACTTGAACTGTGAATTATGTAAACTGTTTTCTTCAGGATCACATAAACCGTCACACCAGGAAATAGACCGTGGCACAGATGACTATCTGAATGATCGTAAATCTGTAAACACACTGTGTATTTGACCATCCCCACACTTTTCTCACATGATCATGAAGAGGAGTTCGCACCTTTTTAAGTATATGGATCTTGAGAAATCTGAGAAGGAAAACCTTCAAAAGTCCCAGTCCACCGTCAAGTAGCATTACCAGCGCAAGCTGCAGGAACAGGAACGGATCCTGGGTCTTTAAGGCGCAGATTGCGATAAACAGCCCAATTGCACGTGATCCGGCGTCCCCCATCATAAGCTTGCTGGGTGTTGCGTTGAACCATAGGTAAGCACAGAGCCCCGTTATCAATATAAGTATGAGTGGAGCAAAATCTTCGGAAATCCCTATTTTCTGAATGATAACAAAGAATCCCATCAGGGTGGCTATGGACACACTTCCCGACAAACCGTCAACACCGTCGGAACAGTTTGTGACATTTATGCTGACCCAAATGACGACAACGGCCAAAATGCCAAAAAGTATGGGCGGCATCACAAAGGATCTGTTAAATACCGCAAACACTATCTCTGTGGAGTTATTCGTCATAAATACAATGGTTGTCAGAATAGCGACCACCAGATCGAGAGCACCTTTTAAGTATTCTCCCCAGGGGCTTTTTGAAATATCATCAAGGAATCCCGTCATCATCGCTATAAGGACAAGTATCAGATAAAACCCTGTCTCGGTGCTCATGGGTGCGAAGATTGAGGCTATGGTAGTAAACACGGGTATAAAGATGATCCCGGCTCCACGGGGTTTCCCCGCGGACTTTTCACCGTCGACGGCAAAAGCTCTTCCCCCGTCCCTTGGCAGAAATTTATTTATATGTAAAAGCAGTATGAACGTCAGCACAAAACAAAAAGCCATTGCGACCGGGAGCTGATATCCCTGTGCCGTCTCAGGCAATATATTATAAAGCATTATATGCTCCTCCAAGCGATCTGATATATTCTGTCAGTTCCTTTGCGGCGACCACATGTGAAACCGCAGAGGGATGATAATCTGCCGCATAACCGTTCTTTTCCGGATCCTGCGGTGTTAATCTGAATGTGTGAATATCACTGAAGCCGGTCTTTTCCGCAAAGTTTTCCGCGGCCTCTTTTTCCGTCTCAAAAAGCTCATCCCCCATCAGCCCGAAAGCAATGATGATACGCGACCGTGGATTTGCAAGATGCACCTGTTCCAGAAAGTCTTCATAATCCTCCCTGAAGGCTGCAAGCTTGTTGTCGTCCTGCATTATATAGCTTGCATCATTGGTTCCCAGATTGATCACTATGGTATCGGGTTTTCTTTCCGACTCAAAATCCCATTTTATCGTCTCAAGGCGTTTACCCCTGAAAGTGTTGTACGAATAGGCAAATATCTCATAATAGGGCTGGATCAGCTCATCCAGCGTTGGTATGTCGGGATTGCCGGTGTAGCCGGAAATCAGTCCGTGCCCACTGTACGATACATAGCTTGCATCCGCACCCAGGGCTGCTGCCGTTAGATACGAAAACGCTTTGCTGACATTCTCGGTGGTGGTGGAAAATGTATTTGCTTCACTTGCCGTGTCGATCCCATATCCGCAGGTTATGGAATCGCCGATGAACTCTATATATCTGTCGGAGGCAAAAGTCGGCCTCGGCGGCTCCTGTGCAAGAACTCTTATCTCCCCGAGCCCAACACTTGACATTCTGGGTTCCGAGAGCTTTATTATCCTTACGATATGCTCTCCGCTGATGGCATTTTCGTCCTCTCCAAATACAACAAAGCTTTCTTTTTCTTTTTTGATCATGGTGTCAAGTTGCAGGTTTCCGTCAACAAAAACCGCCATTCTGGCCTGATCTTTCCATGGTACGGTACCGTCATCCCGGTCTTTTACGGAGCTGTCTCCGTAAAATGTAACCGTAAGCTTTGTCCCTTTGTACGTAAACTCAACACCGCTCCCCGACAGAGCAAGGAGCAGACAATCCTCAAGCGCCACTGTTCTTCCGAGTATCTTCACATGCTCGACAGACGGGAAGAACGCTATTTCTTTAAGTTCATTCATCTCATTGTATTCCTGCCTTATGCTTTTTCACTGAATCTCACGCAGAGCATCGTGATATCATCAAATATATCCGCATCTCCGGTAAACTTCACCACATCATCATGCAGCCTTTTTGCCCGGGCCTCCACACTTCCGTATTCTTTCAAAGATGCGGAGATTCTGTCCATACCGAATCTTTCGCCGGCTGCATTCTTTGCCTCCGGGATTCCGTCGGTGTAAAGCACCAGTATATCTCCGTCTGAAAGTGTTAACTCTTTATTCTCAAATGCGCAGAACGGGATCGCCGCAAGAGGCGGATCGTTATCTCCCTGTATCAGGCTTACATGATCTCCGCTGATTATCACGGGATATTCATGTCCGGCGTTGGAATACTGCATAACACCTGTTTTTAAATCGAGTACTCCGAAAAGTGCGGTTACGAATTGCTCGGAATCATTGTTATCACAGAGCCATGTGTTCACATCGCTGAGAACGGTTTTTGCATCTCCTCCTGAGAGAGCGCGAAGCTGCAGGGCTGTCTTGGACACGGCCATAAACAGCGAAGCGGGGATACCTTTTCCGCTGACATCCGCGATCACAAGTCCCACATGGGTGTCATCAATATTAAAATAGTCGTAAAAGTCTCCTCCCACCTGCTTTGCGGGTGTCATTAGCGCAAATGTCTCAAGGTTGTTTTTCTGACTGAATTCTTCAAAATCAGAAGGTAAAATGCTGCTCTGGATGGACCATGCTATCTTCATTTCGGCATTGAGTTTTTCCTTCTCTGAAGTAAGGCCTGTAATATTGCTGATATACTCTCCTATATCATCTTCCATCTGCTTCATGGAGCCGAAAAGATTCCCTATCTCGTCATTTGATCTGATATCAAGCTGCGCAAAGACACTTCCTTCCTTTTTCTCCGAATCGTTCACGAAATCGGTGGCAGCTTTTGACAATTCGTTGATCGGACGTATGAGCATCCTGTTTATAACCATAACATAGGCCACTCCGAATAAAGCAGCTATCATGATAATGAGGATAACAATAGTCCGGATAAAGGAATTGATCCTGGCCATGATCGCATTCATCGACATATCAACACTGATGAATCCGCATAAATCACCGTTCTGATCAACCACCGCAGGTGTAGCGGTCATAAGCCACCCGTATTCATCAGTCTGTGTAACATATGCATTAAGCCCGATCTCGGGATGTGCCACAAATTCATCGGACAGTTCAATGTACATCTCGAAGACACCGATGGGACATTTATCCTCTCCCTCTACGGGATCCACCAGATACATATATTTCATCTCTCCGGTATCCGGATCCTTAAAATACGTACCCAGATATACATCCTCCACATCAAGCGCATCGAGAGATCTTTTCATATAATCCATGAGAATGCGGTAATCTTCCGTTTCCGTAATGGGATCGAAATACGAAAGATACTCATACCACTCGTTCGTTCCCCAATAGGAGCTCTCGAATCTTTTATCTGCCGGGATAGATGAATATACCTCCACTGCCTGCGATTCGACGCGTTTCAAGGCACCGGTATCGATGCTCGCACTGACACCTGCAGCGATCTGCTCCGTGGTGGTACCAAAATCCGTCTCCATTCCATAAATAAGATAACGTCTGACTGCAAGGATAGTAATGATGGTTATGGACAGCACGACCGCGGAGAACATGATTATAGTCTTGGTTCTTATTCCCATGCCTCTTTTTCGGGTTTCAACTGTTTCCACCGGGGAGCCTACCTCTCAATATTAAGCAGCTTCACAAATCCTGTAACCGTAAAAATATCCATTATCTCTTCACCGACATTCTTGATGATCATCTTTTTACCGTCCTGCTTCATCTGTTTTTCGGTGATAAGGAACACTCGCAGCCCTGCAGATGAAACATACTCAAGCTTTTCGAGGTCGATTTCCAGTTCATTATACTTTTGGGAAGCTTCAGTCATCACTGCCTCAAAACTGTCCACATTTGATCCGTCTATCTCCCCGATCAGCCTTATGATCTCTTTATCTCCCAATTCCTGTCTTTTTATCTCCATTGTCCCGCTCTCCTTTATACTTTCTCGAATTTCTTTTCAAGAGTCAGAATGTTTTGTCCGTCTCTGTATTCATAAGTGATATCATCCATTTCCTTCTTGATAAGGAAAATTCCGAGTCCGCCTACCGGGCGCTCCTCAATTCCGGATTCCGTATCCGGGCGAGCTGCTTCCAACGGGTTAAAAGGCTTTCCACTGTCTGTAAATATAACCTGTACCTTAAATGGATACGGGTCCCCGAGGGCCATGACACTCACCTTTGCGGGACCGACCTCAGGATCGTAGGCATAGGTCGCTATGTTCATAAACACTTCCTCTACGCAAAGCTTGACTTTTCTGATGGTCTTAGCATCATCCGAGTACTCTCTCAAGGTATTCGTTATGAACTCAAAGAGTACAGGAAGGTTTTCCCTTTTTGCATCCAAGATAATCTCTTTCATCCTGTCAATCCTCTCTACAGGCTTAATCCTGTGGCTTCATCACAACCAAGTACTATGTTCATGCACTGTATGGCAGCGCCCGATGCACCTTTCCCAAGATTGTCGAACCTGGTGGCCACTACAGCCCTTTCTTCATTTCCGGTGACGAATATCTCGATCCCGTCCCAGCCTGCACAGGCATCCGAGAAAAGAGCTCCGCCTGCTTCCACATCCGCGCCGAAAGGCATAACCTTTATAAATTTCTCATCCTTATAATAATCTTCAAAAAAGTCCCTCAGCTTCTCCGGAGACATTTTGATCGAAAGCATATCTGTGAACAACGGCACCTGCACGATCATTCCGCTGTGATAATTCGTGGTCATAGGGCAGAACAGCGGCTCCTTTGAAAGACCCGTGATCAGCTTCATCTCCTTAAGATGCTTATGAGTCTGTCCCCAGGCGTACATTCTGGCCGAGTCAAACTTCTTATCTCTTCCTTCTTCCTCATAGGCTGCTATAAGCTTTTTGCCGCCTCCGCTGTAGCCTGATACCGCAAATATCGAAACGGGGTAATCCGAAGGAAGTATACCCTTTTTTACCAGGGGATATCCGATAGTGATGAATCCCGATGCATAACATCCCGGCACCGCAATCCTCTTACCGGTTCTGATGGCATTCCGGTGCTCCTTCGAAAGCTCGGGATAGCCGTATGCCCATCCTTCTTCCGTGCGGTGCGCTGTTGATGTGTCTATGATCGTCACATTATCATTTTCAACATAGGAAACTGCCTCTACCGCAGCGGCATCCGGCAGGCACAGAAAAGTGATGTCCGATTCATTGATGAATTTCTTTATCGTATCGGGATCTTTTCTAAGCTCTGAAGGAATAGTCAGCAGCTCAATATCATCTCTGTTTTCAAATCTTTCATGTATGCGAAGGCCTGTAGTTCCTTCGCTTCCGTCAATAAAAACCTTTGTTTTCATGCTTTCCTTTCATGTTGGGATTTTCCGATACAGAAATAATATCTGCTTACGGTTCAAAAACCCACAAAAAATGAACATATACATAGTAAATTATACCACGTATATGCTCATCTTGTCATTTTTTTTAAAGATCGGCCGCCTTTTAAAGATACCCCTTTTCTCTGCTCACTGTTTCTGCCGCTTTTCATTTATATAATGGGGCATCGGCTCGAGCTTGTGAAGGTTCGACAGGTGCATTCTGTCTATCCTGTCTTTTATTGATTTATCTTCGCAAATTCCGGTTGCGATGTATCTGTCCAGGGTAGCGTATGAAAAGCCGATCTTGTCCTCGTCTGACATTCCGCTCAGACCATCGGAAGGCTTTTTGTGAACAAGCTCATCCGGAAGGCCCAGAAATTCGCCGATCTGTATAACTTCCTCGACCGTAAAATCCGCAAGAAGTGACACATCTCCGGCACTGTCACCGAATTTGGTGCTGTATCCTATATAGTCTTCGGATCTGTTGCAGGTATTCACAACTCTCCCACCGTTTTCAAGCCCCTGTGCTACAGCATAAAGCGTGCTCATTCGTATTCTCGGCGGTACATTGATCCTTACATCCCCGGTAACCTCCGAACCTGCTTCCGACAATGCTTCCATCATGGCATCCGTAGCCTTTCCGATATTTACAGTCATGCTGCGTATTCCAAGAAAACTTACCAGGCGCTCGGAGTCCGAGATATCAGGCTGGACTCCGTCGGGCATCATCACCCCTATCACCCGGTCGTTTCCGAGCGCTCTCGCAAGCAAAGCAGCAGTCACGGAGGAATCTTTTCCGCCGGATACTCCCAGCACAGCACAGCAGTTTTGCCCGCTACCCGCAAAATAATTACGTGTCCACTCGATCAGATCGTTTACGGTTTTTTCCACATTTTCCAGCATGTACGTCCTCTCTCGCCTGTTTATTTACCACCCGGCGTTCATGTTTCGTAAAGATGTTTTTCACAGATATATCTAAGTGTACCATCGGGTATCATATGCCCGCATTTGCCCGGTTTTTTTCGAATATACGAGGATGATATCTCCTCACCCCGGAATTTCGAAATGATGATCCTTGCTCCGTCCCTTTCTTCAAGTTCCCGTTTTCTTCTGTTTATGCTGTCTGTACTATCTTCCCCTCGCGGCACGACCACGAGTATAATGCCTGAAATAAGCCTTTTATACTCATACCACTTATCTATACTGAAAAGTATGTCGCTACCGCAAAGAAAATAGATATCTGTTTTATCGGGATCTCCTGATACCCCGCGGATGTATTCCACAGTATCCACAGAATAACTTGCACCCTCCTTATCTACCTCATACCTGGATATTTCCCATTCAAAATCCACAGCTGAAAGGCCTGCGCGGATCATTCCGATCCTGTCCTCGGCATCGGTGATCTTTATCCCCATCTTTTCCTTCAGATACGGATGGCCTGCCGGCACTATGCAGATCCTATCGGGATGAAGCTCATCATACACATTTGTCAGCAGATCAAGATGTCCTTTGTGGAAGGGATCGAAGGTTCCTCCATAAAGAGCTATTTTTATCCGGCGATTTGTTTCCAATGATGATTATCCTTTCAAAGTACGGGCATAAAGATATCGCAGACATGGTTATTGAGCTATTTGTTCTTACATCAATGTTTCTTCGATAAGAGCCCCGCAGCCTTCTGCAATCTGTCTGTACACTCCGGAAAAATCCCCTGTATACCACGGATCATCAATATCCTCCGAACGCCCTGTAAAATCCATAAGGAGCCTGACCTTACCCTCCGGATCGTCTCCGAGGATCCGATGCATATAGCTCAGGTTAAGCTGCTCCATACCAATAATATAATCCCATTTGTCGTAATCGTCACGTCTCATCTGGCGTGCGCGCTTTCTCCCCAGGCCCAGCTCGTTATCCGGTGTGCCTATTCCATGCGCCTTAAGTTCCCTCTGCGCCGGAGGATAAACGCCGTTTCCGATCTCCTCGGTGCTGGTCGCCGCGGATTCAATGTAAAACTCATCCGATATGCCGCGCTTCGCGACCATATCCTTCAAAATAAATTCTGCCATGGGGGAACGGCAAATGTTGCCCCAGCAGATGAACAGTATTTTTATCATTTCCTTAAATTCCTTGCTTTTCCAGTATTTTCAAGGGTTACAGGCATTTTCCCTTATGGCATAAAACAGGTATTTTTTCTCAAATCTTCTCATTTTTTCTCAGGTTTTCTCCTGCAAAAGTGGTAAATTCAGTGGTAAATTCAAAATTTGTACCACCCGGTATTCCCGCGGTTTCGGAGGTTATTTTTGAGATTTTTACCATCTCCGCCTGGGCATCATCAATACTGACATGAGTATATGTATTGAGCGTGACGGATATATCCGCGTGGCCCATGATATACTGCAATGTCTTGGGATTCATCCCCGACTTTGCCATATTGGAGCAAAACGTATGCCTGCAGACATGTGGCGTGATCGTCGGAAGCTGGATCTTATAGATACTGTTATACTTCTCTACTGCAAACTGAAAATACTTTTCCCAATGTAATGCAACCCTGGGCATTTCATTCTTATCAAGAAAGAGGAAGCCGCTATAACCATCTATCATCGGCTCGACCTTAACATGCTTCCTGTTCCTGATGACCCGTCTGAAGCATTCTGCAACTTCTTCCGTCATTGGCACAAAGCGTTTTCCGCTCTCCGTCTTAGGCTTTTCTATGATGTATTTCATCCCGCTTGTCCTCTGAAGCTGGTGATCGACCTTGATCCTCATGGTATCAAAATCAATATCCGAGACTGTAAGACCACAGAACTCCGAAATCCTGAGTCCTGTATTGAACAGAATGAAGAAAGCATCATAATACCTGCAATAGTGTCTGTCTTCCCTTATGAAATTTAAAAAGTCTCTTTCCTGCTTCCTTGTAATCGCTTCACGCTTTACACTATCGTTTACGACCACAGTAGCCAGTTCAAAACCAAACGGATTCTTTCGGATAAGATCGTCAGCTTCTGCCATCCCAAAGGCCTGTCTCAGCACTCCTCTTATCGTATGGATCGTGCTGTAGCCCTTTTTATCAACCTGCTGAAGCTTGATCAGCCAGGCCTTTGCATCGGAAACCTTGACACGGTCAATGCGTTCTTTGCCGAAAGAGTCTTTCTTTAAGAGATTGATCACCGTCTTGTATCCTGCAAGCGTACTGTGTCTCACGCCAATTCTTAACGAAATATACTTTTCGCATAAAGAAAGGACGGTATAGTCTCCGCCTTTAGGCACTATCGCATCATCGAGATCCTGCCTTATCTTTTTCTCTTTTTCCCTGAGCGAGAGATCTTTTCTCTTTCCCTTCGGAAGCGGATCATTCTGATCCAGCCTCCAGCTGTATACATCGTGCTCCTCGCCGTTTCTATCCGTATATTTGTAACGATATCTTCCGTCCGGTCTTTGACTCTCTCCCATGTTAAGAATACGATTCTTGTTATCTCGTCTTTTCTCACTCATGTTTATCCTCCTTCCAAAAAGGAAGAGAGCCGGATTCATGGATTCATTTTACCATAAAGCCAGCTCTACTTCTACTCATTATCCGCTCTGATATTCCTTACAAAGTGGTAGCTTTTTCAAGGAATTTTTCAAACATCGGTCTTTTTATCAGCACCCTGTTTCCATTAAGGATAGCAAAATCAGAATCAGGATATCTCTCTACCAGATCCCGAAGTTTTGATTCTCCGATGTGGTAATACTCTGCGGCTTCGGTAATCGTAAGTGTGTACCTTCTCCAGGCCGGGACATTTTCAACTTCTACTACTTGCCTTTCACTATACTCTTCCACTGTTATCACCCCCCTTTATTTCCGCCTTTTCCTGCAATTGTTCCTCTGTTGATATAATCTTTGACCTACCTAGGCGAAAGAGAATCTCGGCGTTATAAAGAAACTCTTTTGCAGCTTCTGTATCAAGACTAAAAAGTTCTTTATCGCGGTCATATTTTAATATACCGGAATACTCTTTACTTAAAGTTTTTACCCATCCCCTTGCTGTCGATTCAGGCTTATTCGAATATTCCATCAACCGCCATTTAAGTTTTTCCGGCTCCATTTCCTCTATCCCAATGCAGTTATAAGCTTCAAAATAGGTTGCCAGATGTTTTAAAACCTTGATAAACTCTTCTTTTCCATACTTTTTCATATACTGATCACTCCCTTCATAGAAAAAAATATGCTTGTTGCCTTTCGTTATCTATGTGGGACATGGTTTTACCTAATCCGAAAAAATGGAGCAGAAAAAATTGAAATATTATTTACGTTCAGGGTTGTATTCTATGATTTACACCCCTGTAAATCTCTGCAATAAAAATATAGGCTTTGCCTATTCAACTCCCCTGCCCCTCAATCTTGAGGGGT
>CAMUYA010000009.1 GCA_947164865.1 uncultured Lachnospiraceae bacterium
ACATAAGATTATTTTTTAATTCTATATTATCTGCCAATTCCAAATTTCCTCCTTAACATCTTCAAGGCACTTATGAATTCTCTCGTCATTTGTATCCGCAAATGTGCAAATAAGCGAGACCGGGTCGACTTGACCATTACATGAAAAAATGAGCGGGTCGTATTTCCATTTTTGGATACGGACTATATTCGTTTCATAATTAAAATCCGGATCCACGCCAACCAATCCTTTAACGAATGGCAAATCCTTGTATAAAGCATACTCAACATACTTCGGATATCCCATGTCAGATCTTTGAGACAAGCTAAATTCCCCGGATGCAGGCGTGCTTATATCCACTCTTCCGTTAGGTAAATACAAAACGCTCTGAATAGGATTAATAAGGTACTTCCCTGCTTTCTCATATAAATTTCTTCGATCCTTGGTGCTTACTGTCATCATAATTTCAGTTCCCTGCTTTTTTTCTGTTATCAAACCCTTTTCAAGCAATTGTTTTGACGCTCTGGATATTGACATTGGCAAAACGTGCAGCCTTTTTGCCGCCTCCAGTTTCGTGCAGTTATCTTTCTCATATAAGAATAAGAGAAAAAGAAGTTGAGACACCGGCGTGAAATGCTCTTTGATGATATCCTCACTCATAGCGCAATTTTCGAATAGAATCCCCAAGAACGGCAGATACATCTGACCGTTTCTTGATACAAAAGGTATTTCATTCTCTATCATGCTCTTACGCTGAAAGGAACTGATCTTTTCAAAGCCATAAACGACATCCGCTTTTATTGCAGTTTGATAGGACGCCAATTGCTTTTTTAAGGTTTTTATGTTAAATCGCTCTTGTGATTCAGCAAACGCAACAATAAACATCTTCCCGAAAACAGATACCTTGTAAAACCTCTTTCCGTCCTGTAAATAAAGAGGCAAAGAATATCTAGCCTCTTCAAAGAAATCCAGTTTATGTCCGTATACCTGCTCGAACAGTTTTTTCATGCCAATCACCTTCTAACATTTTTATTTTATATTAACATATGTAATGTTAGTTTTCAATATTATTGTTAGTTGATTGATAAAATACGATGTTTCCTTTTTAGTAATCTTATGCATGCAGTTTTTCTTTCAATGCGTCCTGAAGAACCTGCGAAAAATTAATGTTAAAGCTTAATGCTTTAGCATTAAGCCATGCGGGAAGTGTTACCGTTCTGCTCACGGATTTATTATTCTGCGCCATACGTATAGCAGGCATATAAACATCCACGAGCATTACGTTCTGATTTTTTCCAACATGGATGTTCTTCGTAGGAGTTGGAGCTGGAATCGGTTCTCCATCTTCCTCCAACCCAAACATAACTAATCCAAGAAGTTCTCTTGCAGATATCAGTGCATCCTCATCATCAACTCCACTTGTTGCAACATCAAGATCCGGAATCTCAACTGCAATCTCCTGACCCTCTTCATAAGTGAAAATTATTGGGTACACATATGTATCTTTAAATTTCTTTTTCATGTTTTTCACAGCTTTCATCATTTTACCGAAACCTCAATCCCGACTGTCGTTCTATACTATCCAACGTTCTTCTCGGGATATCTTTATCCGGATGTTTTACAGTAACTGTTCCCTTTTTGGTAGGATGTTTATACTGATGGTGGCTTCCATTTATTCTCACCTCAAACCATCCATCAAGCATAAGAAGCTCTATTACTTCTCTTGATGAATAAGATTTCATAACGTTGTTCCCCTCATTTTTTACTCCCACGTAAAGTATAACACATATTATTATATGTGTCTATTGGTTTCTTCCATAAATCATCAATTATTATATTATCTTCATTTACATCACTTAACACCAGCATAGTTTTCCTCCACAAATTCGCGTAGCACCTTCACGCGCTTCTTCCACGATAATCTTTTCTCTGGCTTCAAATGTCATATCTATCATAGTCACTTTTACTACCTAAACATGACATTAATATGGTTACAGGATAACGTTACCACAAATCTTGTCCGCTCGCTGTCACCTTTGATACATAAAGTGTGCTTTTTTGTCCGATCGTGTTCTTTTTTAGCGAATTTTCTTACTGAACCAATCCATACCATGCGACATTTTCATTATTCCATCCAATCGCTATTAGGCTTTCCTTTTCCTTTTCACTTGTAGTATAGTGATGAGAACCTGCTCCTTTAGCATTGGGGTTATATAGTCTATAGAGCGGTTTCTCAGTCTCCTGTGGTTCAAAATACCAACCCATATCTTCGTATTTCCATCCAGCTTCCACCAATTTATCTTTTTCTCTTTTACTCATTGTATAGTAGTGATCTCCTGTGTTCACATTATAAAGCCTGTAAACAGGGTCTCCGAATTTTGGTGCAAACAAACTATTTTTTTCATTGGCTTTTCTCCATAAGAAAACACATCTCGTTATAATAGATCTTTTAAAACCACAAAGCAGGGATCACTCCCTGCTTTGAAAGATTTCGAAAACTTACCTGCATCTGTCTCGAATACAGATCATTCTCCATATTCTACACTTATAATGCCAGCGACATTTCCGTTATAGATTTTTATATTTATGGTTTGTGTACTACCGGCTCCAATCAAGTTATTATTAGAGTCATAATTCCTTACAGTAATAGTGTTACCATTTTGACTTGCTGCAAATCCTTCAACATTTCCAAGGGAACCACCCGAAATACCAAAGGTAATACTCTTTATAGGTAGAGTACCATCAGCTGTAACAGTTATAGTATCCCACCAATCGTGATACCACTGGTTACTTGCCTTATCAACACGCTTTACTGCAGTAGCGGAATACGATCCATAATTCCAGTGAGCGTAAAGTGTTTTACCGATCAAAGAAGTAGTCTGCTCTCCGCCGTAGTACCTCACTCCTCCTTTTGGCATTGTCCACCATCCGCCAAAATAGAAACCTTCTTTTTCAGCGCCCGGAAGGCTCGGCACATTATCACCTGTCTGAATCAATACAGAATCTCCCTGGATTGTTCCACCACAGGCATCCAACGTAATCATTCCATCGTAGAAAGCATATAAAACTTTCTGATTATTATAATTGGTCCCGACTGCCTGATAATTATCCGCGTTCGTACTCCATCCTCTGAATACGTAACCCTCACGACTCGGGGTAGGAAGCGAAGGGATCCTGTTACCGGTTACTTCCACACGGATCACGTCAAGCGAACCCTCTCTGGGATCAAGGTAGATGTACTTCTTCCCTGCTTCAACCCAGATTGCGAATAGTTCATCAACTCCATCAAGATCATCATACCTGCTTCCGTTATTGATCTTCTTTGTAGCATACGGAGTTGTATACCATCCGTCAAACGTGTACTTGCTGTCTGAATGAGTAGGTGTAGGAAGACCGGTTATAGTCTTCGTAACATCGAATTTAATACTCGTAGGATCAACAGTTCCTCCATTCGGATTAAGCGTTATCGTCATTTCACCCGACGTCTGTCTCCAATGAGCATAAAGCATCTTATAATTCGCTATATTACTCTGATGATAACTCTGCCCACCGTCTGTAACCTTTTGTCCACCTATTCTTTTCGTATACCATCCACGGAATTCAAAATTCTCTCTGGTAGGCTTTTCAATATAAATCTGCTGATTCTGATCAAGTATCGGGATGATCCTGGTATTACCGCCATAATTGTAATTAAGTATCAGCTTTGGAACGGAATCAATATCATATCTTGTGAAATAAATATTGCCGGTTCCGTCTTCGTAATTAAATGTATATTTATTACCATGATTATTATCCGGATAGTAAGTATCATTAAACACTCCGTCGGAGTCCTTAATATAATACCGATTCATTATGATATTACATATAAGTCTGAATTCACAGTTCAGATCAAGGCTGTTACCCTGATATTCACTGAACTTGTAACCGGTATTCGTATGACCGACCTTGAAACCGCCTTCATTACTGCTGTACTCTGTATAAAGGTTCTGCGCAAGATCAACCCAGCCCTGGCCGTTGTTTCTGTTAACCTGAAGTTTGGCATTTATACGATTCTGATAAGCATTAAGTGCTATACCGGTCCATTCCATCTGATCATACTGGATGTTTCGTTCCGGCATAGTCAGTCCCCTTCCAAGGATCAACGGCCTTGCTTCAGATCCTGCATTAAAGGAGCCTTCCGTTATTCCAAGATCGGTATTTTCCTTAAATCTGATCTGACCTCTCTTTATATCGTATTGACGCATAAATGAAAGCATTTCACCTTCATCTATAATCTTATCCCCATCAGAATCAGTCATAAGAGCCGTTATATCATAGTTAACTCCACCGACAGATGTCTGATAAAAGCTGAAATTAGCTCCGCCTGTTCCGCCTCCAAACCCAAGACTCATCAGCTTATCATACTTGGGCCAAAGAATGGTTCCCGCAGGGATCTTTACGAGTCCGTCAAAAAGCGAAACCTCCTGCTTTGTATATAAAACGGCAACAAATTCAAGCTTATAATCCTTATCAGGATCAAGCCTCATAGCACCGCCTTTTCCGGAAACAGGTGTATCTGAATCAGCGTCACCGATTTTATCAAAATGATATGCCCCACTACTGTCGTCATCAGACATTGTCTTATACTGTGAATACTGCCATGTGCCATCCCCTTCAGCTACAGGAAGATAATAATTCCCATACGGATCCGCAGGTTTTGTCGGAGCTCCGATCGTGTAAAACGCCTGATATCCGCATTTATCGGCTATTGAGGATGCAAAATTATCCATGCTGTTTAAATTATTTATCGCAGCAAGAACCTCTGGATTACCGGCATAGATTTCCGTAAGGATTTTAAGATAACCGTTAGTTACATAATCATATACCTTATCATAGCGCGACCCAATAGCACCATGGGCAGGCTCGCCTTCATCCATACCTCTCTTATACCCGCTTCCGGCAGGGAAAAGACTTACCTGGATAATATACTCATCATAATTATATGCATACGTGTGTGTAGACTTATTGATCGCACTACCGTCCTCAAAGCCGGAATGACCTGCCACGGCGGTTACGATTATCTTGTCCCCTCTCTTCATGGTGCTGCCAAGAGTAACAGAAATATGAGCATCTCTGTCAGCGATCAGCTCGGTTCCGGTCTCACCCGTATCATCATTCCTTAACGTAACGGTTCCGGTGTATTTTACTGTACTTACACTGTATTTAACAGAATAAGGCTCTACATAATCCGTATCTGTTGATATTGCAAAATACCTCTCCGGATTCTGAATATCAAGATGATTGACCGATATCCTGTGAACTGCCCCCGCAACAGTATCGTTCTGAGGATCATCCGGCGCTCCATCAATATCAAAAGGCTTGTATCCGTTTGCAAGATCCGCTGCCTTAACTCGCCTTACATAAATATCTATATCCAAAGGAAGAGCATTATACTTCTCATCCGGATCCCCGGCTACATAGCCCTCTACCTTAAGACTGACTGTTATCTTCTCATGTGCCTCTCCAGGTCCGGCGTGGAACACTATCTTCTTATCCTCATTGGAAAAATCGGTATCTACCGATATAGTGGAATCCGAAGAAATAGCGGAACATACATAAGATATGGTCGTATCTGCGTCACCGGATACCAGAACATCGAACGGTATCTCAATTGTCTGGTTTGGCTCAACAACAGCAAGCGTCTCCGCAATTATAGTCGCGGAATAGAACTTCTGAATGGCTGTGTCCTTGGTCTCGGCGTTTCTTGATGTAGCGGTAAAGGTGGTCTTCATCTCCCGCTGGTTCTGAGTGGTCAGGAAACCGAGATTAAACACAACAGTCCTGTCGGTATTATACTTGGAGGCATCTGCCGAAAATGAAGTTACATATGTTGAAAGCGTTTCCGTGCCGGATGTGCCGCCGGAAACCGATGTCTTGGTGTAAGAAAGACTTGATCCGTCACATTTAATGACATAATAATCACCGTTGCTTGCGGTTATATTAAGTATAGATGTGTCGGAAGGGTTGGAGGCGTCAACGGAGTCTATAACGATATTATTAAGGATATTGGTGATCACCTGCACTTCCTGCTGAAGATCAACCTCCGAATTACCTCTGCTGTAATTTCTGGTGGCGGATACCACTGCAGTGGCGATTCCGGCAGAAACAAGAGCCATTATCGCCACAGTGACGATAAGCTCTACAAGTGATAAACCCTTATGGTCTTTAATAAAACTCCTGATCATCTTCATACAGCCAAGCCTCCATAATCAGTTAGCCTTGCGAAAACAAAACCTTTCCGGTAAGCGGTTCAACCTTCAGAGTGCACTTTTTAAGCGTACCCTTTTCAACAACTATCTCCAGAGAAGCAGGGCTCTTGAGAGACCCGTCACTTCTGTTAAATTCAATATACTGCGCACCGCTCATAAGATCCGTCCCGTTGATCGTGACGGTAAGCCCCGCTTTTCCGATCCTGATCGCATCGGGAACATCTGCAGGCAAATCAACACGGTTTCCGTCAGTGTCATAGGCGGCATTATCATAGCGCTCTACCATAAACACACCGTCAGCGGTCTGGAAAAACGCGATATAGGCACTCTTTTTTCCCATGGAGCCCAGTCTCGCCCTGTTAAGAGAGATCTGCATGTTCTTGGCACATTGTGTGGCATGCTTGGAAGTAAAGGTGCTCACACCCAGCGATATGGCTGCGGTAAGCACAGTGATTATCGCCACTACCACTATAAGCTCCACGAGGCTTATTCCACTATTTTCTTTTGTAAAAGCACTCAATCGCCTTTTCATAAGAATATAACTGCTCCCTGCCCAGTAAGTAATACTTTACTGCTCCCTGCCCGATAAGTAATACTTTACCGCTCCCTGCTCCGTATGTAATACTTTATTACTCCTTGCTCCATAAGTAATACTTTACACAATCGGAATAATCAAGCTCATCATCCTGATTCTTGACTGCATCTCCCCAATTAAGCATGGGCGGCGTGATCTCAAACGAAGTATTGATCACGGAGGTATAGCCGTCTTCATCAGTTGCGGTAAGCTCTATGTCCCGTACATAATATCTCGACACATTATCCGGATCAGGCGTTGCCGGTGCCCCCGGAACGCTTCCGTCACTCACACCATAGATCTGCGACGGGATTTCCATGCACCCGTCAAACTTGAAATTATGAAGTACACACTCCAGTTCATCACCTGCGTCACCGCTTATATTTATCTTAAAGGTCACAGTGTTTCCGTCTACTGTTATATCGGTTGCTCCGGGAAATAAATGCGATATCCCGCTTGCTGCCTCTATGGAGCCGTCTCCGTCCGCGTCCCAGATTTTCTTCCAGTGATTTTCCATCTCGGTCCTGAAGTGTACAAAATAAATATCGGAACGGATATTTTCATCATTACTCTGGATATAATCCATTGATGTCCTTGAAAAAGCAGGTTCGGAAGCAGCAGCTACCTCCACCACAAGCCTTGTTTTAAGAAGCTCTATAACCTCTTCGGCTTCATAAAAGCTTGCCTTGGTCCTCTGGTCAATAAGCTTTGTTTTATAGTTCTGACCTGACACATAAAGCATTATGGTGGCAAGAATGCTCAGAAACGCAACGACCACAACAACAGTAACAAGTGTTGATCCGGCATTCCCGTTTTTATTAACTTTTCTCTTCATCAAAAGCTTTTTAATCATCTGACCGGTCTACTCCAAAACAGTTCCTTTGATAACAGCAAGAACCTTTCCGGGATCTCTGGCAGCATCCATATTTTCCTTAACGGTTATCGTCAGATTCATGTACAGCTGCGATACATCCGCGGTAACAGACGGATCGTCAAGTCCGTGGAGCAGCCTCATGCTTCCGCTGTGAGATACTCCGTCGGTGACAGTGCCAAAAAGTGTAGGGCCTGCCGATTCATCCGCAAGGTTTTTGTTTACAACGTCATATACATTCAGATTTGCCGAAAGCTCCGGCGTGTAGTGCATATGAAGCTTATAATTCGTATCGGAGTTCTTAAGGTGCGCATAGGACTTTCCGTTATTCTTCTGCTTGATAATATACAAATTTGTCTCGGCATGAGAATTGGCGAGGTACATATTATCCTCTGTGATATTAACTATGTATGACTCACCCTCGGGAGTAAATGCGTCCTTGTATGCCGGATAATAATAAAAATACACATCTCTGATGGGAAGCGTTTCGCCCGCGGTTCTCTCACCCGATACAACCTCTTCGTCTCCGTCCTCAAAGGGAGAAACCGTAATAACCTGGGACAGATCGGCATCCGAGGATGAATCGTACACGAATGCGGTATCCGTTCCGTCATAGGTATAGCTTCCCTCAAACCTGTACTCCACCTTAACCCCGCTTGGCTGAACGGTTATATATATATTCCTCAGTATCTCGACATGGCTTATCTTTGCAGAATCTATGCCGGAGCCCGGTCCTATCACCTCATCCACGATATAATACGGGTCGAACTTCTTTGCCGGCTTTTCGGAAAATACCACATCCTGATGGGGATCGTAGAGCGGCGTATGGGTTATGGTCTCGTCCCTGCCCTTTGTCGCTACGATCTCAACATCGTATTTATGTGTGTCCGTTCCATCGGAGCTGAAGGACATATTTGAAATAGTGTACTTTCCCGCATGTGTGTCCGGATCAATTGCGGATTCCACCGGGTCGGCAACGAAATTGTACACAGCTCCGGAACTGTAACCAAGAAAGCCCGCACCTGCAGTCGTGAAAAGCTCATGAGACTTTTCCATCTCATATGACTTGAAGGTCTCCATCACGGACATTGCCGCATTCGTAGCACGCTGTTTGATCTTAGCCTTTGCATTAAAATTAGTGGTGTAAACAAAGGTATAAAGAAGCGGGGCAACGGCAACCGATAATATGGCTATCGCAACGATCATCTCAACAAGGGACATACCCTTGTTGTCAATATGAAATTTTTCACACAAACGATTCCTTTTCATAAGCTTTCCAAATGCGCTGTTTACTCGCCTTCGGCCTGATCTTCATCTCCCGCTCCGGGGTTTGATATCGCATCTATAAACGCATCCTGTATTGCCTTTTCGATCTTCTGATAAAGATCCGACCCGTAGCCTCCGATGAAGATATTATCGGTACCTGATGTGTACTCCTCTATAACCGGCTTCTCATACTCTCTTCCGTTGCCATCCACATAATAGAAACCAAGCGAAACAACACCCTTCAGGATGTTCTCATCCTTTTCCCTTGTGAAGGTGATGCTGTCCACATTAAGCTTATAATTGGATGAGAAAGCCTCCTCGATAACCTCCTTAAGGGAACTGTAGTTAAGTTCCATGCTGTAATCGACCTTCTGATACAGATACTCGATCTTCTGATCATAGCCTTCGATCTCCGCACTCTTTACAGTTTCCTCGGTAATAAGCGCAAGTGACTCGGGATCCGCTATATTTATGGATGTGTACTGAAGCGTATCCCCGGCATCTCTCATAGCTATGCCCTCGAGAAGATAATCCTCCTCCTTGTACATGCTGGGATACTTTGAAACAATATCCACGACCTCTTTTTTGAGAGTTTCGGTATCGGACTCGTACTGGGCCTTATTGTCGTGGTATACCTGCAGCTCCGATATTTCCTTTCTGAGTGAAGCATTGTTCGACTCCATGGAAGAAATCTCATCGTTTGTGTTCTTTAACGGAACAAAATACACCACGAGGAAAAGACCTGCCGCAAGCACAAGAAGTAATGCGAATACATGCTTATCATTCATTTTCATTGTTCTTCCCTCCCCTTATAGATCATCCGCCGACTCTGTCTGAGTGTCCGTGTTCTGTGTTGATTCCGATTCCGTCCCGGTGACGGTGTCGTCGAAGGATGGCATGTACACACATTCCAGAGTAAAAGTAATCTCGGTGAACATATCCACATCGCTGTCATCAACCTCGGGAAGTGACTCTATCTCGTTGTAAAGCTCATCGCCGATAAGCTCCTTGACCTGTTCTTCACTAAGGTCATCCACATCATTTATATCGGCATCGGTACCCTCGTTTGTATCATCGGTATCCTCTGCATCCTCTGCATTATCCCCGTCTCCGGTATCCGGCGCAGCTTCCTCTTCTGTACCGGCAAGCCCGAGTCTGTGCCAAAGGGCATTCTGATCGTCATGCTCTACCTCAAAGCTCTTAACTCTCAGCTCTGCAAGGCTGTCAAAATCCCTGAACATATTGATGATGCCGGTCGCAGTTTCCAGATCATGAACTGCAAAGGTGATGCGGCATTCTGTGGGCGAAGAATCAAGCTCAAGTATATTCATGTGGGTGGGCAGCTTCTGTTCAAGCTCATTGAAGAATGCAAGCAGACTGTCGTTGGGATTCTCCATCATCAGGCTTCCGCGCTTAACCTGCAGATAGACATCCTTCATGTTCACATATTTATCATACACAACCTTATCATTTTCATACTGCGCCTTGATTGCCTTAAGATCGGAATTCTCATCTTTTACATCCTGAAGCGCAAAGAACTTCGGAACGAAAAGTACAGCTGAAACTACAGCCGAAAAGATCAGCAGCAGTATACCCAGAGCCTTATAGTTTGTCTTATGCTTCTGCTTATCCTCTCTTGCCTTGCTGAAAAGTCCCACAGGGGCAAATGCGGCACCTATGGTGGCTGCATAGCAGTGAAATCCCGCAAGGTCGGTGGTTGCCACCCAGGATATCTCCTCAAGCTTTTTAAGTACATGAGTCTTGATACCCATCTCGTTGGTAAGAAGGGTATTTATTCCCATCAGATCACCACCCATGCCACAGATAAAAATGCGGTCGATGGGGACGGAATATCTTGAATTGTAAAAGTCTACTACACGGGATACGGCATTTATAAAGCCTGCCATGGTCCTGGTAACAGCGGTACGTGCTTCAACTATCGCATTGCCGCCTCTGGTTTCTATTTCGGGAGATGGTGCCGAGGGTTGAAGCGACTCCGACAGATTTTCGAAAATGCAAAGATTTGTCTTTACATATTCGCAAGCCTCTTCGTATGATTTAACGCCGAATGCAGGCTTCTCCGCTACCTCTCTTATCACCTCTTCGATACCGTAGCTGATGTTTCTCTGAAGGAGCAGATTCTGATGATCGATGATGGTGATGGTGGTCTGCTGTTCCTCTACTTTGAGTACCATGTTGCATCGATTGGTGGTCTCATTCTTGAAGCACTGATATACAGAGTTTCCTACGAAGTCAACCTGAATAAGGGTCAGCCCCATCCTCTTTGCCAGAGCTTCATAGGATTCAATAAGAGCCTTTTCTGCGGCTATTATAAGCACGCGAAAACGGCCTGCGTTGTCGCCCTCTGTGATATGCTCAAGCACAACATTACTTATCTCGTGCTGAGATAGGTCTATAGGGAAATACTCCGACAGATTCATCTGAACTGTCGCATCTATCATGTTCGCTTTGATGGGAGGAAGCATTACCTCACGGGTAAGGATCTTGCTCGAAGCAATGGTGAAAATAACGTTCTTTGTTCCACCCATTCTCTCCGAAGAAAGAGCCTTTTTGATATCCTCTGCCAAAGCGGGATTATCGTTGTTAATGTAGCCGTCATTGATGCAGCCTTCCGGCGTGGGAATGGTGGTATGACGGTAGATCTTGGGGTGTTTGGTCTGATAGTCCATCTGGACTATACGGGTCACGGCATTGCCGATTTCGATTGAAATAACTTTGTTTGCCATTAATTTGACGACCTCGTAATTATTTATTGTATTGTAAAGAATGAGGCGTACCAGGTGATAATCTTGTTCCCGAAGAATACGGAAAGTGCAATCCCTGCTGAAAGGTACGGTCCCATAGCCAGGGTTCTACCCTCTTTCGATACTTTCATTCGGATGACATGAATAATTGCCCCAAGGATGCATCCGATCACAAAACCTAAAAGGTTAAGCTTCCATCCGAGGAGCAAGCCGGTGGCGGCCATGAGTTTTACATCGCCGCCTCCGATCCCTCTTCCTTTTGAGATCAAAAAAATGATCAATAAAACGACACTAACTGATACCAGGCCTATCACGTACAGAAGCCAATTACGATAATCGGTTGCTATGCGAGCTATGCCCAGTACCAGTATGAAATAATTGAAACCCACAGGGATTTCAAAAGTCCTGAAGTCTATAATACTTAAAGCAAGTAGTGCCGAAAACAGCAGGCAATAGAGTAGGGTTTCTATTGTAAGCCCATGTTTCAAAAAGAGAAGTACGTAGAGGATACCGTTTACAGCTTCGATGATCGGATACTGAACCGATATCCTCGCTCCGCACTTTCTGCATCTGCCCCTTAAAAACAGGTAACTGAAAATGGGGATAAGGTCATACCACTTAAGCTGGTAACCACACTCCATACAGTGGGACCTTTTTACCACTATGTTTTCCTTCTTCGGTATCCGGTAGATAAGGACGTTAAGAAACGAACCGATTACGATACCGTAGAGGAATATTATTATTGAGATAAGAATTGTAAGAGGCATAGTTTATAACTAATTTACTAATACTTATGAACCAGACTTTTTAACAGCTGAGCCGTCTGCGTTATAATACTTCGCTGCCCCATTTGTTTTAAGAGTCCATTTATAGTCGGCATACTCCCATTCGCAAGCACCCCACTCTTTGCTCTTAAGCTTAGAAGGCAAAGTAGAAAGACCATAATCTGCCAAATCATCACCGGTAACACCTTCGATAGTAAGAGCGTCTTTGTTCCAACTAATTTTTACAGTTTTAGAAGCCTCCTGATCAGCTGTCCATACTTCCACTGTAGTTTTAATTTCTTCAATATTCTGAAGATCTGTTGATTCTCTTGACTTTTCAACCTGCTTGATGAACTGAGGAGCAAGCACTCCGATGAGAACTGCCATGATCGCGATAACGATGATCAGCTCTACAAGTGAAAAACCTTTGTTTGCATTCTTTTTCATAATAGAATTCTCCTTTGCTAAAAGTATTTATTGTAAAAGTATGTAAGCCTCCGGAACCCTACAATCCGAGGGCATACACTTTTATAATCTTATTTTATCATATAACGGCAGTTTCAAGTGTTCCATTCATCACTATTTGGCGCCGTTTATCCCATAATTTATTACAGCTGATCCAGTGCCTGATACATCTTGAGCATGGGTGCCATGCAGGCTCCTACAATTACGCCGACTATGGCTGCCAGCACGATTATGATGATGGGCTCAAGTGCTGCCATCATGGTGGCAACCGCAGCCTCAACCTCTTCCTCGTAATATTCGGCCAGCTTTTCGAGCATTTCTTCGGTACGTCCGGTTTCCTCGCCGATGCGCACCATGTTATAGACCATGGGAGGGAAAAGCTTTGCCTCCTCCAGCGGACGCGAAAGAGGCTGTCCGATGGTTATCTCATCCTTGGCAGTGTGAAGCGCTTCCTTGAAGTACACATTTCCCATAACATCAGCAGCTATATCCACAGCTTCCACGAGAGGTATGCCCGATCCTATCAGCGTGGAAAGGGTGCGTGCCATCTGGGCGGATGCGGTTTTTACCACAAGTTGCTTTATGGCGGGGATGGATAGCGCGATCTTGCCTGTCACATGCTTTCCGGTGTCGGTCTTGTTAAATACCGCTATCGCAATGATAATAGCAATAAGAGCAGGCACTACTATAAACCAATAGTTTATTAAAAAGTCACTGACTGCCTGTACTGCCTTGGTTATGGCAGGGAGATCGGTCTCGAGGTCCTCAAACATAACGGAATATGCCGGAATAACCTTTACCAGCATGACAATCACGACTGCTATCATGACTATAAACACAATGATGGGGTACATCATCGCCTTTTTGATCGCTGCCTTGGTGCGGTTGGACTTATCGAGCTGGAGTGCGATCCTGTCCATGGCTATATCGAGGGATCCGGATGCTTCTCCTGCCGCTGTCATATTTACCATGATGGGAGGGAAAATTTTTGGGTGCTCACCGAATGCCATCGAAAGTGATTCACCTTTTTCAACCGATATACGCACCTCTTCTGCCGCTTTTTTGAGCTTTTTGTTCTCTGTTGCTTCCGTGAGCATCTTCATGGCATCGATCATCGACACGCCTGCCTTGAACATGGCCACAAACTGCCTGCAGAAAACTGAAAGGTCTCTGGTGGTGGGCTTTCCGCCTATATCGATATTTATATCCTTGTTGAGTGCGCTCTGTTCTTTGATGCTGACAGGGGTGATACCCTGGCGCTTTAATTCGGCCTTTACGGAAGCTTCATCATCCGATTCGATACTTCCCTTAAGGATCTTTCCGTTATTATCTATTGCTTCATATGCGTAACTGGGCATTTTAAAATGTCTCCCTTATTATGAGTCGAAGGATATTCTGCACATTTCGGAGTAGCTTGTGGTTCCGTCCAGAACGTACTCGCTTCCGCCCATGTGTAGGGTCTTCATTCCGTCTTTGAGGGCCTGCTCCTTGATCCTGGCGGCGCCTTCTTTGTGGGCGATGATCTGCTTTAATTCATCGGTCACAACCATTATCTCGTACACACCGATACGGCCCCTGTAACCGGTATTATCACACTTGGCGCATCCACAAGGCTCATAGATGGTCACTGACTTTGAAGGATCCACGCCCATGTATTCCTTCTCGTCCGCAGTCGCCTCCCTGGGCTTTTTGCACTCGGGACAAAGGCGCCTTACAAGTCTCTGGGCAATAACACCGATAACCGAATCCGCTATCAGATAGGATTCAATTCCCATATCCTCAAGACGTGTAATGGTGCTTGCGGATGAATTGGTATGCAGTGTCGAAACGACGAGGTGACCTGTGATGGATGCCTGTACTGCTATGCGGGCCGTCTCCTCGTCACGGATCTCTCCGATCATTATTATGTCAGGATCCTGACGAAGGATGGATCTTAACGCAGATGCGAATGTAAGATTAGCCTTGGGGTTAACGTGCACCTGATTTATACCATCGATATTTGCCTCGACGGGGTCCTCGACGGTGATGATGTTAACATCTTCTTTGTTGAGCTCTGAGAGTGCTGTGTAAAGAGTGGTTGATTTACCGGATCCTGTAGGTCCCGTAACCAGCAGTATCCCGTTGGGATGCGAGAGAATGTAGTCGAACTGCTTCATCTCATGCTCCCTTAGTCCAAGCTGGCTCTTCTCTCTGGTAAGGGCCATCTTGGCGGTAAGTCTCATAACGACTTTCTCTCCCCACACAGTGGGAAGCACGGATACACGGATATCGTACTCTACGCGATCAACAACCTGTGTGATACGACCGTCCTGGGGCTTACGTTTTTCCGAGATATCCATTCCGCCGATTATCTTGATACGTGCAATGATGGCGGACAGAACGTTAATATTGTATGAGCCTCTCTCGTAGAGCGCACCGTCGATACGATAGCGCACGCGGATACGGTTAACAAGAGGCTCGACATGAATATCAGATGCACGCTGACGCACGGCATTATCTATCATGTCCTTAACCATCACAACGATGGGTGAATTACTTATCTCGTCCTGAGCCTCGGTATCATCCTGCTCGCCCAGGTTCTTTTCTCTCGCGTAAGCATCAAGTGCATCGGCCACGTCGCCCTGGCCGAAGTATCTGTCGATGGCAAGCATGACGCTTCTCTCGGTGGCAACGCACGCATCGACATTAAAGTTGGTGATGATGGAGATATCGTCCATCGCGTTGATGTCAAGGGGATCCACCATTGCCAGCTTGATGGCTCCTGTAAGCTCGTCGATCGCGAATGGGAAGCATTTGTTCTTCTTGAGCATGTCGCTTCCCTTGATAAGCTTTGTTACGTTCTGATCGATCTGTATTGCCTGCAGATCTACCAGCTCATATCCCAGCTGTGCGCTCAGAGCCTGTGCCAGCCTTTCATCGGTTATGGTGCCCTGCTCAACAAGGAATTCTCCGAGCTTTTTACCGGTTCCACGCTGCTTTTCAAGTGCTTCGGCAAGCTGTTCCTCTGTGATGGCACCTGCCTGGACCAGCAGATCTCCTATTCTTATCTTTTTGCGACGATAATCCATCTTTTGTTCCTTCCTCTATCACGATCATAGAGAGATTTTATATGCCGGAATTGTGTTCATATTTTAACGGACAAACAAGCTGTGAACATTCGGCATATTCACAGCTTTATATTATATCATAGTTCACATAATAATTAAATATCTTTTGTAATTTTTTGATTTAATTATATTTTTTATATAACAGCAGAAAAATATGAATTCCAGTATGTCATTATACTATTTCGATCATTTTTAAACCCATTAGTTGAAAAATAATCGATTAATTCATTCTCTACTACGCTGAACTCTTCCAGTCTATTATGATTTTTGGGATCTAATTTAGATAATCTTATCCAATCCAAAGCAAGATTAAAATACTTTAATGATTCTTCTTTTTTTCCTGCCTCTTTTCTATCTACAGCCCTTTGAACTTCGCCACCAATGTTCAGTATCTGTTCGCTCGCTGACATTTTATTCCATCTTTCAGAATCCATAGTTTATCACCTAAATATATATCCACCTGTTAATGATGTCTGTTAATTCCATTATTGTGTTTTCATCAGTTATGATTCTTCCGAAAGTACCATTTCTGATTTTCTGATTCTGTCTGACATTAAGAGTTGAACTCCACTCAATGGAATGATCTTCGTATAAAATATTAGCTCCAAAAAGATCATTTTCATCAGAGCCATCATCATATAATTCAATCCCAAGATCTGAATGCATTTCTGCATGTACAGCAACCAACTGTCTTTTTTTGTCTATAACTATCTTCACCATATCCGCAAAGTATTCCGGTTTGAGATTCTTGATTGCAGATAACTCCGTCTTTTCCTTTAGAATCAAGTATTATCCCCTCCTTCCAAATTTAGCAAAAATCAACACAAGTCCGGTGATAAGGAGAAGTCCCGCGGGAAGAAGGTTCCATTTCTTGGAGTAGAGCCAGCCTTTGAAATTCTCGGTAATTGAAGGTTCCGATTCCTCTTCTTTCGGTACATTTGCTCCATAGTACTCCAGCACGTTCTGTGCTTCTATTATCTCATCCTCTCCAAGGGCTTCACCCGTTCCGAAGATAACAAAAGGTGAAAGATGATATGTTCTGAACCTGATATATCTTGCTCCGTCGGAATTGACAACCTCGCTGTCAAGCTCTTCGAGCTGTCCGTTTCTGTCCACTGTCATAACGGTCAGCTTCTGCCCCGCGCCTATGGCATCCGGTACCGGAATGGCAACAGTAAGTGCGGCATGTCCCAGCCTTGTGATAGTGATACCGCTTCCATCGGTAAGTTCGAGGTCATAATAAACGCCGTTTATCAGATTGCGGTCCTTCAGAAACTCTGCAGCTCTCTGCCTTGCGGTGTCTATCGCATCCGAGCTGTCCTGTCTGGATATGTTAAGATAATACGGCTCGTCAGCGCCCTCTAAGGATGCGCTTGCACCCTGGAGGCCGGATACATTGACTCCGATATCCCCCCTGCTCACAGATACTTCTGTCAGGCCTGTCTGGTACGCATCTGCACGATATTCCGAATTGGATAATCTCTCAGCGGTATTTTCGTGGGTAACAGCTATCGCATTGTTTCCAAGCTGGCTGATGTTGCAATCCATATCGAATGCATTGATCCCGTGGCTTGTCACTGTATCCGGAAGCTTTACATTACTGAGTGCAGTACCGTAAAAAGATCTGTCATCTGCCGATATCAGAGATGTATCCTCAAGGTTTATGTCTGATAAAGATGAGCAGTTGCAGAAAGCCTCCTCACCGATATATTCCACGCTTCCGGGGAAAGTTACGCTCCTTATCTCCGGATGATCCGCAAATACCTGTGATGCGATGATCCTTACGCCCTCGGGGATCGTGACATCAGCCGAATTTCCTCTGTAAGCCACAAGCGCATCTCCGCTTATGAGGAAGTCGCCCTCTCCTTCACCCGATTCAAATCCGTTCATCCATTTGGTAAAGGTGAATGCTTTGGGCTCGATCTTTGTAACAGAACCCGGTATCGTTACGTAATCAAGATTATCGCAATGGTAAAACGCGCCGTAGGAAACCTTTTCAAGCCCTGCGGGGAGAACGATCGATTTAAGCGAGCTTCTTGCGTATGAAAACTGTCCGATCTCTTTTACAGTTTCCGGAAGTGTCACGTAAGAAAGGTCTTTATTGTTGTAATATGCCTGATCGGCAACCACATTTCCGTCCACGATAGTGTATTTCGGAAGGTTGCTTCCATAAGCTGTTCCCGGGCCGCCGTCTGCTCCCGATCCCGAGCCTGATCCATCGTCCGATCCGTCGGATATATCTTCCGTTTCAGTATTATTTCCCACGTTTCCGTGATAGACCGTAGGGCTGGCGCTGTTCATGAATACTACAGCTTTATTGCCCACAATATGAACGCTTGCAAGAGGATCGTTTTCCTCTTCGGGAGTGGTCACAACAGCGGAATCATCTGCCGGCTGTCCGTTATTGTCCGAGGGCTGTCCGTTGTTGTCCGCGGGAGTGTTATTCTGTCCGTTATTGTCCGCAGGTGTATTATTCTGTCCGCTGTTGTCCGCGGGCTGTCCGTTGTTGTCCGCCGGTGTGGTGTTAGTGTCCACAGGGGTCGGATCATAATCATACACATCCTCATATTCCGGGAATTCCTGCTGTCTGATATAGAATCCCTGAGCGTACTTCCATGGATATGAGCCTTCGGGTGCATGGATCACAAGCTTATAGCATCCGTCAAACGCAGTCTGATGGATATCCATGGTCTCCATGGGAATGGTAATGTCCGTAAGGTTTATATCGTCCTGAAATGCATAGATCCCAATAGTTTTAATATTGGACGGGATCTTTATGGATGCAAGATTCTTACAGTTTGCAAACACAAAGTCGCCTATCTCCGTCAGCCCCGTTCCTATGGATACCATAGTAAGTGACGAACAGTTCCAAAAGGCGTAGGGTTCGATCTTCTTGACAGAATCGGGTATAACGATACTTGTGATCTTTGCGTTATCCCTGAACGCATCCGTTGCGATGGAGACTACATTTGCAGGTATAACAACGCTTGATGATGAGCCGTTGTATTTGGTGAGGAGGCCTTCTGAATCAACCACAAATTCTGCGGTCTTTTTAGTCTCAGTCGTAGCTGCCTCCGACCCGAATGCCGGAAGCTGCATAACGACGAGGGCTACTATCAGCATAAGCGCCCCTATCAGCTTTCGTATTCTTTTTTTCATTCAAACACCTCTTGTTTAGGTGTCAAACCGCCCGAACAATGTCCGAGCGGTCTGAAATTATTGATCATATTTCTACGCTTTAACAACAGCCTTCTTCCTTCTGCTTCCATTCCAGAGGAACAGGAATACTCCAAGTGCTGCAAGTCCGATAGAAAGGAACCACTTGGGCTTAATGCCGTCACCGGTCTTTGGTGTGTTATCGGAAGGTCCGCTGTTATCGCCAAGAGTCGAGATGTTCTTGGTATTAACATAGATCACGTAAGGTGAGAAGTGCGTACATGTGAATGTCACGCAAGGCACTCCCTGGATCGTTGTAAACTTGGGTGCGAGCACGTCAAGCTGGTTGGTAACAACGCCTGCAACCTTATTGTTTCCGCCGTACTGCTGCAGTGAATCGGGAAGAGGCAGTGTGATCGTTACGGTAAGTCCGGTCGTATCGGTTATCTTCTTCTCTCCTGATGCATCATAGAGTGAGATATCCATCGGGAAGTAGATGATATTGTCGATGCTTCCGTATTCAGCGATAAGCGCCTTAAGTACAGCTTCCGAAGCCGCTGCATTCTCGGTGATCTTGATCGTGAAGTTGTCGGACGAACCGTTAACCGTTGCAGATACAACACCGGTGTTGGAAAGACCGTTCTTGTCGATGACTACGGTCGTTCCGCTGCTGGTCTTTGTTCCGCTCGGATTGGTTCCGTTATTACCGTTATTGGTATTACCATTATTGTTTCCGTTATTTGTTCCGCCGCCACTTGTTTTCGTTACATAATTTGCGGTAACTGTAACATTCTCCGAAGGCATGGTGATAACAGTTGCGGAAAGTCCTTTTGATGCGATGATTGCATTATCAGGCGAAATAGTCCAGCTGCCGAACTGAAGTCCGTCCTTAGGTTCGTTAGCAACTATGATTGCCTGAGTGCCTTCCTTATATGTACCTGATCCTGAACCGTTAACAACGGTAAGGGTGTAGTAATTACCGGTCTCAGTGCTGCCTCCGCCATTGTTTTCGTTACTGTTTCCTCCGGGATTATAATCTGGTCCGGCTATCATGGTAAATCTGGTATTTTTGGTAATAGTCGTAGCCGAAGGTGAGGGTGACCATACGCACTGGGTGTATCCGGAAGGCATCATAAGATCAGGAGCGTTGGTACCTGTCTCGATCTCGAGCGCCTGATAAAGCGTTACACCGTCGGTATAGTAATAGGATACTGTATATGAAAGCTGTGGATCCGTTCCGTTAGAAGGAACAAGAACGAATACATGACTTGCCTCCATAGTCGTCTCCGAAGGCTTGGGAGACCATTCATAGCCGGTGGAGTATCCTTCAGGCTTGATAAGATCATAAGCCTTATCTCCCTTGGTGATCTTAACCTTGGAATAAAGATCTATTCCATTGGGATAGTAATAATATGCATAGAAAGCATTACCTGCTTCGATATCCGGATCGACATATTCCCCGCCGTTTCCGCCACCGTTTCCTCCTCCGTTACCACCGTTATTGGAACCGGACGAAGAATAGAAACCTGTGATTGAAAAGTCTTTATTCACTTCTGCCATTGAAGCGTCATCCGGCGAAATTATAGCTGTTGCCCATCCATCGAAATTATATCCTTCGAATGTGGGAGGCTGGATAACATTAACCTTCGATGTAACATCACTTCCTGCTTTAACATCATCGATCGTAGTCAGTTCTTTGATCGTTCCATCAGTGGGGTCTTTGTACTTGAGAGTGATCGTGAAAGGACCTCCGCTGTTCGTAGCATACTGTCCTATAAGCACATAGTTGCCCGTTACGTTGGTGAGATCAGCTCCTTCGGGTGTCTTTTGGGCTTTATCCCAGCCATTGAAGACATATCCGTCAAATTCAGGGGGTACTATAAGATTTACTGTCCCCGAAACATCACTTCCCTTAGCCACATTCTCAAGAACCTGAAGTGTTTCACTGGTGTTCGTTGTCGGATCAAAATACTTAAGAGTAACAGTGTAAGGTCCGTCAACATTATCAATATAGGAGCCTGTAAGCACCAGGTCTGACGTAACATTCGAGTAAGTTACTGTATCAGGAACGCGAATAGCTCTATCCCATCCCGCAAATACATACCCGTCAAAGGTGGGTACACTCACAAGATTAATCTTTTCAGTAGCATCACTTCCCTTTACAACTCCATCGATGGTTGTTATCACCTTGATCGATCCATCTGTAGGATCCTGATACTGTAGTGTTATAACAAAAGGCCCATTGGTCTTGGAATAGATCGGATTAAAGGTAACATCTCTGGTGATCTTGCTGTCAACGGTCAGCGTACCATCGGGCTGCCAGCCTGAATTGTATCTTGGTGTACCTTCCTCATCTATGATGTCAGGAAGAACCGGCACATCCAGCTGTTCATCGGCAAGTGTATCTCCTTCTATTACCTGGAAGGTTTTGTATACCTGTCCGTAATAGTCGTTGAAGGTTACCGTGTAATAGGTAGTATCTGCCAATTCATAATGTGCATAGAAATCGACATTTCCCTCCACTACATAAGTATCGATCTCCTCGTTGGTGTATACGTTCTTATCGGTGGTTTCCCATCCTCTCATCACATATTTACGTCCCGAAGAATCAGTATAACTGTCTACCACTTTCCATATTGCAGTAGCTGATGAAGGGTGCTCTCCATCTGTTACAGTCTGCGTATTATGAAGCTTAGTAACGTATCCCGAGCCCTCATCATAGCAGTAGAAATTGACCGTAAACTCAGCAGGTGTAAGGTCGATCTCTGCATTGTACTCATACCTTACGGCATAAGTGTACATGCTTGAATTCTCCGGCGAATAAACAGTAACATTTTTGTTCCTTGAAGTGTCTGTACTGTCTGTTTTTCCTCCGGACACCTTAATGCCATCCAGGAATTCTGCAGGCGGATAAACTACGCTTGCAGTCGAGCTCACCTCGTTTACTGTCGAATCTTCAAAAACATACTTACCTACCGTAGTGCAATTATTCGGAAGTATGACTCTGGAAAGACTCTGTGCATTATGAAAAGCATGAGTCGGAAGTAAGGTTATCTGTGATTTTGAAAGATCAACAACTCCGATCTGTGAAGTGTTGAAAGCATCCTCGTCGATACTTGTAAGAGTGCTTATTGCAGCATCAGATCTTATTGAAGAGTTTCTTGCCGGCAGAGCTTCAACCAGTTCAGTGGGAACTCCGTCAGTGATCCCGTAAATAACCTGTGAATCACACCTGTACTTTGGACTGTTGTTAAACTCAACATAACCAAGATTTTTATCTCCTACAAAGGGAGCTGTTCCTAAAGACGTAATGGTGTTTGTAAGCGAAGCATTTTCCATCGCACTGCATCCACCGAACGCATAATCTCCGATTTCGGTTGTGTCGACAGAGTTAACGATCACACTCTTAAGGTTATTACAACCATAGAATGCGTAATCATCTATTGTTTTTGCTCCGCCAAAGATCGTAATGGATGTAAGCTTTGAACATCCTGCAAAATCACTCTTTGCCGGATCTACCTGATATATGATTCCCTGGGCATCCTTTGCGAATTCTTCAAGTTCTCCGTTTGTATCCGTTTTAAACTCGGCATCGATACTGTCTATACCCATTATTACAACAGGGAATGAATCAAAAGAAGCTGTCTCGGTCTTATCATAATAAAGTCCGTCCTTGATCCTGTTGATACCGGTAGGTATAGTAAGACTGGACGCTGTATCCTTGAACAGAGTCATATCCTCGGTGAGCTGTTTGTTCTCGTATCCGGGATCATTCTTGAGGATATGGATTACATCCTGTGCAGCATCTTTCTGAGCCTGGGTAAGATATGATTTCGTCGCATAGTTTCCAAGAGTGTCCTTGGTCGGGAAATCGACCAGTTCACTATAAAAAGTATCTTTAATTCCGTCCCCGGTAGTATCCTCCCCATTGTACCTTACGGTAATGAATGTCGGCCATCCTGAGCAGTACTCGATGTAAGCAGTTGCCTGAGAACCATTGTTGTAGGTTCCGTCCTGGCTCATCGCATACTGATAGGGTGTAGAATTTGCATCGATCGGTCCGACAAACTGAAGCTTGACTGCCGGAGAGTTGTCGGCAGCAGTCCCGACTTTGTTTTCTCCAAGTCCTGTACACAGAGCTCCGCCCGTATGAGCTCCTGCGAAATCCTGAGTCTTGAATGCATCCTTTTTGATCTCAACGCTATCATTGTTGAATACTACATACTCAATATTATGGCAGCCCCTAAATGCACCCTCTCCTATAGTCACAATCGTAGAAGGAATAGTTATTCTCTTAAGAGTACACTTATTGTTGAACGCATTAGCCGCAATCGAAGCTATATGGTAAGGTCCGATATGTGTAGGAAATGAAAGCGACTCAACATTTCCATCAAAGTTAACAGGGAACTGGAGCTCGTTGTTTACATTGACCTGGTATGTAACATATCCGCCCCCATCTTCCTGAACCTTAAGTTCATAGATATCCGGAGTAAGAGGGAGATAATCATTGGAGCCTATGTAATGGAATGCAAAGCAGTTGGCTTTGCAGAAATCATGTATAGCAGAGTTTGAGAATCCTTCAAAATAGAAGGTTCCGGCTACAACATTATTATCTGTACCCTGTTGATCCTTAAAAGTGTCATACGTAAAATTCGTCTCAGGAACGAAAGATAACTGTTCGTTTCTCACGGATACGCTTCCAAGAGACAAGCATCCTGAAAACTCTGATAGAAGAAGTCCCTTTACAGGACTGGTTGCATCCTTCTTTCCCTGTGCATTCCATGGGAATACAAGAGTCTTAATAGACTGGCAGTCTTTGAAAGCGTCAATTCCTATATATGCAAGTGATGCATCATTACCGTCTCCTTTTCCGCATAGATCAAGAGTGGTCATTTTTACGCATCCCTCGAAGCAGGAATCACCGATCGTAGTAACGCTCTTAGGGAGAATAATACTCTTTAAAGAACGGTTATTGTAAAATGCTTTTTCACCGATCCTTTTCAGGTTTGTACTCTCTCCGACAGCTGTAAATGTAACATCCGAAAGCTGATAGCAGTCTGAGAAAGCTCCGGGGCCTATAACCTGAAGTCCGTTACTTCCTGAAAGGTCAAGGCTGGAAAGAGCGCTGCATCCATAGAACGCATTGTCTCCAATTCCTACAAGCGTACCCTGTATCTTAAGGGTAGTAATATTCGCATTGTTTGCAAAGATACCCTTTGCGGTATTGTTCTTGGCATCTCCGCCTAAAGCGCCTTTACCCTTGCTGTTGGTGGGGTCATAGGTCCAGATTCCGTTTCCGTCTCTTTCAGCATACTGATTGCTGATATAAGCAACTACGGCGCTCTTTATACGATGATAGATCTGCTTGTTCTCACACTTTTCGTAGATCACATGAAGATCTGTATTCTTTACATCGTCCGCAGGAGCATCGCCTGTGGGATGGTCCTTATCATAGTAAAGATCAAAATCGCTGAAATCCTTCCACTCATCCAGAGTATCAAGATAACAAGGGACAAATGTCGTATCATATTCGGCATCATGAGAAATAGTCTTGCTTACATGAAGCGCTTTAAGATCTGCTACATCGCCTGTATACTTCGCTCCGTTTTCAACATTGTAATAGCTGTATCCTGAAGGTTCAGTATCATCCGTGACCTGATAAAATCTCGGACTTATGGTTGTAGGTGAATCATGATAAAGGTCATCGACAAGTTTAAACAAGGGTCTTCCCTGATCATCAGCAAGCTGTGCTCCTGCCGCATCTTCTATGATCTCATCATATGCTTCGGCGGTCATCTCTGCCTTGGGATAAAAAAGGAAGTTTCCGTTCTTTCCTACTGCAACAAGCTGTCCGTTAGTGGAGTTGGTATTGTACTGTGTAAATGCGTCAAATGTCTGAGGGATTTCAAGAACTCCTCCCTGAAGAGCCAGAGTTCCGTATCCTACTATAACCGCAACATACTGGTTGTTATTATCCATAACATAAGCAAACTCAAAAGCTTTGCTCTCGTCAGTATATATTCTGTCATCCGCGGTGATCTGAGGAATATTTCCTTTGTCGCTGGTATCCGAATCATTAACCGTAACGCTGTAATCTGCCAGAGTTGTGCCCTCATGCACCTCACCTGATCCTGTCTCAGATACATTTGCTTCCGCCTGACCGCCTTCATAGCTTCTCGCAGGTATAGCTGCAACAACAATCGCTGAAGCAAGAGCTAACCCTCCAAGTGTCCGGCGCACCTGTTTTTTAAGCCGTATCTTTGACTTCTTTGAAGTCTTCTTAACAGAGTTTTTTCCCGTTTTTGTCTCTTTAATCATTTCATTTCTCCTCATGATCATGAATATGACCTGTCATCGGCTAAATTACGCCGTTCTGAAAACACGCAAAAAGGCGGATTAAATCTAATCCATTCTTTATATCGGCATGGGGGAAGGATAAATTAACCCCTTTACTTCACTTTTTTTGCCACTACAACAAACCTTCCGTCCTTCTCCTGATAATCGCAGGTGGAAAGGGTGAGGAGTCTGTCGCCGAATGTGGCCGTCACGCCGGTATCATAAAATGACATATTAGCCATCTCCTGCATATATGAATCAAATTCCACATCACTGTATGCATCGATGAACTGATAGTATTTAAAAGCTACTTCCGTTTCAGTAAAAACATGCGAACGGAACACGTACATCACTTCGTATGTTCCATGCTCATAAAGTGTGTCAAATGTGATGTATTTGTGTTTCTCATAATATTCCTCATCCTCGTATTTTCCGAGGTTTCCGAACATGTTTCCGCTCTGCATATGATGTCCGTAAAGGATAAGATTTGTGCTGGGCTCTATAATGTCACAATTGGTATCAAGGAAGATTGTTCCGTTTCTGTCTTCCTTCTGATTGAGGTCGTGATTGAGGTAGTACTCATTATCCGTTGTCTGGGCAACAGGGTAATCGATCTTTGTATCGTCTATAGTGATCCATCCGACAATCTTGGAATTGGTCTTAAGCATTTCCTGAAATTCGGGAAGCACATCGGGGATTTCCCTTTCCCCGTCGTAGTGGATCACAACATCATCGTCGGCAGCTTCGCCGTTTAACTTAATGGCATCGTTTTTAGCCTGCTCTCTGATACCGCTGAGTGCCTGATAGCTTATCTCTTTTTTGTGATTCAGAACAGCGTTAACAATATAAAAACCTATTCCAAAAACCGCAAGTGCCGCACAGGCAATAAGTATGATATTTCGCCTCTGCTCTTTCTTGCGCAGCAGTTCTCTTGCGTAGCTTTCAATCTCTTCATCATGCCTACTGTCTCTGGAAGCCTTTTTATCCGATGCCTTACTGTCTTCCCCGGCTCTCGAAATGCGCGCCGCGGAAGGCCTCACCACGGTGGTGCCGTCCGCGCGGCGGTATGTGCTCTGAGAGCCGCTCCGCGCAGCCCGGGTACTATTCTTTTTTCCTTCTTCGGTAATATAAATCTTGCCAGCCATTTTACAACTCTTACACCCCGTCGGCTCCGGGCGATCAAAGATCACGAGTGACCGACAGCTTCCTCTTTATGGGAGGAAGCTGAGGTGTTTACTTACATACTATATTTACAATCTTTCCGGGAACATATATCTCCTTTATGATGTTTCCGGTTATCTTTTCCGCAGCAGCCTCTTTGGCCTGTGCGATTATCGCATCCTTTTCGCCATCCTTAGGAGCCTGGATGGTGGCGCGGAGCTTACCGTTAACCTGTACAGCGATAGTAACTGTCGACTCAACGCATTTCTCATCGGAATACTCGGGCCATGCGGCATTATAAAGCCTTCCCTCGTATCCGTTTGCCTCCCAGAGCTCTTCGGTGATATGGGGAGCCACAGGTGTGAGCAGGCGGAGCAGTGTGCCGAATTCCGCACGGTTTACGCTGCCTTTCTTATAGAAGTCATTGATAAGAGCCATCATTGCAGCGATCGCAGTGTTATACTTAAGGCTCTCGAAATCGCTCGATACCTTCTTGATGGTCTGATGCATCTTTGCCTCAAGATCGTCGGAGTATTTATCGCCGTCAGTAAGGATCTCCTGCAGCTTCCACACTCTCTCGAGGAATCTTCTGCATCCCTTAACTCCGTCCTCGCTCCATGCGGCTGCCTGATCAAAGGCGCCTATGAACATCTCGTATGTGCGCAAGGTATCTGCACCATAGTCACGTACTATATCATCGGGATTGACTACGTTTCCGCGGGACTTACTCATCTTCTCGCCGTTCTCGCCCAGGATCATGCCATGGCTTGTACGCTTTGCATAAGGCTCCTTGGTGGGAACAACGCCCTGATCGTACAGGAATCTGTGCCAGAATCTTGAGTACAGAAGGTGAAGTGTGGTATGCTCCATTCCTCCGTTATACCAGTCAACGGGAAGCCAGTATTTAAGCGCCTCCTTGCTTGCAAGTTCCTTATCGTTCTTGGGATCTGTATAGCGCAGGAAATACCATGATGACCCTGCCCACTGAGGCATGGTATCTGTCTCCCTCTTCGCATCGCCGCCGCACTTGGGGCACTTCACATTGACCCATTCGGTCATGGCTGCAAGAGGGCTCTCTCCGTTGTCGGTAGGCATATAGCTTTCTACCTCGGGAAGCATAAGAGGAAGCTCTTCCTCCTTGAGGGGCACATATCCGCATTTATCGCAGTGGATGATGGGAATGGGCTCGCCCCAGTATCTCTGGCGTGAAAATACCCAGTCGCGAAGCTTGTAATTGGTCTTGGCACATCCTATCTTGTTGCTCTCAAGGTACTCTATCATCTTTGCCTTCGCATCCGCCACGGAAAGTCCGTTGAGGAATCCGGAGTTAACAAGTGTACCTGTGGCAACATCGGTATAAACCTTCTCGGTGACAGGAACATCGCTTCCTGCAACAACTTCAATGATGGGAAGGTTGAACTTCTTTGCAAAATCCCAGTCTCTCTCGTCATGTGCAGGAACGGCCATGATGGCACCTGTTCCGTAGCTCATGAGCACGTAATCGGAGATCCAGATGGGAATCTCTTTGCCGGTAACGGGATTGGTGGCTGTAAGGCCCTTGAGCTCAACACCTGTCTTATCCTTGGCAAGCTCAGCACGCTCGAAGTCGGACTTCTTGGATGCTTCCTCACGGTAAGCGCACACCTCATCCCAGTTGGAGATGCTGTCTTTATACTTGTCGATATAAGGATGCTCGGGGCTCATTACCATGTATGTAGCTCCGAAGAGTGTATCGCATCTGGTGGTATAAACAGTAAGCTTATCTTCTTTTCCGGTGAGAGCAAACTGCACTTCGGCACCTGTGCTCTTTCCGATCCAGTTTCTCTGCTGGGTTGCGATCCTCTCAACATAATCAACGCTGTCGAGGCCTTCTATCAGCTTCTCGGCATACTCGGTGATCTTGAGCATCCACTGGCTCTTTACCTTGCGGACTACCTCGCTTCCGCATCTCTCGCAGACTCCGTTTACAACCTCTTCGTTTGCCAGGCCTACCTTACATGATGTGCACCAGTTGATGGGCATCTCCGTCTTGTAGGCAAGCCCTGCGTTAAAGAGCTTGAGGAATATCCACTGTGTCCAGTGATAATATCCGGGATCGGTGGTATTGATCTCTCTGTCCCAATCAAAGGAATATCCAAGGCTGTGAAGCTGATTCTTGAAACGCTCCACATTATTCTTGGTAACGATCTTGGGATGGATATGATTTTTTATCGCATAGTTCTCGGTAGGGAGTCCGAAAGCATCCCAGCCCATGGGATAAAGCACATTATATCCCTGCATGCGGCGCTTTCTGGCCACGATATCAAGTGCGGTATACGGTCTGGGGTGACCTACGTGCAGTCCCTGTCCCGAAGGATAAGGGAACTCGACGAGGGCATAATACTTAGGCTTTGAATAGTCGGTGCTGGTCGCAAAAGCCTTCTCGTCATCCCAGATTTTCTGCCACTTTGGTTCCACTTCATGATGGTTGTAGTATTCTTTCATTTCAGACTCCTCTGCAAAATAAATTTCAATCTAATATTTTACCTCTTTAAGGCATTTTTCGCAATTATAAAACGCCCATAACAGCCAACAAAAACTGCTTTTATACAATCGCATAAACTCATTCATATTTAATCAAAATACAATCCAATTAATATGAAGCCAATATTTATTGGATTATAGCACAAAACCACAAGATATGCTACCTTTTAGGTTGACTATATCATAATAATGCGTTATATAATACTTTAAGGTAAAAAATGAGGGGTTGTTTTGTTAGTTTACATAACTATTCAGCTTGAAAAATCAGAACAGTGTGAAAGAGAAAATTTGAATTATGTCAACTTACGGTTTTATCAGTCTCGGTCTGATCGGAGGATCTGTGGCAAGAGCCATCCGCGAAAAGCAGCGGGACGCAACGATTATCGCATATAACAGAAGCGCCGCTTCACTGGACGAAGCCATCTCTGACGGCGTGGTAAATAAAGCCGTATATCAGAAAGATTTTGAATCGGACGGTTTTAAAGCCTTTTCCGAATGTGATTATATATTCCTGTGTGCTCCCGTTCAGAAAAACGAAGAGTTTCTTGAGATGTTAAAGCCCGTCATCTCCTCTTCCTGCATCATTACGGATGTAGGAAGCGTAAAGACAGGCATTCATGAGGCGGCCAAGCGCCTTGATATGGAAGCCAATTTTATCGGAGCTCATCCGATGGCAGGCAGTGAGCGTGTAGGCTACACCAACTCCAAATCGTCCATTTTGCAGAACGCGTATTATATCCTTACTCCCACCGATAAGGTTCCGGCTGAAAAAGTCGAGGAATATAAGGCTCTGGTGGAATCATTTGATTCGATCCCACTTATACTCTCCTATTCCGAACACGATTATATCGTAGCAGCCGTAAGCCATCTGCCTCATGTGATCGCAGCATCGCTGGTCAACCTTGTCAAGGATTCAGATAATGAAGATGGCATAATGAGGCTTGTAGCCGCCGGCGGATTCAAGGATATCACCAGGATTGCCTCTTCTTCCTCTGATATGTGGGAACAGATCTGTATGACCAATACGGATAATATTAAAAAGCTCCTGGAGGATTACATCAGATCACTTCAGTCGATCGATGCATCTCTCTCGGAGCATAAAGGCAAAGATATACACGGGCTTTTTGATACGGCTCGGGAATACCGTGATTCCTTCACCACTGTGGGAAGCGGCCCTATCAAGGTAAATTACCGCCTCTTTGTGGATATCGCAGATGAGCCCGGCGCTTTGGCCACCATCGCCACACTTCTCGCCACCCGTGGCATCAGTATCAAGAATATCGGAATCATCCATAACAGCGAGTATCAGGGCGGTAACATGCGCATCGAGTTCTATACGCAGGACGAACTCGATACCGCAGCGCATGTGCTCGAGGATAAACGTTACACGATCCATAGATGAACACTTGAATAATCCATCCGGTTGTGCTATATTTGTGTATAGAAAAAGCACCCACTCCAAAGTGGATGCCCTGAGTATGACGATTTACTCTCTTAAGAGAGAGCCGCCTCTCTCGTGGACAGACGAGAGAGGCATTTTCTTACTTTTTCTTACTTTTGTTAAGAAGAGTAAGCAGTGCAACTACTATGTGACTAATGGGTGTTTTTCTGCGTTTAAAAACGCTCTTTAAGATTATCAATCTTCCTTGACTAATTCAATACAGTTTATAAATTGTTTAGATTATGTTCGAGTAAAAAATGACTTATCATTTTTGGTGAATTTGCTACATACTCCTCATTTTCCAGATTACCAAACCCATACGATGCATAAAGAAACTTCACGCCTGCAAACCGAGCGGCTTCCTTATCTCCCGCGGTATCTCCCACATAGACAGTTTCATCTGCCGACAGCCCGTTTTTCTCCATGAGCTGCTTCATGGTTTCACCCTTGGTAAGCCTTGTTTCTCCAAAGCAGAGATGGTCTTCGATACAATCGGTGATCCCCAGTTTTCCCATAACAAGCGGGATGTAACCCTTCTGACAATTACTCACGATGAACAAACGGTATTCTTTAGTAAGCTTTTTTATCTCATCCGATATTCCCGGATAAGAAATATCCTTTTCATTGGCTACCAAAAGCTCGTGTTCATACTTACAGCACAAAGCCAGTATCTCCGCTTTCTTATTGGCATCATCCTGGTCATAAAAGACATGGTCTGCGATGATATTCATCGGCAGACCAAATTCTTTTTTTAATATTTCTCCCGTGATGACAGCCTTTGAATGACCGGTCTCTTTTACAGCCCTTCGCCAGCCTTCAGCACAGATCTCCGTGGAGTTCCACAGAGTTCCGTCTATATCAAAGATAACATTCTTTATCATAACAGATGCATTCCGTTCTTTTCACAGATTTCGATCATTTCCTCGGGCCATACCGATGCCTGAACTTCACAGATATGCGCCTTTTCAAGCAGGAACATGCAAAGTCTGGACTGTCCGATTCCACCACCAATGGTCAGTGGTAATGTATTGTCAGCGATCATCTTGTGATACTTATACTGCATCCTGTCTTCGGCATTTGCCGCCTTAAGCTGAGAAGCAAGAGAATCCGCATCCACTCTGATACCCATTGAGGAAATCTCAAGCGCATCATCGATAACATCATCCCAGAAAAGAATATCTCCGTTAAGATCCCAGTCATCATAGTCGGGAGCACGTCCGTCATGAGGCTCTCCGCTCTTTAGCATCTTACCTATCTGCATAAGAAATACTGTTTTATGCTCACGGGTAATAAGCTTTTCTCTTTCCTTTGCACTCTTACCGGGATACATATCCTCGAGTTCCTGAGCGGTGATAAAGAAAGGCTCCTCCACGATCTGTGCATTCAGATCGGGATATCTTAATGTAACCTGTCTCTTCGTAAATACTATGGCTTTAACAATGGAGCGCACTGTTTCCTTAAGGAAATCAATGTTTCTCTGCTCCCTTGTGATCACTTTTTCCCAGTCCCACTGATCAACAAAGATCGAGTGTACATTATCCATCTTATCATCACGGCGGATAGCGTTCATATCAGTGTAGATGCCTTCCCCTGCACTGTATCCGTAACGGTAGAGAGCCATTCTCTTCCACTTTGCCAGAGACTGAACCACTTCAGCCTCGCCGTTATCGGCCAGCATATCAAAGTTAACTTTTCTCTCCACTCCGTTCAGATCATCATTAATACCGCTTCCCGAGCGCACTATAAGAGGCGCTGTAACCCTGTCCAGTGTCACTGCAAAAGAAAGCGTCTGCTGGAAAGTATCCTTGATAAACTTGATCGCATGCTGTGTTTCCCTTAACGAGAGTACCGATTTGTACCCTTCCGGAATATAGATATTTTCTGACATTTTTTACACTCCTGTCTATGATGTAATATACTATGATGTAATATACTATGATGTAATTATATTATTATCTATTTATAAATCCTAAGCAATAATCAGCGTGTTCGCGTGTATGCTATGCTGAGAGCAATGTGTCTGAGGCCGGCACTTACTGAGAACGAGTGAAACGAAGTTCGAAGTTAGTACCGCTGCTCGAAGACCCATAGCTGCGAAGCGGTGCTCGAAGCATACATACACACGGACACGCGTGACTAAGCTAAATTATAATCCTGACCACATTTGCGTTGGAACTATCTTTGTTCGTGGCGTAACTATACTTATTAATTAGACTTATTATTTGATAACTAATTATCGAATAGAGCCTACAGTCCTCGGGAACAGTATCACGTCTCTGATATTCTGTACTCCGGTAACGTACATAATGAGTCTCTCGAATCCGAGCCCGAATCCTCCGTGAGGAACCGATCCGTACTTTCTGAGATCGAGATAATCGCTGTAAAGATCGAGATTCATCTTTCTCTCGTTCATGGCAGCCACAAGCTTGTCATAATCAGCTTCTCTCTCGCTGCCTCCGATGATCTCGCCTACGCCGGGAACAAGCAGGTCAACCGCTGCCACAGTCTTTCCGTCAGGATTCTGCTTCATGTAGAACGACTTGATCTCCTTGGGATAATCGGTAACAAATACAGCGCGTTTGAATACCTTCTCGGAGATATATCTCTCATGCTCAGTCTGAAGGTCTACGCCCCACTCTACAGGATATACAAAGCTCTCACCCGACTCCTTAAGAAGCTTTATCGCCTCGGTGTAAGTACAGGTGGCAAAATCATGTGAGATAAGGTCCTTGAGCCTGTCGATAAGACCTTCCTCGAAATGCTTATCAAAGAATTCCATCTCCTTGGGGCACTTATCAAGCACAGCGCCGATAACGAACTTGAGCATATCCTCAGCGATCTCGATCACATCGGGAAGCTCTGCAAATGCCACCTCGGGTTCAACATGCCAGAACTCTGCAAGGTGCTTGGGAGTGTTGGAATTCTCCGCTCTGAAGGAAGGACCGAATGTGTAGATCTTACCCATCGCAAGGGCACCCATCTCTCCCTCAAGCTGACCGGAAACGGAAAGTCCCGCTCTTTTTCCGAAGAAATCATCTGCGTAATACTCTTCAGCATTCTTGTATTTATCGGAGTATCCGATGGTGGTAACCTGGAACATTTCACCTGCGCCCTCACAGTCGCTGCCGGTGATAAGAGGAGTGTTCAGATATACATAGTTGTGGCTCTGGAAGTACTCATGGATAGAGGCTGCCAGCACACTGCGCACGCGAAGCACCGCGTTGAAGGTGTTTGTCCTGGTGCGAAGATGAGGCATGGTGCGCAGGAACTCGAGAGTATGACGCTTTTTCTGGAGAGGATAATCCGGAGGGCATACGCCTAATACCGTAACCTCTGCAGCGTTGATCTCAGGAACACTGTCCCTTCCCTCTACAACTTTACCGACCACTTTAAGTGATGCTCCCAGCTTAAATGCTTCATCCGGGAACTCAATACCGTTTGCCTTATCAAGCACTATCTGAAGATGCTTGAGGCTTGTTCCGTCGTTGAGCTCGATAAAGGCCACATTCTTGGAATCGCGCGATGTGCGGACCCATCCGCAGACCGTAACCTCCTCGCCGAATTTCGGCGCATCGAAAATCTCTTTAATGTCTGTGTGTTTCATTTTTTCATAATCTCCTCTTGATATACGGCTTCCCTATCCGGGGAGCTTCTGATATACAGTTTTATGATCACTCTGCATTCTTTAATTTATCGGAATCGGCACTGATGATCTCCACGATATTCTTAACCTCATCGATGGTGCGCTGATTATCCTCACTTGCGTTGTAAGTCTCGCTGGAATGTGCGCTGACTTCCTCAGTGATGGCTGATATTGTCTGGATGGAATCGATGATCTCCTTATTGGAGCTTGCAAGCAGCTTAACGATCTTATTGAGTTCATCGGATTCATGACGGATCTGATCGATATTCTGGGCTATGTCCTCAAAGCTCTCGGATGTCTTTTCGGCGCTCTCGGTCTGCTGCTTGTTTCCTTCAAGCAGATTGTCGATGCTGGAGATCATTCCGTCCGTCTGACCAACGATCTTGCCGATAAGCTCGGTGATATCTCCCGTAGCCTTGGTGGTCTGTGCTGCCAGATTAGAGATCTCGGAGGCAACAACCGCAAAGCCTCTGCCCGCTTCTCCCGCACGCGCTGCCTCGATGGAAGCATTGAGCGCAAGAAGACTGGTCTGGGAAGCGACACTCTTTATCAGGTCGGTGATGGTGTTCATCTGGCCTGCCATCTCACTGAAGGATGCAAGTGCCTCTGCAACCTCTGCACCGGCTTTATCGGACTCTGCCGTGAGTTTATTAAGGGTTCTGACCTGTGCATCACCCTGGTCTATGGCATTCATGGTGTTTTCCATGCTTTCGCCGATGACAACTGTAGCATTCTGGACAGATTCGATATATCCCTGGATCTCTTCCGTCTTTACCAGCTGCCTCTGGATAGCCTCCGCCGATTCATTTGTTCCGCTGGAAACTTCCGACATGGAATCGACTGTCCTGCCCATGGAATCATTAAGCTCGGCAATCTTTCCTTCAACGGTTTCGATATTGGAAGCCATATCGTTTGTGGCGTCAAGCACTCTGGCAAGGAGCTCATCGGCCTTTTCCTTTTCCAGACTCAGCCTTGCGGCACGGATATCGGAAATATTGCTGGTTATCTTGCTCACTACGATAAAGAATATAGCGCATACTATCGTGACCAGCACCTGAATCTCATACGAAGTGATATCGCTTGTCTCGGTGCGGTGATTGACTAATATATTGATAAGCACCGAAATAATATTGAAAACTATGGCTCCGACACCGATGATGGTGATAAACCTCATCTCGTTAAAGAGAAGCAGGATGATCAGCATCGGCATCACATATACATATACATGATCGTTGGCTGCGGTAAACAGCACAAATCCGTACAGTAAGGTAAAGCCTATACCGATCGTCCTCATAACTCCCTGCTCGGTGTCCTTGTTGCGATTGTAAACAATGATCGAAACCACCGCAGGAACAAAACAAAGTGCCACTACCGCAAGTGTGTACCCAAGAGTACGGTTATGCTTAACAAATTCAATGATGTAAGCAAGACCGATTATGGATACCAGCACTATCTGCTCAATAATGGCCGTCTTGTTTTTCATCCTGGGAATGGAGAGCTTTGCAAGCAATTCGTTTGCTTTCTTTCTGTCGTCAGTGTAAGTGTTCTGAGCCATAGGATAACCTCTCTTCTGAATGTATTGTTAGTGTTTAGGTTACTGTTTCAAGGAACGCCTGCATTATGCGAAATAGGCATTCAATAGTATTAAAATATTATAACATAACAAGCACCATATATTAAATAAAAATATTAACATTCCCGGCGCAAATTTTAATATGAAAAACACGGGATAGACTAACATATCGATCCGGTATTAACGTTCCTGACGGGTCCTGTTTGATAATTCGGACTGTCTCCTTGTGAATTTTAGCTTAAAAACCAAGTTCTGATTTGTCAAAAATGTATAAATAATCAAAAATGTAAGCGTTTACACTTGTAAATCCTGTTTTTATTTGTTATGATATGTCCATCAACGAACTACATAAAATTAATCAGGAGGTTTTCAAATGAAGAACTATTTTGATCTTAAAGGACAGGTTGCCGTAGTTACCGGATGTTCCACAGGGCTCGGTGTACAGATGGCAAAGGCACTTGCAAGTCAGGGTGCAAACATTGTAGCTCTCGCCCGCCGCCAGAATCTCATCGACGAAGTGGCTGCCGAGATCACCAAAGAGTACGGTGTGGAAGCTATCGGCGTGGCCTGTGATATCACCGACACCGACAAAGTAAACGCGGCAATTGATACGATCCTCGAGAAGTTCGGACGCATCGATATTCTTATCAACAACGCCGGAACCGGCGGAGTTACACCCGCTGAGGATGTTCCCGACGATATGTTCACCAACGAGATGAACATCGACCTCTTCGGCACATTCAAGATGGCCAGAGCCGTTGCAAAGAAAGCTATGATCCCTGCAAAATACGGACGTATCATCAACATCGCATCCATGTACGGAATGGTAGGAAACAAGGTGCTCGGATCTGCTCCTTATCACGCAGCTAAGGGCGGCGTTGTCAACCTCACCAGAGCTCTCGCTTCCGAGTGGGGTGCTAAGGGCATAAATGTTAACTGCATCTGCCCCGGATATTTCTACACTCCTCTTACCAAAGAGACGCTTGATTCCGATTTCTTCCAGGCAAATGCCAAGACGATGATACCTCTTGAGCGTTACGGAAATGAAGGCGAGCTCGATTCCGCAGCCATCTTCCTTTCATCTCCCGCAAGCAGCTATGTAACAGGAGTTATCCTTCCTGTTGACGGCGGATACACTTGCATGTAACACCTCATCCGTTTAATATTCTTCTTTTCATTAACATAAATCCTTTTCAAGAAAAACCGTCGCATAAGCGGCGGTTTTTCGGTTGTGTCTTTCATCAATATGATCACATGGTTTTCAATATATAAATTTCATCCTTTTCTTTTTGCAAAGAAAGCATCGACCTCTTCCACGATCTTCTCCTTGGGAAGGGATTTAAGAAGATACCCCGCAGGCCTTAGAGAAAGCACACTTTTTACACTTTCGGAATCATCGTGGCCTGTTAGGAAAATAACAGGAATACTGCTGCAATCCGGGTCGCTTCGTATCATCTCAAGGAACTTTGGCCCCGAGCACGCCGGCATTTCGTAGTCCAAAAGTATCAGATCGGGCTTTTCCTTTGAAAGGAAAGTAATGGCATTTAATGCCGAATTGACGGGAGTGATCCTGTATTTATCCTCCAGCCAGCTCTTAATAGTGGAGAGCATCATACCTGAATCGTCAACAACAAGGATGTGCTTCTTGTGACCGACAGTGGCTTCTTTATACACTTCCGCTAGTATCACTTCGGCAAGCTGGCCTGCGTTAACGGGGCGTACAAATTCTCCGGCTATAGCGCCCTGCAAAGACCTCTCTCTGAGTTCATCCAATGCATCCTGGTAACCTATAAGAAAGAGCTCGCAATCCTTGTCCAAACACAGGTCTCTGAGGTAATTGATCCCGTTTACGTTAAGATCGTTTTTCTCATCTATGTATAGGTAAACAAGGGGACCGATCTTTTCTTTTATCTGGGTAAGACAGCCTATATCCAGTATTGAAAACTGGCATTCAACTCCCCGTGCCTCAACCTTTTTCATAATGGATTTGATGATAAAGGTCTCTTTATCCGATACAAATAAAACTTTCTTATCAAGCATTTACGTTCCCTCCGTCTATAAGCTCGAGCACTCCGTCTCTGTCAAGCTCGGCCATTTTACCCTTCATTTTTTCGTAAGTTGCCTTGAATTCCGCAGGCATCCTATAATCTTCGAATGTGTCGAAAAGCTCCTTCGCCGTGTCAAAATCAAACGCTTCCAGAAGTTCTCTCATCTCGGAGAGGTTTTCCTTCAGTTCCTCACGGTCTATCTCCGGTCTGTCATCGGCTTCCGCTTTCCCGCTGTTTTCAAAGATCTCGTTAAGTCTGTCATAAAACCATTCATATTCTTTTATGATGCTTTCTGTATTAGCCTTAATTTTGTCGATCTCGCCTTCTCTTCCGGCCGTTTCAAGCTCCTGGGCCTTTTCGGAAAGCTTATACGCTCCTATTAATCTGGCCGAGCTCTTTAGAGCATGTACCTGGATCGTATAATTGTCCCATTCCTCTTTTTCATAACTTTCCCTGATCATATCGATACGCATCCCGGCGGTATCGCGGAAGTTCCTGCAGATAACGCCATAGGCATCCGCGCCTCCCGATGTCTCGATACCGGACGCCGCGTCGATACCTTCGATCTCTGAGATAAGCTTGATCTCGGTGCTTACTCCGGATACTTCCTCCGCCGCTTTGGGAGCATCGGTATCCTCATCTACGAGAATGATCTTTTCATCCGGCAGATAGCTCTGCAGCATTGCTTCCAGCTTGCTTCCGTCGAGGGGCTTTGAAAGGTAATTGGTGTATCCCAGCCGCATATACTCTTCTCTTGCACCCTTTACCGCATGGGCGGTGAGCACTATGATAGGCGTCTCCGCATTGAGCGGGCATTCCTTTCTGATAGCCTGCATGGTCTCCTCGCCGTTCATCTCGGGCATCATGGAATCCAGCAGTATGATGTCATATTGGTTTTCTTCGCACAGAGCCAGTGCTTCTTTTCCGCTCTGAGCAGTCACAACCTGAACCTGCACTCTCTTAAGCAGGTTGCCCGCAACGATCAGGTTCATCTCCACATCATCAACAACCAGCACTTTTGCATCGGGGGCATGATATCTTTCCGTATCGGAAAGCACCACATCCCTGCGTTCTGCTCTTTCTTTGTAATCACCTATCTTTTCGCGGGATCTTACCTGCTGGCTGAGCACAAAGCTGAAGGTCGAGCCCACTCCGTATGTGCTGTCCACTTCAAGGCTGCTTCCCATCTTGTCGAGGAGATTCTTGGTGATGCTCATTCCGAGCCCGGTACCCTCGATCTTCTTATTTCTCTGTTCATCTATTCTTTCATAGCGCGAAAACAGCTTTTCTATATCTTCAGCCTTGATCCCTATGCCTGTATCGCTGATGCGCACCTTAAGAAGAACAGAACCTGTGCCGCCTTCTTCTTCGTAATCCACTCCAAAGGAAATGCTGCCCGTATCGGTATACTTTACGGCATTGTTAAGGATGTTTATCATGATCTGCTCGATCCTGACTTCATCGCCGTAAAGCCCGTTGGGTATCTCGGGATTGACATTTACTTCAAACTTGAGTTTCTTGGCTCTGGCCTTAGGCTCTATCATGTTGACAACATCATTAATAAGGGTCGAAAGTGCATATTCCCCAAGGACGAGCTCAAGCTTTCCGGATTCTATCTTTGAGAAATCCAGAATATCATTGATAAGCGTAAGGAGGGTTCTTCCTGCGCTGTGGATATCCTTAGCATAATTCCTGATATTGGCCTCGCCGGATTCTCTCATGATCATCGTGTCCATACCGATGATGGCATTGATAGGAGTCCTTATCTCATGAGACATATTGGCCAGGAATTCCGATTTGGTCCTGTTTGCATCCTCTTCCATATGGAGCGCACGCTCAAGGGCCTCCGTTTTTTCACGCTCCAGCTGTGCCACTACCTGCTCGTGCTTATCAGTCTCTTTTCTGTTCTGCGACCATAATGCTCCCTGCACGATAGATACGACTACAAAAGCTAAGAAAGTGAAAAGGAAAATATAAAAATACAGATTAAACCCTATGGTTTCGTATAGTTCCCGATCCTTTGAAATGACATATATCTGCTCCGAGAGCACTCTTCCCTTTTCGTCAAGCACATCTATCACGAAATCGTGCTTACCGTAGGGAATATTATAATACGAAACATTTTCAAGCTTGCTGGAACGGACAAATGTCTTTTCGTGATCCACGCCGCTAAGATAATAGCTGACCATGGGATCCGCTGTGGTGTAGTTGTTGATCTCAAGGCCCAGCTCCACGCGGGATGACCCTCTCGGGATCTCTATCGCTCCAAACTGGGTTACATCTTCATATACACCGTCTCTCTTAATATTTGTTATCTTGGTCCGGAAATCATCCACCTTCATCTCGTAATTATTCAGATCGAGAAGGTATACTCCGCCGGTACCGCAGATATAAGCATATCCGAAATTAGTGACATAATTCCATGCATTACTGGTGATGCTTCCCGGGAGACCCGCCTTGGAATCAAGCAGCGTATAGGAAAGCATTCCGCCGTCTTTCATGAGGGAATCATAATTGCTTACATAGATTCCCGCGCCTCCGAATACGAACACCTCACCGGTCAGATTGGTGGCAATATCAAAGTTGTTATAATACGGCATGTTGAACTCACGGATAGTGTATTCACTGTCGAGATAGCAAAGTCCGCTTCCCGTGAGCACAAAATATCCATCCGTCTTTTTGTCGGGGCATATCCTCAAAACCACGCCTGAAGGAAGTCCCGATTCACGTGAAATATATCTGTCAAGCTTTCCGTCTTTTATTACAGCGATACCGTCTCCGTCTGTTCCGCATAAAAGCTCTCCGGTTTCGGTCTCCAGAATATTGAGAACGGTTCCGCCTTTCATATCCTCTCCCAGAATAAGCTTGTGCTTAACTCTGTGATCCTTCATGAATACCATTCCGGCATCACTTGAAGAAATGATCGTTCCGTCGTTTAATACTTTTACTACTCTGAGCTTTTTTCCTGTTTCTTCGGGATTGATGTACGCTTTAGTCTTTCCAGCGGAGCTGATCTCTATAAGTCCCTTCTCATAGGTTGCAACCAGCAGATCCCCGTCTATGTCCTTATCCATACATCTGATGCGCACTCCGTCAAGGAATTCCGTGGATTCGTCGTTGAAGCTCTCGCCCACCGAGGGGTCAAGTATCCTGAGCCCGTCGTTTGTACCGACATAGAGCCTGTTATTCCAGCTTATGACCGCATTTGTAACAGAGGATTTTACATTGCAAAGCTTGAATACATCCGTAAAGCTGGATCTGCCCAGTGACAAAAGCCCGCATCTTGACGAGGTGAACCAGAGATTACCCTGATAATCCTTAAAGATATGTTCGATGGAATTGTTGAATCCGCCGCTTTCTATGATGGTGAGATGGTCGTTTTTATCGAGGTATCCTATTCCGTTATCTCCGGTGATATATGTGATCCCGTTGTCGTCAAAGTAGAAATCCCTGATAGTCTTAAGACCTTCAGTCACTACATTCTTTTTAACATGAAATGAATTGTTGTAATACTCATATACAAGGATAGTCCCGCTGTCGGTTCCCACAAACAGCCTGTCGCCGCCATCATGGTTTATGCCTGTAGGTGTAACAGATCCCAGGTTGAGCTTTGCCACCCTCTCTCCGCTTTCATAGGAGCTGATCTCACCCAGATTGCTCATTACCACCATACGGCCGTCACTGCTGGGAGAAAGATCCCTGATATTGCCTGCCTCTTCGTCAATACTTATGATATTGACATTGCCATCTGCATACTCTGCATATACAAGGCCTGCCGTGGTGCCGAAATAATAATATCCGTTGCTGTCACGGGAAATACACTTGACCGAATTGGAAGGAAGTCCCGTGTCCATGTCAAGTGTAACGTATGTCATATCGATATTGAGCAGCGTAAGCCCGGAATCCTGGGTTCCCGCCCATAATCTGTCATCATTGTCAACATAGAGCGTCTGGATGGATCTTACTGCTTTTATATTGTCGATAAGCACAAATTTGCTGCCGTTAAAACGATACAGGCCTCCGTAGGTTCCGATCCACATCTGTCCGTCTTTGGTCATGGTGACGTCATTGACGCAACCGCCCACAAGCCCGTTCTCACTGTTATATACCTTCTCAACAAAGCTGACCGTGTTATCTTCCGCCTGCGAATGTGACGGTATCATAAGGGTGCTTAATCCGAGGGCAAGCGCAAGTCCAAGAGCGATTTTTCCGCCCAGAGCCTGCTTGAGCATCTTGGCTTTCTTTCTCTTTTTGTATGTCCTGTGAATATCCAAGGCCAGGAAAATGGTGAGCATGGAAGCAAGTGAATCCGCAAAGCAGACAAAAAGTGCCGCGGTGGTATACTGGAGCCACAGAGGAGAGTCCAGGCGGTTTAAGTAATCAACTATACCATCCGCTATCATAAGCCCCGTTCTTCCGCCGTTAACACTCAGATTGATGATAAGGAGCACAGGAGTCCTGACCATGGCAAAAAAAGCCGTGGCGCTTACTATAAGCCCAAATCTGTCAAAAAACCTGTTCCTCTTTGCGATAAGCCCTACGGCCACAGCCACAACAATATCAGCCACAAGAATATACCAGTCGGTCCTTATGAAGATGGAAGAAACCGCACAGGAAAGCACAGCAGCCACTGCGCCTACTACAGGCCCCTCAAAGTATGCTGACATTATGGTCCCGCAAATATTCAAATATGCCGGGCAATTGGTCTTATAAGATACAAAACGCCCCAACAGATTCAATAACAAAGCAATGATAATTATCAGTATCCGCTTCTTCCACTTGTTCATTATCAAAGATTCCTCTCGCCCATAATATCAAGAAAGGCTGTGACTATCGCAGGATCAAACTGCGTGCCTCTGTTTTTGATAAATTCTTCTCTTATCTGATCATTGGTCATTTTCATTTTGTAAGGTCTGTCGTTGCTCATGGCATCATATGCGTCCGCCACAGCCACAATCCTTGCGATAAGCGGGATCTCATTTTCCTTTTTGCCGTAGGGATAACCCTGACCGTCATATCTTTCGTGATGGTACATCGCAGCTTCGGCGGCATGAGGTATATTGTTTATATCCTTTAATACTTCCGCACCTCTGGTGGTGTGCTGCTTTACCTCGGCATATTCATCGCTTGTAAGCCTTCCGTTCTTCCTAAGGATGTTCTCACTTATAAATACATTTCCGATATTATGCAAAATAGCCGCATTATAAACGATGTCGCAGTCGCTCTTGTCCATTCCCATCTTTTCCGCAATGAGCCTTGAATAATGTGCCACTCTCCGGGAATGCTCTTTGGAATAATAATCTCTTGAGTCGGCCAGCCCGCAGCATACCTTTAAAACGTCCTCGAGCAGCCTGCTCTGGACTACGAATCTTTCCTCGTAACGAAGTGTTACAAAGAATATGGTGGCAAGGATTATCAGGGACAGGATAAGTACCGTAAACACGGTTATATAGAATCTTCCCGCTGCGCCGGCCCATACCGACTTTTGAAGTCTGTAATAGAGCTCGTAGCTGGACAGGTCCACATTACCCGATCTGCTGTACATGATGACACCGCAGACTACTTCACCGGAGTATTCGGCTGTTCCCTGTATCGGAACCTCGTTTCCCACATTGGAGGGATCGGGATAATAAAGCAGATAATCGCCTGAAGTAAGCGGTATGAGCAGATCCTGGCCCGCAAGGTGATAATTGATGGTAAGATCTTCCTCTTTATAGTTTCTCAGATCTATAAGCTGGACTTTCTCTTCTCCTCCGGTGAACTGATGCACCTCAAATTTACCGCACCATCCGTTGTTGAGGTAACAGTCATCACGGATATTTATGCGCAGTTGCCAGTCGCTTACCGTAGTGCGAGCGTTATTCGTGACTATCATCTCATATATCTTTGCATTAAGATTCATGTCCAGACCGGTGTTATTCTTGACCCAGGAGTCGGTTACGCCTCCTCTGGGATGAATGTCAACCAGCAGCTCTGTAGTGGTGGAATCTGTGGTTATGGTCCTCCACTCCTCGTTATACTTGCTTACGCCCACTGCGTGGATGATAAAGAAAGTAAGAAGTACGGCGGTGACTCCCAGCAGAGTATATGCAAGGGTTCTTATCAGTTTCTTTAAGCTTTTAATCCTGTCCAACTTTATATCTCCTGTTCATGATTCTCGTTTCGAAATTATCCTTGGGAAGAGGTCTGTCGTAGTAATAACCCTGGATCACTTCACAGCCCAGCGAAAGAAGTGTATCAACCTGCTCCTTCTGCTCTACGCCTTCCGCAAGGGTTTCAACTCCCAGCGCTCTGGCGAGCTTGATAATGTAGCTCAGGATCGTAAGATCCTTGGCATAAGCCCTGTCCACAAAGCCCTTGTCGATCTTGAGCGTATCAAACGAGACTTCACGCAGAAGGCTTAAAGATGAGCTTCCGCTTCCGAAATCGTCGACGGCTACCTTGTATCCAAGCATGTGAAGATCGTCTACAAAGCCCTTCAACACGCTGATAGGGAACTCATCTATGGTTTCGGTGATCTCTATCTCTATCATCTTTTTCGGAACATGGTATTCCTGCACGATGGCATCAATGTCCGCCGCGAGATGATCGTTCGAAAGATTCCTTCTGGAGAAATTGACCGATATAGTGGGCGGTACAAGCCCCTGTTCAATCCATCTGGCTATATCCGCGCATACATGGCGCAGCATATAGAAGTCCATATCACACATCAGGTCTTTTGTCTCGAGGATAGGAATGAATTTACCCGGAGGGACAAGCTGACCGTTCCTTGACCATCTGACAAGAGCTTCCGCTCCGCAAAGATTACCGGTCCTGCTGTTGACCTTGGGCTGGTAGTATGCAATGAATTCATTATTTGTCATCGCAATGGGGATATCGGAAGCGAACTGCTTTTCATCCCTTATAAGGTTACGCAGCTCTACGGTCATGTAGGTCACATTATTGCCCGCAGCTTTGCCATAGTTTAGAGCCGAATATGCGTTAGAGATGATCTCTTCTCCGCTTATCTTGTTGCTCTCAACCAGGTACACACCCACATGGGCACTGATGGTCATGTCATATTCCTTGAAATTCTCAATGAATCTGATACGCGTGGCTGACAGCTGACCCAGAAGTACATCCAGATTCCTTTGGAGTATTACAGCCACAAAGCGGTCACCGCCCTGCCTTGCGAGTATCTCGTCATTACGCATCATGGAATTGATGGTCTTGGCGTACTCTATAAGCACACGGTTTCCGATCTCCATGCCGTACTGATCGTTGATAAGGCCGAATCTTGCAAGATCGAAATAAACAGCTGCATAGGTTTCCATCTGCGCCGTCTGACGCATCTGGTCAAGCTTGCTGACACAAGCATTTTCATTGAGAAGACCGGTTTTCTGCTCGGTCGTCTCCAGATATCTTTTTTCTCTCCTGTCTTCGATATTCTTAAAGTGAATGGCGTATATCAGAATCGCAAGTGCAGTCACGTCCTGAGTATGTCCTGAAAAAACATTTCCGATCAGGCGCTCTCCCAAGATATTTGCCACAATAAAAGCAACACCGATGAATACTGTTATAAACTCGCTGAATCCCAGTTTGAAATCCACTTTAAGGAATGTCATTACAAGGATCGCCGCCAGATATATAAACAGCACTATGTATGTCACAGGGAGCAGCGGGCCGGTTCCCCATCTGTTATCCGGTGTATAATAGAATACGGCTTTAAACGGGATGTCTACTATGAGGATCAGAGCTGTGACAAAAAGCGGAATGCCGTACAGTATTCTCCTTCTCCTGCTGTCGTTTCGGGTGATGATAAGCAGCAGAGTATACATTATGGTGGGCCTTAAGATATAGCAGACTACGGAGATAATTTTACGCCATATGGAATAATCGGGTTGGCGTCCGAAATATGCTTCCACCGCAGAGGCGATAGTCTCTAAAACAACAAGCGATATCAAGGTGATAAAGCGGCCCTTGACTTTCTCATACAGTCCTCTGTTGAAAATGATCGTATAGAGAAGTATGACCATTATAAATATAAATATAAAATACGTATCCAAAAATATTCCGAAAGTCATATACATTTCCTCTGAATTTATATAAAAACCCAACTTTTATTATCCGCACATTAACATGTAAAGTCAATAGAAGTGAGAATATTTGGACAAACTGCGTTTTATATATCGGCAACTTCCGTAAAATGATGAATATTTATACAAAATAAAACCGCCACCGGCTTGTGACCGATGGCGGAAATTCTTAAATATAAATTTATCAGCCGAGCTGTGCGGCAACCTCTGCAGCAAAGTCCTCGTTCTTCTTCTCAAGGCCTTCACCGGTCTCGAAACGAACGAACTTAGCGATTTTAAGATCGGATGCAACGCTCTTAAGGTATGCATCTACGCTCTGCTTTCCGTCCTCTGCTCTTACATATACCTGATCAAGGAGGCAGATCTCCTTAAGCTGCTTGGAAACACGTCCGTCTACAAGACCGGTAAAGATCTTGTCTGCAAGATAGGTATCCTTCTGGGCAAGTGCAGACTGTGCAAGTGCTGCGGTAGCTTCCTTTGAAAGGAAGTTGAAGAGGAAGTTCATGTTGCTCTTCTTCTCTTCATAGATAGCGATATCCTCATCGCTCCAGGTCTTCTCGCTGATAGCCTTCTCGATAAGCTTGTTGAGGATGGGCTTGGGAAGTGAAGCGGGATCGTTGAGTGCGCTGTCAACAGTGATCTCGCGGATCTTAGCAAGCTCTGCATCTGAAATGTCGCTTCTGCTTACGTATGTAGGATTCATAGCTGCGATCTGCATTGCGATGTTGGACATTGCTTCCTTAACGGAATCGTTAACATTTGCAGTCTCAGCCTTAACGATTACGGAGATTCTTCCGCCGCCGTGTACATAAGTAACAACGCATCCGTTTTCAGCGGTAACCTTCTCGAAACGACGGATGCTGAGTTTCTCACCGATAACGGCGATCATCTCTACAAGAGCATCGTTAACTGTCTTGGAGCTGTCCTCGATCCAGGGCTCTGCAAGAAATGCCTCGATATTTGCGGCATTTGACTTAACAGCCTGCTGAGCAACCTTGGAAACGTATGTCTGGAACTTCTCGTTCTTCGCAACAAAGTCTGTCTCGGAGTTAACCTCAACAACTGCCGCAACCTTATCTCCGTCTGTAGCAACACAGGTAATACCCTCTGCTGCGATACGGCTTGCCTTCTTAACAGCCTTGGCTGCTCCGCTCTTCTTGAGCACTTCAACAGCCTCTTCGAAATTACCGTTTGTCTCGGTGAGTGCCTTCTTGCACTCCATCATGCCTGCGCCTGTAGATTCACGCAGTTCTTTTACCATTGCTGCTGTAATATCTGCCATTTTATATCTCCTTTATTCCTCAGTTGCAACTTCTTCGATATCGGAAGCCCCGGTCTCTCCGTCTGCATTTGCATCGGAAGCCTCGAGAGCCTCTGCGCCCTGGTTTGCCTCGATGATAGCGTCTGCCATCTTAGCCACGATAAGCTTTACGGCACGGATAGCATCATCGTTTCCGGGGATGATGTAATCAAGCTCGTCAGGATCGCAGTTGGTGTCGCCGATTCCGATAAGAGTGATTCCGAGTGCTCTTGCCTCTGCAACGCAGATGTGCTCCTTCTTGGGATCTACAACAAAGATAGCATCGGGAATTCTCTTCATGTTCTTGATTCCGCCGATGTTCTTCTCAAGCTTGTCCCACTCTTTCTGAAGGCCGGCAACTTCCTTCTTGGGAAGTACATCAAAGGTTCCGTCTTCAGACATCTTTTCGATCTCGTGGAGTCTTGCGATACGTGACTGAATAGTCGAGAAATTGGTGAGCATACCGCCGAGCCATCTCTCATTCACGTAGTACATTCCGCAACGCTCTGCCTCAGTCTTAACTGCATCCTGAGCCTGCTTCTTGGTACCAACGAAAAGAATGGTTCCGCCCTGTGCGGCGATCTCACTTACTGCCTTGTAAGCCTCGTCAACCTTAACAACGGACTTCTGAAGGTCGATGATGTGAATCCCGTTTCTCTCAGTGAAGATGTAGGGAGCCATCTTAGGATTCCATCTTCTGGTCTGGTGTCCAAAATGAACACCTGCTTCAAGCAGCTGCTTCATAGAAATTACGCTCATTTAATTTACCTCCTTAGGTTAACCGGAGATCCGCTGTCTGCGGCTTCTCCTCTTCCGCGCACCGTTTGCCGGAGCCTGCGTAAAAGCTCCCGCACTCCGCGATAAAACGGCCGAAGCCGCACCGATCGCGAATAGGAAACGCGTGATTTATCACAACAGTCGCAATTTTACCATAAGAAAGCCCCTTTTGCAAGGGGCTTTCCGCAATTTTCTGTATTATTCGCCTCATCAGTCTGCCTCGCAGACAGCTGTCTTCGCTTCGGCCCTTGAAGCCGGAATTGTCTAAATCGACTTAAGGATCTCATCCCTCACTGCATCAAGTCTGGTATCCGCAAGGCCGAAATTCATGCTCTTATAGCTCCATGTGGCGCGTCCTATCCCGTAATACTCAAACGCCTCATTAATGGCTTTGTACCACTTTAAGATATCAGCGGGCTCGGCATTTTCTATCACACCGTATTCGCCGCAGTAGAGGCTCACGCCGCGTTCCTCGGCGATCTTGACGGGCTCGGCAAACCTCTTTTTGAAAAACTCCGCGTCTATCTTATCGTCGGAAGCTCCCATATTGTCGAATCTGCCGAGAAGCTCCGGTGCATGCTCTGTGGTGTATGCATCCATCTCTTTGAATGTTTTATCGATCGAAACACGGTAGTCCGCGGGCATTCCCGGGATCCATGAAGCCCCCTGATGGGTGAACACGAGGGGATCATAGTTGTGGAAGTTATAAACGATGTTTTCATCATGCGGCATGGCAAGATCTTTTACCGCATCACCGGAGTTGTTCCAGTATCCGCCCACAAGTATCTTTACAGTGGGAGCGATCTTTCTTATCCTTTCGATGCACTTAAGGGATATCTCGTTCCACTTATCGCAGAACTCTTTGTCCGTAACCTCGTTTAAAAGCTCAAAGCAGAGCCTTTCCTCATACTTTGAATATCTTTTTGCAAATTCCTCCCAGAGCCTGTAAAAGCGCTCCTGGTATTTCTCGTTGTCAAAGAATCCCTCTTCGTTCTCGCCGAAGTCAAAGGAATAGCCAAAGGTCTTATGCAGGTCCAGCACCATGTTTAGATGATACTTTCCGCACCAGTCAACAGCTCTCTGAATATATGCGAAGCCGTCATCTTTGTAATTTCCTTCCCCGTCTTCCACAAGGTCATAATCCACAGGGACCCTCACATGATCTGCGCCCCAGGATGATATGGTCTCGATGTCCTTTTCGGTGATAAAGGTCTCGTATCTTTCTTTGGTGTGATTGCACTGTGAAAGCCATCCTCCGAGGTCGATCCCTTTTTTGTACCCTTTGAATTCTTTAAGCATATGTTTTCCTCCGTGTAAAGCCGTTTCCCAACTCTATTTGCGGGTGCCTCAGTAATAAACTCTCGGCAGCCTGTCGGTTATCAGGCATACAAGCTCATAATTAAACCTGCCCGAAAGCTCTCCTATCTCTTCTGCGGTGATCTCTTCGCTGCCCTGTTTTCCCATAAGCACCACTTCCTCACCCTCATTCAGATCCGTAACGGCGCTTACATCCACCATGAACTGATCCATGCATACGCGCCCCAATATCGGGCATCTCATTCCCTTTATAAGAACGCTTCCCTTACCGGTCAGCATCCTGGGGTATCCGTCTCCGTATCCGAGGGGAACAGTGGCAACACGCATATCCTTATCCGCGGTGAAAAGCCCGCCGTAACTGATGCTCTGACCCGGGTGAACCGTCTTTATAAAGGAAATATGGCTGTGTACCGACATGGCAGGCTTAAGCTCTATATTCCCAATGGATACTTCATCCGAAGGCATAAGACCGTACATCGTGATCCCTGCCCGCACCATATCCATATTCGCCTCGGGCAGTTCCAGTATTCCCGCGCTGTTGGAGCAGTGCTTAATGGGTATCTTATATCCCAGCTCTTTTTCTATTCTGTCTATAAAGCCTTTGAAAAGCTCTATCTGCTTTTTTGCCGATGTCTTGTCGTATTCATCCGCTCTGGCAAAGTGAGTAAATATGCCTTCTACTTCAAGGGAGTCTCTCTTTAAAAGCTCCTTTACAAAAGCCAGTCCCTCGTCATCGGGAGAGGTTCCTATCCTTCCCATTCCGGTGTCGACTTTTATATGAACTTTCAGCTTTTTACCTGCACGATCTGCCGCTTCGCACAGCCCGTCAAGGTCGCTTTCCTTGAAAACCGCAGGGCGCATATCCTCTTTTACGATAAGATCATAGCTGTAGGGAAATGAATACCCGAGAATAATGATGGGTTTTTTGATCCCTGCCTGCCTTAATGCTTCTCCCTCCTCGGGAGTGGCTACGGCACATCCGAACACATAATCAAGCCCTTCCAGAAGTGTTCCCACCTCCACGGACCCATGCCCGTATCCGTTTGATTTGATGACTCCCAGCATTTTGGTTCCGGGCTTAAGAGCCGCATGCATGGAATCCATATTGCTTTTTATCGCACCGAGATCAATAGCGGCATAGCCTCTCTGCAGCCGCTTTATCTCCTCTGCGTGCTCAATTTCGCTAAACAATTATATCTCCTCCGTCTATAACCGGTTTTTCTTCTGCCTGCCTATCGATGTTGGGGAAAGCCGGGGTATCAGGCTTGTCCGCAGCCTTCGCGCCATCCTGTTTCTGCTTCCTCTCTATCTCCTCCTTCGACATGGGGTGGTGATCCTCGGGGTTATACCTCAGGTCAAAAATGTCCACCACATCAGGGCCGAAAATATCATGCATATATGAATAGATAAGATGATTTTTTGCTTCTTTTTCCTGCTTGCGGATAAGGTTCTTTTTGAGCTCGATCCTTGTCCTTGTGAGCCATTCTCCAAGTTCCTCGATATCGTCGGTGTTATCCTGCATGGTCTCATAGCAGTGTTCCATGGTCATGATCATGAGCTGACGATTGATATCATTTATCTCTCTGGGAAGATCCACCATCTCGTCCTCGTAGCTCTCAAGCTTTTTGTTGCAATCTTCCACAAGGCGTTTGTTCTCGGCGATCTTGGCCGAAGTCTCGGCATTTCCCTGTGATTCTTCATCCACCAGGGACACGATCTCCTCCATGAGCCGCTTTTTGACCTTCTTTATCTCCTTGCTCTCAGTGGTGAGTTTACCCTGCCTCTTAAGCAGGTCATTCAGCTTATCCTCAAGGGGTTTAACATCTTTCTTTCCCACCTCGTCCAGCAGTCTATACCATTTGTTGTCAAGGGTAAGTGTGGGGACTTCTTTTCCGAGAAGTGAATTCCTGAAAGAATCCTCTTTATCCTTTCCCGATCTTTTAGACATAATCTCTTCCTATAATTAATTCCGTTCCGTCACGGATACTGTATCAATCTTTATCGCCGTTTTTGTTCTCTTCGGCGTAACGGCTTATGTTGTACGAAAGCTTCATCAGGCTGTCGGAAAGATGCACGTTTTCAACCTGCACTCCCTCCGGAACATCGAGGTCGACATGGGCAAAATTCCATATTGCCTTGATACCGTTCCCGACTAAAGTATCTATCACCTCAAGTGCGCCCGTTTTGGGTATCGTGAGCACCGCAATATCTATATCGTTTTTCTTGAGGAAGCTGTCCAGCTCGCTTATGGGGCTTATCTTAACGCCCCTTACCTCTGTTCCGAAAAGCTCGGGGTTTTTATCGAATATCCCTCTGAAAATAAAACCTCTTCTCTCGAAATTGAGATATCCTCCGAGAGCCCTTCCAAGGTTACCGGCTCCGATTATGATAAAATCATATTCCCTGTCGAGACCGAGGATCTTACCGATCTCTTTGTAGAGATAGTCAACATTATATCCGTATCCCTGCTGGCCGAAACCGCCAAAATTATTTAGGTCCTGACGGATCTGGGATGCAGTGACATTCATCATCCTGCTGAGTTCCTGAGATGACACCCTCTCAATTCCTTTTTCTTTAAGATCGCCCAGATATCTTAAATACCTTGGCAGCCTTCCGACTACCGCGGAAGAAATACCTTTATCCTGCATGGTTTTTCCCTTACTTTTGGCCTTCTGTCATGTGTAAAGAAGCCGCTTTTGGCGCTTTGCGCCTCCCGCCTCTATATGCGAAGGCATATATACATCTATTTTATGAAAATAGCCGCATAAAGTCAAGAAAGCATATCGCAACGCAATATGCTTTCAGATGCAGCCGGCGTGCAAATGACCACCGTCGGCTCTTTTATTTCTGTTTCATCAGGCCTGAGACAATTCCTCGGAAAGTGTCTCCCATCTTTCGTATAATTCATCAAGGCCCGATGCTGCTTTTTCACGATCCTTCGTAAGGCTCATAAGAAGCGCTGCATCGCCGCCGTTTGCAGGGTCCGAAAGCTTAGCATCTATTTCCGACAATTCCGCTTCCAGTGACGCGATATCTTCCTCGCACTTTTTGATGGCATTTTCCTTTTTCCTCTGCTCTGCCGCCCGTGCCTTCTGCTCTTTCCAGTCTTGCTGCGAAGCGGTCCCGGAGCCGGGAATACCGTCAGCCGGGTCTGAGGCTTCAGCACCGCCCTTTGCTTTGCCTCCCATGGCCGCGCTGCCTGCAATTCCTCTGTTTACGGCATTTGATCCGGCCGCTGTTCCTATTGTCTCTCTCTTCTCCAGATAATAATCATAATTACCAAGATAATTTGTGAATTTCTTTCCCGAAAGCTCCAGTATTCTTGATGCTGTCCTGTTTATGAAATATCTGTCGTGGGAAACGTAAAGCACAGTTCCCTCATAGCTGTTTATGGCTGTTTCGAGTATCTCTTTCGACTGTATGTCAAGGTGGTTGGTGGGCTCGTCCAGAATAAGCAGGTTACAGTCGCTGAGCATCAGCTTGGCAAGTGAAAGCCTGCCTCTTTCTCCGCCGCTCAGGTCGCCGACCAGCTTGAACACATCATCCCCTGTAAACAGAAATGCCGCAAGGGTGTTTCTGATCTCGGTGATGGTAAGATAGGGATACTCATCAGCTATCTCATCATACAAAGTTTTCTCGGCGTGAAGCACGTGATGTTCCTGATCGTAATATCCGATCTCTACATTTGTGCCAAGGGTGTAGCTTCCCGCATCGGCAGTTTCAAGCCCGTTAAGTATCTTAAGAAGAGTAGTCTTTCCCGTTCCGTTATTTCCGATTATGGCCACATGTTCGCCGCGTTTTATATCAATATCAACACCCGAGAAAAGCTCCAGGCTTCCGTAGCTTTTTGACAGGCCCTCAATATGCAGCACATCCTCTCCGCTGCGCACATGAGGCGTGAGCACAAGCTTCATGTCGGCATTGACCGTGGCTGGCTTTTCGAGCCTTTCAACCTTATCAAGCATCTTTTCGCGGCTTTCGGCTCGCTTGATGGACTTCTCACGGTTGAAGGATCTGAGCTTTTCTATAACAGCTTCCTGATGCTTTATATCTCTCTGCTGATTGAGATATGCGTTCAGCTCGGCGATCCTTCTCTGCTCTTTCTTAACCGAGTAATCGCTGTAATTTCCCGAAAAGACCGAGGACTTTCCGTTTTCAAGCTCGATCACCTTTGTTACGACCCTGTCGAGAAAATACCTGTCATGAGACACGATAAGCACGGCTCCCTTATAGTTTTTAAGGAAGCCTTCAAGCCAGCTTATAGAATTAAGATCAAGGTGGTTGGTGGGCTCGTCCAGGATAATAAGATCGGGCTTAGCCAGAAGCATTTTGCCAAGGGCAACTCTGGTCTTTTGCCCACCGGACAGAGTGGCGATGCTCTTTTCGTATTCGTCCTCGGCAAAGCCGAGGCCCCTTAGCACGCCGTAGATCTCGGAGTTGTATGTCTCTCCTCCGAGAAGCTGAAAGGTATGAAGGAGCGTCTGGTATTTTTCCATGACGCTGCCCAGCTCATCGCCGGACAAAGATCCCATCTGCGCTTCCAGCGAGCGGAGCTTTTCCTCCATGGATATAAGATCGCGTTTAACTTCGGTGAGTTCCCCGATAATAGTGTTATCGGTATTTACCGCATCATTCTGCGCAAGATATCCTACTGTCCTGTCCTTTTCGGTAACGACCATCCCGCTATCGGGTTCCAGTTGTCCGACAATGACTTTAAGGAGCGTGGTCTTCCCCGCTCCGTTAATGCCTACAATGGCTGCTTTTTCGCCATTTTCGATATGAAAGCTGACCGAGTCGAGCACAGTACCGGTAACAAACCCGACCGAAATATTCTGACAGGATAAAAGCATAAGTAATCTAAGAATTGCAAGAGTTATAAAGCAACGCAGCAATTCGTATTATAAAAGATCATCAAGGGTCTCTCTGATCGCCTGAATAAACTCAAGGCTGTTAAGGATAACAGGATTCTTAAATGTTGAAATAAGCGAAAGGGACCTGGTCATCTTTCCATCCTCGATGGTCTTGATGCATGCCTTCTCAAGATTATCGGCAAATGCGGAAAGCTCCGCTATTCCATCAAGCTCTCCTCTCTTTCTGAGAGCACCTGTCCATGCAAAGATAGTAGCGATGGAGTTGGTGGATGTCTCCTCTCCCTTGAGGTATTTATAATAATGTCTCTGAACGGTGCCGTGAGCCGCCTCATACTCGTACACACCCTGAGGGCTCACGAGCACGGATGTCATCATCGACAGATCGCCGTATGCGGTTGCTACCATGTCGGACATAACATCACCGTCATAGTTCTTGCAGGCCCAGATAAAGCCGCCCTCAGAGCGGATAACGCGGGCTACCGCATCGTCGATCAAGGTGTAGAAATACTCGATTCCCAGCTCGTCAAACTTTGCCTTATATTCCTTATCGAAAATCTCCTGGAAGATATCCTTAAAGGTGTGATCGTACTTCTTTGAGATGGTATCCTTGGTGGCAAACCAGAGGTCCTGCTTCGTGTCGATCGCATAGTTGAAGCAGCATCTTGCAAAGCTTTCTATCGACTTTTCGGTGTTGTGGATCCCCTGCAGGATTCCGGGGCCCTTAAACTCGTGAATAGTCTCACGGATCTCTGTTCCGTCAGCGCCCGTAAATACAAGCTCTGCCTTTCCTGCTCCGGGTACTTTTATCTCCACATTCTTATATACATCACCGTATGCATGACGGGCAAGGGTGATAGGCTTTGTCCAGTTGGCAACATAGGGAACTATGCCCTTAACGAGAATGGGGGCACGGAATACTGTTCCGTCGAGGATGCTTCTGATCGTTCCGTTGGGGCTCTTCCACATCTCTTTGAGGTTATATTCGGTCATACGTGCCGCATTGGGAGTGATGGTTGCGCACTTTACGGCCACTCCGTACTTTAGGGTGGCATTTGCCGCATCAACCGTGATCTGATCGTTTGTCGCATTTCTTGCTTCCAGTCCCAGATCATAATACTCTGTCTTAAGATCGATATAAGGTTTGATGAGTTCATCCTTTATCATCTTCCAGAGCACTCTGGTCATCTCGTCCCCGTCCATCTCAACAAGGGGTGTAGTCATCTGAATCTTAGCCATATATATGCTCCTTTATATAATCACCGGTATGCCCACCGGCATGATATCAAAAAATAAGTTTAGCATTATTTCTCCCCAAAATCTATATATCAGGGTGAAACAATCCTGATCACATCATGACAGAACAATCCTAATTACCTTCAAGGCCGGAGAGCAGCTGCGCGAGAGCAAGGATATTATTTCTGTCTATCTGTTTATAGTCGACATTGCCGCCCGTGACTTCGTTTTCCTTTGCTGAGAGTTCATCCAGTTCATCCCAGCTTACAAGACAGGCATGGTGACGATCCTCGGAGTTCTTGCTGATACGTATTTTTTTCTCCGTACCGAGGAACACCTGGCGGCGGTATTGTGCTGCCCGCTCTTCCCATTCATCCTTTTCCATGCGCGAATAACCCATGGAATAATGAAAAGCGCTCCAGCGAAGATGCTCGGTCTTTGACAGATTTTCAAGCATGGCCGGATGTATCTTTTCATCTTCCAGCGCATGAACTCTTTCCAGATAGGGGGTGAGAAAATCCGCGCTCGCACGGCAGCTCATTCGGCTGAAATAATCCGCGCCAAACCACTGCTCCTTTGCGGATCCTTCCGCGTCATGATACATATGGTTGATCTGTATCGATCTGCTGTCCATATCACCGCCGAAAAGAATATCCATATCGTGAAGACTGTAGGTCTCGCTCTCATCATTGAGATTGTAGCTGATAACACTTCCCTCGCAGCAGGCGTATACCGGAAGGCTTCGGCCGTATCTCGCCATAAGCTCTATGATCTCTTCCGAAAGTTCACGGCATACTTCAAGACTGTCTATAGCAATAACGATATAAGAAATCTCCGAGGCATGTTCCCTTATATGCGCAACAAATTCCCTGCTCCTTCCGCCAAAAGCATGAAAATCGATATCGTACTCCTTGAGCATGGCAGCATATCTCATACGATAGAAACCGTCATATCTTCCGTATTCGGGATCGAACACGTCCACATGGAATCTGCTTCCCTCAAACTGTCCGTTGGCAACAAGCTTTTTTAATACTTCCTGTCCCTTTTTTCCAAACCCGATGAGGATCACGTTCATATCGTGTTCCGCCTTGCCGTATTCATCAAAATCCATGGCATTGCAAAGCGGAAATTTCTGAATGAGCAGACGCGATGTAAGTTCGGACCGGTCAAAGATCTGCACTTCCCCGTATCCGTAATGATCGTGGAGTGCCTGCAGTGAGCTTCCCAGTCTCTCCTCCCTGCCCAGAAGGACAAGTGAAGTATTCTTGGGAGGGATCTTCTCATCTTCCATCAGCTTAAGAAGCCTGAGGGCATAGTTATAGTTGGCTTCTCCGTCTTCCGAGATGGCAAAAAGCTTCAGACGGCCTTTGTGCTCGGTAACGGAAATCGTCTTGAGAAAGCCTTCTTTCGGAACCATCGACTTCTCATCCGAGAGAAGAAGTGCCTTCATCTGTCTGATCGCCAGCTCCTGGGCAGCTGTCGCCTGTCCTATAAACACAACGGATATCTTGGGATTGGCAGCAATATGCCTTCCCATTGCAAGTGAACTCTCATTGATACCGTAGATCACTTCAACATCTCTGATATTGAGAAGCCAGAGCTGAAGCTTTCTTGCCGCACCCTTTCCGAGGGTGAGTATCGCAGCACTTGCCATGGAATAATAAGCAAGAAAATGCACAAGCCAGAATATCAGGTACCATATATCGCCCGTAAGGCCTTTGTCTTCCAACATCTGGGAAAAAACTTTTTCGTTGTTCATTCCCACGAACATTCTTCCGACATCTACAAGCGTGCTGAATACACCGGCCAGATCCTTGACAAAGTCTTTTCCCTCCACGGCATAACTGAAACCGTAGATCAGGATTCCGCCCGTAGTTGCAAGGAAAAAGGCGATCCCTGTAAACCGTTCTCTTTTATCCTGCTCTAATGCTATATAGAGTATGAGCGCAATGAATATTGCACTGGAAACTATTATTACCGCCATGCTTTAATACGTGATCAATCTATTATCTTCAACTTAAATTCCTTACGCAAACCCGTTCTTAACCAGGTTTTCATAAGCATTAATTATATGTTCATGAGCCAGCTTTTCCGACAACTCGGGATCCCTTGCCTTTATCGCTTCCATGATACCTTCATGCTCAAGATTGGACTTGGGACCGCGGGCGCTTGACAGCGTCTTCTTTCTTACGCGGATAACATACTGATGGAAATCCTTGAGCTGATGCTCGAGCATCTTGCTTCCGCTTGCCTCGTACATTATCTCATGGAATCTGTTATCAAGCTCCGCAAGCTGCTCCAGATGACCCTTTTCGGCATGGAATTTGGCAAGATACACATTCTCTTCCATCTCTTCAAGCTGCTCGTCCGTGATATGCTCCGTGGCCCATCTGGCAGCCAGACCCTCAAGGCGTGAACGGATCATATAGATATCCTTCACATCCTTGGCGGAAATACCGGTCACATAGGCTCCCTTGTTGGGCACTATCCTGATAAGCCCTTCCAGCTCAAGCTGTCTGAAAGCCTCGCGCACGGGTGTCCTCGACACTCCGAGTTCCTCGCCGATGGCCACTTCTCGCAGCTCCTCGCCCTCCTCGTATTTGCCGCTCAGGATATCCTCTCTCAGGCGGCTGAACACACGCCCACGGAGCGAATACTTATCCGTTACTTCCTGTTTTAAATCGTTTTCACTCATTTCTTTCTCTCACAAATATCTATTTTCTCAATCACGCATAAATACTTCACGCTGATCGGACTTCGGACCATGCAGGAAACGCTGTTTTTCAGATGACTGCAATCCTGTGTATTATTGTATACAATCAAACATTTATTGTCAATAGATACGGCCGCCACCGATCATTCCGACAGGTGACGGCTTATTGCAGTCAATTAATCATTTGTATCTTTTTCATCGGAAGACCCTTCATCAGTGTCTTCCGGAGCTACATATACATATGGCTCATACTCCTGCACTTCCCAGTCCACTTCGTCTTCGTGCTCGGGAATCCACTCCTCCATGGGAATAAGCAGACCGTGAATAACGCTCCTTGCATCCTGGAAAGAATATGCACATGTGGAAAGCATTACATAATGTCCGTCATCGGGAAGCTCCATCTCGCCCGGATCAAATTCCGACTGTGATGCCACTTTGGCGGTATAATCCGTCATTTCCTGACAGGGCGTCTGTGCGGCCCAGTATGAATCCGATGTGGCTGAAGTCGTATATGCGCTGAAAAGCTGCAGCACATAGTTCTGCTCCGGAGTAAAGATATACATTACCGGATGTTTTTCATAATAATCCTGCTTAAACCACTTTGAAAGCGATGCAAACATAGAACCGTCTGCCATGTGGTGACCGTAGATTATGGTATTGCAATCAGCAAAATCATCTCTGTTTGCACATTCTATAAAAATGGATCCGGAAGCGGTATAATCCCCCTTATAGTTGTGATGCAGGTAATAATCGTTATTATTGTCCTTAAGGATAGGATAATCAATAACGGTATCCGGACAGTATATCCACCCGCACACATCGGGGTTGACAGCCATCAGTCCCTCAAAATCAATATCAAGAGGGCCGTTTAGCTTTACCACATCCTCCTCGGGCTCTTCCGCAGGCAAATCGGGCTCTTCTGCCGGGGCAGGCTTTTCTTCCTTCTTTTCCGGTTCTTTGTTCTCCTTAACAAAGCCTTCTCTGGCTTCTTTATTTACATCCCTCTCACCCTTTTTGATCAGGGCATCTGCGAGGTTCATTCCCAATGCTCCTACGATAACAGCCACCAGAATGACCGCAAGAGTGATGAGCAGTCCTTTCTTTCTGGATAAACCGCCGGAGCCTTTACCGGTTCCCGCATCCTCTGCATGCCCGGAACCCTCATCGGCTGCACTTTTAGGGTCTGCAGGATCTGCTTCATCACCGATCCCCAGCATACCCGATACTGTAGGTACTCCGACATAGTCCCCGTTGGCATCGTATTTTGCCACAGTCCTTTTAGCATCAGTCCTTTTTACATCGGCTTTTTTTACATCTGCTATTTTTGAGGACGGCTCTATTTCATCTTCCTCTTCCGAAGCCTTCTTTATCCTGTCACGTATGGTTGATCCCACCAGCATAAATATAACGCAGGCGACCAGCACTCCAAAAAGGTAGATCTTTCCCTTAAGGCTCGTAAAGAACACAAAAAACTTACCAAGATAAGGGAGGTGCAGTTCAACGCGGCCTATAAGCTCTCCATACCTTGTGGGTACCGGATCCTCGGTCTCATTTGCATCACCCTTTGTCTTAAACTCCATCGCGGACTGATCGTTTGAAAGAACGCGATGAGTGACAGTCATCCCTTCACTAATAAAGGCGATGATATCTCCCTGCCTGATATCCTGGGCAGGTACTCTCTTTACATAGCAAATGCTGCCTACGGGCATGGTGGGTTCCATGCTCCCGGTCTCTACATTATAAATGTTGTATCCGATGAATCCCGGAATAGTGACGGGAAGACACAGCAGGATGATGATCACAAGTCCCACTGTCCCTATCACAGAACAAAAGGCGGAAAATACTTTCCCGCCTTTGGCTCCGGAACTCTTTTTCAAGTCTGTTCCACTACTTTTCATTCTTTGATTTAATACCTCTTCTGATGAACAGGAAGTATGCCGCTGCACCGACTGCCGCTGCAAGTCCGCCTACGATACCCACCTTAGCTCCGATAGGAATGCTGGTGAAAAATGCTGTGGGTGATTCAGTGCTGATACCCATGTTGTCAAGTGCTCCGCCGAAGATTCCGTTACCGTCGGATAAAGCTGCCTCTTCATCACGGATGTCTACGATCTCCTGAGGTCCGAGAGGAACATCCTCTTCTGTGATGGTTGTGTTGTCGCCGTCTCCGGGAACTACTACCGCGCCGCCGTCTCCGTCAGCACCGTTGGGAGCACCTGCTCCGCCTGCTCCAGCTCCGCCTGCTCCAGCTCCGCCTGCTCCGCCACCGTCACCGGGGATCACGATGATTCCGCCTTCTCCGGTAGTACCGTTGTCAATATACCCGTTGTAGGTGTATCCACGATAAAACTCGGGAAGCTCATCGAGAGGGGTGTATACGAATCTGAAGACATTGTCCTTAGGGTCTGCAAGGAGAGTTCCGGTAAGGTTATAAGCCTGGGGAACATATCCGTCCATGTGCAGGAATGCGATAACCGGTCTGTCACCTACGTTACCGTAGTGAGTCTCGGTAGGAGCAAGTGTGTTGCCTCTGTTGTCAACATACTCGATAGTGTATGCTACGGAATCTGCAAGGAGTCCGTAACCTACCACATAGTCCATATCGCAGGTAACAGGGAAGGATGTTGATGAAATGGTGTTATTGTCCATTCCGCTCTCTCTTATTCCCTTTACATAATACTTGCTTCCGTCAAAAACTGCTACGCTTCCGAGGTTGAATACAACTCTCGATCCGAAGGGAACTCCCGATACCGTGATCACAGTGCCGTCAGACGAAAGGGAAACATTAACCCCTGCGTTGCTGGCCGTCGCATCATATACGGAAACACCTGCGTTACTGAAGGTGCCCTGTGCTCCGCAGAAAAACTTTACAGTATAATCATATCCTGCATAGTTTGTTGTGGCAGCCTTGGCAGGAACTGCAAGCGAGAATGTCATGAGCGCTGCAGTGGCAATTCCAAAAAGGCTTCTTACAAGCTTCTTAATCATGCCCTGCCTCCTCTCTGCTGCTTTCTTCTGTCACTCATTCCGACTACTGCAAGTGCTATAAGCCCGAATGCTGCAGCTGCTGAGATTATATAGAAAACGCTGCGGTTTGATTCATCACCTGTCTTAACGATCTTGGGCTCTTTCTTATCTCCGCCGTTATCGCCGCCGTTGTCTTCACGCTCACCGGCAGTTCTGAGCATAACTGCGAAATTCATCTGAAGGTCTGCAAGAGTATCCTGATAATCGTTACCCTGTGTCTCGCCGTCAAGCTCGATCTTAAGGGTGATGACACCGTTCTTTCCCTTCTCGAGAGTATCGAGGAAGAAGAAATCTTCCAGGGAATCCGTAGCCTGGTGAAGACCGATACCTGCTTTGGAATCTCCTTCACCACCGACTGTCTCACTGTCAAAGATCGTTGTAACCTCTCCCTTGGGATTGGTGTAGGTAAGCAGATATGTGTATGATCCGCCTGAGGTTCCCTTATTATTACTGCGGTCCTCGAGTGAGTAGAGAACCTTGTTGGTCATATACCAGTCTGTTGTGGTATCATTTTCGTTTCCGAGCTTAACGGTAAATACCGCTGTGTCACCGGGCTGCATTCCGGAGATCGACTCTGACATCTCGGAAGACTTGAATGTACTTTCCATCTTCTCGTCGGGAGTGAACACTACATTCCAGTTGTTACTTCCCTCGATCGTATCAGCCATAGCTGTTATAGGAAAGCTAAGGGCAAGTCCGACTGAAAGTATTACGCTGAGTAATTTCTTTTTCATTTATCCTGCTCTCCTTTCCTACTTTAATGAAAGCGTTCCGTCTTCCGCTATGGATATCGGTCTTCCCCAAACGCTCATTGCAGCCTTTTCTGCGTTGTGGTTCTGGATCGAGTTAACAACCGCCTCGAGTATGAACTGAATTCCGTCATAATCATAAGTTGTTGTAAGTGTTCTGTAAGTCTTTCCGTTCTCGCTTCTGGTTCCCTCGGTCTGTGTAACCTTTGTTGCGATGATCCCGTTTACGGTGATCGTATCGGCAAATGCAGGGCTTGTCTCTCCCACCTTAAGGAGCTTGTTGTAATAAAGAACCGTTCTCTCGGGTGAGGATGCCGCTGTATCAATGATCCAGTCGGTTCCGATGTTTACAAGGTGAAGATCGATGAGATCGGGATCAAGATCGGTGATCTTCTTTCCGTCTTTGTCGAGCCAGTACTTGTAAATGATGACTCTGCTGTAGGTATCGATACTGGTTCCGTTTTCCATTCCGGAGTTGATGATCGAGAGGTTCTCGGGATAAGCCACATCGAGCTTAAGCTCTTCCCCTTCGGGGATCATATACTGGAGAAGCTGTCCTCTGTACTGATCCCATACGTAGTTACTGTTAGGTACGTAGTTTCTGTAGGAGATGTTGCGTCCGTTCTCTACGATCGTAACACCGATGTCGTACATCTGGACACGGGATGTGTAATTCTCGGAGTAGTAGGTAAGAGCCGCCTGTGTTCCGCCTACCGATGAGAATATGAGCAGGCCCGCTGCTGCGGTAAATGCCACCGCGGTAAATACTTTTGAGGTGATTATCTTCTTAAATATACTCATCAGTTATCACCTCCCTGCTCATATGTCACATCGAATTTCTGATCCCAATCAGGTATTGCCGTTCCGTCGGGCTGGTATTTTGCAGGAGCAGCCTCGTACACTACAACGACATTGAAACTCTTGGGATCTACAGTCTGCGGTATGTTCGCGATCTTTACATCGATCTGTGAACTGGTCTCTCCGGGAGCAAGCACTTTTCCGTAGTAATAATATCCGTCTGCACCGGGAGTCCAATCAGCATCTGCCGAGTAGATAAGATCTACCGACTGTCCGGCAAAAGCCTTAACTCTTACAAATACGCTCTCCGTGGAATTGGTCTTGTTGGTTACTACAACCTTTTTGGTCCAATCCTGGAAATCCTCGGTGATCTCCTCGTAATCTCCCAGATTGACAACATATCCGCCGAGTGCTCTCTCATAGGTCGAGAAGTATGCAAAAGCAGAACCGATCGAAGAAGCGATAATGAGTGTTGCGCTGACAGCCGCTGCCGTCAGGATAAGTCTTTGCTTTTTCATTACTGCTGTCCCTCCTCTCTGCTGTCCGCATATTTAGCCCAATTGTAAACGGTCTTTCCGTCAGCGCCGATCACAGGATTTCCGTTTTCATCGAGCACGGGATCAAAGTGATTGGTGATAGCTCCGTAATGCTTTCTGTTCTCGTTATAATCATTGGTGAATCTTACTTCTACGAGATCATTGGCAGTGATCACGGTGTTCTGCGTGAGTGCGGAGGTTACATCATATGTAGCTCCGGAGTAAACCTCGGTCACCGTAACGTTTGCCCCGATGGGAATCTGTTTCTCTACGATCAGATATTCTTCACCGGCTGATGTGAACTCAAGAGTAAAAACATTGCTGTATACATTCTTCTGTTCAGCACCCTCACCGATGGTTGCTTCCACATCAAATACAAAGTACGCCGGCTCGCTGTCCTCGAATGTGAGCAGATCCTTTACGATCTTGAGGTCGCCATACCTAAGCTCTCTGAGGGGCTTCATAAATACCTGAGCGGTGTATAACCAGGGAGTGGGGTTGGAGGACTTGATCTCTCCGTTTTCGTCGGGTTCCTTGGTGGGAAGCGCCACAAACTCGGGAGCGAAGTAGTACTTATATACATCTGTAGTCGCAACTGTATATGTACCGGTATTACCCTGCTCGTCTGTCTTTTCCTCGAAGTAATCGGTGATGCCGTCACCTCTTGCGATCACAAGGTAGAGTCCTGCGGAAAGGTTTGTCGCGGTCTCTCCTGCCTTTATGGTCTTGTCGGGTGCTATCGCGTTACCTGCTTTATATGCATTCTCCACAACGCCTGCCGCAACCTTGGCCAGATCACTCCATGTCTTTGTATCGACATCGTCGGGTATGGTGACTGTGCTCGAATATGTATCCTTTACCTCGAAAACATATCCGTCATAGCCCTTCTTCTCCACAGCATCTGCTACAAGATAAACGTCCATCAGCACATTCGCCTTGGCGATATCGTCGATGAATTCCTTATCCGTGCTGGATGACGACCCAACGGTCAGACTGCATGCAGATGTAAGATCAACCTTATCAGCAGCTCCCGCAAAAAGCGGTGCAGCCTTAAGAGTGCCTGCCAGCAGTCCAAGTGCAAGCGTGCAGCCGATTAGTCTTTTTACATGTGCACTTTTCAGGCCTTTCCATTTTTTCATGGAATCTTCCTCCTTTAAACCCTATGAATCCGTTTCATAAAAGCTATCTGAAACAGCTCCTATCTTTTCTTATCAAACCTTCCGTCTTTTAATCCTTCGAGTATTTCATTGGTTGACATGTTTCTTTTCTTAAGTGCCGTAAAGATGAAATACACGATCGTCATCAATATCAGTGTTGGTATTACTATTACCACTGCCACCAGGTAATTCGGTATTCTCGAGGCGTCAGCCGTGATGAAGACAACCAGCTCTTCCTCTTCGTTTTCCACTCTGTGCCCACGGACCAGCATCCTGTGGGTATTTATACCGTATGGCGTACAGGTTACCAGTGTGCAGTAATCCTTGTCGCTCTGTATTGCAAGTTCCGATACATCTTCTGGAAGCACTACCTTTATCTGGTCAACCCTGTATGTCAGCTTCTCGTTGAGAATGCTTATTACGAAGGTATCTCCTACAACCAGCTTGTCCAGATCGGTAAAGAGCTTTGCGGAAGGAAGGCCTCTGTGTCCCGATATGATCGAGTGGGTACCCTCTCCGCCTACCGGAAGTGAGGATGCCGCAAGGTGACCTGCCGCTATCTGGAGTACTTCCTCGCTTGTGCCATGATATATAGGAAGATTTACGTTTATCGTGGGGATCGAAATGTAACCCATGATACCGGTTCCCGATATATCAAGCAGGCTTTCATACTCTGCATATTCCTCGTCGGTCATGTCATAGACCAATCCGGATCTTTTCTTCTTATTAAAATCCCTGGCTTTTGCAAGCATCTCCTGCAGATCCGAATCATCGAACTGCTCGATCGCCTGAACATATTCGGAGATCGATCTCGACGCATGCATCGAATTCCACCAATCACTAAAGGACGGATAAAGCATTATTCCGAGTCCGACAAGTGCAAACACCACAAGAAGCAGGGTAATTACAGTCGATATTGTTTTTCTTCTCTTTTTCTTTGCACTGTCAGCAGCTTTGCTCATCACAGTTCCCGTCTGTTAGTTCTTACTGAATCTTGGCCGGCATTGCCGTTGCTCGCCGGACACCGCGTGAAGGTGTCAGTATTTGTCCGGCTATCCGGAAAGTGGTTCGCACTTTCCGGACCTAAGCTATCTATGTAATAAGATTTATTTCATTAATTGTTTATGCTTGAGGATTATTCCTCTTCATTTCTCATTCTTCTTCTAACGATGAGAAGAACAACTGCGCCTACTACAAGTACGCCACCGATTACATAGAAGATTGTGGTACCGATACCACCGGTTGAGGGAAGAACTGCACCGTGCTGGTTGATGATAGTGGTGTCGATAGCTTCTTCATTATCATGCTCGATAACAAACTCGCCGAGGTTTCCGGTTGCGGTATCAGCTGCGATAGACTTTCCGTTAAGATCGGTAACATCAATCTTTGTGAGCTTGGGATCGGCTGCTTCTGCATCATGCTCAGCAACCACTACGAAGTAGATAGGATCGATTGAGTTGTATCCTGCGGGAGTCGTAGTCTCGGTGATCTTATAAACGCCATCATCAAGTCCCTTGGAACTGAACTCTGCTCCGACATTTGTAATGTCATAAGACTTAAGAACTATATCGTTGTCGTCTGCGTCCTTTGTAACAACGTACTTTCCGCCTTCAAGAGTAGCTGCAACCTTCTCAAGCTTGAATGCTGCGCCTTCAAGAGGATTCTGTTCCTCATCAACCTTGTTGATCTCGGTCTTAAATGTGAATACGATTACTGTATCCCAAGGAGTCTTTCCTTTTCCGCCTACCTTGTTATCAAACTCGATACGGGCTTTGTTGGGATTGCCTGCAGCACCGATCTTCACGCCTTCGCCGGTAAGAGTTGCAAGATACTCAACTCTGATCTTTGAAGTAGCGGTAACTGAAGGAACTTTCTTAAGGTCTGCGAACTTAACCTGGAAGGAATGTCCGTTAGGATCAGCAACAACTTCAAAGCCTGCGTTAATCTCGGTATTATCAACGTAAACCTTAACTGTGTCAGCCTTGAATGCAAGACCATCCGAAGCCACGTCACTGAAGATGTACTCGTACTCAGTGTAAAGATCATAATCAGCAGGAAGAGTACCTGTGAGCTGGAACGGAATGTCGTCGCCGATATCATAATCAGCGGAATCCTGCCACTCTGTATAATCCACGGTGATATTTCCATCCTTGAGGACATCAACAGCATCCTTTACCTTCTTTTCAACAGTGATATTGTCACGCTTCTCATTGATGGTGTACTGACCATCAATAACCACCTGAAGCTGTGCTCTGTCAAGGTAAACTTCTTCATCGCCTGTAAGATCGGTAACATCTACGATGAGGTAATAACCGGTCTTTCCTGCAAGATCTGCAACGGGAACCTTTACAGTGCTGAGATTCTTAGAGATGATCTGAGCAACTGTTTCAGCCTTTGCTGACTGGGCCTCGAGTGCCTTTGCGATCTGCATCGCATGCTTATCAGCGTCAGCATCGGGTGCTGTGATTCCAAGCTCTGTATCGAGAGCTGCGATCATTTCAGCAGTAGTTCCTGTACCGAACTTGATATCTGAGAAAGTCTTGGAAGTACTATCGTATGTTCCGGTAAAGATCTCGTATGCTTCATACGAATGAGTTACTGTTGCTGCATCTGCTGCAAGTGTTGTCATTGTGTTGGCGGAAAATCCAGCAAACACAGTGCCAAGACCAAAAGCAGCTGAAAGAATGATTGATAAAATCTTTTTCTTCATCTTTTTTCGTCTCCTTTTCCTAATGAAATAAATCAGTTGTTACGTAGCTTTCTTCTATATATAAGCAGTGCGCCTGATGCAAGCATCGTGAGTGCTCCTGCTATATAGATTGGAATGGTTGCTCCGGAACCTGTTTCCGGAAGTGAAAATGTTACACTCGATTTGTTGTAGAGAACCAGGTTCTCGTACTCGCCCTTAGTTGCATTGAACTCTGTTGTGAGCTTACTGTTCAGCTTGTTGCCTTCGGGATCAGTGATCTCTTCGGTAACTAATGCGTATCCATCAAGCCCTGCGATATTATCCTCGGAAACACTGTAAGTGCATGCCTGGAGGAATGTCTTTCCGTTCTCCGTAGCAGCGTAGTATGCAGGAAGGCTCGGGAACCTTGCCGACCAGAGTTTCTGCTCTGTAATATCAAACGCTTCTATCTCATAACGTGCATCTGCATTTGCTTTGACAGCTGTTTTGCTTCCGATCACATACTGTCCAACCGGGTTGTTATTCTGAAGAAGCGTTACCGTTATTGTTACATCCGAATCCTGAGTGGTCTGGATAGTTTCTACTGTTCCGGTATATGCAAGCCATGTCTTGTCGATCTCGAGTTCGGTAGGCTTAAGAATGTTCTTTACAACAAACACATTGTACTTCTTACCATTTTCTACTCTCTCGATTACTTCGACGTTATTCTCGCCATCCTTGATGTAAAGAGGATTGCTGACTTCGATTTCTTCAATCTTATAGGTGTAGGCGGTAACTGTTCCGTCATTTTCTATCTTCATCGAAGGAAGATCTTCAATCCTTACTTTCCAGTTATCTTCTGCGGTTATCTTAAACTTCTCGCCATTGAATGTTACATCTTCACCATTTATCTTGGCATTTCCTACGTAAGGCTCAAAGTTCTTTCCATCAGTTGAACGGTACAGAATAACTGTGATGAAATCTTTCTCATCAAGGTTTGCTCTCTCAAGATCAGTGAGCTCTACCTTCTGGCCTTCAAGATCGAATGCGTAGAACTTCTTTTCTACTTCGATGAATGTCTTCTCAGGAATCTCTCTGTTGGTGATTTCCTGAGTTCCTTCAAGGAACCAGCCATTCAAGCTGTAAACCACTTCGTATCCATCTACAGGATCTTCCTTTACGAAATAATAGTAAGGCTTCTTATTATCATCTTCCTTTTTGAGGTTCTCCCAAGTATAGCCCCAGGAGTTATCTTTATTTAGTGTGATTGCTTCACCAATCTTTTCAACTCCATCCGGAAGAGAATCAACCTTTATTTCCTTAACATCGATCTCATCATTGATGGTTCTGTAAAGGCTGACTTTTACGCCGTCCTTAGGAAGTTTGTTCTCGGCCAGATCCTCATTCTTATAATCCTTCCATATCTTCTTGACTGAAACCTCTATAAGATTCGGTGTGTTGTTAAAAAGAAGGTCGTTTTCATCTGTTATCGCAGTTGCATTGGCAGTAACTCCGGAAATACTGTTTCCTACATATGTTATGTCATTGTTTCCGCTGAGTTTGTAGTAATCTTTAGATACTATCTTGTACTGAGTCCCTTCAAGCTTAACTTCAATTCTCATAAGATATTCTGTCTTATCATATTTGAATTCTTTGCTTGTTCCCTCTTTCTCGGCGATTTTATACCAATGAATCCCATTTTCCGTGTAGGTTATATCCTGAAAAGCGATGTTCTTTCCTTTGTTTTTTGCTGTCTGAATAACCTCCCAATTTCCGTTCTTGTACTCTGAAAGAGTAAACTCAAAAACTTGATTTTCTGAAGGAGTAGTTCCATCAACCTGTTTTCCGAAAACTATGTCTGCGGAAATAGGAAGAGTTGTTCCGGTAAAGCTTGCTCTATGAGTCTCGGCATTAATATATACATAATCAGCAAGAACCTGTCCCTGGAAAGTTCCATTAGCAGTGAATTTTGCACCTGGGCAGATAAAAATTCCCTGTGTTCTGTCTCCAACAGTAATATCTATGCCATCGCAATTGTATATATTCCAAATTACCTTTCCGTTTTCAAAAGTCGTAACTTCACCACAGTTACTATCGCCTCCATCGGGCTTTTGAATAACCGAGATGTGGGGTAATCTTAGTCTACGCACTCCATCTACGTCCGCTTCGATTGTAGAGCAATCGATGTTCAGAACCAGAGTTCCCCTCTTATTAAGGTTAAAACCTTTAAATTTTAAATCGTATCCTCCATATGTATCTCCAAAAGTTTTCCCGTCAAAATTGATGTATCCTGCTGCATTGTCATTAAGGATTTCAATATACTTGATAGTGGAATTTCCAGAGTCAACGCTTGTAGCAGTATTAACATCACTTACCGATTTAAGATTATTTGAAACAGAAATAATTTCATTTTTAAGCTTTGTAAAATCGATAAAGGGCTTGCCTTCCTCGGTTTCGAAATAAATCGTATAAGGAGTCTCTATTGCTATAGGAGCGTACTGACCGGTTGACCAATCATAAGGATTGTAATGACTACTTCTTTCGTTCCTAGTAATAGTGATCTTGTTTCCGTTGTCATATGTTCCAAGCTCGTAATCCTTATCGTATCCAAAAACTACAGCACTGTTTTCGGAAGCCCATCCATACATGTTGCCGAAATCATTGAAATTATCTATGTGCTGGAAATATGAAATCTCTGGATACGGCATATTGTCGGTTCCGATATCGCCGCGAAGATATTCAACATTCTTGGCAGCAACGTTACCATACATGTGAACGCCACCGTAGCTTTCAAATGCTACTACATGAAAATTCGCAGCGATTCCTAATTCGTTGGAAAAATGTCTATACTTAGCGAACGCATCATCTGTTCTAAGAGCATCATATGTGTTTATTCCGCCAACATAATACTTTCCGTATTTTCTATCGAGCTCGAAATTAGCGTTTTTGGTTCCGATTCCAAAAGGGCTGAAGGAATCAGTGGTTACGCTGGTAGAAGTCTCATCGTCAAGAATTGTGTCATTAACTTCTACATTACCATCATTCTTTACATGGAAAACAGTAACATCATCACCTGTGCTGTAACCTTCTGTATTAAGAGTAAACTTTATATCTACAGGGCCTTCGGGCTCTATTTCTTTTCCGTCTAAATAGAATCCGATATCAAAAACAACCTGAAGTTCGGTGTCTTCATCAGCATTCGCAAGCATTACGGATGCGTACTCTTCGTACTCTGATGTTCCCGGCTCAATAATCCTTGCTCTGAACTCTGCCTTGGAAGGGATCTTTGCGCTTGCGCCGTAGGTAGCGGTAATAATGTAATCACCTGCTGTAGCGGTAACAGTTGCCTTCTTCTCTTCGAATATATAGCACTCTTCGCCGTGTACATGTACGGAGAGCTGAAGCTGACCGCAGATAAGGTTTCCGTCCTCATCGTAGCAATCCTTGGTGTGTACATGGATGCCGGGGATGGTGCAGGTAAGTTCCTTTTCTACTTTATAACACTCTGAAGTGTGTACATGCTTTGTGAATCCTTTGTAGAGATCTTCAGGAGCGGCACCCTGATTCATTTCTACGTTTTCTGTGATAAGCTCTTCTGCGGGAGCTGCATCCTCAGTGGCAGCGGGCTCTTCTGCAGGTGTTGCTTCCTTGGTGATAGCAGGCTCTTCTGCGGGTGTAATTTCCTCGGTGGTAGCAGGCTCTTCTGCGGGTGCTGCTTCCTCGGTGGCAGCAGGCTCTTCTGCAGGTGCTGCTTCCTTGGTGGTAGCTGCTCCTTCTGCAGGAGTTGTTCCCTCAGTGGTAGTCGACTCTTCAGTGGTAGTTGACTCTTCAGTGGTGGTTGACTCTTCAGTGGTGGTTGCCTCTGTCTCGTCTGCCTTATCGGAATCAGCCTTATCGGAATCAGCCTTATCGGAATCAGCCTTATCGGTGGTCTCCTCCGTATCGGCTTCCTCGGCTTCACCCTCAAGTGCGGTCTCTCCCTCGGAATCTTCCTCGTCGGTTGTTCCTTCGATCGCTGCATCATCCTCTTCGGGAACGATCTCTGTTTCCTCAGCCTCACCGTTAAATGCCATTAAAATATCCTCGGGGATATTTTCAAACTCGTAAACCGGCTCGCCGTTCGCATCGAATACGGGTTTTCCGTCGGGATCAACAACCTGACCTTCTTCTATTCCGCATACCAGAACCAGTCTGTCAAGATAGCAGCTGTCATCATGGATGTGAACCGGAATCTCGGGAAGTGTGCAAACAAGCTCGTTGTTCTCGTCGTAGCAAGTCTCGGGGTCATGCTCATGTGCTACGAAGTCTGCTATTCCGCATATAAGATTGCCATCTTCGTCATAGCACTCTGCTGTATGCTGATGAACATCGTCCATCACATGGCAGTCGAGAGTTTTCTCGAGGCTTGAAAAAGCACGGCCGGGTCTGGTAAGACCATATACAACACCGAAGATGGTGAGTACACAAGCCATTGAAACCGCTGTAATATAAATGCGGTGCTTTTTCTGCTTCTTCAGCACTATTGCAGCCTGTTCCTTTATCTGAAATTTCATATTGCCGCTTCCTCCTTAAAGAAGTTTGTCTATTCTACGATCGATAGCCTCTTTAGAGGCCAAACCCTTAAGACTATTTTTCCTGCTACTAAACTTTTATCTATACATCCGACCTGACTTACCCGGCTGTCTATACTCATGTATCTGTTGTCTCCGAGAACGAAGTAGGTTCCGTCCGGGACTGTGTAGGGATAATCGATATCGCTCACCCCTGCGTTCTTGTCGGTGATGTAGTCCTCTCTGAGCATCGTGCCGTTTACATATACGACTCCGTCGCTGTCGATGGTTACCACATCTCCACCGGTTGCTATCACTCTCTTTACCATTACATCATTGTTATAGTAGAAAGCGATCACGTCTCCGGGTTCATAGGCTTTCTTTCGAAGGGCCGCTACGATGTCGTTATTCTTAACTGTAGGTGACATCGAATTTCCGGTAATGTGCAGCACCGGGAGGAAAAGGACTACCACCAGGATGGCTGCGGCGGCTACTACTATCAAAGTGAAGATCGTGCTTCGAAGTGCCTGCCCGTAATTCTTTTTGTGTTTTTCTCGCTTAAGTTCTGATTCAAGCTGATCGAGAGAAGGAAGATTATCGTAGTCCATCACGCGTTCTCTCCTTCAGTTTTTTTTCTGACGCTTGCCAGATACATATCTGCGGCTTTCTGCGCCGCTGCAAAAACATTGTTGATGGCAAGAGCGGCTTCGGCGATGGACCCGAGCTCTGTTCCGTTTATGGCTCCGTCCGGGTCGATTGAGATTCCCTTTTCCTTGAGCATCTCTATCTGTTCCTTGAGCTCTGCGATCTCTCTATCCTTGGCGTTAAGCTTTTCATCCTTGCCGGTAAGCTTTTCTTTGAGATGTTCTATCGTCTCTTCTCTGTCGGCTATACGATCGCGAAGCCTTTCGTTGCTGTCGAACTGGCGCTTCTCGTTGTACTTTGCTTCGTTGAGCTGTTCCTCGAGCGCGGCCGCCTCACGTCCCTGCATTATAAGAAGCTGTAACAGATCCTGTCTTGAAAGTTTTCTTAATTCTTTATCTGTCATATGTCCTGCTCAGCGTTCCCTTCAAAATATACATATTCTTCACCTTTACGATTACATTCTACACTATTGGACTTTCCATTACTATACTTCTAAACCGCCGTTGGTAACAAAAAAATGCCGTTCATCCCTATTTTTATAATTTTTACCGGTTTTCGGGGTAAATATTTAGGGTTGATGTGCCGATAAAAGGGTAATACAATAATCTATGTACCAATGAAACAATGACCGGTCAGTTTCCTACAGGACTTATACGAAAATGATAAATCCTATCAATAACAACATAAGCGAATACCAGCAGCCGCAGACAAGGCGTGTCGATTCTTCCGCAGGCAGCTCTGAGCATTTTTCCCTGCGTTCCGCTCTGGGGTCGGAAGATGGTGCCGACGGTGTGATCTATGAGCCTTCCTCCGACGAGCTCCCCGGAAAAGCTACCGCTTCTCCCAAAAAGGATTCCGATACCTTTGAAAAAAAGCTTGATGAAGAGATTGTAAAACGCCAAAACGGCAAAGATGAAACGCAGGACGAATTCACAGCCACATTTTACAGGCTCTGGGGACATGTCGAAAACTTCTTCAAGGGATTGTGGGCCAATATCAAAAAAATATTCGGGAACCTCTGGGACAGCAAGCCTATAGGCGAAGGTCTTGAATCCATGACTGTCGGACGGGACAAAACTGCCGACAATGCGGAGCCCGGTGCCGGAAGGTCCGGCATTGTGGATGCAGGGGCAGAACCCTCCGATGGCGAAGCAACCCGGAATACCGCTTATGCCACTGTCTCCGATCCCATAAGCGCTCTTGAGATCTCCCGTGATGCAAGTATCCGGGCAGCGCTCAAGGAAGGCGATAAGGACAGATTCAGATCTCTTATATCGGAGGACGGCAAAAGAGCTCCGGCCCACAGTTCCACTCTTCTTACCACATATAATTCCAAGGGGCGGATAAAGGAAGTTAGCCCGTCCGATGCCAACAAGATACTCCACGGGGACCGCGGAGCACGCAGAATGTGAGCTGAACCGGCCACCAGGTATATCTTTCCCTGCAATGAAAAGCAAATCAACAAAAAATCACCCGGTATGTTCTGCCGGGTGATTTTTATTATTTGTTATTTTTGTTTATTATTATCTGTTACTGCTATATTAAGCTCATCGCAGGGCATCCGCTTTAAATCTTGAAGAAGTCGATAGCGTTGCTCATGTCATCGTTTACGCCGCGCATTTCTGCTGTTGAAGACTGAGTGTCCGCGCAGGCATTTGTAACCGTCTGGCATGATGCCGCAACCTCCTCTGCGGAAGCACCGAGCTCCTCGGATATGGCTCCGAGATCGGATGTTGCATTTGAAAGCTCTGTCTTGATCACATCAAGCTTTGATGTGAGCTGCCTGATGGTGTCGATCTCGGTGATGGAAGCTTCCACGGAATCGGACAGTACATCAAACTTCTCCTGTGCCAGCTCGATATCGGACTGCTCTTTGTTGATAACTTCGAATACCCTGTTGCTTATCTCAACAGTGCTGTTGGAAAGCTCGGTTACATTGCCGATGATCTGCTTGATCTCCTTAGCGGACTGTGCCGAGGAGTCGGCAAGTGATCTGATCTCGTCAGCAACAACCGCAAATCCGCGTCCTGCCTCTCCCGCTCTTGCAGCCTCGATCGAAGCGTTGAGTGAAAGGAGGTTGGTCTGGGCTGCGATTGATTCGATAGCCTGTACAGCAGATCCTATATCAACGATCGCGTTATTGGTCTCTGCGATCTTGTCTGCGATATTCTGCATTGCTTCAACCGATTCGTTAGCGCCGGAGTAAACCATCTTCATGCAATCGGTAGCGTCATTATTGGCATTTTTGATGGTCTGAGATGCATCAAACAGATTCTGAACATTATCGTTGAGCACTTCGATATCCGTTCCGAGGTCAGCAGCCTTTTCAGCCATGGTCTGGGCATTTTCGGCAACGCTCTGTGATGTGGTGGCAACCTCGTTGATGGCATTGTTGATCTGCGATATGGATTCAACATTCTTTCCGGTCATATCATCTACACTGATGATGGCGTTGTTTAAGTGCGTAGCGGAATCCTTTACGGACCTCATGGATGTCTGCAGTGCATCCTTTAAGTTGTGGAAAGCATTGATGATGCTGACAGTCTCTTTGATATGTGAGGTTGCGTCGCAGTCAGCGGTAACATCACCTGTGCTGAGCTGTTCGATGGAGGCTGCAACCTTCTTGAGAGGAACTTCGATCACTCTCTCAATAACGAGTGCGATTGCTGCAAATACTATGATGCAGATAAGCGATATGATAAGCGTTCCTCTTCTTATCTGCCTTACGCCCGAAAGAATATCACTCTCATCTGCGGTGAGCACTGCGATGTAAGCATCATCCTTTCCGATATAGTAAGCAGCGTATTTCATTGCGCCCTTGTACTTATATTCAACACATGCAGGTTCGGGATGCCTGCCTGCTTCAAGATCTGCCACAAGGCCCTTAACTGCAGCGTTTTCTACGGGATTACCAATCTTGGACTCATCGGGATGATGAAGCATTGTGCCGGCCTTATCCACAAAGTAGATATACGCGCTGCTGTGTCCCAGAGCGGATACATCCGTGATCTTGGAAGCAACGGCATTAACAAGTGTACCGCCGCCGACATAACCGATGGGCTTGCCGTCTTCCATAATGGGATAATAGAGAGACATAACCAGCTGTCCCGATGAAGGGGATGTAATGATACCTGTGTTGTATACTCCGTCAGCCGAAAGGATGCTGTTCTGAAGTGAAGCAAGTCCGTCTCCCTCTCTGAGATATACACCGATGATGGCGGGTACGCTGCTGTGGGTCATAACCTGGGAATCCCAGTCTGCTATGTACAGACCTTCCCATCCGTCAAGACCGGAAAAGAAATCCTCGGTGAATTTCTGGGCTTTTTCAAAAAGTGCCTGATCCCCGGGATTGTTTAAATAATCCCTTACAATAGGAGCAGCCGCGAAGGACTGGAGAATACTCTCGTTAGTAATAGTAGCAGTGTCGAAAGCGGATCCGGTCTGTTCAATGACCTGAACCATTGAATGGTTCGTCAAATCCTTCATGGTGGCAGTGCTCCTCGAAATGAGCACGATGCTGAAGATCACCGAAGAAAAGATCAGAGGCAAAAGAGCATACAGGATCAGAGTAACTCTCAAATTGATCTTTGATTTTTGTTGCTTGTTGACAGTTTCCATTTTTCTTACCTCCAGACTATATATTTTTTTGATATAATCCAAATTCTATATAATGCTTTTCACAAAGCATTTATATTCACAGGCTCTTAATGAACTCTCCAACCACGGCATCGTACTTTTCGGAAGCTACGATCTTTAAATGCGAATGCATGCCGTGATCGAACCATACAAGCTTTTTGTGTGTTGAGGGCGAAAGCGCATAAAGCTGCTCTGCCTTAGCCGGCAGTGAGAACACATCTTCCCTGCCGTGGATCATAAGAAGGGGACCCTTATACTTTATTATATCCCTAATCGGTCCTTCTTTCATCACATTTTTTCCGGTAAGTTTCTTAATTTTGAAAACAACCTCGTAACATACCGGAAATACGGGCTTTCCCTTTTCAATGAAATGAGTGCGGAGAGTCTCATAGAACGTGGTGTACATTCCGTCCGCCACAAGTGCCTCTATGCAGTCGGGGCAGCCATCGTGGGTTATGGCTCTAAGGCCCGTTGCAGAGCCCATACATATTCCGTGGATCAGTACCTTTTCGTTCCCCAACTTGTCATGAAGGAGAGCTATCCATTTTTGTACATCAGCATATTCCTTCATACCGGCATAGCTGTGATCCCCCTCCGAAAGGCCGCAGCTTCTGTTGTCGATAACCAGCACGTTATATCCGTATTCCTTATAAGGCATGGCGAAATAGTATGAATACGTGCACGGCTCCGCTCTTCCCGCAAGGAAGATCGCTGCCTTTTTGAAGCCGAAGTCAAAATACTGACCGCAGAGCTTAAGACCGTCGTTTTCTATCTGTACTTCATTTATCGCTGATGCATTCTCATCCGCCCAGGCCATTCCCTGCCTGTGCATTTCCATATTCTCTTCATTATCCGGGAAGGAACACTCTCCTCTGGTCCAGCCCGGCTCGCCGTCCCCGCCGCGCTTGAAATTGGTGCGGTACACCATTTCCGCTATGGGCAGTGTCATTGCAAGCATGGCGATCACTCCGCCTGCGAGAAGAACGACAGCTCCGAGTATAATCCAAACAAATACAGGCATCATATACCTCTTCCGGCGCCCTGCGCCGCAGTCTTAAGCATTATGGGTGAGCGCAGCCGTCTCACGGACAAGCTGCGCTCACAAAACATTTTAACCGGTTACACCGATTATATAGTCATATACGTCCTGTCCGCCGTCGATGATCCCGACATCGATCCAGTCGTAGGTATCCTCGATGTATTCCTGAAGCTCTTCGCATTCCTCATCGGGAACCATCTGTCCTTTAAAGATAAGAAGCACATATTTGTCCTCAAGATCCTCGATACCCGCAAGCACTTTCTTGACAGTCTCAAGCCTGTCGGGGTCCGATGCCGAAATGGTCTTTCCGTACAGTGCCAGGTAATCTCCTTCCCTGCACTCTACGCCTTCAACCAGGGCATCGCGGATGGCCTTGGAGATCCAGATGGTGTCGACCCCCTCGCAGCCCTTTTTCATCTGCTCGTACACCTCATCAGCGGAAAACCTGTCGGTGATCCCCATTGACATTGCAAAGTAGCCTTCAGCTACGGACTTGGTGGGAAGGATCTTCACCCTGTTTTCATCAAACATCTTTGCAGCCTGAATGGCGGCAGCTTCGATATTTGAATTGTTGGGCATAACGATCATGTGCTCGGCATTGAGTTCCTTAAAAGCATTTACAAACTCCTCAACCGAGGTGTTCATGGTCTGGCCGCCGTTAAGCACTATCTCGCATCCGAAGTCACGGAAGGATTTGATCACTCCGTCTCCGTTGGCCACAGCTATATATCCGATGCCGTGATGTATTTCCTTCACCTGCTCAAAATGCTTTTCGTTCATGATGCGGGTGATATTTTCCATGGAGTTGTCGGAATCCTTGGAGCCGGCAGCTTTACTCTCTGCAGCTTTCTCCTGTTCCACACGATCTCCGAACATGTTGTCCATGTTCTCGATCTTAACGTTATAGAATGTTCCGTATCCGCTTATCTTTTCGAGCACCTTGAGAGGCTCTAAGGTGTGCACGTGGAGCTTAAGGATATTATCCCTCTGCACGCACACAACGGACTGCCCCATGGATTCAAGGTATTCGACAACCTCTTCTCTGATCTGTCCCACTCCGTCATTTAAGGTAACGATACATTCGGTACAGAATCCGAATGCATCCTCGGCGGAATCCTCAAGCCACTTGGAGGATATTCCGCTTGCGGGGATCAGGCTGTCTTCCATATCCTCTTCGATACTGCTGATAGCCTTCTGGGTAAATCCTTCAAAGAATTTGACAAAGCCGTATCCGCCGCTGTCTACCACTCCCGCACTCTTCAGGATGGGGAGCAGATCCGGTGTCTTTTCCAATGCTTCCTTTATGTTCTCGATATAGATCTTGAAAAAGTCCCATATATCGATATCATCGAGCCCTGCTCCGGAAAATCCCTCCGCGCCTTCTCTTGCAACGGTAAGGATGGTTCCCTCTGTAGGGGTCACAACGCTCTTGTATGCAACCTTTGAGCCGTTTTCGAGAGCTTCAAGCATCTCGGCGGGGGTGGCGGTTGCTTTCCCTTTAAGCTTATCGGCTATTCCTGAAAATATCTGCGAGAATATAACTCCCGAATTTCCTCTTGCTCCAAAAAGCATTCCCATGGCCAGGCCGCTCATATAATCTCCGAGATTATCGGTGTCCTTGGCCGCATTAAGCCCGCCGCGGAGCGTGGTGAGCATATTGGATCCCGTATCTCCGTCGGGTACGGGAAAGACGTTCAGCTGATTTATAAGGGCCTCATTCTTTTCCAGCCTTGCCGCTCCCGCTTTTACACATGCGGCCATCAGCTTACCGTCTATTTTGATATTATTCGAATCCATTAGAGATTACGCTCCCCCGAATTACTTTTCAAGAATCTTGTTCATGATGGCTTCTTCGGCCTTCATGTCATCGCTTATGGGCTTTCCGAAATAGAACGCTGCCATAAGTCCGGGGCCGATGTTCACGCCGCATCCGGGATAAACGAAAGACTTGATGACCTCCTTCGGATGGAACTTTTCCCTTATCATCTCAACCATCTTGTCGGCGTCCTTCTCTCTGTCGGAGGTTCCTACAAAGATAGTCTGATTCTCGGGATCGGTGATGGTCTCTTCCATGTATGCGAGGATGGCTGCGAATCCTGCCTTGGCTCCCTTTGCCTTTCCGATAACGGTGGTAAGACCGTTTGAAGAGATGTCTCCGAGGGGCTTGATTCCTACAAGCTGGCCAAAGAATGCCTTGCTGTTTGACATTCTGCCCTTTCTTGCCACGAATGAAAGATCGTCAAGCCATCCCATCTGGTGATAGCAGTTCTTGTTGGCCTCGATCCAGTCATAAACCTCGTCGATGCTCTTGCCTTCAGCTCTCATCTGGGAAGCCTTAACTGCGATCATTCCCTCAAGCACTGTGTATCTGAGTGAGTCCACGATCTTGATATTTGCATTGGGGAACTCCTTTAATACATTCTCCTTTGCCTCGAGTGCGAAATTGTATGTTCCGCTGAGAGCGGTGGAAATGGTGATGACCATTACATCACGGCCATCCTTGATGTAGGATTTATACTTTTCTGCAAACTCTGCCACATTTGCGGGTGAAGTAGCGTACTCAGCACCCTTTTTGATAGCTCCGTAGAACTCATCATGCGAATAATCCCCGGTCCATTCCATGCAAAGCGGAACATTACGTCCGTCAGGCATCTGAAGATGACCCTGAATGTAGTCGATATCAAACCTTTTTCTGATCTCGGCTGTCAGATCGCTGCAGCAGTCTGTCATGATTGCAAAATTGCTCATTTTTTTATCTCCTTGTACATAAAAAATATTACTTATTTACTTATGATCAGATCGGCTTCCCGATCATTTCCTTCCTGTATGTAAATCCTTAAATATACTTCCCAAGGAATCTGTCAAGCTTAGCAGCAAGATCCGCTCCGCCGTCGGCGAAGCAGGCTCCGTGCTCAGCTTCCTGTGAAATGAACAGTTCCTTCGGCGAAGCGCAGGCTTTGTAGTTCATCTCCGAATCCTTAAGGGGCACCACTTTATCTCTTGCTCCGTGCAGGAAAAAGAAAGGTATCTTTGTCTTTGACAATGATACTCTTGTATCACCGCTGAAAATATCGAACCCGTTTTTCTTTCCGTGCACTCTCATCCCGTAAAGGATTGGTACGAATACCAAGGGATAAATAATCCTGGTAACAAAGTTCTTTCCGCGGTTTGCCACCTGCTTGGTCAGTGTCTCGCGGGTGTTCATAAAGCCGCAGTCCGCCACGATGGCCCTAACTGCTCCGGGCTTTATGAACTCAGATGCCCTCATAACGGTATTGCCTCCGAGGGAGATTCCGTAGAGGACAATCTTGTCCATCTTCATCTTCTTTTCGAGCATATCGAGCCATAAAAGCAGATCCTTAAACTCAAGCTCACCGAAGGTGATATACTCGCCTTCGCTTCCGTCGTGGCCCCGGGATATTATCAGTACGACATTGTATCCTCTGTCGAGAAAGTAACCTGCCGCAACGGCGGTATTGCAGAAATGATGCGTCCTGTACCCATGGCACATTACGGCTGTCTTATCACTTCCCGCATCATACATCATGGCGGTAAGCTTCACTCCGCCGCATCCCTTTATATGAAGTTGTTTCCATTCAAGATCTCTGAGCCTTGCTATGCTGCCGTTTATTATGTCCCGCCACTTTTCGTAGTGCGTTCCCACAAGTTCCACTTCATCAAGCGGCGGATCGGTCTTGCGACCGAATACTTTCCTAAAAAGGCTCTGTGAAATTAGTAAACACATTCAGGTCAGTCTTCTCCTTTTTCTTGTCCCGTCGCCATCTGCTTAATTACTTCCTTGGCTTTCTCCGACTGCGATGAATACTTTTTGCCGAATACGCATTCGTAAGCAAAATGCTCGCAGTTGTTGTACAAAATATTATATCCCCCTTCGCCGATACGGCTTCTGGCATTATCTATTATCTTATCTGTCTTAAAGCGTTTAAGCTTCTCCGAAAAGGAAAGATCCGCAAACTCCGGGAATCCGCCGTCACGGAATTCATTGATATCCGTAGCGCACACAAACACTTCGCTCTCGCTTAAGCCCATCCTGAGGGATGGATTCTTTCCGAACTGGATGATCTCGGAATCGCTTATATACACTCCGTAGTGATCCATCTGACTGTTCACTTTTACGCGGACCATATCGCCCGCTTTTCCCTCTCGTACGGACCATTTCATTGCAGTAATAACCTCGCTGTCTGATCAAGTGGCAATATTTCGGATGCATTGCTATGATCAGGCATTTTCCTCAATGTAACTGATAACGTCACCCAGTGTTTTGAAATCCTCGATATGCGAATCAGCAAAGCTGATCTCGAATTTTTCTTCGATGGTGATCATTATATAGAGCATTCCGATGGAATTGAGTCCAAGGTCGCTCTTTAAATTGCTTGCCTCTGTGGCTGCATCTATAACATTATCGTCATGTCCCTCGATAGTGCGAAGGATATCTTTAAGTCCGCTAAGTATTTCTTCTCTGTTCATCTGTCACCTCGTCGGTTTTAGGAATAGTATTCTTTGGCAAGGTTCGCGAGCTCCAGTTCTCTTTCTCTGCAGAGCCTTCCCGCTTCCTCGATTTGGCTCATGGAAGGCATGTCGCCGTACATCTTCCGAAGATCGATCTCCTCGCCCTGAAAGAGCACTAATCTGTTATACCAGTGCTTTCTCTTCTGCACATAGATGGGAACCATGGTAGCTTTGCCCTTAAGAGCCATGAGCACCAGGCCGTTTTTGAAATCATCCACCTGTTCGTTGCTGGTCTTTATATGCCCCTCGGGGAATATCCCGACGGCAGCTCCGGCCTGCAGCAGCCCTGTCAGCTTTTTGAAGGATTCCATCGTCACATTATCGCGGTCCACGGCTATCGCCCTGAATCCCTTATCAAACCAGAAATGCATCTTGGGGTTATCCATTATCTCCTGGGATGTGACAAAATTGATCCTCCTGTACCATAGGCTGACCATTATATACAGCGGATCCCCGAATCCCGTATGGTTCGAGAAAAAGATCACGCCCTTTTTGTATTTCTTTTTGGCCTCCGGTGTCGAATATACAACCTTAGGTCTGAACCACACCATTGCGGGAAAGGCTGCTGTGATCCTTATCAGATCGTTAAAGAAATAATATCCTCTCGGCCTTAACTCATCCTGCTCCTGACGCCTGTTCAGCTCCTTGGTGAGCCGTATTATCTCTTTCCTCAGCTTGTTTGAGATCGCGCTTAAGTTATCTCTTCTTTCCTTGGAAGGATCCCACCATATTCCGATATCTATTGGTTTTCCGATAAGCACTCTCGCTCTTTTTTTGCGATTAAAATAAGAGCCGTTTGTTACTATCGGTATGATGGGTGCACCGCTTAGGTATGCCAGATAAGCTACGCTGGGCTTAAATTCCAGCGGCCGTTTTTCCTCCGGCCTGGGGATCCTTGCTTCGGGGAACACTCCCACCACTCCGCCTTTGTCAAGTATGGCCTGGGATTTTCCCATAAATGACATATCGTATGTATCGCGGTTAACATAGATACCGCCGAGCATCTTAAGGAGGGGACCCAGAAACTTTTTTCTGAAAAGGACCTCTGCCATCTGAAATCTCAGCGTTCTTGTGAGGAACACAAAAATGTACACCGCATAATCAAACACCGAAGTGTGATTCGATATTATGATGGCACGGCCTTTTATATGCCTGCCCTGTACTTTCCTGTCCTCATAATAGATCTTTGTATGAAATGCAAATAACTCTATCGGCCAGGCTGTAAGCTTTGTGAACCAGTTAAATAAAAATAATCCGACCACGACCGTTTACCTGTGCTTTTCTATATAATCGGCAAACTCTGCAGCCGTTTTAAAACTCATCTCATTATCTTTGGGGAAGCTTACTCTGAATTCCTTTGCAAGCTCCATTATTATCGAGTAATAATCAAGGCTTGTTACGCCAAGATCGAAGAAAATATCCGCATTGGGACGGATCTCTTCAGTGCGTTTTCCGATGACGGATCCGATAATCTCGGCAACGCGGCCGGTGAATTCATTCACCTCTGCTCCTGTCTTTTCGGGGTCCGCAGCCTTTATGGACCCGGATTCGAGCCTTTCGGCTATCTTCCTGCGGTTAAGCTTAAAGTCATTGGCCTCCATAAGGGAGTCGGTAGTCACCATCACTCTGCCGATGGTCTTATCAAGATCCATCTGCTTTAAGCAGGAAAGTGCCTTATCCTGCATATCCTTTACAGTCTGCGCCGAAGAATAGGGTGAAACTCTCACAAGCAGTACCGGTATCTTGTTCTCGCCGGAATTCCTGCTGACAATGCATATCTCCTCAGCTCCCTCGATCTTTATCTTTTCCTCCAGGACATCGGGATTGATATTCTCTCCCGAGGCTCCGATGATCACATCATCAGACCTGCCGAGTATGAAATATCTTCCGTTCTTTTCCTCGGCAAAATCTCCCGTGCAAAACCAGCCGTCCTCGGTGTGGTCCACTTCTTTTCCGTTTTCCATGACAATATCCGCCATGGTCTTTCCGCGCACAAGAAGCTCGCCTTTATCGGAAATCTTGTACTCGATGGATGAAAAAGGAATTCCCACCGATCTGTCCGTAAGGTTCTTTCTGGATGAAGAAAGCTCCACGGAAGTGATACCTATCTCCGTCATGCCGTATCCGTTGGCAAGATGATAACCTATCGCATTAAAGAACCTGAGCACATCCTCGGATATTGCGCTTCCGCCGCTTATAAGAAACCGGATGCTGTCTCCGAATATCTGCTCTCTGACGGATTTGAATGCCACTCTGGTAAAAAGCTTTCCCAGAAGCGGAACCCCCGCAAGCTTTTCGGAAATGGCGATCCCTTTCATGAGCTTGTCATACTCACCGCGCTGTTTTGCAGTCCTGATAACGGTATCGTAGATCGTGTTCCATAAAAGCGGAATTGAGAATATGTGGGTTACTTTATGTCTTCTGACAGTGTTTAAAATGGTTTCGGATGAAAAATCCTTAAGGAATACGAATGTCCTGTCAAAATATCCGAACCACATAAACACGGCTACAAGCCCAAATACGTGATAAAAAGGAAGGAATGTGAGCTGCTTTAAGCTTCCCTCACAATGAGCCTTAACCTGCTTGCATTCTCTGATGATGCGGGCGCTGTCGCAGATCTGATAGTACATGGTCTCGCCGTTATATATGCATATCTTGACATTGCTGGTGGTTCCGGATGACATGAGCGCTATCTCGTCCGCCCAGCCGTCTTTTTCGGCCTTTACGGGAACTGTCTTTTCGTCCTTGTAAACTCTCATGAGGTCATCAAGGGCTACGGTGTTGCTCCCCAGCTCTCCGGCATCGGATATCACCGCCTTTACTCCATATTGCGAAATGATATCCTCAAGCACCGATCTGCTCATCCTGTTGTTGACAAGAAGAGGCCTGTAGCCCAGCATCAGCAGCGCCCAGAATATCTCAAGCCACTGCTCGCTGTTGTTCATGTAAATCCCGACAAAGCTGCCGGGTGCAACATTCCCAAGCACCACAGAAAGAGAACCGGCCATCCGCTCAGTTCTCTCTCTGTATTCACCATATGTTATTTTTGTGATGTTGTATCCATCGTTCGACTCGGCGAATATCTTTTCCGGCTCGCCGGTCATGAGCAGGAATACCGATCTGAGATCCTTGTCGGATTCCTGAAGCTTTCTCAGCTTATCACTGACATATTTGTCCAGATCGTAATTCGGTTTGTCAGACATCTTACGAAAATCCTTTTATTATTTATAGCGGTTCCCTCCCCAAAGGTTACCTACACACCGTTGTCGGTAAGAGTCTGATAGGTCTCTATCCTGGCAGCATCCATCTCGGGCATTCCCACAAATGATGCACCATAGTAATAGGTGTCACCCTTGAGCTCGATGCGCACGATCTGCAAGAAAGCATGAAGAACTTCCTTGGTCCAGATAGTGAGGAACGATTCGTAAACCGTACCTATAAGGAGCGGAGTAGCGCACACAAAACCCACGCCCGTCTTGGATACATCGCTTATCTCAATGCTCACTTCCTCGGATGTACCACCGTCAAGTCTCTTGATAACGAGCTTGGAGTCCATCTGCATTCTTTTACTTTTTCTTCTTTCGGTTTGTTCTGCCATCTCTTTTACCTCATCTGTGCATAACATGTTTATTCTATCACACAGGCCCTGTTTTCACAAGGTCAATTTCGCCTTACCAATTGCCCCAGAACCACTCATATTCGGAGTCGTCATAGCTGTAGTAATCGTCCCCGTAGTAGTATCCGTCATCCTCATAGTAATAATCATCATAACAGCCGTAATAATCGTCGTCATCGTAATAACCGTAATCATAGCAGCCGTCATCATCGGCGAAATCGCCCCAGAAATCCCAGTCGAACCAATAGTCGTAATCGTCTCCTCCGCCGTAATCCCACTCGTTCCAGTCGTAGTCGTCGTTATAATCGTCCCAGCCGTCCCAGTCGTCATCCCAGTCGCTGTAATCGTAAAAGCTTCCTGTTCCGCTGGCGCTTGTAAACTTGCTGAGCCATGATACATAATCGGTATCAAAGCCCGCATTGGTGAAGATCCTGTTGAGATCGGCATAAAAGGCTTCATCTCCGTAAGGAAGTGTGACCGATATTCCGGTAAGGTCGCGGTCTCCCTCCGTTGCCTTCATGTACACGATAGTGCTGTCGAGTGCCGATCTTAATGCATTTGACTCCACCGTATCCATGGTCGATGCCACGGCCATGATATCGGTAATGTAATACTCCGAAAGATCGGGCACATCATCGGAATAATAATCCGAATAGCTGAAATCATCCCAGCTGTCGTATCCTCCGTATCTCAGAGTGCGTCCCTGCCTTCTCAGAATGGGATGTACTCTTCCGTTATCGCTTCTCTTAACCTCGCGGCTGTAGTTGCTGTTAAGGAGTGCACTTTCGTTGGCATATGCAAAATCGGTCCATGTCTGCCAGAGCACCTTCAGCATAGCCTGGTCTATCACCGCCAGTATCGAGTTATCACCATTGTAGCTGTCCTGCGCATTGGCATCAACCATCGAGTCGACGATCCTTCTTCCAAGATCGGTGGATCTGATGGATGTGTTTGAATAAAGGGACGACAGCCAGGGTGTATAATTCCATCCGAGGCCCGATTCAAAATCCTCCGAGAGCACCATGTAATCGCAATACTCATACAATGCGGCGCACACTTCGATACAGGACATTATGCAGCAGTCCATTCCGATGATATCAAAATAGATACCGCCTCTTGAAAGCGCTGTCTGCATCTCATCAATAGTGAGTGACGCATACTGGTCGGAATTCCATTCATCCGAGCCAAAGCCGTATACAGGCCCTCCTCCGTGATTCCAGAAAAGGAGGATATATCTGTCTGCGGGATAGTTGGCAGCGCCCCATGCTATAAAGCTTGAAAGGGCATCGGGGCCGGTGCAGTCAAGCTGCCCCAGATCATCCTTTACAAGAGTAAGTCCGTTGCCGTTAACGGAATATATCTGGCTTCTGTTGGATGCTATCCCATAGTTGTACCACTTCTTGGTACCCATTGTCTGAACAAGGATGTTGACATTGCTTGAGCTTCCGGCATGCACCATCTCGGCAAGATCGCCGGTCGCCTCCTGCGAATCACTCTCAAGATCCGATCCGTTCATGTATATGAGGATCGTTACTTTATCCTGGCCGTTACCCTTCAGCTTGACCTTTGGTTCGCGCACTGCTCCGTTTTCATAGAGCGAAGATATGGCCTCGGTACGTCGCTCTTCCGATTCGGCAAAAGCGGCATCATCTGACCCTGCTGTCCAGTTTCCGGAACCCGTGCTTTCCGCCTCGAGTTCCTTACCTTCACCGGGCTGTTCGGGCAGCTGGGCAGTCTCCTCTTCATCCTCAAGCATATAGTCGACCATATCAAGCATGGTGCAGCCTGAGTATGTCAGCATCGAGAATACAAGCAATCCCGGTATTATTATTCTTTGTAATAATCTTTTTTTCATGGATACCTCAAAAATCTTAAATTGAATCCGTAAAGAAGCAGGCATCTCCGAAAGAGAAGAACCTGTATCTTTCCCTGATGGCTTCTTCATATGCCGCAAGCACATTCTCCCTGCCCGCAAGAGCGGAAACAAGCATAAGCAGCGTGCTCTCGGGGAGGTGGAAATTGGTGATAAGGCAGTCGAGAGCTTTGAAGCGGTAACCGGGATAGATGAAAATATCTGTATCTCCGCTTCCGGGCTTTACGCACCCGTTTTCATCCGCCGCGCTCTCTATGGTACGGCAGCTTGTGGTCCCGACACAGATCACTCTGCCGCCGCTCTTTTTTGTATCATTTATGATATCCGCAGCTTCCTTTGTGACCTGATACATCTCGGTATGCATATGGTGGTCCAGAATGTTTTCTTCCTTTACGGGACGGAAGGTTCCGAGCCCCACATGAAGTGTCACATAGGCGAGCTTTATTCCTTTTTCATCTATTTGCTTAAGCAGCTCGGGGGTAAAATGAAGTCCCGCCGTGGGCGCTGCCGCAGAGCCGTCATATTTTGCATATACGGTCTGGTAGCGGTTTTTGTCCTTAAGCTTGTGGGTTATATAAGGCGGAAGCGGCATCTCTCCGAGAGAATCAAGCACTTCCTCCCATATCCCGTCATAGAAGAATTTAATAAGCCTGTTTCCGTCATCCACAGTTTCAAGCACTTCGGCATGAAGTTTACCGCCGCCGAAAACGAGCTTCTGACCGGGCTTACATTTCTTTCCGGGCCTTACAAGGGTTTCCCACACATCGCCCTCGCCTCTCTTAAGGAGAAGCACCTCCACCTGTCCGCCGGTGCCTTCCCTCTCGCCGTAGAGCCTTGCGGGAATGACCTTGGTATTATTGAGCACTAGGCAGTCACCCGGATTTAAATATTCGATTATATCTTTGAAGATCCTGTGCTGCGTCTTTCCCGTATTCTTATCGATAACGAGAAGTCTGCTGGAGGAGCGATCCTCAAGGGGATCCTGAGCGATGAGCTCCTCCGGAAGGTCAAAGTAAAAATCCGACTTTTTTAATTCCATGTCAATTACATTGAAACGCCTTTAACAAAGGCCTTATAACCCTTAAATGTCTCGTAGATGTCAGCTTTGTTCGTTGCTTCCCAGGGTGCATGCATATTGAGAACGGCCACGCCGCTGTCAATAACGTTCATTCCGTAGAGAGCAAGGATGTATGCGATGGTTCCGCCTCCGCCTATATCAACTTTGCCGAGCTCTGCAGTCTGGTATGAAACGCCGTCCTTATCCATAACTTCCCTGATCTTGGCCATGTACTCGGCATTGGCGTCATTGGATCCGCTCTTTCCGCGGGCTCCGGTAAACTTGTTAAATACCATTCCCTTTCCGAGGAAGGATGCGTTCTTTCTCTCGAAGCAGCTCTCGTATGAAGGATCAAAGCCGGCTGAAACGTCGGATGAGAGCATGCAGCTTCTTGAAAGGCATCTTCTTAAATTAAGCTCGGAATAATCTCCGCAGAGGTTCATAAGCTCTGCAACAGCGTTCTCAAAGAAGTGTGACTGCATTCCGGTAGCACCTACGGAGCCGATCTCCTCCTTGTCAACCAGTATGCAGACCGTGGTCCTGTCACAGACGGGGGATTCCAGCATAGCCTTATATGATGTGAATGCACACACTCTGTCATCCTGTCCGTAGCCGAGGATCATACTTCTGTCAAAGCCTGCATCTCTTGCTTTTCCTGCAGGTACCACTTCAATCTCGGCTGAAAGAAAATCCTCTTCCTCCACGCCGTAGCTCTGCTTTAATATATCAAGGATACCGGCTTTTACCTTCTCCTTGGTCTCTTCTTTTTTGTCTGCTTTTGCCTTTGAAGAAGTCTTTGCGGTTGACGCAGTCTTTGCCTTTGCAGAAGCCTTTGCGGGTCCGCCCACTATGGTAAGAGGCTTGTTTCCGATGATGATATCAAGCGCTTCGCCTTCGATAACTTTGGCAGCCTTTTTGTCGAGCTGTTCCTGTGCAAGGTGAATGAGCAGATCGGAAACGAAGAATACGGGATCGTTCTCATCCTCGCCCACATTAACTTCAACGGTGGTTCCTTCCTTTTTGACTATCACGCCGTGAAGTGCAAGAGGAAGGGTAACCCACTGGTATTTCTTGACACCGCCGTAGTAGTGGGTATCAAGGTAAGCGAAGTCGTCTTTTTCGTAGAGGGGATTCTGCTTAACATCCATTCTGGGGCTGTCGATATGAGCTCCAAGGATGTTGAGTCCCTCTGAGAGGGGTTTCTTGCCGATCCTGAACATGCAGATGGATTTGTTCATCCATACGCTGTACACTTTGTCTCCGGCCTTAAGCTTTGTCTTTCCGTTTATGAGGGTCTCCAGCTCTTTATAGCCGTCTTTTTCGATCTCGTTAACTATCCTGTCTATGCATTCACGCTCTGTCTTTGCCTCGCTGATAAACTCGCGATACTCGTCGCAGAGCGCATTGAGCTTCTTCAGCTCCTTCTCGTCATACTTTTCCCAAGCATTCTTTCTTTCCATGTTCCTACCTCGATTTCTAATTCTTATTATTCTACTTAGTAACGGCTTTCGCGTTTCAAGTATGGATTCGCTACGTCTCCGCGCTGACGCAAAATTTGTCTCCGCAAAGGGATAGTGACGGCCCAGCCAATGATAGTTCCGTCGCGCACACGCCTCGCGGCTCATACCGCTGCTTCGAGGACCCATAGCTGCGAAGCGGTGCTCGAAGCATACATTTGTGCGAGCTCGCGTCACTTAGTTAATAACATAACACGTTGTCAAGCTCGCAACTCAATCTCAAGTTCCTTCTTAAGGTTCTTGAGGATCTTGTGCACATATCCGTCCACAGCCTCAGCGGTGAACTCCTCATCCTTAGGCGTAAACGTCACTGTAAACGCCATACTCTTCTTTCCGTCTGCGACCTGCTCGCCCTCATATACATCAAAGAGCTCGATATTGCTCACATAATTGCAGCTTCCGGAGATGATATTCTCGACCTGTCCGCAGGTGATATCCTTGTCCATGATAAGTGCCAGATCCCTGCTCTCGGTAGCATACTTCGGAAGGGGTACAAATGTAGGAGTCTTGCCGTAATACTTAACAAGCTTTTCGAGATCTATCTCTGCTACATAAGCAGGATACCTCATAGCCTCCTCGTTCATGATCTCGTAGGTAATACGTCCGAGATAACCGATCTCTTCACCGTCGCAGATAACCTTGGCTGCCTGATAAGGATGAAGGAAAGGCTTCTGAGTCCTTTCATAATCAAAGCTTACATTCAGTGCATTTGCAAGCACCTCAACAAGCCCCTTGAGTGTGAAAAAGCTTTCTGTCTTTCCGAATACGCCTATGCACAGAGTCTCTCTCTCGTCCGGATAATCCTTAAGAGGAAGTTCCTTGGGGATGAATCTGTTTCCGATCTCGTAGATCTTTCCTTCAAGATTTCCCCTCTTCTGGTTTCTTCCCATCGCATGGATCATCTGAGCCGCAAGAGTCGTCCTCATAAGTGAGAGCTCCTCGTTGATGGGATTGAGTATCCTTATGGCCTTACGCTCGGGAGCATCCTCGGGAAGGCCAAGGAAGTCAAGATCGGAAGGCGAGAAGAATGAATAATGAATTCCTTCGTAAGCACCTGCCGCGCAAAGCGCATTCTTGATCCTGAGAGTCGTCTTCTGACGCAGATTCTCTCCTCCGACGGTAACCTTGGCTGTAGGCATGAATGTAGGATTGATATGATCATATCCGTACATTCTGATCAGCTCCTCGGAAATATCGGGGTAATCTTCCATGTCATCGCGATATGCGGGAATGTGGATGGTGAGCTCGTCTCCGTTTATCTCTGGTGCAAAATAAAGTCTTGAAAGAATGTCCCTGATATTCTCCGTGGGTATATCTATTCCGAGCACGCCGTTAACCTTGGCGATGCTTGCTTTCATAGGTCTGGGCTCTAATGATCTTCCCGTGTTTATGTCCTCGTGAGTGGATGAGATCTTTCCGCATCCCAGCTCTTCCACAAGGTGAAGCACTCTCTTCATAGCCATCACGGTAGCGTACTCATCCACACCCTTTGAGAACCTCTGGCTGGAATCCGAAGACTGTCCGAGAGCTCGGGAGCTCTTGCGGATGTTGTCTCTTGCGAACTTGGCAGCCTCGAACATTACCTCGGTGGTATCCTCTCTTATCTCGGAATTGAGACCGCCCATGATCCCGGCAAGAGCAACGGGCTTAACTCCGTCACAGATAACAAGATTGTCGGTGGTGAGCTCAAATTCCTTCTCATCCAGGGTGACGATCTTCTCCTTATCCTTAGCACGCCTTACATTGATGGCATTTCCCTCAAGGAAACGGCAGTCAAAAGCGTGAAGAGGCTGGCCCAGCTCACGCATAATGTAATTGGTTATATCAACGATGTTTGAAATCGAATTGTTTCCGACAAGTGCAAGCCTTCTTCTCATCCATGCGGGTGACTCGCCGATCTTGACATCATACACATAATGTGCGGAATATCTGGGGCAGATATCCGGAGCTTCTACGCTCACCTTAAAGCCCTCTTTTTTTACATCTGTCATGTGGTAATCAAGAGCAGGCTCGTGAAGCTCTGTCTTAAGCACTGCAGCCACCTCTCTTGCAAGGCCGTAGATGCTCTGACAATCCGGTCTGTTGGCGGTGATGGAAACATCAAAGATCCAGTCATCAAGGCCGGTGAGCTCTTTGATATCCGTTCCGGGCTCAGTATCCTGCGGAAGAACCAGCAGTCCGTTATAACCTGCACCGGGATAGAGATTCTCGTTAAGCCCGAGCTCCGTTCCCGAGCAGAGCATTCCGTTTGAATCGTATCCGCGAAGCTTTCCCTTCTTGATAGTCATCACGCCCTCTATGGTAACGTGATCCTTGGCGGTGGCATAAACCTGGGCGCCCGGAAGCGCTACGGGGAAAACTCCTCCCGCACATACATTGTCGGCGCCGCAGCAGATCTGAAGTTCCTCTCCTGTTCCCGCATCTACGGTGCACACATGAAGATGTGTCTCGGGGATGGGCTCGCAGGTAAGGACCTTACCTGCAACTACTCCGCTTATATCCTTGCCGACCTGATATTTTTCCTCAACCTCGAAACCGCAGGAAAAAAGCTTTTCCTCGAGGACATCGGGTGAAACGTTTATATCTACATAATCCTTTAACCAGCTAAGTGGAACTAACATCCTATCATTACCTCCAAAACTTTATATTGGGCTTTATAAAACCAATATATCCAATGACATATTGATTTTGTGCTTAGTCATCGATCTGATCAAGAACGCGCAGATCCGATTCAAAAAGCATCTTGATATTGTTGATCCCGTACTTGAGCATTGCGATTCTTTCGATGCCCAGACCGAATGCAAATCCCGAATACTTCGATGAATCGATGCCACAGTTTTCCAGCACCTTTTTATTTACAACGCCGGCACCAAGGATCTCGATCCAGCCTGTTCCCTTGCAGAGCCTGCAGCCTTTTCCGCCGCATTCGAAGCAGCTCACATCAACCTCTACGGAAGGCTCGGTGAATGGGAAATATGAAGGGCGAAGACGTGTTGTTGTCTCATCACCGAATACTTTTTTAACAAATGTATCAAGGCTTCCCTTGAGATCGCTCAAGGTGATACCCTCGTCAACCACAAGCCCTTCCATCTGAGTGAACATGGGTGAGTGTGTGGCGTCATCATCCGAGCGGAACACCTTTCCGGGGCTCAGGATCTTGATGGGAGGCTTGGTGTTCTCCATTACGTGGATCTGTCCGGAAGATGTCTGAGTGCGGAGCAAGAACTCGGGAGAGAGATAAAATGTATCCTGCATATCTCTTGCGGGATGATCCTGAGGAGTGTTAAGAGCGGTGAAATTGTAATAATCGTTCTCTATCTCGGAACCCTCATAAACGGAAAAGCCCATTCCGGCAAAGATATCTATAAGCTGATTTCTTACCGTTGTGATAGGATGAAGATTACCCTTTTTCTGCATCTTGGCAGGCATGGATATATCGATCTTCTCGCTCTCATAGCGGAGCTTCATTTCTTTTTCCTTCAGCTTGGAATCGATATCCTCAAAAAAGCCGAGAGCCCACTGTTTTGCCTCATTGACTGCTTTTCCGAAGTTGGCCTTCTGCTCTGCGGGAACCTGCGCCATCTCTTTCATAAGAGCGGAAAGTTTTCCCTGCTTGGAGTCAAGAAAGCTTTTCTTAAGCTCATAGAGTCCTTTTGAATTGGCAGCTTTTTCCGCATGCTCACGGATCTCTGCTTTTAAGCTTTCGATCTGACTTTGAAGCTCTGATAAATCCTTCATTTTTTCATATCTCCTTTTTCATTGTCTTCGTTATCATCATTTTCATGCCCTATCGGCTTTCTGACCGATTCACCGAAGGGAATGAGATCATCATCCGTATTCTCGGACTCAACCGATCCGTACATCTCGTTGTAGATCATATTCCGCCGCTTCTTGGGATACACAAGCACGATATTTACCGGCTTGAAATATCTGTTAAGATAAGCACCGTACATAAAAAACAGGAGGCAGAAATATATCCACACCATGGCAACCACAACTATCGCGAGATTGCCGTACATGCTGTATGGGTTGTACTTATTTATAAAAAGCGAGAACACCCATGAGAATAGTATCCAGCATGCTGATGAAAATACCGCTCCGGGAAGCTGTTCCCTGAATTTCTGGCGCTTGTTCGGAAGAAACGAATACAACAGTGCAAAAAACAGCGTCAGAATCAGGAATATATATAGGTGCCTGGGCTTTACCAGCACTCCCTGAAGCTCCGTAAATTTGGGCCAGACTTTCGTGATCTGGCGCGCTATGGTCTTTCCGAAAACCATCAGAAGCAGGCTGATATATAAAGCTGCAAGCAGGATAAGCGTATAAAGACAGCACACAGCCCGCCTTAAAAAGAAGTTTCGCTTCTCTTCCACTCCGTTTACCGCATTGAGACCCTGCACCATGGATGAAACGCCTCTTGCCGCAGTCCACAGCGTGATTATAGCCGATATGGTGAGCACTGCGTATCCGCCGGAGTATACACCGTCAATAAGCCTCTCTTCCAGCTGCCAGAACATTTCCGGCGAAAATCCCTGAAAGAAAAAAATAACATCCTGCTCCGTTATCCTTGTGAACGGAAGAATCGAGCAAAGCAGGATCAGAAGCGGCGTAAACGAAAGGAGCAGGAAAAAGGATGTGCATGCCGCATAAGCATCTATATTAAGCCTTTTTACACTCCTCACAAAGTGTTCATATATTTTATAAAGCTTTTTGAGAACTCTCATGCCTTACTATCATTCTTTTAAAGACACAACAATAGCCCTTTGGAATGTCTTCGCCTTTTGACGCCTAGCTATAGCTAGGTGGGTGACCGCAGCACTGACATCTGCCTTCCCCTGGCTCATAAGAGGGGGCCTGACATCCGACCAGGCAATGTAGGAATCCCGTTAAAGGTAAATGTAGGTTCAAAAATCCGAAGACTGACCTTAGGGCCACCTTTATTATACTAAAAATGCATAAAAGTGGCAAGTGTTTTTACTGTTTGCGGGCTTGTGCCAGTTTACTTTCCGCGTGCAATATCGCTCATGCTTTTTTTCTTTATCTCTTCCTGCGGTACAGGCTTTTGAACAAGGGTTACTATTATCGCAGGGATCAGGGCAAAATAGCCGAAAACATAATATCCCGCAAAGTTTCTTCCCTTCTTCTTTGCAATGTTTGCCGGAATCGCCGCCAGAAAGAGCGGCAGCACAAACATCGCTGTGAGGATAAGGAGCCCTCCGCCCGTCATTAGAAATTCCATCGGTCCGAAATTCGCAATGGCGGAATTCAGATCGGCAGGCGGCTCCGCTTCTGCCAACGCCATAAAACCATACAGTAATTTACCTGTCATTATCATAACACCTCTTTATCAGGCATATATTTATCATCCGCATCAGTGTTTATAGAGATAAAGCAGTCCGAAGGTGCCAGGCCCGCAGTTGGCGGATATTGCCGATGATGCCTTCTGGTAGATTATTCTCTTAAAATTGACACGTTTTCTTATAAGCCTGTCTATTTCTTTTATATCCGTGGAAGTAAGCCCGGAGTATGTGACAAACAACAGACGGTCGTCTATACGCGAGGGATTGAACAGTCCGGTCCTTACATAGGAACTCCAGACACTCATGGCATCACCCACAAAGAGTGAACCGATCACCAGCTTTCCGTTACGTATAAGCAGCTCGGGATGGAAGTAAAACGACTTGGCAATGGTGTTGGTGAATCTGCTTATTCTTCCTCCCCTTGCCATATATTCGGTATCTTCCACAATAAAGCTTGTGTGGATCATCTTATCATAGCCCTTAAGCTTTGTTATAAGCTCATCCGGAGTAATACTCTCTTTTGCGAGCCTTACCGCCTCAAGCACAAAGAGTCCCATTCCGCTTGAAAGGTGGCAGCTGTCGATCACACGTACGTTATCAAAGCTCTCGGCTGCCTTGGCAGCATTGTAAAACCCCTTTCCCACCTTGCGGCTCATGGATATATGGATGATATTATTCGCATGAAGAAGCTCCCGGGCAAAGAAGCTCTCGTACTCTTCAACCGAAGGATGCTGTGAAGCCGCTGCTTTGCCGCTCTCCTGCAGATATGAGGCTATTCCTCTTCCTTCCGCTTCATTTCCGTCAAAGAAATCACCCTCGGCAGTCTCTACATGGTATGCAATAACAGGGATCCCCAGCTCTGCAAGCATCTGCCTCGGGAGGTCACACACCGTCTCGGAAGTGATGATGAGAGGCTTTCTTCTCTTAAGCTCGATATCCTCGAATACAGAGCTCTGCTCCGACGCAAATTCCGTACCTTCGATCTTGATAAGATCCCTTGGAAGAAGCTTTATGAGAGTATCTTCCAGCTGCTCTCCGCTTACAGGTTTAACGATATATGCATCAAAGCCTTCTCTTGCGTAGAGCTCCCTTTCCTTGCTTCCGGCATTTGCGGTAAGCACTGCGATCTTGGTCTGCCTGTTAAGGCCGCCCTCCTGCTCCCTTATCCTGTGGAGACATTCTATACCGTCCATTTCTGGCATCATGTGATCCATGAAGATAAGATCGTATTCATTGTTGAGAGTCTTTTCAAGAGCTTCTGCTCCGCTCTTTGCCGTGTCGGTCTTGACAAGCGTATCTCTGAGCAGCTTGGTTTCAACCAGAAGGTTGGCGGAATCGTCATCCACTATGAGCACCTTTGCATCGGCGGCGGTAAGCTTCTGTTTATATTCTTTTCTGAAGGCAGCATCCCCTCTCTTTTCAAGGTTAAGCTCGCCCACCTCGGATCCCGCAACCATCTCCTGAGGGATCTCGATCATAAATGTGGATCCCTTGGTGTAGATACTGTTGACATTTATGCTGCCGCCCATTGCATCCACAAGCTGTTTTACAATGGACAGACCAAGGCCTGTACCTTCGATATATTTGTTATTCTCCTCGTCAACTCTCTTAAATGCGGTGAACAGATAAGGGATACTCTCTTTCCTGATACCTATACCGGTATCCGTGACAGTATATGTCATCACGCATTTATTCTCTTCCGTTTTGTGAAAGCTTATGGAAAGAGTGACAGATCCTTCCGCGGTATACTTTACCGCATTGTTGAGCACATTTATCAGGATCTGCTTAATGCGCATCTCATCGCCGATGAGTTCGCCCGGTACATGGGGATCTATATCCACATGGAACCGCAGGTCCTTTTCCTTCGCCCTGATCCAGATCATTCCCACGATATCCGAAAGCATGTCTCCTGTCTTGTACGGAGCATTAAGGAAAGTCATCTGTCCGGATTCGATCTTGGACATATCGAGGATATCGTTGATGAGCGAAAGGAGCATTTTTGACGCGGACTGGATGTTTCTGGCATCCTCCGCCACTTCATCGGATATGTCCTCGCGAAGGATCATCTCATTTAATCCGATGATGGTATTGATAGGCGTACGGATCTCATGGCTCATGCTGGAAAAGAACCTGTTCTGGGCCTTGTTCAGAGTTTCGATCTCCTTCTTCTGGTCTGCGGTGCTCTCTGCGGCTTTCTTGAGCGAGCGCATCTCTATGCTCACCATAATGCAGATAAGGGCGCACACAAAAGCCAGGACAAGATAGGAAACTATATATCCCACCACTTCCCTGACTCCGAAGGGATTCTCCTGATAGATCCACCATGCGCCATAAATATATACGCCTGCCCCCGACAGAGCCAGCAGGCCGAGCATAATATATTTTCTTACGCCGTAGAGAAGCAGCACGATATATAATGCCACGGTGACATACCAAATAAATGTACGATAGCTCGAATCATCGAAGGCATTGACCGTAAAGGGCAGAATAAGTATTATCATCATGCCCGAGTTGATGGCGGCAAAAAGCTGTATCTTCCTTGTCACCATGCCCAGAACGGTTACGGCGCCGCAAACAAGCGTCATTATTATCAGCGGAACAAACGGACCGGCAAAAGCTTCTTTTGGGTTTTTATCCGCCATATTTATAACCCGCCCGATAAACGCGTAAAACAGCATAGTGGGAATGATCATGCATGACAGGATCAGAAAGATCTTGCGATCGTTATGTAATATATTCTCTTCTCCTTTTTTCATCCTTTACCCCCGGGTTTGAATTCGAATATTTCCTGGTCGGTTCTTTCACCCGTTTCAAATACACATGTCTTTACGGTTTCAAGGGTATCTCTGTATCTCTTGATAAAAGCTTCATGAAGCTCTCGGATCGCTTTTTCGTTCTTATCCTTTGCAGCCCCTTCAAGGATCGCTGCCATATCGGAAAGATTATCCGCTCCTATCAGTTTTGAAGTGCTTTTTACGGCATGGGCTTTTATGGCGTAATCATTCCACATACCTTTTCTGTAATACTTATCCAGAAGAGGTATTTTATCGACTATCCCATTTGCATATTCGGAAAGTATCTGCTTGTAAAACGCGATATTGTCTCCGGAATTCTTGATCCCTTCCTTTACGTTTATCCCACATCCCGCAAGGCTTTTGAATTCATTTTCCTTTTCGTCTCTTTCGGCATGCACCGGAAGCGGGAAGATCGGTGATATGTTTCCAAGCTTGACCGGCTCTTCCTTTGCCTTGGTTTTGGCACTTTCTTTTTCTATCGGTTCATATTTGATAAACGACTTGGGAAGCACGTGACGGAGCACTCTTTCGAGCTCCATTATCTCTATCGGCTTGGGCACAAACCCGTCAAAACCTTCCGAAAGGAACATTTCCTTGGCAGAGCTTATAGCGTTTGCGGTAAGGGCTACAATGCAGAGGTCTTTGCCTTTTTTCTGCGAGACGGATCTGATACGTTTCATAGCTTCGACGCCATCCATTCCCGGCATCATATGATCCATGAACACGATATCGCAGTCCTTCTTCTGGCAGATATCTATAGCCTCCTGACCGCTTGTAACGGTCACCACCTTCATCTTGTAGCTTTCGAATATTCCTCTGGCCACAAGGAGGTTCATGGGCTCATCATCTACTACAAGTGCACGCAGACCAGGGCAAACCATCCTGTCACCGGCGTGTACTTCGCTCTCTAACCGGAAGTTGCTGAGGAAATTGGCGATCTGTATTCCGTAGAACGGCTTGGGTATAACGGTGATCCCGTATTCCGCTCTCAGATTGGATCCCTTATCCGCGATCACCGCCACCTTGACGTCAGAAGCAAGCGAATCAATATATTCTTTGTACTCATTGTATTCTCCGGGGCCGACAAACAGGTGCGTGATCTTATAGGCGCCGATGATCTTCTGGAGTTCTTCGATCGACTGTACTCTCTGGAAGGTAACACCAAGCCCCGTAACTATGTGAGCGATCATTCTGATGTAGAACTCTCTTACTCTGGGATCTCCCATGTTCATAAAGCCAAGGAATCCTGCGATCAGGCACTCTTCATTCTCAACAACCGAATAGCAGGGAGCAGGATCTTCGACCTTCTGCGGTATGCTGGCACGCACGGTAGTCCCCTTTCCGGGTTCGCTCTCGATAGAAAGGAATCCACCCATTGCAGAGGTGAATCCGTTTACAATGGGAATGCCGAGGCCAAGACCTCCCACAGCAGTGGAACTTGCGGTTTCCGACTGGTAGAATCTGTCTGAGATCTTGTCTATCTCCTCTTCTGTCATTCCGATTCCGGTATCCGTAACTTCTATTACCAGGTTTATTCCGTAGCTCTTGGGAATTGAATAAATGCGAAGGCAGACGCCGCCTTCTTTGGTGAATTTGAAGCCGTTGTCGATCAGATGGGTAATGATCTTTTTGATCTTGTTCCCATCTCCTATAAGCTCCGCAGGGACGTTAGGCTCCACATCAATGATCAGCTCCAGACCATGATCCTCGTAGAATCTGATCTGAGCCAGCATATCACTCATTATGGAATCGATCTGATACACTTCGTTACTGACCGAGAGCTTTTTCATATCGATCTCTGTATAGTCGAGGATATCTCCTATCTGACTGGCAACTCTGTGGCCGGCCTCCGATATGGCTTCAAGATTCTTTCTGGCTTCCGGCGAAAGCACATCATTCTGAATAACAGTCGACAGACCTATAACAGCATTTATGGGTGTCCTTATTTCGTGGGATACATTTGCAAGAAACTTGTTGGCACTGTTATTCTCTTCCTGCAGCTGTAAAAGACGATCCTCGTATTTTTTGCGGGCCGTCTTTATCGCATTCATGATACGTATGACCAGAATAAAGGCAAGGAATATGATCACAAACTGAAGGATCGTTCTTGTAATGTTTGATTTATGAAGCTTGAGCCCGTCTTCCGAGGCTACGATGATGAAATGCATCCCTATTGACACCGCTTCGGATGCAAATGCCGCCGTCACAAGTATCAGTTCGCCGGTAACGGCAAATAAAAACAAAAGAATCACATTAAGAGCCGAGCTGTCATAAACAGTGTCGATCTTTACTGTGTAATAGAAAGCATCAAAGGAAAGGAAAAAGCCAAAAATATATATTCTTGCTCTCTCCGGAAGCTTTTTGGTGAGGTGCAAGACAAGGCTGAGCACAACGCCGAAAATGATGAACGGGATCATCCAGACCTCCCACTCAAGCATCCTGTTCAGCAAGGTCAGAATAACCGAGAAAAAAAGCAGCATAGACAGCATGGCGATAGATGACAGTGCCCTCAGCTCATCCTGAAGAAACCTATTGTCTTTTTTAGTCTTAATATCAGTCATTGTCTCTTCTCCATGAGTCGTCGCCTGTCATGTCTTCGTAGCTTATGACTGCAGCTTCGTGGAGCACCTTTATGCCCTGTGAACCGCTGCTTCGCTCCCATGTACTGATTATCCTTTCTGTAACATCATCTATGTATTTGTCGGATAATTCCGGAAGCAGGAGGAAGAACTGATTTCTTCCGCTCTGCATCATAATATCGCTCTTTCTGAGGGATTTATTAAGCACCTCGCCGAATGCGGAAACGGAATCGGGATCCGCCGGTTTGGATTCATCCGCAGCACTGACCACAGTAAACAGCAGCCTGTAGGCCACGCTGTGATAGCTCTGTATATATCTGATGATGAATCTGTAAATATTGCTGAAAGCATCCTGACCGAGCCAGAGTGCATAATTCCCGGCATTTCTCTCCTCGAGCACGCGGCTGATATCCTCGATATCATCAGGGCCATCCTTCTCATTCTTCTGCATATCGGAATAAATACGGTAGCCGTGCTTTCCGTTAAGCTTAACATCGTAGAGGGCCTCATCAGCCATCTTGTATAGTTCCGAAAGTTCGTCTCCTGCCTGGGAGTAAACCGCACCCACTGATACGCCGAGAGGAACCTTCATATCGTCACCGAAAAACTCTTTTGCCTTTTGAAGGATTCCTGCATTAAATCTCTCAGTAAGTCCCGATATGGATTTTTCATTATGGCCTGTGATAAATGCAAGGAATTCATCGCCGCCCGCTCGTCCCACTATATCGTCGGAGCGCATGTTACTCTTGAGTATGCTTGAGAATGCAACGAGGATCTTATCTCCTCCGTCATGGCCGTAAATATCATTTATGAGCTTAAAGCTGTCAAGGTCGATCATCATGAGGGTTCCTGTCCTTGATCTCATGGCATTTTCGATCATCTTATCAACTGTAGCCCTGTTCATTAGACGGGTGAGGCTGTCTGCTTTGGCTTCGGCATTTAAATCCTTAATCCTCTCTGAATTGCTTAGGATATTCTCTATACGCTTAACAAAGGCCTCGGGGATGAAGGGCTTTCTGATGAAGTCGGACGCACCGACATCCAGGCTCTTTATCTCACTCTCTATATCGCTGTCGGCTGTAAGGAACACAACAGGGGTTTCGTATCTGCCAAGCTCTTTCTCAAGTGCTCTGAGCCTTTTGAATGTCTCGTATCCATCCATGTCGGGCATCATGATATCGAGAAGTATCAGATCGGGATCGTTGTCCTTTATGAAGTCAAGAAGTGCCGCGCCGGATCTTATTCCGGTAACGCGCATATTGTTGTTGCTGAGGATATTTCCTGCTGTTTTTATATTGATCACATCATCGTCTACTACTACAATCCAGCCCGCCATTTTTTGCCCCTTATCCATGTTAGTTTTTTGTGGTCAGATCAGTTGAGCGCTCAATGCGCACACAGAGTTATTTTATCATATAATCCGCGCAAAATGAAGTATTATCTTGCAGTTTAACTTACTAACTTAGTTACGCGAGTCCGCACAAATGTATGCTTCGCGCACCGCCTCTCGGCTATGGGTCCTCGAAGCAGCGGTACTAGCTTCGAGCATCGCTATTGCTCGCTCTCAGCAAGTGCCGGCCTCGGACACATTGCTCTCAGCATAGCATTTGCACGAACTCGCTGCTACCGAATTGAATCAATAGCAATCATTAATCTATGTAATTATTATTTGATGGCCTGAGTAACAGGTATGGGCGATATGAGATTGTAGTTTGATCGAATTAGGCGCCGCGCT